>JALCBP010000181.1:0-2755 GCA_028066355.1 Pirellulales bacterium
ATTTTCCGTAACAGGTCGTACGCATCGCGGAGCGATTTTGCCATTTCATTCCCTATGATACCAGCAAAAGCAAGGGACTCGAGGCCAGCAAGTGTGTTTGATGTCTGTAGCTCAATATTGTTCTTGCCATATAACAATTGAAGTGTCTGAACAAGAAACTCAATATCAACGACACCACCAGGACCGCGCTTAAGGTTGTCTTTGGCCGCTGTTTCTTCCATACGTAGTCGCATTGAATAGATGTCTTTCACGTCAGTCTCCTTCCAGGAGTGGCCGTAGACTGCGTCATGAACGACTGCCTTGACTCGCTGAACAGCGGCTTCTTGACCGAAAACAACACGAGCTTTCACAAGTGCTTGCCGCTCCCAGACAGCCGCTGGCCCTTCAGCTGAAAAATATCGTCGGAAAGCCCCCAGCGAACTTACGATTGGCCCACTCCGACCGCCTGGCCGAAGCCTTGAGTCAACTTCATAGAGACGGCCTTGAGGCGTAAAACGATTGAATACTTGTAATACTTTATTTGCTATCTCAGCAAAAAAGAAACCAAACTCTGAATCAGAACACCCACCTAGACAATCATTTGCCAACACCTCGTCATAAAGAAAAACAACATCTACATCACTGGCATAATTCATTTCACGCCCACCGAACTTACCCATCGCCAAAACTACAAACCCCATGCCTTCGATCGACTCAACACCCTTTTTCATATCCCATACTTGCTGAGGTAATGTCGGTTTCTGGCTGGAAATAACAAATTGCAACAGTGCTTCTGCTATATCAGATAGTGATGCGGCAATCACATGCGGTGACTGCTGCTCTAGAAGATCGTTAATACCTATTCGCAATTGCTTTGAAACCTTAAATGCAATCAGACTCGGCAAAACATCTACAGAATGCCGTCCACACAACTCCCACAACTCACTCTTCAATTCATCTCGTGTAGCCATCCCATCACCCAGAAGACTGTCCTGAAGTTCATCAATCATTCCAGGATTTTTTACAAGAAGGTCTGCGAGAAAAGGAGCGGATGAACAAAAACGTATTGTCAGATCAAGGGCTCCTGGTGACTCACTCAGAAGTTCCCAGAGCATTCCCTTGCCACCCAGCGATTCACTTACGGTCGCAAGCGTTGTCAACGTTGCATCTGGATCCGCTGTTGCACTGATTCGATCGAGTAATCTTGATAAAATCGAGGCAAAGAAATGCCGACATCGGCGACTCGAAAGAAAATGAGACGACTCTTCACTCATTGCGGTTACCATTCGGTACGCTCTTGCCACATCACGAAACCTGCGAGGAGTTAACACACTGTCGATGAGTTCTTTCGGTGGGCTTGGATCAAGAATCAGATCAACGTCTGCTTCCGGTGTTACATCGCCCGGAAATGCATCATGGAGAAGATGGTCTAAGATTCTTCGATTAAGTCGAGTTGCCGAGCCAAGATCTTCACGAAGTTTAGTTGCAGCATCCCCTTTGCGATCATATCCAAGGCACTGTGCTAGTCGCCCAAAATCTTCTTCATTTTCTGGCAGCCGGTGCGTCTGCCTGTCATAACGAATTTGTAGTCTGTGCTCTACTGTCCTGAGAAGTTTATAGTTCCGTTCAAGGATCTCTCTTTCTTGATCATTTAGGCTTCCATTTGCAGCGAGACGACGAATTGCCTCAATTGTACTTCCAACTTGTACTTCAGTCTCATCACCACCACTGAGTAACTGAAGAAATTGAATAGTAAACTCGATATCACGAATACCTCCACGGCCTGTTTTAAGATCATCCGAATCAATACCTTCTCGAATGGAACGTCGCTCAATTTGACGCTTCAACGCTCGAATACCACTGATTTCAGTTCGAGGTAACCAACGGCTGTAGACCCAGGGACGAAGATTGGCCAGCAATCGCTCGCCTAGCTCGATATCACCCGCAATGCATCGAGCTTTTACCCACGCCTGTCTTTCCCATGTCCTGCCCTGCCTGTCAAAGTATTTTTCCACAACTGCACGCGGCATGACGAGTGGTCCTTGTCCTCCATACGGTCGTAAACGCAAATCGACGCGATACGCAGCACCTAACTCTGTCTGACTAGCAATCAGACGAGTTGCTTCTTGAACAACACGCTCGAAGAATTCACTGGATGTGTATGTCTTTGATCCCGTTATGTCACCGTCTTCGGAATAAAAGAACACCAAGTCAACATCGCTTGAATAGTTCAGCTCATTTCCACCCAATTTTCCAAGAGCTAGTACTGCAATTGTTGCCCTCTGCCCATCTCCTGTACGAGGAGTACCTCGCAGTTTTTCCTGCTGTAACATCGCCACACGAAGAGCTTCATCAATGACACATTCCGCAATGGCCGAAATCTGATCAATGACGGTCTCAAGTCGTTGCTGTTTAACGATATCACCATACGCAACGCGGAGAATCTCCCGTCGTTTAAACTGCCGAAGAGCATGCATGACAAACGTTGATTCTAATGAGTCACCTACTGCAGACCTCAAAACATCGCGAAGAGACTTGCGCTTTTCTGGCCTGCCACCACCACGCCGTACACGCTCCCAAACGTCTGGCTCAGCGATCACAATCTCACTAAGAAAAGGACTTGTAGCGAAAATTATTAGGAGTGCCTTTAGAGACTCAGGCTCTCTATCGAATAACGCGACTGTCGAGAGAGGGCTTTCAACAGCTTGAAGATATCGACCCAAGGTAACAAGTAGACGATCCGCCTCACTGTACTTTGGAAGGAGTTGCTCGAGAC
>JALCBP010000058.1:0-17012 GCA_028066355.1 Pirellulales bacterium
CGATCAAGCCCGCCCTATCTGTTGGGGCGGGTTTTTTCGTTGGTGTTTTGCGTCTGATGAAAACGACACTCAAGCGTGTGTTCCTTGCCTTTAGTTATCAGGGTTCAACCCATAGATACGTACAAAGTCAATTTCCATCGTGCTCGGGAAGGCAGATTCTTCAATTCCTTTTTCACCACCCCAACTGCCACCGACTGCAATATTCAGGATAAGAAAAAACGGTGAGTCAAACGGCCAGTTGTCTTGATTGGCCGAATCCGGTCGGTCGACTGAATACTGCACCACTGAAGGATCATCAATAAAAAACTCAATGCGATCTGGGGTCCAGCTGAATCCATAGGTGTGAAAAGCTTCATCAATTGTTGGATGGGATATTGCCCCTGAGTTGAGATGATTCCCCTTCATGTGATTGTTTGCTTCAGAATGCACCGTAAAGTGCACGTTATCTTCTGACCAGCTCACATATTCCATGATGTCGATTTCACCACATTTCGGCCACGGTATGTCAGGAAAGGTGTCCGAGAGCATCCAGATCGCGGGCCAGACACCATTGCCAGTGTTTGCTGGAATCTTTGCAGAGATTTCAATACGGCCATACTTCCACGAAGATTTCGTCCGCATCCGTGTCGACGTGAAGTTACCGATATCATTGCCAGGCTTCTCTTGTCTGGCTGTAATTTTCAGCGTGCCATTACTGACTTCAACGTTGTCTCCATCCGTGTAGTTTTGGAGTTCGTTGTTTCCCCAGCCACCAGCACCCGTCTCAAATATCCATTCCTCTCTGTTAACCTCAGAGCCATCAAATTCATCAGCCCAAACGAGTTCTTCAAATGAACCGGTGATTGTGCTTGGTGTCGTGTGCGTCTCTTGTGCAGTTATTGTTTCAGGAGCAGTCTGTGCGACTGGTTGAGGGATCGGCTTTTCTTTCGATGCCGGTTCTGGCCTCTCTGCACACCCGGCAAAACATGCCAGCAGGATGAAGGTTGAGAACAGATAGAAGGATGAACAGTGCTGCTTCATGGGAATAGTTTTCGGCGGGGAGTGAAGAAATTGGCGGGGCTTAGATGGCAGGAATTAAAATGTACGCGTTCATACTCCCGATGATAGTGCATGAAGAGTTTCACGCTGTGCAGCACAATCGAAGAAGACAATTCATGAAGAAAGCGAGTGGGATACCCTCTTTTGTCGTGGCCCGTGGAGCACACGTCCAATCCATGTATATCGAACAAACAGTTGATAGGTCACAAGCAAGATCAAGGTGGCACCAGCGCAGATCATGCTGAGCTTGATAAAGATCGGGAGTTTCCATGTCTGCATCACACATGCGAGTGTGATCACAAGGGGGATGTGCATCAGGTAAAGCCAGTAGGACGAGTCAGAAACATAGCGCATCACTCTACTTTCCGCTGAGCACCATCTTCGGAACATTCCAATGAATCCAAAACACATCAACCATGCAAAAAGTATCTGTGGAACTGCAGTGACGACTGGGTTGGCCATGGTGGCGAGGGCGGCAGGAAAACAGAGACATGCTCCAAGAAGATGCCAGGGCCACCAACGACCAAGCCTGTCAGCTTTTGCACCCGAGATGAATACCGACATGCCGAACCCAAAGAAGATGGCGTAGTACACAAGAAGATGAGGCTGAGGAAGAATCCCTATACTTGTATCCGGGCCAAAGTGCATTCTGGGTGTCATCGTGCCCATAAGTAGCTGCGGAAAAAGTGTGATTGGAACCATCCACCAGATGGACGCATTGAGCTGAAACAGCCGAATTTTTCCCACAGAAATTCCAAACCAATGAAGAAGTGACTCGGCGAAGACAAACAAAGGAATAAGCCAACATAAAAACCACAGAAACCAGAGGTGATCAAATACACGTGAAAGGATCAGATGACCAGGTTTGAGATTTCCAAAGATTCCTTGATCACGTGCTTCCTTTTTATCAGTACGTTTAAAAATAGTTTGAAAGCGATCGGACTTGATCCAATTGGCGTATCCAGAGCGGATTGTTTCTAATTTTTCACGGAACCGAGTTTTTGGCACGTTGCGGGTTTCTTCATCCGCGGAGTCACCATTGTTCTTTTTCGAATCGGATACGTCTTCTTCTGATGGCGTGCCAGCCTCACGAAGAAGCTGTCGTATTCGTTCCCGACCTGATTCAACCCGTTTCTGGTCGAGCGGCGGTACTTTCAGCCAAGATGCGATACCCTGAGTCATCTCCCAATCCACGTTTGTTGAATCCATCGCTGTGTCGTCATCATCCCCCCGAACACTGACATCAATACCACGATCCAGGAGAATTTTTACGACACCAATACGACCAAGAAATGCCGCAGAGTGCAGCGCTGTACGTTTTCCTCCATCTCGTTGCTGGATATTCGCGCCTCGATTCAAAAGAAGTTCAACCACTTTTGTTTTACCGAAGAGTGCAGCAATGTGGAGTGGTGGCATTTTGAACTCTGGATCAGGAGCATTGATATCAATCCGCTTTTTCTTTTTGTCAAGAAATGACTTCACCGTCAAAAAGTCACTGCTGCGAATGGCGTCGTAGAGGTTGTCCGGTTTTTTCTTGGTTTCAGTTGTTTGCTTTTTCTCTGCAATTCTCTTGCTGTAATTTGCAGCCCACCGGCCGACATAAGTATCGAGCGGAACAATAGTGACAGTGCCAAGGAGACAAGGTAGAAGAATCCGCACGCTTCGCTGTTGAAGCATGGTTTGTACACCCCGCTTCTGCCAAAGCATGGCAGTAAAAAATCCGCTCACAAGAAAGAACAAAGGCATTCGAAAACCATGAATACCGAGAAAGAGAATCCATACCCAGCCTGCTGTCTGTGTGTCACGGATCACGGATAACCCAGGCATAAATGGCATCAATCCATGGAGGACGATGCCAAGAAGCATGGCAACCGCCCGAAGGGCATCAAGATCATGTCGCCGAGCAATTATTTTTGATGAATGCGGTTCAGGCATGGGGCTTTTTGATCAGTGACATGCTAGTGTCTGCAGGGCATTGGTTTGTCGAGTCTACCGATTGGACGAAAAACAAGAAATCGTGAGAGGTACCAAGGATGTGGCTTTAAGAGTTCAGCATCTTGTGGTGCATTTTTCTTTTTAAAAAGAGTCTCAGGTTGTTTTGACCGTTTGTATTTCACAAAGAGGTTCTCTCTTTTTCGTGATGAGGTAATTCTTCGTAGTTCAAACCAGGTCAGAAGATCTTTCGTCTGACCGTATTGCTGAAGTTGACGATCGTTTGATTCAAGGATCTCGACAAGATCATCCTGATAGCTAAAAAACTTGATTCGCGGCATGAAGAGATGATTGTTGCCAGTCCCCTCTGTGCGAATATTCGAAAACATCGAAAAGGCAGTAGTTGTTTTTAAGCTGAGGTACGGAGCCAGGCCATTGAGGAAGACGAGTGCTGGGAAAATCAGAAGAGGATACATGGGCCGTGCCACAGGCTCGGGTGGCTTGTTCCATATGTGTCGTCGAATGGCAGGTGTATAGGTCACCACCAGCCACGTTGCGAAGATAAGCCATGTGTAGAAGCCGATTGCATTCGCTGCAAAAAAACCATTTCCACTTTTATACGCACGCATTTGTAAGAAGAGCGCAAGGCCAAAAAGAAAGACAGCAGCCAGCTTTATTGCCAGTACGCCAAAGCGTGGAATCTTGATTCGTGTATCGAAAGGATTGTCTCGAGAGGAGAAAAGAAAGACGGCGTAAAGCACGTAGAGCAAATGTGAAAAACTATAAATTCCACCGTGTGGATGGAGAGCGAGAAACCAGTGGAAGAAAAGGCCTACCAGAACAGCAGCAACGCGAGTTTTCCGCCACCAGAGGCCAAGCGGAATGATCAGTTCGAAAAAGAGCGTGCCGATAATGGTCGGCCAGTGTGTCCATGTGCCTGATGGAACAATGGGTACTAGAGTTGCCAACTCTTTATGCATTGAGACAGCACAACTGACAGTAGGATTAAGGAAATCCCAGTTGAGTTTATGAAGCACCGTAAACAAATACATGATGATAAGTGCACTCATCACAACAGGTCGCATGTGTTCATAGATCAAACCACGAAGCTGTTGAGATGAAGAACCTTTTCTCAATTGATATACCGAAACCACCAAAATAGTGCCCAGCATGGATGCGTGCACAAGGATCTCAAAGAAAATATGGTTTGGTACAAAAGGAAGCTTTTGAAACCAGAAAAAAAGACTTGTGAGAAGGAAGAAAGAAAGGGCCAGAATTGAACGAGGAATAAAAAGGAGAACGAGCGTTGATGCAAGCAATAGTTGTCCGGAGAGCATGGTTCTCCACCAAGGAAACGACAGCATGTGTACAAAGCTAGCCGTTGCTAATCCAAGGCTTACAAGACAGAAGCTCTGGTCATTCACGGGCTGGGGAGAAGATTGATCCAAAGGTGCTTCAATAGAGTCGCTCACTCAAACCACCAGATTTAAAGACTTGAAGTGTTCTAAAGCAACGTTCTGGATGCATCAATGTATATCGAAAAGAAATCAGACTGAAAGAGTACTACGTGGGTAAGCGTGCTGTTTCTCGATTTTCATTGTTATTCTCGATTTTCATTGGACGGGTGAAGGAACTCAACCTCAGTAAAGTAAGCCCCCCCAGCTGGATTGGCTCCACTCCAGAGTTTCGTCTCAAGTTTTGTTTTTCCAGCAGGCAGATCGATAAAGAAATCAATGTGTGATGCCCCAGTTGGTATGTCGGCCTCGTGTGTTGTGCCGAAAAGCGTCAGAGAAGCGTGCTCTGCAATGAGTGGTTTATCAGCTTCTTTGGGAAGTTGCCGCAAGGTGATTCGATAGGTGCCAGTCTGCTGGACCATGATGTGCCATGGTCCTGTAACGGGGACGCGACGATTGATCGCACTGAAATTCCAGGGTGGGTTACCAACTGGCAAATACCAGTCTTGAGAGCAGAGCGTTGTTGGATTCTCTGCAGGGTTACCAACATCAATAGCAACGGGTTTCATGCATGGTGATACAGATTGCCAGAACGCTTCATAAAGATTTCGAAGTTCGGCAAGAACTACTGGATGATCTTCAGCAATGTCTTTCTGTTGGGAACGATCCGTCCGGAGATCATAAAGCTCAGTTCCATTAATAAGCCGCCATGGTCCTTTGCAGACGCATGATGTATCCCATGGTTCTTCAGGATGCGAAAAGCCTGCACCACCATGGAGTTGTGCAATGTAATGCTGCCGGTGTGCGGGTGCTCGTTCATCATAAATACTCCCTGCGAATGAAGATCCATCAGGGCTATGATCTTGGGGTAGTTGTATCTTGCATAGATCGAGGAGCGTTGGAAGGAGATCAAGATGAGCCGTCAGTCGATTAAAATCCTTTCCTTCTTGCAGTCCACCCGCAGGCCAGTGGATAAAACATGGGACCCGATGTCCACCCTCGTACACAGTCGACTTTTTCCCTCTCATGTGCGCGTTGAAGCCCTCAAAGCTTCCCGCCGGTAGTTCACCCTTCGGAATGCCATTGGAGGTGCCATTGTCTGTCATGAAAACGAGAATGGTATTTTCAGCAAGGTTCAGTTTTTCGAGGTGTTTTCGCAACAGTCCTAGGTTGCGATCAATGTTTGCAATCATTCCATAAAAATTTGCACCGTTTCCCCAGAGGACGGAATCTCGGTACGGTTCACTCCACTCTGGAGCCACTCGGTATGGTCCATGTGGAGCATTTGTTGCGAGGTACAAAAAGAATGGTTCTTTTTGATGACGTTCAACAAAACGTTTTGCTTCGTTGAACCAGATGTCTGTGCAATATCCAGAAAATTTTTCAAACACACCATTTCGTTCATATGTGTCGTCAAAGTAATCATTCCCGTAGTAGTCCGAAGCTTGGCCCACTCCTCCACAGCGGTGCCACAGAACTTCTTGAAATCCACGGTCTTGCGGTCGGTGCGGCGCGTTATCCCCAAGATGCCATTTACCAATCATTCCTGTGGCATATCCAGCATCTGAAAAAATATTTGCAATCGTCTTCTCATCACGATGGAGCATCGTTCGGCCACTACTTGTACGGTACGCACCGGTGCGAGCAGGATAACGACCAGTCATCAATGCAGCACGAGTTGGGGTACAGTAGGGACTCACATGGAAGTTTGTGAGTCGGAGTGATTCCGCATGCAACTGATCGATACAAGGAGTTTGTATAACCGGGTTACCATGACACGCCAGGTCTCCGTACCCTTGATCATCAGTCATAATCAGAATGACATTTGGCGGTGCAGCATCTGCAATTATGTGAATTGTTCCTGCACTGCATACCAAGGCGATCAGGAGAGTCAGGTAATTCCTCATCGTAAGCTTTCTTGAAAGAATAAGGGTCTCGCTGAAAATACCATTTCTTCCTGCGCATGGCTGGAGACTGGTTTGTATCTGCATTCGCTCAATATCGTTTTCCAGGACAACGGTGGAACTGAATACATCGTTGGTATTCTAGTCGTTGGTATTTTAATGGTGTTCACCGAACCAGCGCTCTTTAATCTCATCAAGTTGCCCTGCTTCGCGCATCTGTAAGATTGCATTGTTCAGTGGTTCACGAAGTGTGCTCCCTTGTGGAAGTGCCAGTGCGAAGTCAAAAGAATCAAAGACACCTGGAATGAGGCGAAGGTCGTTTGCTTCGGAAGTATGCAGAGCAAGCATGAGTGTGTGTGATTCGGAGACAAGTGCTTCGCATTCTTCGTTTGATACGGCAGTCATCATTTCTTCAAGGTCCGGATAAAGCTTTGGGCTCCCTCCAAATTCTTCTACTGCATCAGGAACAACACCGCCTTCCTGACAGGCAACTGTTTTTCCAAAAAGGTCACGAGGACTGCGTATGGTGCCGGTTACTTGATCAACTGTCATGGTGGTAGTGAGGGTGCTTGTAAGAAGTGCAACAAGGACAATACCACCAATCATCGATGCGGTTGCAATAAACCGTCCGGTGACAGTCGAGATGACTTTATTCTCACAGCCACCAGTTATGATTGTGCTAATGCTCCACCAGACAGCTTCCCAGGCACCACGAGGGTAGGGCACCGGGAACGATTCGGCGTTATAACGTCTCTCAAAAATCCAAAGGAGGTGTCCGGTCAAGATAATTGTCCCGATCACTCCAGCGAGGATGGATATTAATTCCCACGAAATCAAGTTATGAAGCGCTGTCAGCAATTGCCCATCACGTTCACGGGAAACTGCAATTTGGAGTCCTGAATGCACAACAGGATGAGTGAAATCAACCAGCTTCTCCCGTTGCTCTGTCATCGCAAGTGGGCCAAGAAGCACATCAATGTCACCACGTTGTGTAGCATCAAAAAGTTTTTCAATTGATGAAATTGCAATCAGCTCTGACGATTTATCAATGCGTTTAGATAATTCATTCCACAGATCGATGGAGTAGCCACGTGGCTTCTCTCCGGTATATTCGGCCAGCCCCTTCATTGGAAAAACTCCAACCTGTAATGGCTGAATCTCTTCCTCTAAAGCGGGTTGCTGAGCCAGCAGTTGGTTTGACTGAATTGCTGAGAAACAAGAGCCTGAAAAACAAAAGAAAGTAAACAAGATCAATGCAGTGATCTTTGCGACCGAACTACGAACTCGAAGATTTTTCGAAACAACGAGAAGAATTCCACCAAGTACAACAACACCCCCTGCTGCGGCAATGGCAAGCGGTGGTAGTGATAGAGCAGTTACGTCGGTTGCTACGGATTCTGGAAGAGCATCCTTGTTCTGAATACCAGTGAGATAGAGCAGAAGAAGTGGCATTGAGTTATTTGCAATATGACACAGTATTGCCGGGTAGATGCTTTTGGTTAGTAGCACGATGGCGCCAAGTGCGATGCCAAGAAGAAACGTCTGGGGCATCCGCTCAGGAAGAAGGTGAAAAATTGCGAAACAGAGAGCCTGTGCAAAAACCGCAACAGCCATTCGCTGTTTACTAGGTTTTTCACCGCAGAATGCGGAGAGAACCCAGCCACGAAAGAGAAGTTCTTCCAGGCATGCAGGAAGTATCGCCATCAGGGCCCAAGCGAGCCACCAGGGTTGTTCAAGCATGAGGGAGAGGATCTTTTCAGAGAGCTCTTTTAAAGCCGGTGACATTTCAAGAGTCGTAAGTTCAAGGAGAACAGCGGCACCAAGAATAAAGAGTCCACCACCAGTTAGGAGGCCACCGAGAAGTGCACTGAGCCCACCAAAAAAAGATTTCCAGCCCGATCCGGACCCGGGCCAGTTAAGAGCAAAAGTTCTTTTTATGTTTACCCTTTGCCACAACAGAAGAATGGCTAGAGGGGCAACAACAGCGAGTTGTTGAACGGGTATCGCAAGAACAATGCTGTCTGGGCTGAGACCTTGGACATACCAGAGACCAGCAAGTCCGAGTGCAAGCGCTATGCCACCATGGATAATGCCAGGTATGAGTCGAGGAGCAGGACGGCTAAACCCACTTGCGGCATCTGGTCCACGAAACAGGAGGTCTTCGTCTGCCAGCATTGCTGTTGTTCCACGAAGAAGTACCCAGGTCACTGCAACGCTTGAAAACAATGTCAGCAGGAGTGGCGCAATACCGGAAGTCGATTGAATTAATGCTGCAGATTCACCGTCAGTTTGGTTTGATTCAGAAATAACTTCCTGTTTCGTCGGTGGTGGTGTCAGGGCGTTCTGTGAAACAACAATCTGGCCTGTGTAAGGCACCATGGGTACAAGTTGATTAGCACTGATTCCGGGAATAAGTGATACACCCGCAAGTGCACTGATAAGTAGAATGACAGGAGTCAGTGTATTTTGTGCTTCTTTCATACTTTTGGAAGCAGTTGTTACAGCGAGACTCATTGCTGATGCTACTGATGCAAGACCGATGAAAGAAAGAAGAGTTATTAAAGCCCCAAGTCCAATATTTTGAAGATAATAATCGGCAGAACCATCCGGGAAATATTTCAGAGAGACAAGGATTGTGAGAAAAATCGAAATTACATTTGCTGCAAGGGTCGCAAGAGTGACACCAAAAATGGCAAGGTATTTGCCGAAGACAATATCTTGTGTTCGACACGGCACGATAAGAAGCGTTTCGATAGTGCCACGTTCTTTTTCACCTGCAATGGCATCGATTGCTGGGTAAAAAGAGCCAGTCATTGTAAGTACGGCAAGAAGTACGAGGATCGCTCCAGCAACCGGAGCCATGATTCTTCGGTCGGCAACAACAGTTTCAGGGTCTTTTCCCTCAAATATCAATTTGATGGGATCAAAAAGGGTCAACGGAACCCCAGCAACACCCATTCGTTCTTCACGTACCTGTGTTGCGAAGCTTTCAATGAGAGATTCAAACTGTGAGCGTGTTTTTTCACTTGCTGGATATTTGTCAGAAACATGAGCAGTTAGATTGACCGTATTAAATTCAGCCAACTCTTTTGTAAATCCATTCGGAACGTCAATCCAGAGATCAACTTTCCCAGCTTCAAGGAGTTCTTTTGCTTTTCGAGGCGGTTCGATTTCAGCAAAGACATCACTCGGCCACCCGGAGGGCTCATTGTCCTCTGCAGCAAGAAGTACCATCCCAAGACGAGTCGCTAAGCGAGGAGCTTCTGGGCCGCTGAGAACAAGCGATAGTGGCGTTGCTGACTGCCGTTCCTCACTTGTCTTTAATCCAGTTCGGACACCAAGAGAACTTGATAGGGCTACCAGCGGATATGTGATCATTGGTAACAGGAGTGTGACAGCAACCGTTCGGCGGTCTCGCAAAAATTCAAGCAAATCACGGCGAGCAAGTGCTAGGGCAGCCCGAAAAGAATTGGCATTACTGTTCATGAAGGTGCCCCCTGCTCGATTGCATGAAAAAAGGCATCTTCAAGTTCTCCAGCATTTCCAACAAGTGCATTACGGCTGCCTGCAGCGACGATATGTCCTTTATCGATAATGACAAATCGATTGCATCGATGTTCAATTTCATGCAGGCGATGTGTTGATAACAAAATGGCATGCCCGCCTTCCCGAAGACGATCTAGTGTGTCAAGTAGATCACGTGAACCCACAACATCGAGAGCATTTGTTGGCTCATCTAAAACAAGTGCAGGAGGGTTATGAACCAGCGCCCTGCCGAGTGAAATTCGTTGTCGTTGGCCGGAGGAGAGTCTCCCTGCTGGGCGGTCAATATAGTCGCCTAAGGAAAGTGCCGTAATAAGCCATTCCATACGGTCTCTGATAGCGTCTTCTTCAAGGCCATGAAGACGTCCAAAAGAAGTGAGTAGTTCGCGTGCCGTAAGACGATCAGGTACACCGGTTGTAGCGGATACATATCCCAGTGACTGTCGTACGCCAACGGGGTCGGTGATGCTGTCATGATTACAGACCTGTGCGTGACCAGATGTTGGCTGTAGGAGGGTTGCAATAATACGAAGTGTTGTTGTTTTCCCCGCCCCATTCGCGCCTAGTAATCCAACAATCTCACCAGCTGCAACAGACATTGAGACGTTGTTTACAGCCCGAATAATCGTTCCGTCACTACTTTTATATTCCTTGACAAGGTTGTCGATTTGGATGACTGGTTCATCCGATATTTGAGTTGTTTTTTCCATTGATCAGTTCTCGACACTCGGTGGAAACTGTCGACGATTAAGAATAAAGGTAGCAGTTACAAGAAGTATAAATACAAGAATGCAAACAGCGACTATTTGGACCGGAGCTGGATACTCGTCAATGAAAAGAGTCATTTCGATTGGCAGGTCTTTACGCCATTCCATCCATTCAACGAGCAGGCTCCGTAAGCGTAAACTGACTGTTACCTGATTCACAACAGCTGGTATGAAGCCGGCGAAATACTCAACAACCAAAGCAACGCCAACGCTGGCAATAAGAGCTCGCTTTGGCAGAATAACGGCCGGAAGAGAAAACAAGGCTGCTCGTCCAACGCAGGAAATTCCTATGAGGATCGTGAACATCACAACAAGCCCAATTGGCTGAGTTGGTTGAGCAATAAGGAGTGTCAACATTAGAGCCACGAGAGAAACACCTCCTGTCCAAATAACCGCTGCTGCGAAGGTGCCTAAAAGAATGCTTTGTCGACCACCTGGCCGTACAGTGACATGAATCCATGTCCCTCGCTCAAGTTCATCAGCAACAACCGGACACATCGTGACGAGAAGCCCGAGAACACAAAGAGCCTCGGGTATAAGTGCGTAGATCATGGCGATAGTCATATCTCGGCTGATTGGTGCCGTCCGAATAACAGCAAACATCACGGCGGCGGGGAAAAGAGCACCAACCAGACCCATGGCAAGGCGAGGTCGGGTCATCAGTCGATTGAGTTGAAACGCGGTGACTGCCCGAATCGCTGCAAACCAATTTCCCTCAGATGCACGGCTCTGTGGAGCATCATGAGTATCAGAAATGTGTGGTGAATCATTCACTATTCGACTCCTCGGTGCAGTTTCATCAATCGACTGAAAATACCCTCGAGTGTTCGGTCTTCAGCAATGACTTCTTCAACAACAAGGCCTTCGTCAACGGCTTTGGCAACCACGTCTGCAAGATGACCAGCCTGTCTCGTGCCGATAACGAGAGTGTTTTTATCTGTTATAGAAAGGGTCTCAACTACACCAGCAGCACATGCTATCTGTGCAAGCTTCGTACCAGATGATGTTTTGAATTTAACTTCTGTCGGCAAGGCATCGACAAGATCCCGGATTTCGGATGCGGAGCCATTGGCAACAAGCCGTCCTCCAAGGATAACAGCGAGATCGGCATGTAAGGCCTCTACTTCATGGAGTAGGTGGCTTGCAACGATGAGACTTCTGGTCTTAGACCACGTTCGTACGAGATTAACGAGGTCGTGTCGGGCAACGGGATCGAGCCCATCAAATGGTTCATCAAGAACCAGTAGGTCTGGGTCATGAGCAAATGCACCAGCTAGCTTTGCCCGTTGTCGCATGCCTTTGGAAAGCGTAGACAACGGACGAGTGCATGCTTCACCAAGTCCGACTTCCTCCAGCGCACGTGCAGCTCTTCGGGCAGCTTCGGCTATATCAAAACCACTTAATCGCATCAGGTAGGTGACCCATTCTCGTGGCGTCGCATTGCGTTCTGTAAGGTCGGCAGCTGGACAGTATCCAATTCGGGAAAGAATACGGCCGTTTCCAAAAGGAGCTTCCCCAAAAACAGTTACAGATCCAATAGTGGGACG
Source organism: Pirellulales bacterium (assembly GCA_028066355.1). Lineage (GTDB taxonomy): Bacteria > Planctomycetota > Planctomycetia > Pirellulales > UBA1268 > UBA1268. The sequence continues at coordinate 12,186 of JALCBP010000058.1, forward strand.
AAGCTGGCCAGTTATGAGTCCAAGTAGCGTTGTTTTCCCGGCGCCGTTTGGGCCAAGAAGGCCGTGAGCTCCCTGTCCAAGTTCTGCCGAGACGTCGTTGACGCCGATGACAGTGCCGTAGAGCTTTGTAACGTTCTGGAGAGAAAGCATAGTAGTTGGTTGGGTGAAATATCTGGATTAGGCCGACGCGGGAGCGGTTATCCTCCAGGCCAAGATAAATAAACTGCCAGCGCTCATTACGAGTAATGTCATGGAGGATGGCCACCAAGATAACGGCCTTTTATCGATTCCAAATATTGCGGCTTGGACGGTACCAAGTGCGTGATATGGAGAGACCCAAGCCCATCGATCGAGTGTGGCATCGACACCTGCAGCACGGGCAAACCAACGGAAGTTACGTCGGATTGGAGAAATCCGTGCTTTTGCATTACGGCCAGTACCCACGTCCTTGGTCGATTGCATTGAATACGCGTCACCATCCTGTGCACTGGCGACAAGGTCTGCAGTTGTAAGAGCCCCATGTGCAATCCAGCATGCGACCCACGTGGCGAACCATGCAAAACTAGCAATTCGACTTTCAGCTGTCAGTGATGAATAAGCAAGTGCTAGTAAAACGGTTGGTACAGCCAGGATGAAACTGGCAGTGACAATTCGAATTGGTAGATCCCAGGTCTCAAATGCAACTGAAATACTCGGGCTGACAAGAACACCAGTGAACCATAATGCGAGTGCCGGCAGCATGGTGATCACGAGAACCAACAAAAGAAGAATGAGAAACTTTCCAAGAATGTATTCTGTGCGGCCCACAGGCCTCGTGAAATAGATAAGCCACGCTTTTGCCCTAAGGTCACGTGAAATCAATGTCGGGGCAACTAAGCCAACAACAGCGGCAAGAAGCATTGCTTGTGGGGCTCGCATGAATGCTAATAAGAGGCGACTCCAGACAAGGTGACGAGTCGATTCAACATCCACTTCATCAGTATCGCCACCTAAAGCATCAGCAAGAACAGTGCCTAGCATTCCAATACCATCCAAATTTCGACCCCGTTGTGCAGCTGTGCCAAGTGAGGTCAGTCGTCCCTCATCTACAGCTTGTTCAAATGCGAAGAAACTAGCTGCAAAAAGAAGAGCCGGACTCCATGCAAAAAAGACCATCCGACGAAGCCAGCGGCTTTCCCAGGCTAGCCGAATCCCAGTCCACGCAATGACCCAGATCGTTGATGAAGGCCCACATCGTTCATTGTTCCAAGCACGATAACCAACATCCTGCAATGGCATTAGCAGTTCTCCTGCGTGAGTTTGTGTTGGTTGTGTTCTTGGTCCGATCGTCGTAATGTGTCGATAAAAATATTTTCAAGTGGTCGAGTCGCTGGCGCGAGGGAACGAATGCTCACTCCAACTTCAGCCGCTGCAGACCAGACCTCACGGATATTTTCTGGTTTTGGTGATACAAGAGAAATAATCGACTCTGTCTCATTCGCCTCGACGCGAGCAGGTAGGCCATGTTCAGAGAGTTTTACAGCGAGTTGTTCGAGTGGCCCCGAGCCAGCCAGATGGTGCTCAGGCTGTGGAGGTCTAGTAAGCGTTTCAATTGAACCAGCAAGTTGGACACGGCCCCGAGCAAGTACAATGACGCGGTCACATATCGCCTGCACATCGGGAAGAACATGAGTTGATACAAAGATTGTTTTTCCGTGGTCTTTTGCAAGAGTCGTTAGACGTCCAAGCATTGCTCGCCGCTCAATTGGGTCAAGGCCGTTTGTTGGTTCATCCAGAATTACCATGTCAGGATCATGAACGATAGCCGCTGCAAAAGAGACTTTTTGTCTCGTGCCAACCGAAAGTGTCTCAACTGGTCGATAACGCTCTTGGCCTGCATCGCACCAATCCAACACCTCATGGGATCTTCGCAGCGCCTCCGTTGCCGGTAGACCCGAGAGACGCGCTGCATATCGGACCATTTCAACCCCGGATAAACCTGGAATAGTGCATTCATCCTCAGGAACAACGCCAACCATCTGACGAACCCGACGAGGTTGTTGATATGGATCAATTCCAAAAACGTGCGCCTGACCGCTTGCAAGTCGGACGAGGCCGAGAATTGATCTGACAAGTGTGCTTTTCCCAGCACCATTCGGTCCAACAAGACCGGTAACCCCTGGGGTGACCTCGAGTGAAACACCATCAAGTACGGTTCGTCGCCCATAACGCTTGACAATATCAGTCAGCCGAACGGGAGTAATAACATCGGAAGTTGTCATATAGTGTTTGTCTGACCAGAAACTGTCCGAATAAAAACTGTTAATCGTCCATAACTTCGGTTTCTTTTGCTTTTGCAAGGTCACTTACCTGGCCCTCAAACTTTTTTGTGAGGTCCTGAATGTCTTCCTTTGTGCCGCTGCAATCATCCTCACTCATGTCGCCACTACTTTTCTCACCGTCGGCTGCCTTGTTTGCATCACGTCGGACATTTCGGATTGAGACACGGGCTTCTTCTGCAAGTTCTTTAATTCGAGAAGTCATCTTTTTGCGAACATCAGTTGAAAGTGACGGAATAACAATACGGATGACCCTACCATCACTTTGTGGGTTGAGACCAAGGTCACTTGACTGAATTGCTTTTTCGATGTCTTTAATCGTACCCGGATCAAATGGCCGAATAACGATCTGATTTGGCTCGGGTGCTCCAACGTTTGCCAGGGATTTAATTGGAGTGGGTGATCCGTAGACTTCAGCACGTAATGAATCGACAAGGCCTGGATTCGCACGGCCAGTACGAATTCCAGTTAATGCATTCCGAAAGACATCGACTGCCTTTTCCATTCGTTCTTCCGCACCAAGAAGAATCTCATCGGCTGACATTTTTCTCTCCTTAACCCAAAACAAAGCGAATTGGTTCTATAAACAGACCAAGGCTAATACGAATTGTCACCCACCTGCGATGAGAGAGCAAGTTTTTACTAAATTCACGTGGTCTCGGTACGACTACTCACAAGCGTGCCGCACTTTTCCCCGGCAACTGCTCGTTCGATATTACCGTCCTTACGGTAATTGAATACAAGAATCGGCATGTCGTGCTCCATGCATTGGGAGATTGCGGTTGCATCCATTACCCTCAGGTTTTGTTCTCGCACCTGCTGGAACGTAAGGTCACGATAAAGGACTGCATGAGGATTTTTTTCAGGGTCATCTGAATAAACCCCATCGACACGTGTTGCCTTCATTAAGATATCTGCTTCCAATTCGAGTGCTCGCTGGGCAGCAGCTGTATCTGTGGTCACAAAAGGACTTCCCGTTCCTGCGGCCAAAATAACAATAATGCCTTTGTCGAGATGATGGCGAGCGCGACGGCGAATGTATGGTTCAGCAACGCCGTCCATTCGGATAGCAGTCATCAATCGAGTTTCGACACCCAGTGTTTCAATCGCATCTTGTAGCGCCAACCCATTAATCACGGTTGCGAGCATGCCCATATAATGAGCTGTCGCTTCCTGGACGCCACTGTTTCCTGCTGTGAAGGAGGCACCTCGGAGGATATTACCACCGCCGATAACAACAGCTAATTGTGTTCCACGAGCAGCCGCTTGTACGGTTTGATTTGCGATGTGAAGTACTTCTTCCATCGCAATGCCACGTTCGCCAGCATGAGAAAAGCTTTCTCCTGAAAGCTTTAAGAGTACTCGGCGGTATGGATCAGATGGCATGGAATGGAAGTTCTCAGAAATGGATCGTCACAAAAAGATTGTTGTTGGATCAAACGCTAGGCCGTTTTTCTGTTTATTTATTGAGCACGTTATTCACCGCTACCGATTTTCCAATGTTCCATTTGTTTCACACCTAGGCCAGCACTCTTCACAAGTTTTCCAACGCTTTGTTTGTCATCTTTTACAAAGGGTTGCTCAAGAAGCACACACTGGCTGAAGAAATTGCGAAGCCTCCCCTCAATCATTTTTTGGATGATATTTTCAGGTTTGCCTTCCTGCTTTGCGGCCTCAGTTAGAATTTCACGTTCTTTATCAACGATTGACTGATCCAAATCGTCTTTCGCAATCGCTTTGGGTGATAATGCCACAACATGCATTGCTACGTCTTTTGCGACTTCTGCCGCCTGTTCACCAGTGGTTTCTCCAGTGACCTCAACAAGAGCAGCTTTCGAGCCATCATGGTGGGCGTAACCACCACAGGGTGCATCGATGCGGCAGATTCGGGAGAGTTCAAAAACTTCTCGCATGCGATTGAACAAGTCATCCTTTAGCTCTCCAAGAGTCTTGTCAGGATGTGCTTGGCTTTTTTGCGACAGAAGTTCGTCTGGTGAACTTGCACCTGATCCAAGAGCAAGTGTTTTTGCTATATCATTTACGAAATCTTTGAAATCAGGACTACCTGCGACCGGTGCACTCTCACACTTGAGTTCGACAAGCGCCCCCACGCCCTTCTCAAGATCGGTATAAACTGCAAGCCGGCCCATCGAAGTTTCACGATCAGCACGCATTGCTTGCGTTTTTACGCCTTGTTTTCTGAGCCATTCAACAGCTTGGTCTGTATCACCACCACATTCTGTAAGTGCTTTTTTGCACTCCATCATCGGTAAACCAGTTTTTTCTCGCAGGGCCATTACTGCGGCGGCTGTGATTGCTGCCATTATTCTTTTGTCCTCATGTGGTGTGAGAGATTACGTTGGAAAGGAAATTGATTCGACGGGTCGAAGGTTTGCGGTGTGATGATCGGAGCCGTGCGCATGTCTTTTTAACCAAAAAGCATAAGAACGGCTGCTCGATTCATCTCTTTGATCAAGTCTCGGTGATCAGGTTTTGGCAGGTTTAGAGG
>JALCBP010000182.1:0-2720 GCA_028066355.1 Pirellulales bacterium
GATCCTTTATCAGGAGATCTGATCAATCAGTTTCATGTATACGAGACCCAGTTTGCGGGTGGAGTGAGAACGGCAATTGCTGATATGAACGGTGATGGAGTTGACGACATCGTCGTAGCACCAGGAGAGGGCCGGGTGGCAGAGGTTCGAGTCTTTGATGTTTCTGGTACCGAGATGTCCGAATATCGACTCAGACCCTTCGGTCCCACTTTTCTTGGAGGCGTGAACATCGCTCTTGGTGATGTTGATGGAGATGGGGTGAACGACTTGATTGCCGCACAATCTCGTGGCAGTACTGTTACCACCTATCGAGGCGATTCAGAGGGTGGTTGGGAGGCCAGGCCATTTCGAAGTTATATGCCATATGGATCAACGCATCTTGCTGGAGTAAATGTTGCTGTGGCAGATATTGGTGAGATCACAAATGGCACCATCAACCAGATGGAGTCGAAAGACGGCCGAAGTGAACTGGTCATTGGTACTGGTGCTGGTGCAATCAAGCCCGTTCAAATCGTAGATGTGTCTGGCAGCCCAACAGTAGTCGCAGAATTAGCTGCTGATTCTGTGTTGGATTCCAGTGGTGTTCAACTTTCAACAGGACTTTACGACGACGATAGTGTCGACGACATTTTTATAAGTAGTGGACGAGGTGTTAATGCCAGGACAGATGTGTATCAGGCATTTCGGCAGGATGGGCTATCACTAGCAAACACGAAGAAAAGTCTGACAAGTGGAAACGGTTCCAATACTCTTTATCGTGTCGCACCACTTGATAATGATGGAGATGGGCATGTTGATGCGTTGTTCGCACTTGGTACTGGTGGCGCTGAAATGCTTGATGCTGACGGCAACGTCACAAATACGGTATCTGTACTACGAGGTCGCCTTACTCCGGCAACCCAAGCATCAGCACCTCCCAGCCCGAATATCATAAAGACATCGTCAGGCCTTCGGTATGAAGATCTTGTTGTTGGTTTAGGAACACCGGTTGGCCCAGGGCAGGAGGTTTCTGTCCATTATGTTGGTAGTCAACCAAATGGCGATGTATTTGATAGTTCACTGACATCTGGTACCCCATTCACCTTTACTCTCGGCCAAGGCACAGTCATTCAAGGCTGGGATGAGGGGGTAGCGGGCATGCGGGTTGGCGGCCGAAGAATGTTGATCATTCCAGCGGATATGGCTTATGGAGAGAATCCGGGAGGAGGTCGACCAGGTGGAACGTTGGTGTTTGATGTGCAGTTGCTGAGTGCCTCAAATCCCGGTTTAGGGTGAAGACCGCCAATAACCCGGGATCCTTTGCTACCGAATTAGACGGATATATCGCGAAGAAAGACGGCCTACATGTAACGTGCATATTTGTATTGCACCGCTCTGACCTACCAGCAAGCCTCGAGTCCGAGGTTCGCACCATGCAGAAAGACACTGCCACCATCCACAAGTTGTGAGCCACTGGCCGTTGTGAATGTAAAATCAAACTGGTTTGGTGCTAAGGCTACCCCTGAGAGCCAGATGAGGTTGTAGCCAGCACGTAATGACCATCTGTGATTGAGTCGCCTGACAAGTGAGTAGTTGACGTCCCCAACAAAGCCAACGCCAACGTCTCTTGCACTGGTTTGAGGACGATACTGGAAAGCCCCTCCGCTTGCTGTTGTGATAGGTGCACTGTCAGAGTCAAGAAATGTTCCAGCGAGTGTTGCCTTGGCCCAACCTTCTAGAGCCCACTTATGCCATCGCCGTTTTGTTTTGAAACCAAATTGGGGACCAAACATTTGTGAACTGGTTGTGATTGTATAAGCCCCCGGTCCGCTTATGCTGCCGTTCGGTTGCAGGCTCGCAATGTCATGAAATCCAGCCCATCGCAGTCCTCCAAGCCATTGGAATTCATGGGTGAATGGATCGTGAACACGGTGCCATGGAAATGGTGAATGTGGACCACCTTTTACCGTTGTTTCAGAAGTAAAAAGATTTACTTCACACATATTTAAACTGGAAGTGTAGGTCGACCGAACGGCATCAAGATTTGTCCAACCAGTGACCCCGTTACCGAGATCACCTGGTATCTGAAGTGTAGGTGGCGCCTGAATTGAGCGTTCGCCAAACATGCCAAACACACCGGTGTATCCGAACTCCCAGCCAATTCCATTCTTGCGGAGACGGCCACCAAAAAGACGTATGCCTGGTGCCGTTCCCGGATTTGTGGAGCGTGTTGTGAGTGCAGGAAGTGTACCACCCGTGTCTTGGGTGATCGTTGCTCCATTTGTGGTGTTGTCCCGCTTGAAAAAAAGAAAATCTATAAGCAGATAAGAATCATGTGCACAGCCACAGTGAGAACAATTGCATTGACGACATTGCCTGCATTGTTGTCTACATGTGTTTTTGCGCCTGCATGAGGGCGTATAGGGCTCAGGGGCTAGCAGAATATTTTCTGTAACAAGGGGGATCTCATCTACAAACTGAGGTGCTTCACTATCGGCGGTGAGTTTGTCAGTTGGTTGAGAATCAGTTCGATTGGAAGGGAATTCTTGTGCCGCATCTCGAGGTGCTTCCGCATATGATGCTGTCTTTTTTTTAGAAGACTTAGACTTGACTGGATTTGGCAGCGTTGGACCAGCCTCCCGACTTTCATCCTGCAAGGAATGATCAGTGGCGTTCTCTTTGACCAGAGTAGGCTTGTTTCTCTCATTATTTTGAGCTGAAAATACCGGGTGACAGAATGC
>JALCBP010000183.1:0-2713 GCA_028066355.1 Pirellulales bacterium
TTTTTTACCTGAGCAGCGGCGTACGCATAGACTTCAACATTGCATGATGTTGCAGCACCATGCATATAACGCGGGTTACTAAAGAGATTTGCCGTACCCCACAATAAGCCAACGCCTGATCGTTCCTGCTCTTCCTTGAGAACCTTTGCAACAGCGTCAAGATTGGCATGACTCTCAGTCAAATTCTGACCTTCAGGTGCAACATCACGATCATGAAAGGCATAAAATGGCGCATCCAACTTCTCAAAGAGTTCAAATGCCGCACGGGCTCGATTACAGGCATTCTCAACACTTTCTGTGCCATCGTCCCACGGACGTTGGAGGGTCGCAGCACCGAATGGGTCGCTCCCTGTTCCACGGAAGGTGTGCCAGTACACCACCGTGAACCGAAAGTGCTCTCTCATTGTCTTCCCAGCTATCACTTCATCGGGGTTATACCAACGAAAAGCAAGGGGATTTTTGGATTCAGGCCCCTCATATGTAATTTTGGGAATATCAGGAAAGGCAGCCATTTGCTTTAAACTCCTCACACCGTGAACGAAAAAGAGTATTGTATTAGTGTGCAGAGAATGCTTCCCCCTGCAGTGACACTAGTATCGAGAAATACAACCATGACACAAGCCTCTCATACAAACACGCCGCCGATGCGAAACAGATTTCAGATTCTCCTACTGATCATGCTGTCTCTCAACGCCCTGCTACCCGCGTCAAACGGGTCAGATACCAATGACTACCAATGGGGCCACTGGCGCGGCCCAACTGGAAATGGCGAGAGCCTGACTGCAACACCCCCAACAGAATTTGGTCCAGACAAAAACTGCCGCTGGAAGCAGTCAATTCCAGGCCGGGGCTCATCTTCACCGGTTATCTGGAATGACCAGGTCTTTATCACCACTGCCGTGCCTGTCTCTGATGGACGTGGCACTCTTGATTTTCGACTACTGTGTTACGACAGAAAAACGGGTACGAAACAATGGGGACATTCGTGCATCAAGGCGGTTCCGCACGAGGGAACACACAGCACGAATGGTTATGCGTCAGCGTCGCCATGCACTAATGGTGAACTTGTCTACGCACACTTTGGATCACAAGGTCTTTTCTGCCTGACAATGGACGGACAACCAGTATGGAACCATGATTTTGGTGACATGCATACACGCAATGAATTTGGTGAAGGAAGTTCACCGACGCTCGTCGATGACAAAATCGTAGTCCCCTGGGACCATGAGGGGCCATCTCATCTTTTTTGTCTAAACGCCAAAACAGGAGAGATCCTATGGGATGTTCCACGAGATGAGCCAACCTGCTGGGCAACTCCACTAATCGTCTCAACTGAAGATGGCTCAAAACAGGTTGTTATGAATGGACAAAATGCAGCCCGCGGATACGACCTGAATTCTGGAAAAGAAATCTGGAAATGTGGCGGACAAACAATGCGACCAGTTGCATCTGCAGTCTCCGATGACGGCCTTGTGCTCATTGGGTCTGGGTTCCGAGGTTCGTTTCTTGGATGCTTTGACCTAACAGGCAGCGGTAACATTCAGGGTTCATCTCATGTGCGTTGGACCGTGTCGCGGAATACTCCTGATATCGCTTCGCCTCTCTTACATGCTGGAAAAATTTGGTTCTATAAAGGGAAAACGGGATTACTGACATGCATGCGAATCAACGACGGAAAACCTCTGTACCAAGCGGAGCGTGTGGAGGGCGTAAGCTATACATACGCATCGCCGGTGGCTGCCGATGGACATATCTATATGACAGACCGTAACGGAACAATCACCGTCATTCGTGACGGGGATGCCCCCGTTATTGTTGCAGTAAACGATATGAAAGAAACCGTTGATGCAACACCAGCCCCAGTTGGCAAAGAACTGTTTATCCGGGGAGAGGGCACACTCTTCTGTATCGCTTATGATTAGGCCACTTACGTAGGCTGACGGTCCATCCCCGCTTCAGCAAGTGCCTCAACCCGCACGCGGAGTGATTTATAATCTGTCTTCCCTGTACCCAAGACAGGAATGGCATCGATTTTTTGAACGGCGTCAAGCCGCATCACACCTCGCAGACCGGCCTCAAGGAGCACGTCTGATGCCTCTCGAATCTCAATATCTGTGGTTGTAAATAACACAACCAGTCGGCCACCTGCTGTCTCAATACCTTCCACTGCGACACGCGGACCGTTTTCATCAGCCGGAAACTTTTTTTGAAAAGGTGTTTCAAGCGCTGGGAGGGATATCATTTCTCCACCAGCTTTCAGAAACCGCTTCAGGCGGCCTTTAAATTGTAAATAGCCATCAGTATCGGCAGAAACGAGGTCACCGGTGCGGTACCACTGCTGATTATTCACTTCTACAAACGGACTTGGACCATCGAAGGCATGATATCCATCGAATATTGAATCACCTCGGACAAGAAGCATTCCTGTCTCTCCTTCCGGAACCTGTTCAAGGGTTTCATGATGAACAATTTTTGCTTCCACATGCTCAACAGGCTTTCCAATACTGCCATGTTTATTTTTCTCTATCCTATTGGCTGCAACGACAGGGGAACACTCAGTAATGCCGTATCCTTCCAGAATGATTGCCTCCGGAGCCTTTTCAGCGCAAAGTGCATGTGTGGCCTCGGGGCATGCTTCAGCACCAGTAATAATTTTCCGCAGACTTTGCATCTCATCGCCAGAACAATTGCCGAGGATGTATCCAAGAAATGT
>JALCBP010000184.1:0-2693 GCA_028066355.1 Pirellulales bacterium
GCGGTCCCGATCGGCGTCTTGATATACCTCGCCTGATTGATAGAGATATCTACCTTTATGGATGGATTGAGTATGGCATAGGTGCAAATAACTGGGGTACGCCCTTCAATGGTCCAATTACACTTGGAGATAGAAGCTGGCAAGGCCAACTCAATCAGTTGTATTTTGTTGGAGAAAAAGAAACAGACGGCTCGTTCGGATGGGATTTTGGTGGTCGTGTAGATCTTCTGTTTGGAACTGATTTTTTTTATACCACGGCACTGGGCCTTGATGCGTACCCACTCCAACCACTTGGGATTGAAAACATTGCATCATGGGGGGTTTCAAAGGACTACGGATTTGCTTTGCCGCAATGCTATGCAGACATTGCATACCGTGACATTGCCCTTCGATTTGGCCATTTCTACAGCATCTTGGGATTTGAAGAAGTGCCGGCAATCGGCAACTTTTTTTATTCACACTCTTTTTCAATGCAGTTTTCACCATTTACTTTCACAGGTTTTCTTGGTTCTTGGCAACCGACCGACCAGACTGCTATTTTTGCAGGTATCACAACTGGGTGGAACAACTTTTTTGATGGTCAGCCAACAACGGGGGCATTCCGAATTCTCAATCCTGACTATCCAGGCGCGAGTGATACATCTAGCTTTCTTGGTGGAATTAATATTGAAAGTAGTGACAAAACACAGACTCTTTCGATCATGACAACAAGTGGGAATGAAGTTACGACGATCGATCGTAACCCCGCTAACGGTTCACTCGTTGGCAATCGAACTTTAGTGAGTACGGTCTACACCAACCGTTTGAATGACCGCCTTATCTACGTTTTCCAGAACGATAATGCATGGCAGTTTAACGCGAATGTGAGCCCAGGAAATGTTGGGCAACAAGCTGGAACAGCTCAATGGTATTCATTTGCCAACTACTTATTCTGGGAATTCAGTCCTCAATGGGAAGGAGGTATTCGCCTTGAATACTTCCGCGATAATAACGGGTATATAATCTCGGCTCCACTCCGCAATGAAAGTCAACTCAACAATCCTGGCTATTGGGCAGATGGATTTGCTGGTAGTTTCTGGGAACTAACGCTCGGTCTCAATTGGTACCCAAACAATAACTGGGTGGTTCGACCAGAGATTCGATACGACTGGTTTTCCCCGAATGCGTCAACAACGCCGCGTCCTTATGGCAAACCTCTAGGCCAAGGCATCGGCACAGGTGGAAATAAACTTGCACAGTTCTACGCAGGTCTTGATATTATTTGGCAGTTCTAATCAAGAAAGCATGGAAGCACTAATCCCACCACCAACGATCCGAAGGGATCGACAAGCTCTCGTGCTCGTCGCGTAACTCACCGGTCTCATCTATTTGAAGAATTCCTTGTGCAAAAGATTCTCGTGGAGTAATAACAACGCCACCACCGATTGGAGTTAACAGCCGACTACCACGTCGCACAGCGTTTACCGCACAATCTATTTTTTGTGGGGCAACGAATCGTTCAATTGGGTATGCAGATTCATCAAGCAGAATATCAGCGGACCAGCCGGCACTTTCATACGAGCCGTGTTCCTGCATGTATGCTGCTACAATTGAAAGATCGATTAAGGTCTTCAACTGCGCATAGACGGGGTGCTGCCGGGCAATTTGAGGATACTTAAGCGTAAATGCCTGCGTAAAAAGCTTACTCGCGCGACTCGGCTGTTGGGCACTCATCCTCCGACCGTCTGGAAGGACCATTTCATCAGCCCCAATTAGTTTCACCCCCTCAGCAACGAGCTCAATGGCGAGGTCATCTTCACTTACTTTAAGGCACTCGTAATTTGGAGTAAAAAACCACCGCTGGAGTGCATTTCTAGCAACACTACCCGGCGATGTGAGGTCTATCCACGTACTCATTCTCACTGGTGGTTTTTCGAGACCAATACCAATCAGCTTCATACGATAGTCTGCTTCAACCAAAACCTGTGCAAAATGGGTATGAGGAGACACCCCTTGAACCGTAACTATTTGGGGGCCAAGGGATTCGCGCAGACCTCGAACAATTTCTCCTTCAGTACCTTGTGGATTAACGGTTCCAACACGCGTCAGAAAACTCTGCATACGAGCCAACCCTTCTTGCGTTGGATCGATCGAGCAGCCAACGAGTTGATCTGATGGCTGCCCTGGTGGAAACACTCGCATGGCGGCAGCTAAATCTTCCAGTTGTACAATTGGTGTCTCAGATTCAACTCCTATCGACCGTCCAAAAGAGTCTTCTGCCCATGGCTCTGCAGGACCTGCGAGAACTATTTCACCGGGGCTATTCGAGCTTGCCGGATAGACAAAGACATATCGTATTTGGGTAAGACCAGCGAGGTTCGTCATTTCATCTGACAACATGCCATCTGATTCAATAGCAGTGGCAATTGCTGTTTCGAGTCGGCTCAGAGCGACCTTGCGTAACTTTGAAGGCCGACGAAGATTTTGAGGAAGTCGCTCGATACTGGAACGCTGACGAATTTTGGTGAGGTTGGAGTCTGGCATGGCCAGAACCCGTAGCACTCCTTGCGGATCAACAATAACACCTGACCCGCCGGCCTGACTGCCGGAGCCTTGTCCGCCTCCACCTTGTCCACCACCGCCTTGTCCACCACCGCCACCCATGCCGCCACCGCCCATGCCGCCACCGCCCATGCCGCCACCGCCCATGCCGC
>JALCBP010000011.1:0-34590 GCA_028066355.1 Pirellulales bacterium
GATGACGGAATAATTCCATGACAAGGTGTGGCAGTTGACCAGCCGTTGAATAGCGCTCCATCCGGATTATTCCAGGATGGTTCAGTGATTTGCTCACGATGAGTTCATGCTTGAGGAGTTGGCGTATGCTTTTGTCCGATGCTGACTCAGGGGATACGAGTTTTACGGCAACTCGTTTTGACTGGCTTTCATCGGCGGCCTCCCAAATTTGACATTTTCGGCCAACGCCAAGTTGACGAACCAGTCTGAGGGAACCAAGTTGTTCAGGAGGACGGGCCATTTCACACTTATGCTGTTTGTGGTTTAAGATTGGTTTGCAAAAGCAAGAGGCCTTGCGGGGGTGCAGTCGGGCCAGCAGATGTTCGTTGCCGGTCGGCAAGCACGTCTCTGACCCATGTATGTGAGCGTTTTCTGGTGCCAACCATAACCAGAGTACCCGCAATGATTCTCACCATATTATAAAGGAAACCGTTTCCCTCGACTTCAATCCAGACCTCGGAATTGGGCGTGCCCTCTCCTCCGTCTCGTCTTTGAATGATTAGGTCATTGATTCTACGTACTTTTGACGCGCGAGGAGATGATGGGTTTTCGAAACTCGTGAAATCATGCTCGCCAATGAGGAAGGAAGAAGCGGCCTGCATTAATGAAATATCTAGTCGGGAACTCCACTGCCAGACAAATGGTCGAGCCAGCACGGGCCGAACTTCTCCGTCATGAATTCGATAGCGATATCGTTTTGTTATCGCTTCAGAAATAGGATCGAACGAAGGGTCTGCTTCACTCGATTGGAGGACTGCAACGTCTTTTGGGAGATGAGCATTGAGTGCTCGTAGCCAAACATCCGGTGTAATTGAGCTTGTGGTTGTGAAGCTCACTATCTGATCTACAGCGTGAACACCGGCATCAGTACGGCTACTTCCCTTCGGTACGATTGTTTCGCCACAAATGCTCTGGATAGCATCGCTAAGAACACCCTGCACCGTCCTTTGGTCGGGTTGTGTTTGCCACCCGCTGAATCGTTCTCCATTGTAAGCGAGCCGGAGTTTGAGTGTTCGGCTCATGCCGTCATCTCTCGCGCAACGTGCTCGGCAATTTGAACGGCATTCGTTGCGGCTCCTTTCCGTAGGTTGTCCGAAACGCACCACATGGCAAGTGAGTTTTGTCCGGAGGGGTCGCGTCGGATACGTCCGACAAAGACATCATCTCGGCCGCCGGCATCGCGAGGCATTGGATAGGCAGATTCAGAAAGATTGTCATTGATGGTAACGCCAGGAAATTGAGATAGGAGACGGGTAGCTTCTTCTGGTGATAAAGGCCTCTCAGTCTCTATGATCAGGCTTTCGCTATGGGCATCGGCTACTGGAACACGGACGCATGTGGCGCACACACCGATGGTGTCGTCATTGAATATTTTTCGTGTTTCCTGAACCATCTTCAGTTCTTCGCTCGTGCTCCCTTCCTCTTTTGCCGATCCAATCTGAGGGATAAGATTAGCCGCAATCGGGTGAGTGAATACACTTGGATTCTCTGGTGACTTGCTTAGCCATGCTTGCATTCCGTCTCTGAGTTCTTGCGTTGCAGCTATTCCTGCGCCGCTGACAGCTTGGTACGTGCTTACAAGTACGCGTCGAACGTTCGCGGCGTCATGGAGTGGTTTTAGTACCATCACCATCTGCGTTGTCGAGCAATTCGGGCTGGCAATAACACCCTTATGCAGATGGATCGCTTCTGGGTTAATTTCAGGAACGACCAGTGGGACATCTGGTTGCATTCGAAAGTGAGCACTCTCATCAACAACAACAGTGCCGTGCTCGACCGCCCAGGGAACGAATTCCGCAGCAACTTCGTCTGGTGTGCTGCCGATTGCCACCTCTACACCTCGGAAAGCATCAGGACTGAGTGCTTCCACGGTCAGTGTTTTTTTTCCACATGCAATTGTTTTACCTGCAGATCGTGACGAAGCAAGAAGCTTTATATTTTTTGCTGGAAAGTTCCGGCTAATAATTTGCTCAAGAATAATTTTTCCAACCGCACCAGTAGCCCCAACTATGGCGAGAGTATTGATCATGAATGTTGTCCTGTAGCCAGTTTTTGATCTGTGTGTGTTCGGAACATGTTGAGGTCCGGTGGAAGGAAAGCCATGTTGGCGATTAGCATAGCAAGCCCGAACTCCATCATACCCATGGTAAGTCCAATTCCCACGTGGACGAAGACCGCCATCAACAAAACCAACGGTCGTGTTAATCGAGGCCATATCAACGCAGCATATGAAACCTCCCAAAATAGTGTTCCGAGCGTAAGGGCATTGATAAGCAGCGGGTGCCAAGCAAGAAAAGTGAGGTCAATTGTGCGATATTGAACATTAGCTACTGCACCCCAAAGTGCTGTGCCCTCCCACCAGCTTGCCCCAAGCAATTTTCCGCAGCCAGAGAAGAAATAGAGTATGCACAGATGCACCTGAATAAGCCTCAGAGCGATTGTTGTTTCAGTGTTTGGCGTAGGCTTTTTTTTCCGAAAAACATTATCTACTGACAGGCAGGCTCCCGCGGTGCCAATGATCAGAGGCACAAGCATGATCCCAAGAACATCATCAAATCCAAAGGTGTTCAGAGGTGCACGATTTACAGCACTCACATATCCGGCTAACGCAACGCACGCTGCCGGCCGCGTAGCGCATCCAACTGTTAGCAATAGTGCAGCGAGAAGGCTCACGAGTGCGAGTAATTGTATGGCCGTGGTTGTCTGTGTGAGGAAATACCAACTCCAGTGCCAAGGTTGATCATTCAGTCGCCAGACATTTCCAGCTGTTTGCCAGCCACTTGCGCCAAAGAACCCCTCTTGATCAAGCAGCCAGACAAAGTTCGACCACGCCAGTAGTGAGCCAACTAAAATTCGTAGTACGCCTAAAAGGACAGGGCTTGATGGTGTAAACCAAAATGCCGTCCAAGCTGTCCACCAGGAAGTGAACCAGTTTAAGATCCCTTGGTCAGAAGTTGTATCACTACAGCCGGTTCTCATTGAGATGTTTTCTCCCGCCAGGTATAGCTGCCAAGTGGTGTTGTCAGGTCGTCACCCGCCCTGCCCTCTTTGAGTTCAAATGTATCTGGCAAGTAGTGTTCAATAAGTTCTAGGCTTACTTCTTTTCCATTGTGTTTTGCCAGTAAATGAGTCGCTATGTCCTCGGCGAAAGGTTGCCAATCAAGAGTTGCTTCACGGCGAATTTCTGCCGGTGCAAGTGGTGGCGGAACCAGTGCTGCTATTTTTTCTGGAATCATAAATCTGCGGTGGTAGAGAAGTCGTGGCCAGTCCGTTTTCGCATCTGGTACAACGCCCTCTAGAGTACTTCCTGTCGAAGTCACCATGCTCCATCGTATAGAATGGCCCGGACCTGGGTTTGGCGCAAAGAAGCGATAGCCATGGCTTAAGCTCAGTGCGCCTATAAGTGGCCGAAACGGTTGAAGAATAACGTTTGCAATTTCGCTTGCTGGTGGCGGGCCCGCTAGCGGTGGCAAGGCTACTGCAAACAGGTATATAAGGATAGCACTAGATACAAGAATCCTAACGGTGAGCGGCCATGCATGGTCAGTGGTTTCATTTTCAAAGATCTTCTGTGCTTTAGTCATGATCATTAAAGGTTTTTGAGGAAGATACACTGCAAGAATCCATCGGCTTCTCAACACGCCTGACAGGAAAGATTATTTGTATAGTCGACAAACGGCATACTTTGACAAGCCCAAAAAAATCCCCCATGGCTTCATTTAGCCATGGGGGATAGTTTGGAAATCGCACGGATTGTTCGTCTTGCTTTACTCTTACTGAATTGACGCGGTCTTTTCGATAAGGCTGGCATCAGCGAGCACAGAGGGTGTCTCGAAGGACAGTTCGACAGATTCTCCGGCGGTGAGATCGATTACTTTTGAGACGGTCTGCTCTTTACCATCGTGGTTGGTGACGACGCGGATTTCATAACCATCCCAGGTGGAGCCGTTCGGTAGTGCAGAAGTTTCGAATGTTCGAGTCGTTCCAGTTGAGGCAGTCACGTTGCCGGCGAGCCAGACGGTTGACTCTTCTGGAACATGAAGTGTGAGGCTTGTTGTCAGTCGCACAGACTCTTCAAACGAAATCTTGCTTAATTCACCGGCTGATACACTTACTACCTGTGTTTCTTTAACAGGTTTTTCACCACCCTCGACCACCATTGTGACCGTGTAGTCGTACGTCGCACCTTCTTGAAGGCCACGTGAAACAAACCGTCGCAGACTTCCTGTTGATGTGGTTTCAGATCCATTCACAAGTACTTTGGCTTCATTGGGAACTGAGACGAGTAGAAGGACGCCGTCCTTTGGAACAAATTCTGTTGAGTCACTCGGGGTCGGTGTTTGAACTTCTTCACCAGAATCTCCCGCAGCATCACCGACAGGCTCGTCTGTGATGACACGATATGCATCCACAGGCATGCTGGATGCCATTGGGGACATTGATGAGTAGCCGACACTCGCCGCTGGTGCCGCATACCCATAGCTATATCCGTAGTAACCGTACGAACCACCAGAGCTACCGCCACTCGAACTGGATCCGCCAGAGCTACCATAAAACGCAGAGTGGCTTCCGCCCGAGCTACCGTAGCTTGAATGTGCAGCGTGACGGTAGGCACGGCGAGCAGCCTTGCGCTCCCAGTGCGTCATTCGATGACCACCCGATGAACTACTGCCGCCGTATGAGGATGATGAGCCACCGTACGAAGAGGAGCCGCCGTAAGATGATGACGAACTACCTGATGAACTGCTTCCGCCACTGCTGCTTGAGCCACCCGATGATCCATAAGCAGCGGAGTAGCGGTGGTTCCAGCCCGCCTGTGCATCACAGCACGCAGACGCCACTATCGAAAGAACGGTGAAAAATCCGACCGAACGGATGAATCGGTGAGCCAACATACAGCGCAATCTCCAAACCAAGATGAAAAAATGACGTCTGCCTCGGCTCTTCGCGAAGCGATCGAGCCAGAAGCACGGTAAACGAACCCCTTTAGAATAGTTTGACGGCTAGGTAAAGCAAGAAGGTTAGGTTAAAAAAAGGGATTGCGCGAGATACGCAGCCGCCACTTCGCTTCTTTTCAGCAGAAACAGTGTTTTTTGCTGTTTTTCAGTGCTTTAAGGCCTCTCGACTGGAGTTATTTGGATTTCGTCAACTTCGATCTGTCCGGTGGCCCCCATGAGTCCCACCTGGATAATTGCCTCTCGAGACCATACGGGTACCAGGAGGGAGTCAGTAACCACGCTCCATTGGTTGTTGTTCAAGACCCTCATTGGAGAAACGAGCCGCGTCGACCGCGTTCGCCGTTCATCAAAAAATCTGATCGCAACCCCCGGTTGCTCTGTGGGTATACGGCCACTGCCGAGTCCGACTACGCGTACCTGATATGTAATTTTCAGTTCACGTACTGCACGTCCATCAACGGGAAATCCCTGAAAGATATGCGCTGGTCGCCCTGGTTCGCTGTTCGTGAGGAGAAGATGCCTCTGGCCAGCTGGCGAGTTACCGTTTTCAATCAGGGTCTCTTGTCTGCCGTAATACCACGCCGTTGGTGTTTCGCTGTCAGGTAAGCACTCTTCAAAACTCGGATTGGCCAAGTGAGGTTTTGCTGGATCTGGGAGTACCGCGCGCCTGTCTTCAGCTTGTCCTGTCATCGGCACGAACAGGCTTGGCACAAGATCTGTCCGCTCCAACTCCCCTTCTCTTTTCTGAATTCGTACTAATGTTTGTTCATATCGTTCACCAACTGGAATGATCATAATGCCACCCTCGACAAGTTGATCAATGAGTGGAGCTGGAATTTCTTCAGGAGAGCATGTGACTATAATTTTGTCGAAAGGCCCCTTCTCTTCCCAGCCTATAAACCCATCACCAATTTTCGTTATGACATTCGTATAGCCGAGGCGTCGTAGTGTCGAGCGAGCTCGTCGTCCGAGAGACTCATGTATTTCAATCGAGTAAACCGTTCCTACAAGCGGTGAGAGGACTGCGGCTTGGTATCCACTTCCGGTACCGATTTCGAGCACTCGATCAGTTGGTTTTGGATTAAGTTGTTCAGTCATATAGGCCACGACGAAAGGACCAGAGATTGTTTGTCGCTCTCCGATAGGCAATGACATGTCAAAGTACGCCAATGGCCGTTGAGCGGCAGCAACAAATTCATGACGGGGAGTCAAACGGATGCTTTCTAGAACACGGGCGTTGGTGACTCCGCTTGCGGCTATATCCTCACGAACCATACGCTCCCGAGCACTGGTATAACGGTCTGTTACATGGCTTCTATTGGGTGTTGTTGGTTGAGCCTGCCGCGATGCAGCAGGTTGAGCAAGTCCACTGCTGGGTGCGGTGAGTAGTCCAGAGAAAATAAAAACAGCAGTAATTGAGTGCCGAACCATATGTCTACGCCGAGTGGCCTTCCTGCAGTTTGCCCCAGCCTTGTGGAGCATCTTCTGCCTGTCTGCCTAAGGACCCCTTCGTAAGCTCCAGGAATGCTGTTTCCAGGTTAATTTCCTCTTCATTCATGCCGAGAAGTCGTTCGCCGCTGGCAATGATCGTTGCGGGGAGAAGCGATGTGTCAACCGAACGGTCGACGAGTGTGACGCGGATGGTGCTCTCGACAACGTTGACCTCAGCGACACCAGGGCAGTCTTCCAGAAGACGGGCTGATTTCTCTGGGGGGCCCGCTACTTCAATGCAGATCACGGGTCTGTCACGAACTTTGGCAAGGAGATCTGCTACGTCGCCTTGGGCAAGAAGTTGTCCGTATTCAATGATTCCAACCCGATTGCAGATATCGGCCAGCTCAGGAAGGATATGGCTTGATACAAGAATGGTTTTCCCAAGATCTTGAAGTCGTTTGAGTAGGCCACGCATTTCAATGCGAGCTCGTGGGTCGAGGCCACTGGCAGGTTCATCGAGAAGAAGTACTTGAGGGTCGTGAAGAAGCACTCTAGCCAGGCCAAGCCGCTGCGTCATGCCACGAGATAAGCTGGTCACAAGTTCATCTCGTTTCACACCAAGATCAACCAAGTCAAGTGAACGTTCTGCAACTTTACGTCGAGCAATGCCGTCGATGCGATAGGCAGCAGCAAAAAATTCAAGGTATTCGATAACTCTCATGTCGTCATATACACCAAAAATATCTGGCATATAACCAATCGCACGCCGGATTTCTCGCGGGTGGGTATATATCGAGTAACCGCAGACCGAAGCTTCTCCCCAAGACGGGGACAGCAATGTCGATAAGATTCTTATTGTTGTCGTTTTTCCAGCACCATTTGGACCAATAAAGCCAAAGAGGTCCCCCTGCTCAAGCTTCAGTGTTAGAGATTCAAGTGCAAAAAAGTCACCATATTTTTTTGTCAGGTCAACGGTTTCAATCATGAAAATACTTCAGGTTTTGTATCAGAGAGTTAGTCACGGAGTTCGAGGACAATTCTCCAAAGAGTGGTGTCCCCTGCGTCTTTGAATTGTTTACGTTCAGATTCAGTTGTTTCCTGCGGCAACCATTTGGTGGCACGTGGTCCTTTTCCGGTAAGAATAATACGGTCTAAGGCAAGCAGATGAGTCATGTCAATGTGCCCAATACGCCCCGGTTGAAGGCCAGTGTACTCCGATCCACCGGTGGCACGATGCATCCCTGCGACTTCGAGAATTCGCGCTATGTTTCGATCATCGGAGTTCCATCGCGCTGAGACATTGCGGTCCTTGACTGCTCTTTTTTTTGTTAAAAAAGCCCCAAGAGATCGTGGGCCTTTTCCCTCTTCGAGATCAAAGGTGTCGCCAGGCTGAAGTGTGCCAATGTCGTAAAGCCAGCCAGCGTACATCAAAACACAATCTTTCAGTGTTACCTGAAGTTGATTCGTAATTGTTCCGCGTAGGGTGCCCTGCCCCGTTCTGCTTAGTGTTGAATTTATTGAAGCAATCGGCAATCGGCAGGTCGAGTTAGCTTCAAAGAGTTGGCTTGAGGCCGCTGCAATCGAGATGTTTTGGAGTTTGCCGGCAGATGGTCCGTATTCATAAGCGGCTCCGGCTAGAGAAGGATGTGGTGTTAATGCATCGGGTCCTCCAATGTTTCGCCCCGACGCTGCGAACCAACTCACCACTGAGCGAGAGTCTTTTCTGCCGGTATTTTGTGCAGAGTTGACGGAGAGGTTGAACCGTCCATTTTGTGGGGCCCATATGCCGGCAAAGCTCGTTGATCGACATGTTTGAGTTGCCTCGTCGATATCAAAAATACCGGCTGTATGGATCTGCCATTCGCCAGATTTAAATTGTTGTGTGGTTGACCAGGTAATCCCTGTAAAGGTCAAGACAATGAGTGGCAACGTCAACCAGGTTATCCATCTGAATCGCTCACTTCGACGGGCAATCCACCAGTCGAGTGGATAGAGTGCAGCAACATAAAGCATTCCGATGAGTGCGATGAGCTCAAATGGAATCACGGATACATTGATGTAATTGTCAACCGCAAGCCTTAGTTGTCCAGCCAAGTCGAGGCCTCCCCGCTTTGCCTCCCCTGCTCTTCCATCAGAAACACCATCGCCTTGGATGTCGAGCAGTTTCAGGACAAGTGAGTCGGTGCCAGACCACGACTCGAAGGTTTTTGTATCGAGATCAAGCCCAACCCATGTAATTCGTCCAAAGCCATAGGCCCGACGTACAACAAGTGGCGGATCGTTTTCGGTGCCACCAACTGAAGCTTCGATTACACCTTGTAGTTGTGGAGAATCTTCAAAGACAGGAATCTGTAGCTCCTCAATAGCTCGGCGGGCGAGTGGTCGGCTCGATCGTGCGTATGTTTCAAGCGCCGCTGCACGACGTAATGGAACCAGACGACTGAACTTTCCCGGTAGCCATGACTCGATAGATGGTGAGGTCGACACAGCATCAGGCAGCGACATTCCTGCTACGAGGAGCAAGTCTCCACCCTGTCGAATCCATGCATCGAGCTCAAGGAGGCGATCCTTTGTAATGCCTCGTCGTATCGCATTTCCACAGATTATTGCCTTGTCGATACCATCGAACGTGAGGCCTGAAGGACCAAAAACGTGAGAGAGTGGGATTGAGGCGGAACTTTGTGCGGGAGAAACCACAAGCATTCGCGACCCGTCTTCCCGAGTTGCAAGTCGAGTCGCCCTTGTTGCGTTGTCCAACTCACCAAAAAGCATTACAACTTCCTGACTTGATTCCAATAGTTGCGGAATTTGTATGCTTTTCGAAGTGACCACCTTTGCGAGATGCGATGCGTCAGCATCTGGTTCCATCGTGTCGAGAACCACGGCCCGGATGATGCTGTCTCGGCTACCGATTTTTACAAGAAGTCTCGCTGCCCAATGTGTCTCATCTATCAAAGCGGGACGAACAAGCGGTGATCGAAGCCATTGTCCATCTGGATCCTGGGATTCTACTGCAACATACCGGGTAGTTGGTTCCGCAAGAGATTGCGGCATGCGAAGAGTTACCGAGGTCCAGTGTCCTGCTCGAACAACCCCATCGAGGCCAATTTCGGCGGATAACTCTTGGTTGGCAGGCGTCGCCATGACGATTGCTGGTGTGACGAGGAGGATAAAAAAGTAGAGCAAGAAGTGCTTCAAAAGTATCATGGCTTCTCCGCATCAGGGCAGGTGCAAGAGATTTGTCCGCAACCAGGACATCCCTGTCCATATTTTTTCGCGATTGCCTGCTCGAGGTCGACGTCAACTACATTGGCGATGGTTGCCAACCATGCCAGAACGTCTGCGAATTCTAGGGCCTTTTCTTCTGGCGAGCCACTTCGTAGAGCGGTTGCGAGTTCACCTATTTCCTCTGTCAACCACATGAACGTTCCTTCTACACCACGTGCAGCATCTTTGTCGTGGTACATGTTTCGAATGAGTTGTTGGAACTCACGAAGTGTCATCTTGTCACTACTTAAGTGGGTTTGTCGTATTCGTTGCAGTTTGCCTCCTCCGATGATACCAGAGCGGAACATTAGTAGCATGCAGATGGCGGGCAATGCCGTGTGGTGCCAGTGAGGACGGAATATTCCGGGGGAAGTGCGCGATTTTCGGTGAATGCACTGTACGGCGGGTATGGTTTCTTGGGGTGGCAAGAGTTGTAGGAGGGTGGACAATAAAGTAGGTCTGCTAAAGTAAGGTTTCGCTTCTCTGGCAATTATTCATAAACGGCTTGGGTTCTTCTGGAAAGGCAAGTTTTTCACTAATCATGTCTGCTCATCAATCGGTTCGAATTTTCGATACGACACTTCGCGACGGAGAACAATCTCCTGGTGCAAGCATGAACCTTACAGAAAAAATTGAGGTGGCGCATGCATTATCTCAATTAGGTGTTGATATTATTGAGGCAGGTTTTCCAATCGCTTCTCCTGGTGACTTCGAATCAGTTCGAGAAATTGCTCGGGCTGTGCGTGAGCCGGTAATCTGTGGTCTTGCTCGGTGCAATGACACTGATATTGACCGCGCCTGGGAAGCCCTTGCTGAAGCAGCTCGCCCACGAATTCATGTATTTTTAGCAACGAGCGCCATTCATCGTGAGTTCAAACTTCGAATGGGTGAAGACGAAGTCGTTCAGCGAGCAGTAGCTGGAGTTCGTCGTGCAAGAGAAAGTTGTGAAGATGTAGAGTTTTCACCAGAGGATGCAGCTCGTACAGAAATAGATTTTCTCTGCCGTGTTGTTGAAGCGGTTATTGATGTTGGGGCAACCACCGTGAATATCCCAGATACCGTTGGGTATGCCACGCCGCAACAAATGTTCGATGTGATACATGCGCTTCGGAATCGCGTGCCAAATATTGATAAGGCAGTTTTGAGTGTCCATTGTCATGACGATCTTGGCCTTGCGGTTGCGAACAGTTTGGCAGCAGTTCAGGCTGGAGCAGGTCAGGTTGAATGCACAATTAATGGGATTGGGGAACGAGCCGGTAATTGCTCTCTTGAAGAAGTAGTTATGGCTCTTAAGACGAGGGCTGACTTGTACAAGTGTCAGAGTCGAATTGCAACGCAACGATTAGTGCCAACGAGTCGGCTTGTGGCTAATATCACGGGAATTCAGGTGCCGCGCAACAAGGCTATCGTTGGACGGAACGCGTTTGCCCACGAGGCGGGCATTCATCAGGACGGCATGCTGAAAGATAGAAGCACATATGAAATCATGCGTCCGGAAGATGTTGGGCTCGAACGAACTGACCTGGTACTTGGTAAACACAGTGGTCGAGCAGCGTTGGCAGATCGTGCAGCTGCCCTTGGTTATCAATTAACCGGCGAGCAACTTCAGACAGTTTTTGAACAGTTTAAGCAGCTGGCAGATCGGAAAAAAGAAATTTATGACGGAGATGTTGCAGCTCTCTGCGAACAGCAATTCGCCGTACTCCCGGAGCTTTTCGTTTTCGAGGGGTACTCGGTTTCGTGTGAAAGTGGTAGTTCGCCAACGGTGACCCTCCGCGTGAAACAAGATGGTGAAAGCCAGTCAGTTTCCATAACGAGTGGCGATGGTCCGATTGATGGTATTTTTCTTGCGATAGAGAAAATAACAGGCATTACAACAGTCTGCCGTGATTTTCGGGTGCAGGCCGTGACGGTTGGAAAAGACGCTCAGGCAGAAGTGTCTGTTGAGCTTGAAGCAACCGCGGAACGATACCGAGGACAACTGCATCGAGGACGAGGTGTGTCAACGGATTCACTAGAAGCCTCAGCGAAAGCGTTTCTTGCCGCAGTGAATCGGGTTGCCATTGGAGCAAAGCCAAGGCTCCATCCACAGCAACTTTAATTCTGGTTTTTTATGAGGGTGTGCCTAAATAGCCTCTTTGCCACGCTCTCCTGTACGAATCCGGACGCATTCATCCAAAGGTAGAACAAAGATCTTTCCGTCACCGATCTCTCCCGATACTCCCGAACGCCCTCCTTTTTGAATTGCTTGAATGGTCGGCTCTACGAATTCGTCATTTATAGCAATTTGAAGCTGCACTTTCCGTAAGAGGTTGATGGCGATTTCATGGCCTCGGTAGGTTTCAGAGTGACCGAGTTGTCTGCCAAATCCTTGGACATCGAGAATCGTCAAACGAAAGACCTCGACCTCTGATAGAGCTTGTTTAACTCGTTCCAGTTTATCGGGCTGGATGATTGCAATGATCAGTTTCACAGGATCCGCCTATGCATTTGTGTCAGTGGTTTCTTGTTGAGGATATGATACTACTTCTGCTAGTTGCAGTAGGGATGCCCCGACCTGAGCGAGCTAGGCGGACTGCTCACTCAAGCCATTGGGGCATCCATAAATGGACGAATTCAGCCTCAAGAGGGTTATCTTCTCAGACGGGCCTCCCGTCTGTGGCGTCATCTATGAGGCATGCAAGCCATACGTCGTGAAAATCAGTGTGTTCTTAAATCCAATCGCCAAGTCTGATCGAGGGGCTCACGAACAGCTTTTGCTCACACCATGTTGAGAACGCCGCCCAAAAGTGATTCACTGCCCGTTTTCAGCCGTGTATCACGACATGGATGCAAGTTTCGTGCCGGTAAGCTGTTTGCAACTTTTGGCTAGTTGCTAGTATTCAAACGATGAGCTCTGGTAGCCGTGTATTTGTGCTAGTTTGCGCATCTCTTCGTAAGAGCGGGAGTTCTCTTAAAGCCTCATATGCATGCACGTCCTGCCTTTCTTTAATGCAGGTAATAAGGGTCCCGCCATGAAGAACCTTCAGCAATACAAGAATGATTCTAAAGAGATGTATACACAAATTGCTCGTGAGTTATTTCTGGCAACTGGGGATGAGCTGCCGGCTCTGAATCCGATTGAAGTTGAAAGCTTCCACAAGAGTCAATTTTGTGGAGGACGGGCTAAAGCGATTGAGCAACTACAAAAGATTGAACCGGTTCGATATGGTCGTACCAGGAATTTTGTATCAGGCGCCGTCACAAGATTGTCTCCTTGGCTTCGTCATGGAGTGTTGTCTCTTGCAGAGGTTCGTGATATCGCTCTTTCGAAAGTACAACATGTAGCACAAGCCGAAAAACTCATTTCGGAATTGGGATGGCGTGATTACTGGCAGCGGGTACGTGCAGCGTGCCCTGAGGGACTGTGGCATGATTTGGAAACACCAGCCGCAATTCATCGAGGAGAAGTGGTTCGCAGTCTTCCTGAGGAAGTTGCTCGTGGTGAAACTGGTTTGGACTGTATTGATGCATTTAGCAAGAAACTTACTCGTGATGGCTGGCTCCATAATCATGAACGAATGTGGCTCGCATCGTGCCTCATCCATACGTACAACGTGTCATGGAAAGTTGGTGCTAGCTGGTTTCTGCAGCATCTGCTTGATGCTGATACTGCAAGCAATAATTTTTCATGGCAGTGGGTTGCGGGAACATTCTCTAGTAAACCCTATATTTTTAATCGTGAGAATGTAGAGCGATTCACTAATGGAATGTATTGCCAGGTGTGCCCTGCTTTCGGTCGTTGTGATTTTGAGGGGACGTATGAACAGCTTGCTGAAAAGTTGTTCATAGATGCTTCTGTTGAAAGAGAGGTGAGGCTCACTATTCCTCCAGTAGTAATTCGGGAGTACCGGGAAATCCCTGATGAATCACTCGTTTGGGTAACACTTGACTCACTTGCTGGTTGCTCTCCGGCCAAACAACAATTCCCAGACGCACCGTCAGTTTTTGTTTTTGACCAGCACTGGCTATCTGCTGAACTTCCGTCGTACAAACGCATCGCATTTATCTGTGAATGCCTGGCAGAGCTTCCAGATACAGAAATATGGTTTGGAGAGACTGCTGCAGTTTTGCAGGGTAGAGCACGAATGACTAATGTGGGTGCTATCAGTGTGGCCAGTACATCCTGCCCCACTGTCCGCAAGATTATCGAAACATTGTCTCGTGCAACACCAGTGATCTCACTTGACTGGCCACCTTTTTGTGACGCGAGCAAAGTAAAAGATCTCGGCAGGTTTTCACGGTACTGGAACAAAGTCTCTAAGACCGCTTTGAAGCCTACGTTTGGTTGATGGTTATTTCTAAAGCACTCCAAGCGATTCGACCCACTGACAGAGTTTGGATGCTCTGGTTGAATCATTTCCCAGTGGTATTTGACTAGCAGGGACGCCAGCGTCACGGAGTCGTTTTATGGTTTGTTGGTATTGCTGGCTTACTTCTTTCGTCATTTTTTCTGTTCTTGTCGTTCCAAAAAGAACCCATCGGAAACGGTCTGGTGAGGCTTCACGGATACGTGCTCGTTGCGGTATGGTCGCGTTAATAAGGCAGACACCTCGAGCTATCGTGTCGAACCGATTAGCTCCCATCCAGGCGAACGTACCCCCGGCTTTTGAGCCGGCAAACGCAATGCGGGTTGGATCGATTTTGCAGCGTTGTGTTAATGCACTAATAGTCTTTCCGACCCTTTCCAAGTCTGCCTGTCGCCAACTGTCTGAATCTGAAGATGGTATTAATATTACGGCTACGTTGTATTGAGCCACAGCCTCTCTCCAGCCCGATGCCCAGACGGTCACAGACTTTTCTGAAAGTGCCCCAGACGGCTCATCAAAAAATACCAGGACACCAGCCGGCGTACCGTCCTGCTGCTCCGGAATGAGTGCCCACGAAGGTTCGGGTATTTCAGGGATTTCAAGTTTAACAACCGCTGGTGGTGGGTTGCCCTTGTTTGTTGATTCGAATGCAGGGACGCTATTCAAAGGCTTTTCAGGGAATGGTGCGGTTGTAAGGCGTATCTTTCGGGAGTTTTGTGAGCTGCGAATTTCCAGCACGACATCAGTATTGCTTGTGAGTCCACCCAGAAGCCCGGATAGTTGATGTGGGGATGCAATTGGTTGAAGAGAAAAATCGTCTGCATTTAGTTGTGAACCTATTGCAGCCCCGATGATCACGTCTTGAGGCTGAATGCCAGCTTTCTCAGCTGGGCTATCGGGCCAGGTCCAGTCAACAACCACGCCCTTTACCTTCCCTTTTCCATTGGTTTGTAATGGCTGACGTACTGGAACGATGCCGAGCATTGACCGCTTCCACGGTGGTAGTTTGTCAGAGAGAACAGTACGAATGGATAATGAAGGTTTTCCTTCTATTCGTTGCACAGTTATTTCGAGCGAGTCGCCGGCGACTTTGGGTGTGAGTGCGTGTCTGATATCTGCAATGCGTTGTATCGGCCGACCATCGATTTGTGTAATGAGATCACCGCTTTGAAGTCCCGATTTCGCTGCTGGTGAGCCGGCCCGTACCGTTTCAACAACAGGGCGTCCATTGATCGGGTCCTGTGCCGAGTAGCCAATTCCCAATAGCCCGGGCTTCAGCGTTTCCCCCTTCTTGAGTCGAGGGATAAGTGGAATGATGTCGTACATCGGTATCGCGAACCCCACGCCAGAATCGTATAATTCGGTTCCTGTGGTCATGCCTGCAGTCTCTGCAGGAAGTGGTGCAATGATGCCAAAAACCAATCCTCGAATACTCAGCAGAGGCCCGCCGTAATTCACTGGCGATACTGCCGCATCGGTTTGGATGGCTCTGCCCCAGCATCGGTCCACCGCAGAGATGATACCTACGGCGACGCTTGGTTCCTCTAGGTCCCACACTCGCCCAACAGCCAAAGCCCATTCACCCGGACGTACGTCTTCTCGGGAAACAAATTGTGGCTCGGTAAGTGGTTTTGTGGGTTCGCACTTCAGAAGTACAAGGCCGCGATTGAGGTCTCGGCCCGTTACTCTTCCTACGAGCCGTCTGGGTGACGACGCGAGGTTGTCTGCTGTTTTTTTCTTTGGAGGTAGTGTTATGACAACTTCGTCAATATCAGATGGAACGGCAAATTCAGTCGTAAGAATCCAGCCGTCGGCCCCGACCACAAGCCCCGTCGATGGGCCTGTTGGCTGTATCGTTGAACGCGTGCCTTGGAGGGTGGCTACCGATAACCCGCTCGGTTCGATTCTCACGACGGAATCAGAAATACCACTGAGAGCGTTTTGGAAAGCTGCTTGCTCGGCAAGTGCCCGTTCTGGAGTTTTCTGTGGCGAGCTTTGATCTGAATAGCAGAAGCTCAAAGGCACTGCATATAGAAGATAGGTCAGCATCACCTGATGTGAAGCTGTTCGTCTGATGATGCTGTTCATTTTTTACCTTTTCTCTCCGGATTCTATAAGAGAGGGAACAACTCCCAGATCCATCAGAACGATACTCCCATTTCGTATGATATTCATTTGAATTGGGTCACCAGGAATGAGATAGGAGAGTTCTCGCCGAAGGCCCCGCTGCGATGTAACAGTTTTATTTCCAACAGCTACAATGAGATCGTCGGTTTGGAAGCCTGCTTTTGCGGCCGGTGAGTTTGGCACAGTTGCCTCGACAAAAGGTGGTGTCAGATTGAGTAAATCAGGAACTAACTCCACGCCAAGTGAACGGATGTCAAAATCAGAGGTCGTTCTCTCCCTTGTAGGTGCTTGGCTGTTACTCCCACTTAAGATCGCATTGAGCCCAAGGGCTAACTCATTTGCTGGGATAGCGTAACTCAACCAAGTTGCATTTTCAGAAGATCGCAATTCCTTGCCGAGCATGCCGATACATTTTCCATGCCAGTCAATGAGGCAGCCGCCTGGGGATCCTGGATTGTTGGTTGTGCAATCCAGAATATAGACATCACCACGATAGGCAGCTTCGTGTGATCCGCGGCGGGCTCGTAGTGGAACGTGGGCAGCAATAACCCCATGTTGAATGCTTACTCGCTCGTCACCAACTGCTACACCGAAAAGATTTGATAGTGCTAGCACACGGGTGCCAACTTGTTGTCGAGGCGACTCAGCCGAAAGCTCAAAAAAAGGTAGATCATCACCGTCTACTTTCAATAAAGCTAGTTCCCGACGTAGGTCAGCACCAAGAAAGCTCGCGGTGTAGCGGCGGCCATCGTCGAGAACGCAATCAATCAATTCAGAGTCAATAGCAGTGCTTAGGACTGTCAGGATGTGGCCTGACGGAGAGACAACTATTCCAGTTTGGTATGATTCTAGGCCACGAATGCCACCGGCTCCATAGAGCTTCACGACACGTCTTGCGGCGTCAACGCTTACCGTAGTGGCATCACCACCCACTACTCGAATCGGGCAGAATACGAGAGTGGCAATCACAAGCGATGCGAGCAATAGTGATCTTATTGAATGCACATAAGTGAGGAGCGAGTTTCTTGAAGTCATCTGCCTTTTACTCACCCTTCTCAAAATGGAATGTGGCAAATCTATTCCCGTCATAGTCGACAATCAGGTGTGTTGGTTGCCAGTACGGCCCTCGTTCACTGAGTCCAGTAAAATGCAGGTCGCATGAAGCAGTAGAAGTTCCGAGGAAAAACGTCACGTGTGAAACGTTGCCAAATTCATCAATGAAAAATCGACATCGGCAACTGCTTGTTGTAAGTTCAAGAACGTCAATCAACTGGTTTGTTGATTCTGAGTAAAGAGGTTGCTGCCCCCAATAGGTGATACGGCCATCAATGGTATCTGCACCTTGAGTGAGAAGACGTCGCCACATTGTTAATGCTGCTAACATGCCGCCTGATCCTGGCGGACTTGAGTCAAATCCTGCCTCAGCAGAGAGGCCCGCATCAGCAGCAGCCTGTTCCCAGCGAGATATTCCAGTTGGAAGAGATATCGTAGCCGACTGATCACCGAGTTGGATTTCAAATGAGCCGCCGGCTGCTAGTTGGCCTCTGTATTGCCATACCGCTTCTTGTTTCTTAGACGATGATTTTCGTCGTCTGAGAAGATCTCGGACCCGTTCAAGTTCAATTCTGTTGAAGTAAAAGTTGGCGTAGCCAAAACGAGGCTCATAAAATTTGCGAACTGATTCTGGAAGGTCGGCTGGATCAGGAGCCAAGGGGTTTTGCTTCGGTTTTGGGCTGTCACCTGGTTTATTTTTTGGGAGTGGTGCACGGCGACCAGCCATCAGTTCATTGAGCATGGCGGGTGTGTGAACTCCTGCTAACTCGATAAATATTTCACTGGGTCTTCCATTCCTGCGGAACACCAAAGGCACTCGCCATCCAGCTGGCAACGTCCCAAGAATGTTCTTGAAAGCGTTGACGCTGCGGACACGTCTCCCAGCCAGTTCAATGATCTCGTCATCGATTCGTAGTCCTTTACGCCACGTGTCTGAAGATTCAAGGATGTCTGAGACAACCACGCGTCCATCAGTACTTGTCGCAACCGTTGCCCCGAGGGTCGCGTGGTCTGCGAGATGGCCACTCTTGAGTATCCCCAGGAAATTTTGAACCTGATTGGAAGAAATCGCATAACCAGCCCCTACGTTAATCCTTCCACGTTTTTCAAATGAAGCACGGCCGTTAATTCCAATGAGTTCTCCACTTGCATTAAAGAGCCCACCACCCGAATTACCTGGGTTAATGGCCGCATCAACCTGAAGGCAGTCAGCGTATTCAAGAAGAGTGCCGGCTGGAAATTGGTAGCGATGGACTCCCGAGACGATGCCTGCACTCACGGACGGTTGGAGGTTCGTTGCTAGTAAAAAAGGATTTCCGATGGTGTAGCAGAGATCCCCGACAGCAACGGTGCCGCTGTCACCAATAGGAGCGTAGGGAAACGCTTCTTCGCCTATCAATTTAATAACTGCGAGGTCGCCTGTAGGGTCTAAGCCTACCAAAACGGCCTCGTAGAGTCGGCCGTTGTTGAGTCCACATTGCATGGCGATTCCGGCTGGCTGAACGACGTGAAAATTTGTGAGAGCATATCCGTCAGGACTTATCAGGACTCCAGATCCTCCTCCAGAGCTGCCAGCAAAAACCGATACTGACGTCTTCGACGCGGTGTCGATTACACGGATGCGGTCTTGTTCAGCTGAAAGAACTTCTGAAAGGTTCTCATAGTTACCCGCAGAAAGCGCGATTTCGCATGGAATTGCTAGAAGTGCTGTGACGAATGCCATTCCGAAGCAACGGTTAAATTTTCTCGTGATGGTTTGATTTGGTGTTCTTGGCATCTTGATTACCGCTCGATTCTTGGGTTTTTCACTTGAATCGAGCCGCTAAGTAAAGAAACCATAGTTTGTTCATTTGTGCCATCCAAAGGTTTCTTGAGAAAGTCAACAATGATTTTCAGTTGCTTACCACCATCAAGATCTAAGTCCACAGTAAGAGGCGGAGTGTCCACTCTTTGTGCTTCTGGGTTGCTGACCACGGTTTTGAAAACTTCAGAGTTGTCAATTTGAATCATGACTACTGCTGGAGAGACCGAGTTTTCTGCTAATGAGAGACTTGCCTGAAAGCGACGTGAGTCATTCGGAATCGTCCATGTTATTTCAGTCCGAGGATGTATAAGCAGTGCGGGAACTGAAGCATCCTGATTGTCACTGTCGGCAACCATGATGCTTCTTGGCGCAAAGTACTGTAAGAGGGTTGGGTCGTTTGCAAGTCCACCAAAGTAGGGGTCGGTTCTTGAGTCTGCTGGCAGCCTTTCGGTAAGGTCAATATGTCGCCCAAAGGCGAAATCAATCGAGGAAAGAGAGTCTGCTGGTAGGTTAATAATGAAATCATTTTTCGCTAATGGAAGTGCAACTTCCCAGTGAAGCTGGTCGTTGTTCCATTTAATATTGCGACACCTTATCCTACCTTGTTGTAAGTGTAGTAAAATATCTTTTGCGTTCGGCTCAATATCTGTTCCAATGTTTTCACTCGGACGCAACCAGCAGAGACCAAAGATCTTACTTCGGTTTACTGGGATGCTCTCACCATCGAGAAGTACGACAACATTTTTCGGTGTGATCTCAGTGATAGCACATTCAATGAACTGCCACATGGTGTCACGCTTGATTGCAACAAGGTCAGCCGCTGGTTTTTCGGGGAGTTCCTTTAACCAGGTATCTGTTTCTGGTGAATCTGACTGGGGGTCTCCAAAGACAATCCAATGCACAGCCTCGCGTGGTACTTCGAAAGTACTATCTCCGAGTGATAGATAGGCCTTGGTGTCATCGGTTGAAACATCATTAACCTTTATGTAAGAGCCATCAACAAGTCCAACTACTACTTCATTCGAATCGGTGGAGGGTGACTCAATATGGATCTTACGGACAGAGGATATTTCTAACGTGCTTGTTCGAGATGGTGTTTTGGACGTATCGGAAATAGTGACATTTTTATTATCTAGATGTACAAGTTTGCCCTGAATGACCGCTCCATTTGAGGTAGTAACAGTCACATCTCGTCTGAGAGTAGTTTCGTGAGCAGGTGCCGAGCGAGGAGCCCAGAGCAAAAGGGTAAAAACGACACCTTTTAGAAGAAAGGCACGCGAGATCCGATCTTTGCCGCGGGTGCGGCTGTCGGATTGTCGTTGTTTAATTGACCGTTTAGTTTGAAGAGCAAGCACTGACACTTCATTTGTTCCGTTCGTCTTATTGCTTCCCTGTTGCAAGTCGCTTGAAGTATTGTTCAATCGCTTCTCGGTAGTGAGCTGGATAGTCTCTTCCAATTTGCTGTAAAGCGTCTTCTCGTTCACGAGGCGGGAGATTGCCCCAGTCTTCAGTGTCACCGAATTCTCGTTGTTTCACTTCACCTCGGCCTTTGCCACCGGCGAGTTGGCTGTCTTCCATTGGTCGGCCATCGGACATGCTGCCGCCGGCACTTCCAGCACCCCCGGAGGTCTGCTGTTTTTTTTGTTCCTCCAGTTTTTTGATAAGTTTGTCAAGCGAATCAATGACTCCATTCTGCACAGCTTGCACTCCTGGGCCAGCATGTCCAAGTTCAAGCCTTCGCGTGACGTCCCTCATTCGCCGAGAGATATGGTCGAGTGAATCTTCTTTGATTGAAGTTATGTCTGCTTCAAGAAGTAAGGCAAGTTGTCGGTACCGGACAGGCAGTTCTTGCTCTCTTTCAAGTAGCTTGGCGACGCTTTGTGCAGCCTCCTCTATGTCCAGGAGCCAATACTCGCAGGCAGCTTTACAGAAAAGTAACGTCGTGGGGTCAACACTAGAGTCAATGGGTAAATTTTTCAGGAGTATGGCTGCCTCGTCATATCGGGCAAGTCGAATTAACTTTCGGGCAGTCCATAAACGAATCGTCTCGGTAGCAAATGTATTCTGTTCACCCTGAGTAAGTTTCTCTGCTAACCGCATTATCTCAACGGGGAACATGGAAGAGGTATCAGTTAGCAATTTCTGATGTTGTGTCTCGACCGTGCAGATAACTCGCATAAGATAGTCGAGTGTGTCTAGGTCCTCACGTGGTACTGTTCTGGCCAGAGTTGCTTTCTCCTGGTTGGTCTCCGGTTGGCCCGAAAGCCATTTCTCCAGCCGCCCAGCGTTTTCTCTCTCCGTTGGTTGGCTCCAACTGGCTTTTCGTGCAAGTTCATTCTGCAAGGGTAGTTGTTCAGAGTAATTGTTAGGGGGCGGTGTTCCCTCTGCACGCAAATCTCCTAGAGCTAGTAAGGCAAGGCAGGCAATCGATTCAAAAAGTCGAATGACATTGATGCGTTGCACGATAGTACCTCTCGAGGTGCTCTGTAGGTCAAATGAGGTCGGTGTTTTGTTCCAACTGGGAATCGTCATTAACAGAGTATACTCCGAGCATCATTTTGATCATTCCGTACGGCCGGTCGCGATATCGTGGGCAGCCCGCTCTACTCGCTCTTGTCGATGTGCCAGCCGTCCGAGAGCCTCGATTAACTCGGTTTCTGAAGCCTGTTCGGTTCCCTTGTTGAGTAGTGCGGAAAACCGTGATGTCCTTCCATTTACACGTGTCTGGAGAATCCGCAGCATCTTAAGTTCTGCAATTTTATCGACGAGTGGCTGCTCGCCAGGTTTTGCAGGTCGACCAGCAGCCTGTCCTTGCTCCTGCCTTTCTTGCTGCTCACGTTCTGCTCGTTCGAGGGCTGAGAGGAGTTCTTCCAGGCTGGCCACCAGGCCTTCGACAATACCTTGCGTGAATGAACCGTAGTCAATTCTCTTGAGGCGATCTGCTGCGAGAGACGAGTCTTCTCTAATCTGCTGGAGGGCTTCCGGTATTGCTACAGCTGAGCCGTCATCTCGAACAAGTGTCAATGCCCGTGTTATGTTTGCGGTAATCGTATTCTGTTCAGATCCAAGTCGAGCAGCCTCAAGTTCTCGTTCTCGTTTGCTCGTTGTGGTCGTCTTGTTCCCGAGTTGCTCTAGGCCTTTGAGGATTGATCGTTCAGCTCTCAAAGTGTCTCGGATTCGTGCTTCAAGTTTTACTAAAAGACGTTCGATTTCTTCTTCGCGGAGTTGTCGAAGGATTTCTTCGAGTTCGGCTCGGGCAGCCTCTAATTCGGCTAATGCTTTTTCCTGTTCTTTCCTCGCGGCTTCTGGTTCAACAGCATCAAGCTGCTCTTTTGCCTCCTGCATGCGTGAACGGGCTGCTTCGAGTCGCCGGTTTGTTCGGTCTGCCCGAGAGACTTCATCATTTCCTTGGGGTTCATTTTGGTTGTCTTTCTTCTCTCCTGAGTCACCACTTTGATTGGGTGAGTTGTTGTTCTCGCCCCCCTTCCCTTCAGACGATTCGTTTGAATGGCTATCAATAGGTGGTTCTGGTTTTGGCTTGTCCTGTTTGCCGGCATCTGTTTCCCCGCCAGCAGCATTGGCGGATTCCTTGCGGAACGCGTCGACGTCTTCAGCTAGCAACTGAGTTTCGTGTTCAAGAATATTCTGTTTCTCTGCTATTTCCTCACGGTTGCCTCCTGCTTCTGTTGTTCCTTCTAAGCCCATCTGTCGAGCGATAAGATTATTGATTCGTCCGAGGAACTCTTTTACTTTTTTCTTGGAGTCGGTAACTGTTTTTCTGTTTTCTCCTGACTCGAGTACAGTAAGCAATTCGCGCAAGCGGTCGATGGCAGCATCTTGGCCAGTTTCTGCTTTTAATAACTGGCCCTTTTCCAGCAATCCTACAATTGTATCGAGTCGATCAGTTACCTCGAGTTCTCTAGCTTGTTCAAATGCTGAGCGAAGAGTAGTTGCTCTGCGTGGGTCAGTTGCGTCAAGAAGGTCCGCGAGGCGAAGGAATGTTGCCTCCAACTCTCGCATCTGATTGCTTATTGCTCGTTCTCTTTCAGCAAGCTGTTTATTTGTTGTTGGTGAGACGGATGGTGTTGGTGAGACGGATTGCGCCCATCCTGGCGAAACAGTAGTGATCGCGATGCTTATCCCTGCAAAAAACCGGAGCATGAAAGTTGGTTTCACGAAAGCGAGCTTGCCTGGTTTTGATTGGCTTTGCTTCAACATCTTAGGAATTACCTCATAGGCCCTTTAGTAGGTCACGTGCACGCTGCTTTTGTTGCTTACTTGTTTCTCCACGGATTGACTGTTGTTGTTCAATAAGAGAACGGAGGGTGTCAACAACTTCATTATATGTCTCCAGCTCAATCATTTTATCAAGTACAGACCGCATGCGGTTAAGGCAGATGTCAGTCATTTTGATAAGACGATTTATGTCTGCTGGTTGATTCGAGTCGTAGACAGCCAATCGCAGTTGTTCGATCGGGCCACTTATAATCTGTTCCAGTGGCGTGGCAATCTGGTTCAGTAGGCGTTCCTCCAGCGGTTCAGTCAAAAGTCCATTGTTGAGTAATTCATCCGCAATGTTGCGGAATGATGCTGCAATCTCACTCGTCTCACCGTCTGCTCGGGACGTAGCCTCAGCCAGTCGTGATATTGTTGGCTCGTCGCTTGCTTTCGTAGTTGAGGCATCGGTTACCATTTGGTCCCGTTTTTGTTGGAAATCAGCAATCAGGCTTTCGAATCGTCGCCGCAAAATGACTTCTCTGGCCTCCAACATCGCCAACAGCACCTCTGGTGAAACGACACGGAGTCGCCATGGCTCTGTCATGCTTGTTTGAGGTCCCGCAGCAAGACCGCAATGGTCTTTCGCAGAAATGATCAGTTCGATTTCCTCGCCCACTGTTGCTGGCAGTGACGCAGCTTGTATGCGGGGCGCCGTTTCTTTGACGAGAGTAAGAACGGTGGATAATTTGGTGGCGAGTGGTATTGATATCTGCTGCAGTTGAGTGTCGGTTGTGGTGTCTGTGCTCGGGGGGCGTCGAAGAGAAACTGTTGCCTCGGCGAGCCCATGATCATCTTCAATTCTGCCAGTAATCGGAATCGTTGCAGATGTTGTGATGACCGACGAGATGCCATCAGGCGTGACTTCAATTTCTGGTGGCAGATCCGGCCGAGACCGTATCTGGAGACGAATGGGTTTTTGGTTTGTGATACCAGTTGTATCTGTGAATTGGATGTCCAAGATGGTGTCGTCAAGGACCGGGCCAAGAGTTCCGGAGAGGCGTCGTGGTTGCTTGTTGAGAGAACCTTTTTGTTTCGATGTTTCGGGTAAATCAGTCTTGAGTTCTGCAATAATGAATTCTTTTTCCTGTGTTTGAACGCTGGCGGCTTGCGTACCTGGACTGATGCTCTGTCGTGCCGATGCCGTTTGGATCGAACGGATGGTTGCTTTTGATAACGGCTTTGACGATTCCGCCGTGATTGAAAGTGTGGAGCCTGCCGGTACCTCAACAAGACGAGTTGCAGCAAGGGGTCTTGGTTTGCCGCCGATGTAATCAGGGGGAGTAACTTGCAGTCTGATTTCTGCTAACGATGGAGGCTCTACGACGTCGAGATATAAGTCACGAAGTCTGCCATCACCACCACGAATCTCAATGGTCAAATCTTCTTGTGGCTTTTTTATAATATACGTAAACAACTGCCCTTTTTCTTCTGAAGAGCCGCGAGTTCCCATGCGGTGAGTTGTCCATCCCTCTTTGCCTCGGTATTGCAATTCAACCACTTTGGGTATTTGTCCGGTGGATTGAGCCGTTACGAGAATTTCAACATCGACTCCTCGTGGGACTCGTCGAACTCCATTGGGAAACCCTGCTATTGAAAGAGTGACCTGCCGTGGCCAAGGCGTGTCACTCAATAAGAGCATTCGGTTCACCCATGTTTCGCGGATAGTCGGCAGGAGGACAAGCACCGCAGCCATTGTTCCGATAGAAAAACCACTGAGTCCAGCTTTTCTTAGAAGATGAGTGCGCCTGAAGAGGCGAGATAGATCCACTTGCTTGATAGAAGAAGCCGCAATTGATGTTGTACGGTCAAGAAGTGTGACGTCAATTGTTGACAGAGTGGATCGTTCTTTGCTGCCACGCAGCTCGATTGCTGTGGAGAGACAGTCCTGTAACTCCGGGTGTGTTCGTTCGGCAAGGAGTGCAAGTTGCTCATCGTGTAGCGGTGCACGCAACCTTCTGACGAGCCGGTTTAGGACAATCGTAGTGATTTGAAGGCAGAGTATTCCTACAGCTAGGAGGCGTACAATTGGAGGCGGCTCGATGAGCCAGTCGAGAAAGAGAGTTCCCCAGAACCATACCGCAACTGATAGTCCAATTAGTGAGATTGAATCAATGAAAATCCATCGCCGGGCTCGTTTCCGAATTCGCTTGAGAAACTGAGAGAGTCTGTTGTCGTTTGTCGAGCCACGTGCGGTACTGGGCGGCTGTTTTCCAGTACCAGATTCGGTTTTCAGTGGAATACTTGAAGCGATCATAATAAACGACTCTGAAGCTATTCTGCTGGTAGATAACCTAAGCGAGCTTTACTAATCTCCGTAGAATCCACTCACTGCATAGAAGGAAAATTCCAAGACTTAGTAAAATAGTGTTTAAGTTCTTTTTGAATATTTTGTCATTTTCACCAGTTTCATATTCCGTACGAGAGCGATCCTGAAGCGAGTCAACCATTTTTGTGACATCAGCTGTCTTCATTGTTGGTCCAGTGGGAAACCAAGTGGACCCGCCTGTGGTCGTGGCAACTTGACTTAAAAGCTCTTGCTCAAGTTTTGGCTGGGCCAACTCACGGTCGGGTAACGTTGCTTGAATCCGGCGAACAACACTGTCGTTTTGATTGCCATCGATCGTGAGGACAATCTGCCAACTACCCTCGCTCGATACGACGAAACTAGCCTGAAGGCCATCAGCTCGAACGGGATCTGAGACAACGGGTACTCGGACACGTTGTCCATCAGGACTTATTACTTCGATTTCCGGCTGGATGTCGTCAGAAGTGTCCATAATACGCGCGGTAATCGACTCTCCAACCGGATAACGATCCCGCTCAAGTATAAGTCGGCCCCGACTTGACCCTCGTAGGAGCCGTCCTTTTGCAACGTGCCTAACTGTTTGCGTTACGAGCCGTTCATGCGCGGTCGGATCAACACCACGAGTTCGCCAGAGTTCTCCACTCCCTGCATAAAAAACCGTGCCAGATCCGTAAAGTTGGCCAGCGAAATAGATAGGGCCTCCGCGGGTAATTCCAAGCCCTTCGTTCTGTCCAACTCTGGCATAAACGGTGGCTCCGGGTTTTGCGACTGATGTATCGAAGCACGCGTATACTCCCGGAAATTCATTCCAGATGGTCTGGCTTGCAAGAGAGTTTGATGAAAGCCATAAAAACTCGCTGTTGTTTCCATCAGGGCTGAAACGAAGTGGCAGTGGATCAATTGCGGAGAGTTGGGGCGTGAGCATGAGTTGCTCACCTCGTCGAAGTTCAACAGGGTGAAGATTTCTAATAGCCTCAAGTCGTCTGTTGGTAAGCCAGCGTTCCATGTAGACATTGCCAGCGACCAAGAAGAGTCCACCAGAGTCTTCACTCACCCAACGCTCAAGTCGAGCAATCGATGCTGGGTCCAGTTGCTCCCAATCGTAGTCGATTGCAACGATAACATCATATTCATCAAGTGCTTCCCTGCTTTCTGGGAAGTCTTCAAGAACTTTGCGAGCATCTTGCGATATGCCTGGTGGTGCTGAATTCAAAAGAATGTCGACGGCAAAACTCGGATCTCTCTGAAGCACATTCCTCAAGAATCGGTATTCACGACTCGGTCCACCAGAAAGAAGTAATACCTGTGTTTCTCCATCAATAACTTCGATGTCTGCAGCTTCTAAATTATCTCCTGAGCGACTGTCTTTGTTCGGAGGAATGACACGAAGCGCCAGCACGCGGCTGCCGGGGTTGTCTAGGCCGTCCAGATCAAATCGCACGGCTAAGAGTTCACCATCCGCCGCTAATCGTACTTCAGTTGTGTCTATAACACGACCAGTCGGTTTCGTAGAAGACGCATCGATCGTAGCTCCCACCTCAGCTTCGAGGAGTTCAACTTGAGCGATCTCGCCTTCCAGTCCCTGGCTTTGGAGGTAACCAGTGATGCTAAAACTGTCACCTGGGAAGATGCGTGGTGGAGCGAGGAGATCAGCTACACGTACATTCGCAGGCAAACGATCTGAACCCAGTCCTATAACATGCACAGCCGTCGATGAATTAGCAACCGTAGCTGCCGCCTGTATTGGGTCCACTCCTGCATTATTCCCACCATCTGTCAGGAGAATCATGCCAGCAAGCGATTCATCAGGCTCGCGCCGCATGACATTCAGGAGAGCATCTCCAAGTCGCGTTTCCGTGCCTTGTGAAAGCAATTTTTCATTCCATTCCGGAGGATCATCCGGTTTTACGGAATTCTCATTTGGTTGTTTCTCTTGAGGGAGTAAGACGACTTTTTCAGAGTCAGTTGAAAAGCTCCATACCGAGACTTCGTGAGTGTTACGAAGGGCCGTGACAAGAGGACTGTCGAAAAGAATGTTTTTCGCTACTCTTGCTCGGCTGATCTCTCTTTCAGTCTGATTTGAAGCCACGTCAACGGGCTCAGCATGAGCAGCGAGCGTCATACTTGCACTTCCGTCAACAAGCAAAGCTACTCTGGAGGGGAAAGTAATTTCATGCTCTGCTGTCCGGCTTATGTCGAGTAGGCTGAGGAGTAGGACAATCCATGCCGAAACACGTAGCAGCGCGAGGGGCGCACCTTTCCAGCGGGGTGTTTCGGCGGCATCTAGGTGATAAATCCACAATACAAATGCTGCGATAGTTGTGGCACATGCGACAAAAGCGGGCATGTGCCACCATTCTGAAAAGCTATCAAGAAGGCCACTCGTAATACGGTAATCAACATGCTCTGTTACGCAGAATAAAGTGTGCGATATGGTGTCAGAAATGTTAGGCATTATCGTTTGGTCAAAAGTCAAAGGTTTATCCTTTGCTTGTTCTGTGGTAGCTCACGGCGTAGCCGAGTACTTGCTCGCAGGCAAAGACAAGGAATAAAATGAGAAGAAGGGGTCGGATGAGAGACGTACCTCCACGATCATCATTACGAGGCTCAATATCGTTAGCCCTATCGTATGAAAATGGAATGCCCGGGAGGGCATTAGGTAGTTCAGAGGTTGAAACTCGTTCCAAATTCCCTTCAATCGGGTTGATGTTGACGGCTTTTACCAGTTCTCGTTGTTCTCCGGATACAGTTTGCCAGCGGGCCTTGTATGTGCCTGGATCGAACGTGTCTTTCATGACAGCTTCGAGATTGCCGTTCTGATTTATGGATGCAACTTCCTGCATGATACGCTCATCAGGCGGAAGAATGAAATTAACATCGACTTGATCAATGCCTTGCTGAAGCTTGATTGCGATTGGCTGTCCAACAAAAATTGTGGTGTGTTCTCGTCGAAGTCTGGCAAGATGCCTTTCAAGCTCGAGCATGACAACAACCCAGCTTGGGTTGTTTCTTGCCCAATTATTCCATGTGGGTGCAGCCGTTGAGAGAAATGCGACGCCCATGCCCTCACCGAAGGGCTTTTCGACGGCAAAAAATGCTTTGTTTCTGAGAGATAAAAGTCGGCGGAGACCAGTGCCTTTGGGGGCTTGGAACA
This sequence comes from Pirellulales bacterium, assembly GCA_028066355.1. GTDB lineage: Bacteria > Planctomycetota > Planctomycetia > Pirellulales > UBA1268 > UBA1268. The sequence continues at coordinate 28,769 of JALCBP010000011.1, forward strand.
AACGATCAACAGCCATGTAGCGATCAACACCAACAGCATCGAGAAAAGGATTGCGGCGGCCACTGAGAATGGCAACGGCAGGGTGCTCTTCGGCAATGATGTCAGGTGCATTTGGGTTTTTCTGATCCTTCAGAAGATCTACGGCGCCAGCTAAAGGAACAGGGAAAACGCCTTCGCCATTTCGAAAAAGCAACTCATTTGTTGCTTTGAAGTCTGTCTTCGGGCCAACAAAGAAAACCACGCCGCCGCCGTTTCTCGCGTAGGCTTCCAGTGGTCTGACTGCCCTCGCATCAAGACGCGGCACATCGAGAAGCCATATGGAATCAAAACGATTCAGTTCGAGTGTTGTGAGAGCACGTGGTTCTTCTATACGTGGCCGTAGGCCAGTTGCAGCACTTGCCCCCGGGTTCAGTGCTGTTGCGAGATAAAAGGCATCATCCTCATTTTTTTTCTGATTACTTGTTGTGATGAGAAGAACTTCAGCATCATCGACCACTTCAACAGCGGCGGTGCGGCGGTTATCGAGCGGCAAGCGGTCTACTGGCAATTCAACCTCAACGGTATGACTGCCCGTGGTCTGGAAGCGAGACTCAAATCGAACGGTAGCAGTGGCACCCGGCAGAATTGAATCTATTTGTATTCCCGGTCGTTCAAGCTGGTCTTCCCTGATAGAAAGAGACACTTGTTGCGAGGGTGATGACGAATAGTTGCGAACAGTGACTTCCCATGGGAGGAGCACGTTCGAAACAGGTGTGCCGCCGCTCATTTCAATCCGCTCAACAGTAAGGTTTGATCGTGGCAGAGTTTGCAAATATTCGGTATCAGATTCCGCTGAGGCTGTATCAACAATATGAATCTCGATTCCCATGTCAGCCAGTGGTTTCAAGATGTTTGCAATGTTTTCAGAAGCACGCCAGTCATTGCTTCGCAAGTCAGTTATGAGCCAGAGAACACCAGACCCGTCATCTCCTGAGAAAAGTGGTGCAATATTTCGAATGCCAGGAGCTATTTCTAAGGCTGTTGCGGACGTACGAATCTTTTGAACGGTGGTACGTACAGAGTCGAGGTTTTGCGGTGTAATCGCTTCGGCATAGATATCAAAAAGTTGCCTGTCAGCAGATGTCTCAGGGGATTCATTCGAGTCGCGAGTGAAAATCCGCTGAAGCTTGGAAAGACGACCAAGGAAGAAGTCCTGTTGGCCAGGTGCTGCTGCGAGGTCTTCGAGCAACCGTTCCAACATTTCGCGTCCACGGCTCATTGCGGTTGTTGTAGGCAGGTCAGACGAGCCACCAACTTGGAACACTTCACCCATGGAGTAGCTGTCGTCGAGCAGGACGACGTGTCGTGCTCGGTTTCCCCCAAGTACACCGCCAAGATTTCTATTCCAGCGAGGTTGTGCAAATAGCAGGACCAGGCCCACGATTGCCAGAATTCGCAGCAAGAGAAGGAGAAGCTGCTTCAAAAGAATACGCGTGCGATACTTTCGTTGACTCGCAAGAAGGAACTCCATTGCTGGCCACCGAACAACTCGATGTCGCAACAGATTGATAAGATGAATGATGACTGGCGCTGCCGCAAGTGGTAGCCCCCACCACAGTAACGTCATGAAGTCAAATGTTGGCATTGTTATGACTTTTTTTCACTGTGGAGAATCGAGGAAATGAGCCAGTTCCGTTTATGATCCGCTGCGTACTCTGGAGCGTCGAGACAAGAATTTGACAAGGGTTTTATCAACAGCCTGACTTGTTCTTGCGAGTTGGTAGTCACATTGGGAGGCAGCTGACCGATTTCGCACCTCTGCAAGAAATTTTTCCATCGCTTGAATGTATCCATTTCGTAAAGCACGTGGATTGCAACTGATTTCCCCGCCCATCTCAAGCCCTTCAAAGCGAGTTGGGCCATCGAAAGGAAAGTCGATTTCGTCATCGTCGAGTATGTGGTAGATAGCAACATCGTGTCCTCTCTGCCTCAGAACCTGCAGTCCTTTGCAGAGTGCATCCCTGTCGCCGAATAAGTCTGAGAAAATGATTACTAGTCCACGACGTGGTAAGGTCTCAGCAAGGTTTCGCAGAACAGCGTGAAAATCGGAGGGGTGTTCCTGCCGAGGCTTTTCGAAACCGGCAATAAGGCTGTTGAGATGGGAACGACTTGTTCTAGCAGGAACATTGGTCCGAATTTTTTCATCAAAAATGGAAGCACCAACGGCATCACCTTGGGAAAGTCCTAGCCAGGCGAGGCTGGCTGCTAGCGTGGCTGCATAGTCATACTTTGTTAGCCCAGGAGACTTTTCGAAACGGGGAGGGATGTAGTCCATACTTGCCGAGCCATCAACAAGAAGAAACAGCCGAAGATTAGTTTCATTCTCGTATTCCTTTACGTAAAACCTGTCTTGCCGTCCCCAGACTTTCCAGTCAACGCGTCTCAGGTCGTCTCCTCGTGTGTATTCACGGTGCTGCAGAAACTCGACAGAGTTTCCCTTATAGGGGCTTTTGTGCATCCCAGTGAGAACTCCTTCGACAACGGCCTTAGCTCTCAAGTCAAGTCGCCCAATACGAGCGAGTACCTCAGGAGGCAAATATTGTTTGGAAGCGGGGGTCACGCGTGAGTTCATCCTCGTGTGTGGGGGTTGTCTCGATAATTTGCCTGATAATTGAGTCTGCGGTAACACCCTCACTCTCAGCAGCAAAGCCAACAACGATTCGGTGTCGAAGTACCGGTGCAGCGAGAGCCTGAACGTCATCGATGGTTACATGAGATCTCCCTTGAAGGAGGGCTCTTGCCTTACAGCCAAGGATTAAATATTGCACTGCACGAGGGCCAGCGCCCCAAGAAAGTTGATCAGAAACAAAGTCTGGAACACCATCGCCGCCGACACGTGTTTGCCGGACGATCGCAATTACATACCGCGCTATATGGTCACTGAGGGGAACCTCTCGAACGCTTTTTTGAAGCGCAATAATTTCCGCTGCCGTCAGTATTGGTTCAACGTCAGCCGTAGTTGTTCCAGTTGTTCGCTGAGCAATCTCAAATTCTTCAGAAAATGATGGGTACTGAACAAAAACCTTGAACATAAACCGATCCTGCTGCGCCTCTGGAAGTGGGTAGGTGCCTTCTTGCTCAATAGGGTTTTGTGTTGCGAGAACAAAAAAAGGATCCGACAGTTGATGTTGCGTGCGGCCTACGCTGACCTGTCGTTCTTGCATTGCCTCAAGCAACGCAGACTGTGTTTTTGGGGGTGTCCTGTTGATCTCATCAGCCAGGACAACATTTGAGAACAACGGTCCTTCGATGAAACGCAGGTTTCGGCTTCCACTGCTTCGGTCTTCTTCAAGGACCTCTGTTCCGATGATGTCCGCCGGCATGAGGTCAGGTGTAAATTGAATTCTGCTAAAGGCGAGATCGAGGCTTCTCGAAAGTGTGCTTATGAGTAATGTTTTTGCGAGCCCCGGAACCCCCTCCAGTAGACAGTGCCCCTGAGAAAAAAGGCAGATAAGTAGTTCGTCAATTACCTGCTGTTGGCCGACAATGACCCTGGAAAGTTGCTCAACAATCTTTTCATGAGCCTTGTGTAGTCTGTCAGTTGTTGGCGAGAGTTGAGGTTCGGGCTGCATTCACTGCTCCAGAAACATTTTTGAGGTTTGCGGCTGTGTCGGAATTGAACAAACGGTTGCTAGATGATACCTGCTTTGGCCCAGTGCAACCAACTGCAAGTGCAACCAACTGTAAGAGCGTGTCATATGCGTTGGGAATGAACTGTTTCCGCTAGGAGCCCATTAACGCTGGTAGATTGGTAGCATGCCATTGTTCAACTGAAGGATGGTGAGATTTGTTGCAGTTGTGTAGACGGGACCTATGTAGCCTTGCTGCCAGAAAACTCCAGCACGATCTTTGGTTGCCTCTGCAACTAAGCGTTTTTCGATTTGTCGGCGATAGTCAGACCACTTTTTGCCGCCTTCGCGATACATCACCTGAGCGTAATAGTAGTGGGCGTAGTGCCAATGACCAAAGCCCGCGTTTGCAATGTTTCCTAGGTGCTTTTCGGCGTAGGTGAGCATCCGGGGAACATGGGTATCATCGTATTCACCAGCGTTGAATAAGCATGCAATTGCCGCTGCCGAAATCGCAGGTCGCCCTCCCCCTCCTTTTGAACTGTATTGCACGCCACCATCTGGCATTGTGCACTTATGAATATAGGCAATAGCTCGATCAATTGTCTCACGCGGTACAGGGATGCCAGCATTTCGGCAACCGCGTAGGCCTTGTACTTGTGTAATCGTCGTTGACCCCTCGTCGAAATCGTTTCCATCCTTTGCGCTCACATACCCCCAGCCTCCATCTTTTGTTTGCGCACGCCCAGAAAATTCTACAGCCTGTTCAAGGACTTGGATAAGTTCACTTCGTCGTGCAAGATCCTCTTCCTCACCGAGGACTTGAGACAGGAAGAGCATCGAAAATCCATGACCATAGGTGTAGCGGTCGTCTGTTTTCGGGTCACCAATGAGTCCATTTGGACGTGAGCGACTTATAAGATAGTCCACGGCTTGGGCAATCGAGTCAGCATATTTTCCTTGTGTAGGCGTAGAGCCTTCGAGGAGTAGAGCCGTACCGGCAAGGGCCGTCATCGCTGTGGGGTAACGTCCTTCATTGGCAGTCCAGTTGCCTCGCCGCGACTGATTCGCAACAAGCCAGTCAAGGCCGCCTGTTATCGCCTCGGTTGGATTGATTGAAGCCGCTTTCGCCTGCTGGTACTCACTGTAGTCTGACGAAGAAAAGGCAATAAGGAGCGGTAGCACGATAGCGAATAACACAAATGGTTGGTTGGTACGTTGCTCCAATCCTCTAATGAAATCTTCATTCATCAATAAATGTCTCTCTTGGTGATAGCATTGAGGAGTTTCGATGCTGTCTCAAATTAATATTGATTGCTGGAAAATTGATTAGATGCCAGCAACTTATTGGCCAATTATTGCTCTAAAAATCCAGTGTTGCACTTCACTCAGGATATCTGTGTATACCAGCGGCTCTTCTTCGGCACGAAAAGGCTGAGTATTTTCCGTAGGAGCCCCAGTAAAGTGAAGCATGATTTTTGGAATGTTTCCTCCCATTTGTCGCCTGCTTAGGATTCTCATTGCAACAGTAGAATTCACAGCGTCACCCCTTATGCTCAGTTCTGCAGTGCCTGTATTTTGATCAGGATCCATTCGGATTTTGTCGTCAATGTGGAGTAAGGATCCACTTCTTTTATCGAGGCACAGCAGGCTTAAGCGGTAGCGTCCTCGTAAGTGTCCGCCTTGCCCAGTGGATGTGTTTGCCATACGCAGACGGCGACCGAATATGAGAGTCGGGAGGCCAAATGGTTGTGGAGAATGCACAATGTGCCGCTGGACTGAAGCAGGCCGCGACCAGATCATGTCCCCGGTTAGTTGGCTAATTGCCCAAATTGTTGATGATTCGGCTTTTAGCTGTCCTGAGCCATTTCCAAACTGGTTTATCGCATCGATTCCGTTGAAGCGTTTTTCATCCTCCCTGTTTTCCTTCCGGACTGCGAAGAGAATGTATGTGTCCTGCCAAGGAAGGCAGCGGAGTTGCTGGAACCCGTTTGGCATTTCTTGCAGAGTTGTTGAGAATTTTGTTCGGCCAGCTGCAATGTCAATGGCATTTAAATTGCCGTCTGGTGTTACCACCAGAAAGATATCATCGTCAACAATGAGCCCGCGGGAAGAGGGGGAGTATTCGCCAATAACATGCTGGCTGTTGTCACGCACATCAATCACATTCAACTGGACATTATCAGCTGTTTCGGAATCGTTCTGGCTTATTAC
>JALCBP010000011.1:34690-58359 GCA_028066355.1 Pirellulales bacterium
CAATCACATTCAACTGGACATTATCAGCTGTTTCGGAATCGTTCTGGCTTATTACGAGGAGGTGCGTACCAGAAGCACTGAGTCGATCCTGTCGAGGGGGAATGTCATGAGACGAGACCAGGTGGCCATCTCGCATTGAGAGGATTTGAGAGTTTTTGCCATCACGTCCAGTAACGCAAAGAACTTCGGAGTCACCAAATACTTCAGACCCTACCGGAATGTTTCTACGCCTCCACAGAATTTTACCAGTTCGAATATGGCGTAACTCAAGAGTGTTGCCAGAAATTATCGGCACACCCGTGCGATGTGGATTGCCAACACGAAACATCGGTGTTCTCTGAATCTGGTGATTGCTTAGCTCTACTGCAACTTTTGATTGAAGTGGCAAATGTCCAAGAGGTCGCAGCAGTCGTTCCAGCGAAGTGCTAGGAGTCGGAGTCGAGAAAGTCTGTCTCGGGTAAATAGTTTGCTCGTCACTTGTTGCCCACAGTAGTCGATGTTCACCATCAGCTGGTTCACAGATCTCAAAAGCCGTAAGAGCATGACTGGTCTGAAGGAGAAGAATGCGACTTATTAGGTAAGCAGAATGCGAACGGAGGCGGAAATAATTTGTAAGCTGAGGGTGCTTGGCCTTCTCAAGATCGATTGAGATAGCATCTCCAATCGCCACGCCAAATTGGTCACGAAGAATAATGCTTCGTCCGGTATGTTCAAGGGTTGCGTTAGGAAAGCCAGAATTTCTTGCATGAATGAGCCTGATTTGTGTCGGCTTATTGAGGACATCCCCTACCTCAGCCGCTTCTTGACTCTGTGTTACATCCACTTGTCCAAGCGGCCAGTTGTTGTTCACGAAGCCGTTTGTCGCATCAGTTTGTCTTGGTTCATCTTGTGAAAGCTGTTGCTGCTGGCTGTTGCCCTGGGAGAGAAGTTGGAGTTGTAGGAGTATGTTTTGACGCGCTATGCCCGTCAGGTCTGAGAGTTCTGTCTGCAGCGTTGTCCGAAGGCTACTCATAGCCGTGGCCTCCAATTTTCGGCCAGCGAACCGATCTATAAAAAGTTCGAGCGCGACGTGTCGATCAGAGGGGGCTTGAACAGATATCGCTTTTTGAAATTCATTTTTCTCATCTTCGTCAATTGTTAGCTCGATTTTTTCAGACGAGGATGCTTCAAGGATTTGGTTGAGTTTTCGTTGAAACCAGCGGCTTGATGCGATCCAGAGTGACGTGTCTATAGGATCGCGTAGTAAGGCCTCGTTGTCGTTCGGTGCCGAGAATGTTGATGGCTGAAGGCAGTCTTTGCAGACTTCCCAGGCTTTCATGGGTTCGTGTGCCTGGAGGAACCCTTCTGCAGCAAGTTGACGGATGGTTTCAGCTGTCTTTTGAGACGTTGCGATCTCAACACCCTCAGACCAAAAGTCAGCAGCAGCTGGAAAGTCATTCTTCAATGCAAACTGAATCGCCCGGCTTAGCGCAGAAGCGGAAGGCCGTGGTCCCTCATTGCCGTGAACGCGTCGGATATCTGCCAAGCCCTCAGTTGTGTTGCCTTCATCAAGCTTGAGTTCACCTCGCCAGTTAACAGCCCATGGGTCATCTGGATTTTTGCGTAGCGCAGTTTCGATGCCTCGTTCAAGATCGGCAGTCTGGTGGTATACATCCAGCGAATCTAGCCCTTGAGAAATCACCTCACCACGATATGAAATAAGGTTGCCGGGAAGAGAAGAGCCTCGGCCCAGTGAGGTTCCCACAACCTCGCCGTTGGTCGTATCAACTTCAACGACTGCTGGAGAGTCAATTGGGACATAGAGACGGTTTCCAGACAGAATCCCACGGCCACAAACCAGTTCATCATTCATTCCAATGGTTTGTTTCCAGACGATTTTTCCATCATCGAGTGAGACTGCTGCCGCAGTCTTTTGTCCCAAGAGGATGACCATACGATTTGTCACCCCTGCGACTGTGATGAAATCAGCCCTTGGTGATCGCCATAGTAGTTCACCAGTGCGGACATTGACGCAATGGAGGAATTCTGAACCGGCTGGCGTAAGTAGTACTCTGTCACCGGTAATGATAGGAAGTGAATCAATCCACTTCCCACCGTCAGTGTTCCCTTGTGCCGAAGATTTCATTTGCATTCCAGCCATATTGCCTGCCAAAACCTGCAGTCTCAACTGAATGCCATTTGCCAATCTACGCACATCATCTGGTTTCGGGATAGTAAATCGGTACGCCCAAAGAAGCGTACGGGTTGCTAGGTCAACTGCGATCGCCGCACCAGCGCCGGTTGGACACACCAGAATGCCTTCGGCAAAAGCAGGAGAGAGTCCGAGTTGCTTCCGGTCATCTCGGTTATTGATGTCGTATTCGACGTCAACCTCAGCGAGTGGCTGAGACCAGATTGTTTCACCGGTTTCTGATGCCAATATGTCGAGTCGGATCTGTTGTCGTTCTTCAACAAGAACCATGAGTTCGTTGCCGAGAGGCAGAGGGCTTCCTAGGAACCACCGGGAGTCTGGTTGCTCGTCTGGCAATTTCTCATTGATATGTGGAAGTTGCCAGACGAGTTGTCCATTGTCTGAAATGTCATAGGCAACCAAGCGGTTGCTGCGGTTATTGGTGCGCGAGCCACTACGCTGCAGAAGTCGTTGTCGAGAGGTTGGTGAGGTGTCTCGATCGACAACAAAGACGAGCTCGCCATTACTTGAGAGGGTTGAGGATGTGGTGTCATAGAATAAGGAATCAAGTGGATGTGCGCCTCGTTCTTCAACTTCGTTCTGCCCTCGATTGGTAATTGCCGAGGGGGCTAACTTTCCTTCAATCCATAAACGTTTCCCTGACTCGAAGTCAATCGCCATGACACCTGCGCGAGATTGAACAAGCAACGAATTGCCAACTGCCAGAGGTGTGCCGGATGGAAGAACCGGCGATCCTTGCTCAGCAAGAAGTTCTCGCCTTTTTACAAGCAGTTGTTGTTCCTGTGGATGCAGCGTGAGGGGGACACGAAACCGTGGTACAAGAAGTGGGCGGTCGCATGGTCGAACAGAATTGCGGTCAGGTGTGCCACGACTCATTTCCCAGTTTTCAGTTGCAAGATTTGAATGAGCGCCTGAGCCGGCTGTCGCGACTCTCAATTTATTGATAAGAAGTTTGTCGCGCAAGAGATTCTTTTCGGGTATCGGTTCTCCACCAAGCCGAGTAGGTGAATTGACGTCATCGAGTAAATCTCCCACTTTTATTTTTTCGCTTGGATTAATTGCAATGCTTGTTGTGGCCTGCATGAGTTTGAATGTTGGTAGGAGATTGTCAGGGAGATTGCTCATGCTGCTGGAGCCTATTCGTTCCAGCCATGCTTCTGCTGCTAGTGGTTGCCCTGTTTCGAGGAAGCGAGCCGCAGTAAGGATTGCTGCACGGTGTCCTGCCTTCGTATGAAACCATCTGCGTGCAACAGCAATGATGCCCTCGTCATCGTTTTCACGAAGAGCTGCCTCAAGGGCACGGTTTGCACGGGTTCTGAACTGAAGTTGATATGCTTCAGCCCCCGCTTCAGGAAGCGTGCCGATAATCTCTGCAACGCGTGCTTTCATGCTACGACAGGTTTGGTCATTCGTGTTACCAGCCTCCAAGAATACGTCTTGTTCTGCTGTCAGCATTTCGTCGAGTAGGGCTGTGGCATCGGCCATGCGGCCTGCCGCTATTAAGCGTTGAGCCTGATCGAACTGTCGTTCACGAAGTCTTTCACTTGGTAGATAAACGCCGCTACTCACCGACTCTTCTTCCAGCGATGTTGGCGGGAGTTCAGCTCGTACACAAGAAGTAATGCTGTTGTTAAGAACTCGCAAAAAATTGACACGTTGCATTCCGCCAATAAAAAACGTGCATTCAAGCAGTACGAATGCCAGAACAACGTGCGATGAAACGGAAGAAAAACGCTGCACAGCCACAGTACAGAATTTTGAGGGTGACATAACTCCGTCTTAGCCTTTCTTGAATTCATCAGGCAGCTAGCTTGTCTGCTTGCCAACTCTCAGTTTCATTATTACAGAGCGTTGGATTTGTGTCCGGTTTGGTAGAGCTTGGAAGCCTGTCATCCGAAATGAATGAAACGTGCAAGAAACGGGGAAAAACACCAAAGAAATACCCTTTCTGAGGGGTTTTTCTATACCAAGGCTGCAAAAGCAGCGGTTTTTTTGGTTCTCAAATAAAAAAAACGCTGTTTTCCCTTGCATTTTTGCGGGTAATGCCTCTAATCGACGCCGCAAGCGGCCGTTTTCGGTCGAGCACCGAAATGCGGTCGGGGTTATTGCCGCACACAACTTTTCTCAAACGGGAGGCACGAACGATAATGGCGAAGAAGACTGGAAGTAAGCCAATGACAAAGACTGAGATCATGCGTGCGATCTCAGAAACAACAGGTTTGCCGAAGAAAGACGTCGTTGCAGTCGTCGAGTCGTTGACCGAGGAAATCGGTAACGCACTCAAAAAAAGCGGTATTGGTGTCTTTTCAATTCCTGGCCTGGTCAAGATTGAACGACGCGCGGTTCCAGCTCGTCCGGCTCAGAAGAACGTGAAGAATCCTTTCACCGGTGAACTGCAGGATCGTCCTGCAAAACCAGCTAGTGTGAAGGTTCGTGTTCGCGCTCTGAAGAACCTGAAGGCAATGGTCGAAGTTTAGTAAGCGATACGACCATGAGTCGTTGATTAACTGTTGATGAATAAGAGACGGGTGGCACGTTTACGTGGCACCCGTTTTTTTGTAATTACGAATCCACTAAGCACATACTCAAGCATGGTTGGTATCCATATTCAGGACATAGTCCTAGCGAGAAAAATATCCTAATAGGAGGCACGAGATGTCCCGTTTTAAGTTGATTTTTTTTGTGTCGCTTGTATGTGTATGCCACGAAGTACGAGGGGCAGAACGCCCGAACGTCATCGTTATTCTTACAGATGATCAAGGCTGGGGAGACTTGAGTTGCAATGGGAATGCGTCTAGCGAGACGCCACATATCGATCGCCTAGCGAGTGACGGAGCACGGTTTCAACACTTCTACGTTAGCCCAGTCTGTTCTCCAACTCGCGCAGAGTTCCTCACTGGAAGGCATCACGTTCGTTGTGGTGTGTATTCGACTTCCGAGGGTGGTGAACGCGTCAATGCAGATGAAATAATGATCGGTGAGGTTTTCAGAAAAGCAGGTTACCACACTGCCGCGTTTGGTAAGTGGCATAGTGGGATGCAGCATCCGTATCATCCCAATGCACGAGGGTTTGATGAGTTCTATGGTTTCTGTTCCGGGCACTGGGGGAATTACTTTAGTCCAATGCTTGAGCACAATGGGGAGCTTGTCCAGGGAAGCGGATACCTGCCAGATGACCTGACAGACCGTGCTATCAAATTTATTGAAGGCGAGCATGCGAGTCCGTTTTTTGTTTACCTGCCGTATAACACGCCGCATTCACCGATGCAGGTTCCAGATAGGTGGTGGGATAAATTCAAGAACAAAGAAATCACTCAAGAACACTCGAATAAGAAAAATGAGAAAATTGACCACACGCGAGCTGCACTCGCAATGTGTGAAAATATTGACTGGAACGTTGGCCGGCTTTGTTCCAAGCTGAAAGAGCTTAATTTGCAGAAAAACACCATTGTTGTGTACTTCAGTGACAATGGTCCGAATGGGCCGCGGTGGAATAACGGCCTACGTGGCCGCAAGGGGTCAACAGACGAAGGAGGTGTGAGGTCTCCGCTTTTTATTTGCTGGCCCGAGGTGATTCCTGCAGGAACGGTCGTAACGCAGATATGCTCAGCGATGGATTTATTGCCAACTCTTGCAGAGTTGGCAGATGTTGAAGTGGTCACACGGAAGCCGTTAGATGGCATAAGTGTTGCTTCACTTTTACGCAATCCGGCAATTCCTTGGCCAGACAGAACGCTTGTTCATCATTGGAAAGAGAAGGTTTCTGTTAGAACGCAACGGTTTCGCCTTGATTACCAGGGGCAACTCTATGACATAGATGTAGATCCGGGGCAGCAGATCGAACTCAATGACTCACAGCCCGAGGTGGCAGCCGCGCTTCAAGCAAAGGCTGATGCATTCCGGCATCGTATGCTTTCAGAATACGGCAAGTCGTTTGACAGGCGACCATTTGTTATCGGGTGTGATGGGGCACGTTTCACACAGGTTCCGGCTCGTGACGGGGTCGGGCATGGCAATATCAAGAGATCGAATAGATTCCCTAATGATTCTTTTTTTGAAAACTGGACATCTGTTGCTGATTTTATTTCGTGGGAGTGTGAAGTCGGAAGTGCTGGATGCTATCGCGTTGAGCTTTTTTACACCTGTCCCGAGAAGGATGTTGGGTCAACCGTTGAGTTAGTCTTTAGAAACAGTTCTCTCGTCGGAGACATTGCTGTTGCCCATGATCCACCACTTACCGGGATGGAAAACGATCGATTCAAGCGAACGGAGTCATACGTCAAGGATTTTAGAAGAATGACTCTTGGTGAAATACAGCTTGAACAAGGTGCAGGCACCTTGATGCTACGAGCGAAGGAGATTCCTGGTGACAGCGTTATGGATTTTCGTTTGCTGTTGCTGACTCGTGTGGATTAGAGACAATCAAAAATCTGGGGAGGTTTGCGTGAGCGTAGCAGGCTTGAGCCGAAAGGTAACACCGAAAATGAATCTGGTTATTCGTCTTCAATTGACGTTCGTTGCTTGCCTTGTGTCATTGTTTGCTCTTTCGCACGCTGGAGCAGCAGAGCGTCCAAATGTGGTCTGGATTGTGGTCGATGACATGTCCCCGAATTTCTCGTGTTATGGCGAGACAGTCATTCAGACGCCGCATGTTGATCGCTTGGCTGCTGAGGGCGTGCGGTTCACGCGAGCGTATGCTACTTCGCCTGTATGCTCGACATTTCGGTCTGCCTTGATCACCGGGATGTATCAAACATCAACAGGCACGCACCACCATCGAAGTGGTCGAGGGGAGCATCATATTTCTTTGCCTGCAGGAGTGAAGCCGGTGCCCGAGCTTTTTCAAGAGGCTGGGTATTACACGTGTATTGGGAGTGGTCTGCTTGACATCGACTACAGAAGTCAGCCTTTCACAGATCGTTCCCGAGAAAGAATGGGTAAGACGGATTACAACTTTGATTGGAAGCGTTCAATTTACGATGGTAATGATTGGTCTGGACGCCGCGATGGGCAGCCTTTTTTCATGCAGGTACAGTTGCATGGAGGCAAGCTCCGTGGGGCCTCAGAGGAAGGGTATGTCGCTTTTAGGCGGCAGGCACACAACTTGTTGGGAAGTGTTACAGATCCTAGTGTTGTTGTGTTGCCACCGTACTACCCAGAAGATCAAATTCTCTTGGAAGACTGGGCGTTGTACCTTGATTCAGTCCGTGTGACAGACTTTCACGTTGGGCGTGTGCTGGAGCGACTTGAAGCAGAGGGCTTGCTTGAGAATACACTCGTGGTGTTCTTCACGGATCACGGTATTAGTCATGCCCGTGGCAAGCAGTTTTTATATGACGAAGGAACTCATATACCCCTTGTTGTTCGCGGGCCTCATGTCCGGGCGGGGCGCATTCGAACTGATCTGGTCGAGCATATAGACATCGCAGCACTGTCTCTTGCAGCAGCAGGTATCGACGTTCCAGATTGGATGCAAGGGCAAGATGTTCTTGCTGAAGATTTTCAGCACAAGCATGCAGTGTTTGCAGCTCGAGATAGGTGTGGAGAGGCAGTTGATCGAATTCGATCGGTACGTAGTAATGACTTTCTTTACATCAAGAATTTTTTTCCTGATCGACCACATCTCATGCCGAGTAATTACAAAGACAGTAAGTTGATCATTCAGCGTCTCCGAGAACTCCACGCAGCCGGTGGGATTGGTGATATTGGAAATGAGCTTCTATTTTCAAAAGTTCGTCCGGCTGAGGAGCTCTATTTGTACCGTCAGGACAGATGGCAGATTCACAATCTAGCTGACGACAGAAAGTATGCTGATGCGTTAAAACGCCATCGCCTAGTACTCAAAGAATGGATGAGGAAAACAAACGATCACGGTACCGAATCTGATGATATCTACGTGCTTGAAACAGAAGATCAAATGAAGGGCAATAAAAATGAAGTGTCGCGAAGAAAGTACCGTGAGAACGTAGACGTTTACCGACGTTGGGCCAAAGAAGGTATCTAGCTCTGTAATGTTGCGGCTGTTTTGAAGGAGTCCTGCCGGCTTTTGTTGAAAGTGGCATGGCTCGGTTCGAGCCCGCAGGCCAGATTTTACGTTCATCGCTCCCTCGCAACGAAGGTTTTCAGTTGTTTTAAACAGCATTGCAGTGATTTTGGGTCATTGAAGGAATCCAGAAGTCACCATGCTGCCACTGATTCGGTTAGACTCAAGGGAGATATTTTTGTTCACTGGAGGAACTGAAAATGGATGCCAAGTCTCGAGATAGGCTTATCACTCGCTTTGAAGCTTTTAGGGATAATGAGCCGATCGGACTACTTTATTCGGAATGGCAATGTGGTATCGAGCCGCTGGACCCAAAGCAGTTGCCAGAACCGTATGAATCTTTTGAGCAGCAGATTGCCTTCAGTTTTTCCCCATCCGAGCATCTCGAGTCATTGCTTATTATCAAAGGCGACGATTCAAATTTGAAGCGTCTTGTGATGTCGGTTTGCAGTTCGGCAGCAATACATTTCAAAAATGATCTTTTGAGCCATGGGTTTGAAATCAACACAAGGACAATGAGTGTGCCTTGGCTCTGGTCTTTGGTTGAAGCAGCAAGGCGACAGTGTCTGGGTGCCGAGGGTTTAGTTGGGGGGACGACATACTGCCAGTCGAAGCATGATGAGAACCTGACTGTTGATGAGCAGGAAGTCCTGGATGAATCTTTGGGCTGGTCTATGGCTGATTTTGTACCAAGGAGGTTCATGCAGTTGGAAAATATCGTTGAATCTTCGATCAATCTAATTTCCTATCTAGGCGAGAAACCAGAATCACCAAAGAAGTCACAGCTCAAACAAAAGACTGCTGATCAGTTGCTGCAGGACTTATACGAGGCTGCTCCCAGATTCTGCTGCGAAGAATCATTGAAGACGATTGCAGAAAAGCTTGGTTTGAAATCAACGGGATCAATTTCGGCTACATGTTTTTACAAAGATGTACTGAAGGGCAAGAGAGACTACTGCAAGTCAGCCATCGAACAGCGCAGGCAGGCAGAGAAAAGAATCCGGGCGGGCATGCCCTATGTTGATGATAAGGAAACTATCGACGCAGTTGATAAATCACTCGGTGAGTATTTCGAGCGGATAGCAGACGAAGTGCATCGAGTGGACGAAGGTCTTTAGGAAGCCAGTTGTACGATGCATTGAGGCGTAAGAGTGTTATGTCGTTGTCTTGGCGCACATATCTATCGTTGTTGGCCGCTGCTGTTATCTGCTCTGTCATGAGTCCACGATTTGTGTTCGGTCAGCCGGGGCAATCGCAGGAGCTTAAAGTAATAACCCATAACGTTTGGTATGGGTTTACACGAAAACCTGAGCCTCGTCACGGCGAGTGGAAGCAGTGGATGGCCCGACAGTCGCCCGATGTTGTTTCTCTTCAGGAGCTCAATGGGTTTTCTGCGAATGATCTTGCGGAGGATGCGGCGTCGTGGGAGCACTCATACTCGGAGATTCTCAAAAAAGGCGGGTTCCCGACAGGCATCACATCCAGATATCCAATTTCAGATGTTCGTCGAATTCAGGAAGGGTTTCACCATGGCCTCCTGCGATGTCAGATTCGAGGTGTGTGGTTTTACGTCGTTCATTTCCATCCATCAAACTACAAGAAACGCATCGAGGAAGCAGGCTTGCTCAAGCAGGACATCATGAGTCTTCCCGGTGAGAGCCCTCGTGTTCTCTTGGCAGGTGACTTCAATGCGTTTTCACCCGAAGATGCATACCAATACGAAAAAGACAGAAAGCTGATTTCTTTCTTTGAGCAACTCGACGCAACAAAGTCGTCGGCTCGTAATCTCAATCATGGTGCAATTGACTACGGGGCGATTGAGGCTGTTTTGGGGCACGGCTTCATTGATGTCGTTGCCAGTCAGCGATCTGCAGATAGCCCATACGTCGGAACGTTTCCAACGCAACTGATTGATGACAAAGACCATGGGCCAGATCGACGAATCGATTTTATTTTTGTGTCACCGAATCTGCAGGAAAGCGTTTTGTCTGCTGGGATTCTTCGTCATGCGACAACCGAATTGTTGTCTGATCATATACCAGTCGTGGCTGTTATCGATATGGCTAAGAAATGACAGGTGCTTGAAAATGCTTGGTCTCGTAGCCACAGCTACAAACTAAGCCATGTTCATGCTGGCCGCAGAAGGGGCTAACGAATCAGTGGCTAGAAATGTCAAAAAGAATCAGGAATAAGAAGAATCAGGCGGATGATCGATAACCGAAGGCGTCAATCGTCCGAGCGCGGTGAGAAGAGGTAAAAAACCACTGCACCCAATAAAGACACCACCACGACCAAAACCAAAAGCAGAGTCAAGCTCATGTCTTCATCATCCTGTGAAGAACCCTTCCCCATCCCCTGTACTGCCTGCACGCCAACAACACGTGTTTAATGAACACAAAGCCAAAGGCGGATTGGGTGGAGATGCCAGCTATCGACCGAATAAACCAGGTGGGGAAAATTGGATTCGGCCCGTTACTGTTTTAGTGGACAGAGCGAGAATCGAACTCGCGACACACGGATTTTCAGTCCGTTGCTCTACCAACTGAGCTATCTGTCCTGAACCTCAGAAAACCTGTCGATTGACCGACAAGATGCCGACGAACACCCCTATTGGTACGGTTGTTTTGCTTTGTTGTCAACGAGAGTTCCTGCCGCCGGGGCTCTAGGGTTTGGAGATCCAAATAGAATTGGCTCACGTGGCAGCGCGTTTGAGTCTGTCTCGAACGGCAGCCCATTCTGGCCCTGAGGGAACAATGTCAACAATCAGTCGATCGAGTCCACGTTGATCAACCGCGTGAAGTGTTGCGTAGAGGCTGCGGGCGTACGCGGCGGGATCAGTAGGCATTGGGATGACAAGCACGTTGGGTGAGGCTGCAAGCGTCTGAACGGCACTGTCTTCTGGAGTGTTGCAGAGCCAGCCGACTCGGTGCCCGTCTTCGATTATTTGTGAAATGATAGAAGGCGCGCTTTCAGATAACGTGAGTTGCGTTTGAGGTGCGTAATGCCTTGGCTGCATTCCCGGACTGCGAAGGACAGTATCAGCCACCCTGCCCTGCTCCGCCCCAACCGTTTCTGATTCGGGGATACAAATTTCTACACCAAGAGTTTCGGACAGTTGAACCGAAGAGATCGGACCTGGCCGCAGTATTTTTGGTGGGTTGACTGTGCAGTCAAGAACTGTTGACTCAAGGCCATGCTCGCAAGGCCCACTGTCGAGAATCATGCTGATTCGGCTTCCAAGCCCTTCCAACACATGTTGCGCTGTGGTGGGTGACACGGATTCAGATCGATTTGCACTTGGTGCCGCTAACGGTCGTTTAGACAATTCGATAAGTTTTCTGGTGGCTATGAGGCTCGGGCAGCGTAAGGCGACGGTGCGTCCACCAGCGGTTACGATCTCAGGCACGGTGTCGGCTTTGGGAACAACGAGGGTCAGTGGTCCGGGCCAGAATGCAGCCGCAGCTTTCTGGGCCATGTCTGGCCAGTCACGTACCAAAGTCTGTGCCATACGTTCATTTGAGACATGCACGATGAGTGGATTTGTTGCTGGCCTGCCTTTGACATGAAAAATTTGTGCAACGGCATCAGGGTCCAGCGCATCTGCTGCCAGACCATAGACAGTCTCGGTGGGGATCGCTACAAGTTGGCCACTAGCAAGCCTTTCAGCCGCTGCCGCAAGGGCGGCAGCAGTCGCTGGATCAGGCGTCAGAACGTCGTCCGGCCAATGGATCGTAGCGAGGATTGGAAGCGGTGGGCGATGTACGGGGACTGGTGTCATAGCGTTACCGGTTGCAGATAAAGGGAACTCCGAGCATGATGGCATCTTCAGGAGACTAGGCAACCCGTTTTTTGGAGCTTTTTATCAAGATGGCCAAACCTTCCTCAGACGGCTCACCCATTCCCGTTGTTGGAATCATAATGGGTAGTAAATCCGACTGGAAAACGCTCGAGCGAGCGGCAACCACACTCAGTGAGCTTGGCGTGCCTCATGAATGTGAAATCGTGTCAGCTCATCGCACCCCGCAGAAACTCACTGAATATGCTCGCACAGCTGTTGATCGAGGCTTGAAGGTTATCATCGCCGGAGCAGGCGGTGCGGCTCATCTTCCGGGGATGGTGGCAGCGCAGACACCATTACCAGTGCTGGGCGTTCCTGTAGAATCGGCGGTTCTACGTGGTGTCGATTCACTGCTGTCAATTGTTCAGATGCCGGCAGGCATTCCCGTTGGCACGCTGGCAATCGGGGGTGCTGGTGCCGCGAATGCGGCACTTCTTGCGGTTTCAATTCTGTCTCTGAATGATAAAGGCTTGAACGACCGTCTCTGTTCGTATCGGCAGTCACAGACAGATCGGGTGCTGGCTGATGATCTCCCTCCTGTTGTGTAATTCTTTTCACGGAAATGGAAGGTGTCTGCATGGATGATGATGCTGGCCAGTTCGATCCAATTATGCCGGGCGCACTCCTTGGAGTTCTTGGTGGCGGTCAGCTAGGTGCGATGTTTGCCGTTGCTGCTCGCCGTATGGGCTATCGGGTCGCCGTAATCACGGACACCCAGGAATGCCCTGCTGCTCGACATGCAGATCGGCTGCATGTTGGTAGTTACGATGATTCCACTTTTTTGGCAAAGGCAGCAGAGGGGCTTTCTGTTGTCACATTTGAATTTGAGAATGTTCCAGCAGCAGCCGGCGAGGCTCTCAAGGCTGCTGTCCCGGTTCGTCCTCATCCCGAGGTGCTTTTCACAACGCAGAGCCGTGAACGGGAAAAAGCATTTCTTGCTGAACGAGGTATACCGTGTGGTCGGCACATTGTTGTTCGTACCGAGGAAGAGTTGCGAAAGGCGGTTGAAGATATTGGTTTGCCAGCTGTTTTAAAAACAGCAGCTTTTGGCTATGACGGCAAAGGTCAGAGGATGCTGAAGGAAGCGTCTGGTATCCACGATGCATGGGTAAGCCTTGGTGAATTGCCCTGTGTTCTTGAGGAGTGGATAGACTTTCAATGTGAACTGTCGGTGGTCGCAGCCAGGGGGCTCAATGGTGCCGTAGTTGCTTTTCCAGCCATACGGAATGATCACGCGAACCATATTCTCGATGTGAGCTCATGTCCGGCAGATTTACCGGCCGAGGTGCTTGGGGAGGCAGAGCATCTTGCCGCGACAGTTCTCTCAGAGCTTGGTGTTGTCGGTGTTGCCTGCGTCGAATTTTTTCTCACAAAAGATGACAGAGTTCTGGTGAATGAGATTGCTCCACGCACTCATAATTCGGGCCACCTGACAATAGAAGCATGTCCCACGAGTCAGTTTGAACAGCAGGTGCGCGCGATCTGTGGACTACCGCTTGGTGTTACAACACCACTCGCGCCAGCGGCCATGGCAAACCTGCTGGGTGATTGCTGGCAGTCAGGGGAACCGCTGTGGGGTCGTGTTTTTGAGATCCCTGGGGCAGGTCTTCATCTTTATGGAAAGGCAGAGCCAAGGCCGGGCCGAAAGATGGGCCACATTACAGTTACAGCCAGTACAACAGACGAAGCCAAGTCATTGGTGCGGCAGGCTAGGCAAGGTGTTATTTCTCGGTGAAGCAATCCGAGACAGAGGCTGGCTCAGGCAGAGACTGGGTTCACTGTGGCTTGAGTGAACGGCCCTTCCAGGACGTTTTGATTCCAAGGAGTCGGCGGCCAAGGGCAAACCACTGCACTGCCAGAAAAATGCCTACTGCGAGTGGGTGAAAGAAGGCGCTGCCGCTCGATTGTCGAAAACGATTGAGCGTAATTAATCGTGGGAAATAGCTCAGCGCAAGACTGACAACTATCCCGGTTAGTACAAGCCAGGATTGGCTGGTGCTTATGCATACGTAGGCCAAGAGAAGTGCTGGCGCTACTTCACCACCACCAAGCAGTAGTGTGAAAGGAATGATGGTTTTCGGTGCCCCGATTCCTTCCGTAGCATTCTTGGTAATACCTTGAAGGACGTCTCGGTTTTTTTCGTACATTCGGCACGATGCGATGTCGCTAGCATCAAAAATGTCTGTCCGAAGACCGGCTTTTCGGAAAGCTCGAGGAAGCATAATCCCATCGTGCAGCGACGACTTGATTGCGGCGTGTCCCCCTGCCGTGTAATAGGCAGACCGAGTTGTTATGAAGAGTTGTCCACAACCTGCCGCAAGTGAGGGGTCGTTTGAAAGTCGGCTCCGAGAAAGAGGTAGGTAGCCGAGCAAGACAAAGTGGATCAACGGCAGGAGAAGCCAGCCGGTCACTGTCGGTGTTTCCTGATGAGGGAACCCACTACCAAGATCGACTTTTGACTGGTTTAGGAAAGTAACGCTCCGTGCAATAGCATCCGGCTCAACGGTTACGTCAGCATCAAGAAACAGAAACGTATCAAAGCGAGCGGACTCGGCTAGCTGGTAGCAGGCGTGTTGCTTTCCGCACCATCCTGGCGGGAGTTTTTTTCCAGAAACGAGTCTCACTCGTTGGTCTTGGTCAATCCATTTCGACACACGTTGCGCTGTCGAATCGGTACTGGCGTCATCAAGTACAACAAGTTCGAGTTCTACGTCTTGGCTGGCCAAGATGTTGCGAATAAAACCATCGATAACGTGTTCTTCGTTTCTGGCAGGTACAAGTACAGAAACAGGCTCTGAGGGTTCTGCCTTTGGGCTCGTGCAAAAAATTTTCAGGTTTTGCCACGTAAGGGCTGCAGGTATGGCAGCAAAAAAACACGCCGTCAGGGCGATGCAAGAGAGCACAACTTCCGTGTCGGTCACGATGACTCCTCTTCGTGTGCCGGGTTGAATGTTTTTCCAGAAAGTGTGGAGCGAATGCGTCGTATGATGTCGTACGCACCTCCAACGCCGACAGTGCCCGATGCCAGTTCAGTGAACGCGTCTGAGTTCCGAGCAATCGCGGCATCTCGTAGTTCGTCCTGCGTCTCTTCGAGTGATTTCTCAAGAATACGGTTCCATGTGTCCGCGTCTCGTTCAGTGTGTTGATCAATTCGGTGCGGGGTGCCAAAGGAAACGATCGCTTCGGGTAGCCGTTCGTTCCAGAATGGGTACTCAAGTGCAAAGGGAATGATTAATCCACGTTTTGCAACGGCTGCAGCGTGCCCCACTCCAGGCTTGATAGTGACGGGGCGGTGACGTGGGTCAACAAAATTTCCTTGAGCGGTGACCCAGAAAAACACATCTGGCCGTTCAAGAGCAGCTCTGGCAAGTCTCAGGAAACGAGCAGCTCCTTTCCATGAGTCAGGCTCAATTCCTAAAAACCCAATTTTTTCAAGGAAGGAGTAGCGTCCCAAGGCAGTTGAGTCGATGGGGCCATAGTTGAGTCGATCAGGAAACAGCTTTTGCGCAACCGAGAGGAAGATCAACGGATCCCACCAACTTGGATGATTTGTGTAGAGAAGCACGGGCTGGTCAGCGACATCTGGAACGGTCGGTCTTCCATCAGATGGTTTTAAGAGTCGAATGGCGTGAAAGTGTCGACGGAGGTATCCGCGTACGTACCACATGAACCAGCCGTGTAAATGTGTTGCATATGGTGGTAGAGTGACGTCACGACGTTGCCGCGAGGTGGGATTTTCCAGAGTACCTTCTGGCCTGTTCACGATGCCACACATGGAGTCTGGTTGAGCGTTCCAATAGGTTCGACAATCTGGTCCTGGTCGACACAGTCACCCGCAATCCATCCGGACATCAGTACCATTGGCATCCCCGGCCCAGGGTGAGCAGATCCACCCGCCATGTAGAGCCCTTCAACATCAGGTGATCTGTTGGCTGGCTTAAACGCGCCAAGGAACCGTCCGTGGCTCGCAAGCCCATAGATCGCACCATCCAGAACATGGTAGCGATCTTGGATGTCCTGAGGTGTGAGTGCTTTTTCAACAACGATATGCTTTTCAAGATCTTCAAGCCCGGCCGTCTGTTTTAGTTTCTCGATGATGCGGTCTCGATAGGCGGGTAGCATTTCAGACCATTTATGATGGGGTCGAAGGTACGGGGTGTGGACGAGTACATAGAGAGACTCGCCGCCCGGCGGTGCTACTTCAGGCTCGGTAATCGCAGGAGCGCAGACATAACATGTTGGATCTGGTGCAGGTTCACCTTGTCGGTAGATGGCATCGAACTCTTTGTGAGGATCGTCAGAGAAAACGAAGTTGTGGTGGAGTAGTTGATCATATCGCCGGTCTAAGCCTAGGTAGAGGACAACCCCTGAACACGCTGGTTCATAGTTTCTGCGTCCAAGGAATCGCTTTTGCGGTCGGCCATCGAGCAATTCCTGATGGGTGCGTACACTGTCAGAATTACTGACAACTGCCCCGCCCCTGATGGTTTCTCCATCGGCTGTGAGCACGCCAACCGCCCGGTTGTTCTTCACAATTATCTGCCGAATCGCAGTGTTTCTTCGAATTTCAACACCGAGACTCAATGCAAGTTTTGTGAGGGCTTTGGGAACTGCGCCCGTGCCTCCTCGCGGGTACCAGACACCATCGTTTGATTGCATGTGAGCAATACCGCAAAGAACTGCCGGAGAAGACTCTGGGCAGCTTCCGACGTATTGGGTGTAGTGGTCAAGCATTTGAGCGGCGCGGCTATCTGGCACGTATGATCGGACTGTCCCGGCTACGCTATGACCTGGTCGCATTCGCATGACTTCACGAAGCATGGAGATGGTGACACTTCTTTTGGGGTCAAACATGTCTTTGAGGCCACCAATAGATTTCCAGAAGAAAAAGTCATCGGATATTTTGTGAAGTTTCTTCGCTAAATCCATGAAGCGGGAATAGCCGTCTCCTGCTCCGGAGCCTGGAGAAAACTTTTCCAATTCTTTTTTCATCAACTCAACATCAGCATGAAGGTCGAGTGTTGTCCCGTCAGTAAAAAAGCTGCGCCATTGTGGGTCAAGCGGGACGAGGTCAAGGGCTTCCTCCAAGGGTTGATTCGCTTCATCAAATATGCGTTTTAAAACAGCCGGGATAGTCAGGATTGTCGGGCCCATGTCGAACCGAAAGCCAGCCTCCTCATAAACTGCAGCCTTGCCGCCTGTCCAGTCATTTTTATCACAGAGCACGACGCCATAACCTCGGGCAGCAAGCGTGCATGCTGTTGCGAGTCCACCGAGGCCGCCACCAACAACGATGACGCGATTATCTACTTCAGCGTCACTGAGTTCTTTTGATTGGATATTGTCCTGTTGTATTTCTTCAGTCGATGAGTCGCTCAGGAGTCCATCGATGGAATGTTCCATGTCACGTTTCCTTTTTGGTGTCCGGCTCAGAGTCTATGCGATAATGGTAGTCAGCAGTCTATGGGTGGTCCGATTGCGGTTTGTTCGGGGGAATTTTGGTCTCGAATTCTGCTCTCGTCACGGCATTTCGGAGACTAATTGCCTTTGGCCAAACTCACCCACTGCTTCCAATCGGTTCAGCCGGGGCTTGTTCTTCTGGGGTCTGCCAAGGCTCATTTACGTCGCCTGTTTGCTCGCTGAACTCATTTGGCACACCCAAGTCACGAAGTAACAAATCAGTAGTGATGCGTGCTGAGGAATAGATCACAGGAAGACCGCTACCAGGATGAGTGCCACCGCCCACAAGATACATCCCATCGATGTCTTCAAAACGATTGTGTGGCCGCATGTGAAGCATCTGATTTAAGTCGTGCGATAAATTGAAGGTGGCTCCTCGATAGATTGCGTAATCGTCTTGCCAATCGTCGGGCGTAATCATTTTTTCGTATCGAATCCGCGGCCTGACATCTGTGATGCCAATCTTCTCGAGTTGATCGATCGCAACTTCGCGGAATGCCGGGGCTTCCTTCTTCCAATTGATGTTCGGGTGCTTGTGGCTTACAGGAATGAGTGCGTAAAGCGTGCTCATGCCGGGGGGGGCGAGAGTCGGATCAGTAATTGATGCGTTCTGGACGTACATCGATGGATCACTGCTCAAACGATGGCGTCGCTCGATGTCGGCGAGATTTTCCCGATAGTTTTCAGCCAAATAAATGTTGTGATGGGGAACCGATTCGTAGCACCCATCAAGTCCGAGGTACAGCATGAACGTTGAGCACGAGAATCGTCGTGAAGCTATTTTCTTGTCATTCCACCGCCGTCGTAAATTGTCAGGTACGAGTCGTGTCATTGCCCTCGCGAAGTCAGCGTTCACCACCGTTGCGTCGGCTTTATATGTCGCCTTGGGCGTTGTTACGGAGGTAATCCTCCTGCCGTGAAACTCCATTGATTCAACGGATTCGCCATAGTGAATTTCGACACCCATGTCTTCGGCAATCCGAGCCATCGTTGCTGAGACTTCACCGCAGCCTCCAATCGGATGGAAAACACCATGCTCGTATTCGAGGAATGACAGAATCGAAAAGAGGCTTGGGCAGCGAAATGGCGACATGCCGAGATATTTTGATTGGAATGTAAAGGCGAGGCGAATACGTTCATCCGAAAAAAACCGGCCAAGTTCAGAGTCCAAGCTTTTCCACGGCTTGAGCAGAGGCACGAGTTTCAGCAAATCAGGGTTCGCCAAATCAGTCCATCGTTCAAATGGTTTTTCAAGAAACGGCGCGAATCGAACAAATTTCTCTCTTGTTTCGGTCATGAACCGGGTAAATGCACCGCGATCGTTGGGTGAAAGACGGGCAACGGCATCTTCCATCCTCGCAAGATCTGGTGTTGCCAAAAGATCACCACCCGAGCCAAAAATGAGGCGATACTGCGGATCGAGTTTAACCATCTCCACTTCATTATTGAGGTCATATCCGCACGCGGAGAAGATGTCTGCCAGAACTCGTGGGTAGAGGAAGAATGTAGGACCAAGGTCAAACCGAAAGCCGGTTCCGCTCTCAAGCGAACTGGTTCTCCCTCCAGGAGTGTCAAGCCTTTCGAGAACTCGAACTCGTAGGCCTGCTCGTGCCAACAGCATTGCCGAAGCAAGGCCGCCTGGGCCGGCACCAACAATTGTGACTGATCGTGTCATATATTCCGGTTTCAATAGAACTTTGTGTCGCCTGCCCTTAGCAAAAAAGGCATTTACGAACTCGCCTCACTATAGATCGCCCGAAGGGGCGGTCAAGAATCATGGCTTAGCGAATTCAAAAGTTTGATTCGCCGAAGGTGAAATTATCGATTAGTAGGCCGGATAGTAAGCCGGATAGGCCACCCCACGTGCAGGACGATAACGGCCGAAGAGGCCCCTGCGGTAATAGTATGGAGTAACGTACGCGGTTGGTGCGTAGTAAGCCGCTGTTGGCGCGTAATATGCGGTTGTTGGAGCATAGTACGAAGTTGTTGGGGCATAATAGGAAGTAGTCGCAGCCGGAGCATAGTACGCCGTTGTTGCTGGAGCGTAGTAACTCGTCACAGCTACGGAACTGGCCGGAACTGCTGCAACAGGAGCCGAATATGCTGTCACGGCCGAATATGTGCCAGACGGGGTGTATTGGCTGACATAGGGTGCTGGCTGAGCCACAACAGGCGAATAATAGACCACTTGTTGAGCATACCCTGAACCAGCAAGCACTACGCTAGCCACAAAACCCGCGATTACGAGTGGAAGTCGTCGTATAGTCATGTGTGGGAGGGATTGGGTATGTGACATGTGAGAGACTCCGATGACGAGAACAAGTGACTTTATTTGGTTATAGGATACGCTAGAGGTTGCTAGGTTCGCAAACGGGCGGTAAAGTTCCCGCTGTCGTTTAGGTTTAACCTGCTTTTGACTGCCGTCAATTACATCATCCAAAAGTCAATAATCAGCGTGCGTGGAGTCAATTTGAGCACTTGCGTGCTGTCTCAAGGTGGGGTTCGGACGTGAAAAAATCTCCATCCGAACACCAGCCATCTGATTCGACATCTGGTTTTGTGTCCCTGCTAGCCGTTCGGTCGCTCACCGTACTGAACGATAATATGGCCAGATGGATCGTCATAGGCTTGGGGAAACGAGCCGCAGCATCAGTCGGCACAGCTCCTGCTGCTGTCCTGGCCGTCGGAACGGCAGTGTATGTCGTACCATTTGTGCTCTTTGCCTGGCTTGCTGGCTGGCTTGCGGATCGATATTCCAAACGATCCGTTGTGATTAGTTGGAAGTTCGCTGAGATACTCATCGGCATCGTCGCCGCACTTGCCGTCGCATGGGGTGCTGGGTCTGGTGTTGTTTTGGGAGGCATTCCTCTTGGGCTCTGGCTGTTACTTGGAGTGGTTGGTCTCTTCGGCCTGCAGACCACATTGTTGAACCCAAGCCTGCTTGGAACGATTCCTGAGACAGTGCCCCCAGCCAAACTTTCTTCAGCAAATGGAATATTCGCGCTTGTGTCACTTGCTGCGACACTCGCAGGAATGGCAGCTGGAAATTGGCTGGCCGACATCACATGGCTCACTCCTCAACCCGACGCAGACCGTCCCCTACCCTCCTGGATGATTGATCTTCCATTTGGGTATGCGTTGCCAGCAGCAGTAGGACTTTTTTCAATAGCCTCAATTGGTTGGCTTCTTTCTTTACGACTACCAAAAGTTGCTGCTGCTGATCCACACGCGGCGTTTCCAAAAAATGGAATTGCGAAAACGATAGATGATTTGCGAGGCCTGTTCAGAGTTCGTCAACTTATTGGTGCAGCATCAGGAATTGTATTTTTCTGGGGCATCGCTGCCGTTGCTCAGCTTAATGTTGACCAGTATGCATTTGAGTCTGGAGCGACTACACAAGGAGAGGTAACGCCTCTTCTCCTCTCGCTTGTTATCGGTATTGGGGGAGGCAGCCTGCTCGCTGGTCGTCTTTCTCGTCAGGGCATCGATGAAAATTCTCAAGTGAACCTTGGCATCGTGCCGGTTGGTGGCATCATTATGTCAATTGCTTGCCTTGCTCTCTCCTTTTCCAGCCAGGAAATTTTTCAGCCGAACGGGTCGCTGTCATTTGGTTTGATTACAGCTGCCCTGTGGCTTTTTCTTCTGGGCGTTGGCGCAGGCATGTTTGATGTTCCTCTTGAAGCCTATCTTCAGGAACAAAGCCCACCTGATCGTTTGGGGGCAACACTAGCGTCTACGAATCTGTTGGTATTCACCGGCATGTTGGCTTCGTCTCTTGGCTATTATTTTTTGCGAATGCCTGTGGGAGCGGAGGAATTGGCGAAGCCCCTTTTCTCAGCGCGTGGGGTCTTTTTGATCTTTGCACTGCTTGCAGGCGTGGCAACGGTCGCTGCGATACTTTCAGCGCCTCGATCGTCTCTGCGCCTGTTTGTGGATTGGACGGTACGCCTCGTCTATCGATTTCGCATCGAGGGGGAAGAGATTCTTCCGGCCTCTGGGCCTGCAGTCATTATCGGAAACCATATCTCATGGCTTGATGGTTTTCTGGTGGTCCTTGCGGCTCGAAGACCCGTTCGGATGGTTGTCTATGGCCCAAACATTCATGGTCGTTTCCTGAAAAGACTCGCCGCACAATGGCAATTTATTCTTTTTGATCCTCATCCAAAATCGATTGCTCGGGCGCTCAAAGAAATAGAAAGTGGATTAGCCAACGGAGATTTTATTGGAATCTTTTGTGAGGGAGGTATATCAAGGACAGGGCAAGTGCTTGGGTTTAAACGCGGGCTCGAGCGAATTCTGAAGCGTGTAGATGCCCCTGCTGTCCCCTTGGCTATCGATGGTCTCTGGGGCAGTATCTTTTCATTTTCAGGTGGCAAGTTTTTCTTCAAATTACCGTGGCCATTACGGCGAAGAATCACGATGCGGTTTGGGCCACTTGTTCCCAGTGGGCAGAGCCCTTCAGTTATCCGTCTTGCACTTCAGGAAACAGTAGCTCGAGCGGTGTTCGATCGATTTCATCACAATCCAAAGTGTGATGTTACGTATGCGGCTTTTGCGGAAGCATTAAGTGGGTGTTGTGTTCTAAGACGATTTGATCGTCTGCTTGTAACGCTTCAGAAAGATGATCCGCTGCATGACGTATTTGCTGACGCCCATTCTCATCAACTATCCGTGTCGTTTGAAGCCTGTCAGGAAGCAGTGTCTGCTGATGAGTTCGTGCGTTTGTTTCAGCGACGTCGAGTTACAGTATGGATCGCCCGGCACCAACAGCTCAGTGAAATTCTTGCTTTTGCGCGCAGAGAACCTCCAAACCTCATGGCTTTTCCTGAAGTGATTGTCGTGCCTGTTCGATCAGCGGCTGAATTCGAGCATGTTGCGAAGACACTTTCAGCATTTGAGGCGATGTTTGGTGTCACGCCTGTTGCCGCCTTTGCCCCGCCCGGCCTTGGCCTGCTGGCGATGAGTACGCCGCCATCGCGGTCAGTGAGCAAGGAAAACACATATTCCAGTGATTCAGTTGGAAGAGTTGTCAATGGAGCTGTGGTGTGGCCTCGCGCATCGCTGAGACAGCCTGCGGGGTTTGGGCCTTTAACTGGTGAGGCTCCTCAGCCGAACGGAGACAGGAGTTTGGTCATATCGGCTATGAGCCAAGGCTCTGATGGTTTTGGCTGGAGCGTGCTCGATGAGCAGTTTGATGTCGATGAAAACGGGTTCTTGAGACTCCGCTTGGACCACGAGGAATAACGGTGTATTGTTGTGTGAAGAAACTGCACCCCTAGCTCAATTGGATAGAGCATCGGTCTACGAAACCGAAGGTTACTGGTTCGAATCCAGTGGGGTGTACTTCAATTGATAAAGGTCGTCGGAACCCACTCCGGCGGCCTTTTTCTGTTTCAGTTCTGTCGTCCCAAGTGCAATGAGATCAAAGGTTTGGCGAAATTCGACCGTCAGCTGGCCATCACCCCAAGTGGAGTTCGATAGTACGAAATCGAGCAATCGGCGTTTCTCACTGCCTGACTGCTTTTCAAAGAGTTCCGCGGCACGATTGGCCAGTTCGAGAATCGCGACGCCCTCCTGAAGGTAAGATGGGCATGGAGCGGTTCCAAGCTTAACGTTGTTCAATCCAAATGGGAAACGCGAGCCTATCGAAGGGACTAGCCACTATGAAACCCACCCTCACCCCGCTCACCGTCCTGCTGGCGTTGTGTTCCGTCAATGTTCCGGCTGCGCTCAACGCTGCAGAACCTCCGCACCACACCTCCATGCCTGATGTCCGTCCCTGGCGGACGGCGACTTATGATGAGGCGTTCTTCCAAGGCCGGACCGTGTGCGGCGAGGAGGCCCTGAAGTTCATGTGGCAGGGCATCAATTGGCGAAGCAATCCCGATGGCATACCGGAGAAGTTTTCCAAGCTCCAGCGGCTCCTGTCCGGCGAAGCCGTGCTGGAATTTAATGGCAAGACAAAAGCGAGTAGAAGATAGGTGTGGCGAGTCCAATTGGCTGTTACAAAAATTCGAACCATACAGACTAGAAATTCATGATGAAACCATTTCTTTTTTTGATATCTCTCGCGCTTTTATCTTCGAATGCTTATGCCGAGAAACCGCCGAATATTCTTCTTATTCTGACCGATGATC
>JALCBP010000185.1:0-2679 GCA_028066355.1 Pirellulales bacterium
CGTTGCCATGCACAATCTGCCGTTCTCGTTGTCCTTGCAACAGGTCAGTTGAGGCTAGAGGTTCCAACTGTTTTGAGGCTTTGCTCTCCAATTGGGCTGGCCGCTGTTGATGCTTCAATGAATCATTTGCCATGATTTTCAACCTCAAACATTAGACTTGACGCTACTTGAAGAAAGGCTACACTACCACTATTGAGATTGAATCTCAATATCATTAAAATCAGCCAGCCAGGATTTTCCCCAGCCAGCAGCCCTTCTTCCTAACTAAAGGTAAGCAAATGAAAATGAAAAATCCTGGAAAGCCCTCAGGCTTTACGCTTATAGAACTCTTGGTCGTTATCGCGATCATCGGTGTTCTCGTCGGACTCCTTCTGCCAGCTGTTCAGCAGGCTCGAGAAGCTGCCCGGCGTGTTTCTTGCAGTAACAATTTCAAGCAAATGGGCTTGGCACTGCACAATTTCGAAAATGCCCTGCGGCATTACCCGCCTGCATTCGAGCAGGATGCCAGCGGCAATACTGCTAGCGACTGGGGTGTTTCTGCCCAGTTACTCCCTTTTATCGAGCAAGCTGCTCTTGGTGCCTCGGTTCGATCTGCAATTGCAGCATCAACAAGCTACAAAGACCAAACGGTTAACGGTAAGAAGCTGTGCAATTATCGAATCGACACGTTGATCTGCCCAAGCGAAATTAACGATAGGCCACGAGGCACCGATTACTATCCAACCAACATAGGATGGAATCATGGCACAGGTCAGATCCTGCCCCCGGGTGCTGCTGGCTGCAATGGCCCATTTGGCGTGAACCAAAAATCACGGCCTCGAGATATGCGAGACGGTATGTCAAATACCATCGCCGCTGGAGAAAAGAAGGCGTTCTTTCCATACATGCGTGATGGTGGCGGATTAAGTGCGGTCCCAGCTCTAACTGCTACCGACCTGAGTGGTCTTGGTGGTAGCCAAAAAAATGATAGCGGGAATACAGAGTGGTGTGATGGTCGTACTCACCAAGATGGTTTGACTACAACATTTCCGCCAAATACCGTTACTAAAAACAGCGGGCATGCTGATGGCGACTTCACCTCACAGCGAGAAGGCAAGGGAGCGGCCAGTCTAAATGCTGCTGTCGCTGTCGTAACTGCAAGAAGCTATCACAACGGTGGTGTTACAAACGGTCTTATGATGGATGGATCAACGCGGTCCTTTACATCAACGATTGACGGAACAGCCTACCGAGCTCTTGGTACCCGTGCTGGTGGTGAAGTTGTTCAGACCCCATAACAAATCAACTGAATCACTACAGTTAATTTTGTAAAGCAACGAGTCGGTGGAGGTGAAAACCTCCACCGACTTTTTAGCTAGAATGGCCACCAGTCCGCGCGATTGAACTTTGCAGGCAGGATAATTTCTGAGTTTTTCCTCAACATTGCGACAGACCGATAATTAATATTCTCAACACCGTAAAGCTCAACACCATTACGGCGACTCGCAATAATTTTGGCGACATCTTCTGTAATCGTTTCGACACCGTCAAGATACAGTTGGCCATGATATGGCAACAATGCGATTGCGACATCTCTATCTAATACTCGTATACCGTTAAGGAAAAGCCACCCCTGATGTTTCGAGAGTGCTCGAGCTACAGCTGGACTGACCGATCGTAGACCTTCAAGGTGTAACCAACCACGATGATTAGCCAAGATCTCAGCAACTTCTGGAGTAACTTCTGTCAGCCCATTTAAGAACAGCTTCCCACGACTTGCAGCCACAATCCGTGCCGTATCCACATCAAGTTCTTGTAGAGTGTTAAGATCAACGGCGTCTTCACTCAATTTCGCTGTTTCAACGATTTGAAGAATATCTTTTGTATCGAACTGCCTGTCATTAACGCTCTGATCTGCGGCAAAGCATTCAACCGCCGAAAAAGGTAGTAGAGAAACAAGGACGACAAAAAACAATTTCTCGAAGCAGACGTTCGACAACTTGTTCATAAAACACCTCTCTTTGACTAACTACTCTTAAGAGTATTCGTCAAAGACAGTGCTCCACAAGACCTTTAATTTTCATTTTTTCTTTAAAAAAACATGACAGTGAGACTCATTCTCAGCAAGCCTCAAGACTCGTGTTTTTCTAGGCATTAACAATCTGATTGTCTCTCGTCATGCGCAGGAAGGCGGCCGCTCTTCTGTCCAAATAGTTGGAGTCGATGTCATCTTGATAGACAGCGTTCCGCCCAAACACAAATCCTTCCATCGCAAAAAAGGTTTCTGGAAAGGCTTTCCGTTCAGCAAAACTGACTGAACATAGAGGTTCTCTGCTCCGGTTCCCTCAGCCTCAATGGTGAATGCCCGGCTTTGCCCAAAATGCAACTCGGTACGGTCGAAAAGCGGTGAGCCAATCAAAAACACGTCTTGTCCAGCGACAGGAAAAAGACCTAATGCACTCCAGACATACCACGAACTCATCCCACCGGAATCATCATTCCCCACTAAACCACCACGTGAATCCCCGTAACACTGATTCAGACCAGCACGTACGACCTCATTAGCCCTATCCTGCCGACCTGCATAGACATAAGCGTAAGGAGATTCCATATCAGGTTCATTATTAAACCCTTCAAAACGTCCGAGCGATTCACCTTCAACCATCTCGGCACGACTCGGCGAAACCCCCGGGGCCGGAA
>JALCBP010000059.1:0-16728 GCA_028066355.1 Pirellulales bacterium
GCAACACCTCGGCATTGTTTAGCCAAGCCATGCATACATTTTCAATCACGCTCAATGCAACCACCTCACCGTGCAATGGCATACTCTCACGAAACTGAGTACTGCAACTAATAATCTAGTGCCGGGAAGCGAAGACCAGTTCGGTACAGAAAACGCAGTGGGTGATTGGACTTATCCCACCGGCTTCCCATGCTCTCGTAACTTAACCACAACATCTCGGCCAAGAATGCCCCGCATCTTGTAGGCAAGGGCTGGCTTTTTGTCGAGCAGTTTATTCAAACTTTCCTGAGACCAGGCCAAGACCTGGCTTGGCTCGCTCGCAACAACATCAGCTGTTGCCCTTTCACCCGAAAGAAAACTCATTTCACCAACGAATTGTCCTGGTTCATTGCGAGCTATGATTGTGCCACCTGACCGCACTTCAAGAGCGCCACGCTCAAGCACCTGAATGTCATGAACGACAGAATCACGCTTTATAATCATTGTTCCAGCTTCAATCTCGCGCCACTCACCGAGTTTCACCAACCGGCGAAATTCACCCGGAGTGAGTTCAGAGAAAACTTTGTCATAGAGTTCTTGCTCAGGCCCATCCATACGACGCGGGCGACGCTCTCGCAAAAGGATACCGATCTGGACAAGATTGACTGTAATGAACAGTGCATTCCAGCCAATGGGCGCCCAAAGAATATGATCACTGCAGTTACAATAAAATGGAAGAAGCGACAGACCAGCAAAAATTGTCAGCACTCGCAACCAGAGAATATCACGTACAAGATATGACGTCAGGTACAGAAAGTTCGCAACATGCACCATGTCATCAACGCATGGGCAATACAGGGTGATCAGGAATAAAATAGCCGGGTCCATCAACACTGTTTCTTCCCCCATCTGCATTTCCTACAAGTCATTGACTGAATCGGGTCAGCTGCAGCGTTTTCGATTCAATTCTTCTTTTTCATGCGATTCCGTAACTTCTTCTTCGTCTGTTGCTATCTTGAATTTCCAGCCATCGATAACAGTTCCTTCTGTTTTGAGATGTGACATCAAAAAGAACAGCCGACGTCTTGCATCGCCCTCTGGCCCCTCTGGAATATCACTGAAGCGATCTCGAAGGTAGTACGGGGCCCACGCCTGTGAATAGAGCGTGGCCTTTAAGCGTAATTTCCGGCAATCAAAACATTCAGGGACCGTGACACGATAACTGACAATATCTGTTCCCTTCCCATCGGCGTATTGTGGATCTTCTCCGACACCATGCGGATGGGTTGCCTCAACAAACGCTTCTGGCATTTCCTCACCTGGCCCTTCAGCTGACCACCCTCGAGGCAAGAGCCGATTGTCTTTCACATCATGTGTCCGATGCAAAAAACTTGTTGTAAATTCTCCAGATGCATTTTGGCTTAATTCTTCGTAGATCTGCACCTGATTGGGACTACTGATCACACGATGATGTGGCTGATACGCTTGCTGTCTTTGTTGACCGTTGCCGACATCATCAAAGAACTCTGAGGGCAACACGCGACCATTCTCTCCAACAATAACCCCGGCACCGTTTGTTAACCCAGACGACCAGATAATACGGTCACGACCATACGTACTGTCTACAAGTAAAAACTCCATCCACACTCGACGAAATCCAACACCACTCGGCAGTCGATGACCTGTAAGATTTGTCACTTTCACATCCGCAGCGATGGTCTGACCCGCAGTTTCTACATTTAGAATCTCAACGGTAGCTGTATTTTTCTGCGCATTTTGGACGTAGTTATCGATGGCAAAGTGAATTCCTTCCACACCGGTCTCGTAATCAGGCAACCGGACTCCAAGCACATCATTAAACTGCCTGAAGATCTCGAGCAGGAAGACATTCATGCCCTGAAATGTATGTCGCCGAAAACCTTCGTTGCGAAATCGAACGTGGTGATCTTCCCGAGCAAGTGCATGATCTGATTCTGGATATTCCTGGTCCTGAAGAACAGCAATTTTTGTTGCAATTTGATCAATCAAGAGATCACCATCGGGACTTTCATATCCCTTAGGCATGTGACATTCCTGACAACTCCGCGATTCAGACGTCCGACCAAATTCATCTTGAAAACTACTATTGAGCCACTCCAAATACGTCGCCTGTTCAATCTTGTGAGCAAAGCCCTGAAATTGCGGCGTCTTTTCAGATGCAAGTAATTGCTCAAGCTGTTCTTGCGGCGGTTGTTCAACTCCGGCAGGAGGATGACTCAACGGCCAGTCAAGAACTGGCAGATTAATAACATGACACGTTGCACACATTCGTGATGATTGAATGAATGGACTGTGTTTTGGCGCAGCGCCAAGTACTTTGAGCATCGGCTTGGTCACAACGTCTTTAAACGGTCCATAAATCTCATTTGCAGGACCCGTCTTAAATTGGCCTGTTATTGAATTGGCCAGAAAACCTTGAAGGTCTGGATACTCTTCAACCATGCCGTGGCAGACAGTGCAACTAATTCCATCACGAGCGAGTCCCCCGTACTTATGATGCGGATCATTCGGATCTGCGACATGAAACCAGTCAAGATTTTCTTTACCCTTTGTTTCCCAGGGCTTGAGACCCATGTCAAATTCGTGTTGCCGTTTCCCGAGAGCACCATGGCACCGTAGACAGGTATTGACTACCTGATCTCCATACGAGTCGGCCTGATCACCAGGCAATTCTCGTGTAAGTTGTGATAACTCACTCTCAAGCTGTGCATGAAAAACAGGGTCGCGTCCAGCGAGGCCCATTGGTGACCACCGCCACTCACCATAGGGCGAAACGTTCAGGCCCCCTCGCTTGGTTTCCAGAAACATGACGGGACTTGCACTATGCCGACCGGTGGCAGCACTATGGCACATCAGGCATTGATCGGATGTCAGAAATCGCTCAGGAATCGATGCATGTGGGGTGACGTGATCATTCGATTCTGCCGGAAACTTCCGTACTTCTGGATACGTAACATATTTCGCAGATTTGTACGTATTAAGAAATTCAAAACTTGGTCGTGTTGGACCCGGCTCAAGCGGGGCACGCAACGCCGGAGGTTCCGGATTATGGCGGAAGTCGTATGGCTGAAGTTCTGTTGGAATTTCTCGCCACGTGTTATCTACAAAATACTGTATTGGCTCACCTGGAAACCCGGTGATATTCCGTAGGGATGAAAAGGTCCCACCCTCCTCAGCAACAGAATGACACCGCACGCAGGCGAGAACGAATCCTGCCTGCGGATAATCAAACGAATCAGGAGTGTCATATTCCTGACCCTCAAAGACACTTGCCCAGAACCAGCCATCTGGTGATCCGGAACTGTCTTTAATCATGACATCGCAGCCAGCTGACGATGGCAACTGCAACACGGCAAGAATTTCCTCCTCTGTCATGTCTTCGTATCGAGCGGCTGGTGGTGGAAGCATTTCTTTGATGATCATCCCACCATCGGGAATAACACCTTCACGAGGTGCTTTTTGCGGCGCCTGCCCGGAATCACGACCCTCGGGCCAGAAATCTGGATTCCCGGTTAGCCAGTACATCACCTTTGGTGAATAAAAGCACCGGACTGCCGGATGAGTCCCGTAGTACTTTCCTTTCACATACGCCCCGGTATCACGCACATATTTATCGTGACTCCATCCCAACTGCTTTGCATAGGCGCGGCTCTTGATAAACGGGAAGAGTATTTTCTCGTAATCAATGTGGCTCATTGTCGTAGGCAGCGGCAGCGGATGCTCTCCGGCATGAAGACCGGGTATCTTTTCCGATGCTGCCATGTGGTCGGCATATTCAGCTACCTGCGTTGTCTCAGCTGCAAGCATCAAGCCAGCCTGAAGAAATACACCACACACCAACGCAACTACCACACAAATTAATCTCATAGTCTCTCTTTCACCAAAGCTCATACGAAAGATTCTCATATAAAATATCGTCATTTCTGGAAACACATCTTGCAACTTGTCTGCAGCTGGATTGCCAAAATATTGATAATGCCCGGTGCGCTCGATAAGGTGCAACGACACCGGCACAGAAAAATGGTGAAATTTAAGGTGTGCGAGGACAGTACTGCTTGAAAATAGCTGCGTTACCTCCAAAACCAGCATTATTGAGAGCGAACATTCACAACTTCCCATAGTGGCGAGAGCCCATCATGGGAATAGCCATCATGGGAATAGATAGAACTTCACCAGATCGTGTCGCCTTTGTGTAAAGGTTCACCAGACGCACCACCAAACAACTGAGCTGAGCATTACAAGACAAGACACTCAGCTTGTTGTTGAAGTGATTTCAATATTCTTACAGTCAACCTCATTCTTACTATCAACCGCAGCGCATTCGAATGATGCAGACGCATTTATTCCTATGCTAATGGAAAATATTGATTTTCACCCGGCATAGATTTGGATGGATGTTGTGCGTGTTGACGCGAAAAGCTTGAACCCTGCTGGCTCTCGATAATGAATCTCAATATCAGTACTTGATGAAAGGATTTTTATGAAAGTAAAGAGATGCCACTGCCCGAACTCTTATTAGGTTGCTAAACTTTTAGAGACACAATTAAAACGAATCTTTCCCTTACCTGATTAGAACGCTGGAGAATTTGATGAGTTTTCGACTATCACTGAATGAAGAAGTTGCCGCCGCTCTGAATGAACAAATTTGCATCGAGTCCTCTGCAGCATTCCTTTATTTCTCAATGGCTTCATGGGCCAGCGTCCGCGGATTAACAGGAATGGCAAAATGGTTTCGTACCGAAGCAGCCGGGGAGTTGACCCACATGGGGCTCTTTGTCGACTACCTTAATGACCGGGACTATCAGGCAAAATTTTCAACAATTGAAGCTCCTGCCTCTGATTGGGACAACCCAGTTGCAGCTTTTGATCAAGTTCGAAGCCAAGAGCATAAATTAATGCAAAGGATGAATGACCTGATTGATTTGGCCGACAAACACAACGATCATCTGACACATAGTTTCATAACACAGTTTGTTCCACAACAAATTGCTGACACGGCTGAGGCAGATGACGTCCATGACCGTCTCTCTCTCGTTGGAGGAGATGGCCACGGCCTTATTCTTATTGATCAGGAACTCGGCAAAGAAGCCGAAGGTCACCACTGAAATTTCTGCCGAGTACAAACTTAAACTCGCAACGATAGCCACCTCCTATTACGAGATTTTATCTAAGGGTTACGTTGCGTTGAACGGAAGTAACTGCATTTTGCTTGGTGCTATTGACTGCTATATATGCATACCGATCAACGACTTCTAGTGACATGTATTGTCGCTGTTTGTCCTGAGCACTATGCTAAAAGTGTCAGGAGAGAGTCGAAAGACCGCCGAAGGCCGAACGCTCAGGCAAAAGTACTGACATTTTATAATTCTGTTGGAGAGTGACGACGTGGCGAGCGTCGTCCACCGAAGGGGCAAATCCGGAGCCGATGCTCACGGGTGAATCTCTCAGGTCCAAGGACAACAGGGTTCCCAGAGTGGTTCACGCCATTCTGTTTCCTCTGGCGGATAGAACACAACGTCAGTTGCCACGAAACGCAGACAATGCGTCGGCACGGTCAGGAAAGGAACCTTCCATGTCTTCCGGCACAGCTACTCCAAATACTCTTTCGTCTGAGTCTCTCCCACCTACATCCAATACATCATCTCCAACAGATGACAATCCGGAATTTGCAGGCCGACATATTGGTCTTTCACAAGCCGATGAGCAGTTCATGCTTGATGCCATCGGAGCAGAAAGTCGAGAGACATTAATTGAAGAGATTGTGCCAGCAAGCATCCTCAGACAGACGGAAATGAATTTGCCGTCCGCTGTCTCCGAGCAAGAGGCACTTGCCGAACTGAAAGCAGTCGCCCAGCAGAACAAGGTCTACAAAAGTTTTTTAGGGCAAGGGTACTACGGGACTCACACCCCGGCTGTTATTCAAAGAAATGTCTTAGAAAATCCTGCCTGGTATACAGCTTACACACCTTATCAGGCAGAAATTTCTCAGGGACGTATGGAAGCAGTCCTTGCATTTCAGACAATGATCTGCGACCTCTCTGGTATGCCTATTGCAAATGCTTCTCTGCTTGATGAAGCAACGGCTGCTGCCGAAGCGATGACCTTAGCCCATCGAATGCACAAAGGTCAGGAGTCTACCTTCATCGCCGACCGAAGGTGCCATCCACAGACACTGGAAGTTCTGGCAACGCGAGCGGAACCATTAGGTATTGACCTCATCATCGGTGATATCACGGACATGGTTGATGAGGAACAGTACTTTGGTGTCCTTGTGCAGTACCCAACCACAGAAGGTGACATACCGGACTGGCACGGCTTTGCAGACAGAGTCCACGACCATAAGGCGCTACTTTGCGTTGCTGCAGATCCTTTATCGTTGACTCTTCTCACACCACCTGGTGAGTGGGGTGCCGATATTGTCGTAGGATCAACGCAACGTTTCGGTATGCCTATGGGCTGCGGTGGGCCACATGCGGCCTACTTCGCCTGCCGTGACGCCTTCAAGAGGTCACTCCCAGGACGACTTATTGGCGTTAGCGTTGATCATTCTGGAAGACCGGCATACCGCCTGGCGTTACAAACTCGAGAGCAGCACATCCGACGGGAGAAGGCGACATCAAACATCTGTACTGCTCAGGTTCTACCCGCGGTCGTTGCTGCAATGTATGCGGTCTATCATGGCCCAGCCGGACTGAAGGCGATTGCAGAAAGAATAGCAGAGAAGACAGCCCTGCTTGCATCCGGTCTGAAAAAATTAGGGATAGAAATCACCAATCAACACGCTTTCGACACACTTTGTCTTCGTACAAATGAAGCAACTGACTCCTTTATAAAACGGGCAGAGGACGCCGCCATAAATCTTCGAAAGATTGATCCCGGGCACATCGGAATCAGCCTTGATGAAACCACCACTACCGCGGACGTGATGGCCCTCTGGAATATTTTTACAACGCCTGAAGATGTTGAAGCTGACATAGCTTCTTGGGAAACATCTACTCTGTCACTTCTTCCGGAAGCCTCCATACGAAAGACCGACTTCCTGAGTCATTCTGTTTTTCATTCACATCGCAGTGAAACACAGTTGCTTCGCTATCTTCGTGAATTAGCTGATCGTGACCTCGCACTCGATCGAACGATGATTCCATTGGGAAGTTGCACGATGAAGCTGAATGCAACGAGTGAAATGATTCCGATCAGTTGGCCTGAGTTTGCCCACATCCATCCCTTTGCACCATCACACCAGCTTAAGGGATATGAGATTCTCCAAGAGCAACTTTGTGAGTGGCTGAGTGAAGCCACTGGATATGCCGACATCAGCCTTCAACCCAATGCCGGCAGCCAAGGAGAATATGCCGGACTCCTTGTCATTCGAGCCTGGCAACGTGCTCGAGGAGAAGGTCATAGAAACATCTGTCTGATTCCGGCATCAGCACATGGCACAAATCCTGCAAGTGCACAGATGGCTGGCATGAAAGTTGTTGTCACCGGGTGTGACGACCAAGGGAACGTAGACCTTGTCGAACTTCGGGAAAAGTGTGAACAGTTCACTGATCAGTTAGCTGCTGTAATGATTACGTACCCAAGCACACATGGCGTTTTTGAATCAGAGATCAAAAATCTTTGCGATATCGTTCACAATCATGGTGGACGGGTGTACGTCGATGGTGCCAACATGAACGCATTAGTTGGAACTGCCGAACCCGGGCACTTTGGTGGTGACGTGAGTCATCTCAATCTTCACAAAACATTTTGTATTCCACATGGCGGTGGAGGACCTGGGGTTGGGCCAGTCTGCGTTGTTGAAGACCTTGTGCCTTTTCTGCCCGGCCATGAAACCGCAGGTGTTCAAACGAGTGGTGGAGTCGGTGCAATTTCTGCCGCACCTTTGGGAAATGCCGGCGTTCTCCCGATTAGCTGGATGTACTGTCGTATGATGGGTAGCTCAGGTTTACGACACTCGACAGAAGCTGCGATTTTAGCAGCCAATTACGTTAGCGTGCGGCTTCGAGATCATTACCCCACACTTTATACAGGAACAAATGGACGCATCGCCCACGAATGCATCCTGGACCTGCGGCCGCTCAAGGAAACGAGTGGCATCACTGCAGAAGATGTTGCCAAACGACTTATTGACTACGGATTCCATGCACCAACACTCAGCTTTCCAGTACCCGGAACCCTGATGGTTGAACCGACAGAGAGCGAAGATCTTCAGGAGCTTGATCGATTCATCGAAGCAATGATTGCAATTCGTGAAGAGATTCGGCACGTCGAGGAAGGCACATGGCCACAAGATAATAACCCTGTCATCAATGCTCCACATACCGCAAGTTGCATTGCAGGCCAAGACTGGACCAGGCCTTACACTCGAGAAGAAGCAGTCTTTCCTGTCGCAGACTTAAAGCGCAGAAAGTACTGGCCTCCGGTTGGTCGAGTCGATAACGTACATGGTGACCGGAATCTGTTTTGTAGTTGTGTTCCCGTCTCGGCATGGCAGGATTCTGATTCATAGCGAGTGGTCAAAACAATGCTCGATTCAAGTTTTTTTGTCGGCTGGGGAACACTTTCACTCATCAATGCTGGCTTGGCTCAAGGGAAAGGTAGAAGTGGGCTGGTCTGGTGTCTTATCTCATTACTTGTGGGGCCAATCGCCACATTTTTAATTGTGATTCTTAGTCGCGTTGAGAATGATTAGCGTGTGCAGTTGCTGAGGACCTCACAAATGGCCAGAGTACTGCTGCCAAGGTGACTACTAAAAGAATCCCACCCCACTGCCATGGATCATGACATCCATACAATACGGCAAAAAGAAGTGTCACACTGCAGTACATTGCTGCAGCAGCCAACACGAACCGTGATGGCTGTACCGACTTATATGTATCAGGCTTATCGTTTTTATCAGGTGTATCGTAGTTCTGAGTTGTTGATAAAAAGAGCGTTCCTACAGTCATGGCTGAGCACAACGAGAGCATCACACTAAGAGAGCCCAGCAAATCTCGTAACGTTGTCAAATAGACGAGGATAAGGGCGAGACTCGTTTGCAATACAACTGCTCTGCGTCGACCGGCTAGCCCTTGCAGCCATTCAGGGAGAAATCCATCGTCCGCCATTGCCGTTGCGACACGTGAACCGGCCATCGTCATTCCTGCTGCAGCAGACAGGGTTGAAAGGACAATCACGACCCGCATCCACCACTCCGCGGTTTGACCACCGAGAGCTGCAGCTGCAACCGCCGCAACCTGCGACTGACCAATCAAATCGGCAATCGGTGCTGAACGAAGAAAAACATCATTCATTGCACAATAAAGAACCGTCGTGATAAGCGTGCCGGCAAGAAGAGCCCGCGGCACAGTTCGTTGGCCAACTCGAGCTTCTGAAGCAATGTAGATCGCTTCGTTAAATCCCGTGTAACTGAACATCACCCACACGACTGTCATTGCAAAGCCACCGACGGTTGCGGAGGTTAATGGAACATCTACAGGCTTTTCCATGGCCTGCAACGGCCACCCAACGACCGAATACCCGAATAAGATAAGGCCAAGAATTGTCAGGACTTTCAGAATAACAATACCGGTATTGAGTCGTGCCGAAACGTGCCCTGCCTCGACATGGATCAGACAACAAATAATGAGCACCACAGTGGCAATCGTCTGACTTGGCATCCATGCTGGCAACACAAGTATGTCTTTCGCATACTCCTGGCATGTCATTGCCGCAAAAGCTATTCCTCCGCTAAACCCGGCTGTTAATGAAACAAGGCCCGCAAGAAAACCACAAAACGGATGGAGCCAGCGCGAAAGATAGAGATATTCTCCACCAGACTCGGGCAGCCGACGTGCAAGGCCACCATAGGCAACCGCTCCACACAGAGCAACAAGGCCACCAAAGATCCAAGCAGCCAGAACAGCAACGGGGGAGCCAAGTGATTCAAGCGCGAAGCCTGATGTTACAAAAACACCTGAGCCAATCATTCCCGTGATGACTAACGCTGTTAATGTCGTCAGACCAAAACCATCTGCAGACGCAGTCTTCTTCGATAAAGAACCCATGTTGCTATCAACCAAGTATAAATGTTTCATCATGTTGCTTAATCACCCGGAACAAGGTGATCTGTAAGAAAATGATGAGTGGCATATATAAACTGCAAGAATCTTCACATGAATTTAAAAGGATATCCTGAGGCCTTTGAAAACTTCATGGTAAACTCCCTCCCCCACGTATTCATGATTTTGTGTCATTGACTCACTCGTTCCACCGATTCCAGAATCCAGCACAACGGTAGTCTGTGGTATATGTGAAGCACGTGCCGGTTGAGAAGCCCTGACGACGACGTTATTGATCATTATTTGACAAATACCTTATGACTAACTGCCTAAAGGAATGAACCATGGTGAACACCGTACCATGTCGACGTATTTTTGTTTTCCTCTTCCTCCTTGCAACCATGACGCCAGCATCTGCACTTCAAGCAGGAGATAACATGTTCCCACGTGTTGGAAATATTGAGCGATTGCATTCAGACATTGATGCACTTATTCCCGAGGACGCCACGATCGAAGTACTTGCAATGGGTTTTACTTGGTCAGAAGGGCCTGTCTGGATTCCAGATGCAGATGGGGGTCTTCCTCCCCACTCTCTGTTGTTTAGTGACATTCCTAACAACCGAATTCATTGCTGGAACGCAAAAAACGGACTCTCTATCTTTCTTGAACCTGCCGGATTTACTGGCCCGGCAAGTTACGGCAGGGAACGAGGAAGCAACGGTCTCGCACTTGATAGAGAAGGCAGACTCCTTTGCTGCGAGCATGGCGATCGAAGGATCAGCGTGCTTGAAAAAAATGGTGGTAAACGAACGCTTGCCGACTCATGGGACGGCAAGCGATTCAACAGCCCAAACGACTTGGCCGTTCATGATTCTGGAGCAATTTATTTCACCGATCCTCCATACGGCCTTCCCAACGGGTTTGATGATGAACGC
Source organism: Pirellulales bacterium (assembly GCA_028066355.1). Taxonomy (GTDB): domain Bacteria; phylum Planctomycetota; class Planctomycetia; order Pirellulales; family UBA1268; genus UBA1268. The sequence continues at coordinate 10,997 of JALCBP010000059.1, forward strand.
CGAGAAATTGACTTTTGTGGAGTGTTTCGGGTGCAGCCAAATGGTGAGGTTGATCTTCTCTGCAAGACCATGACACGCCCAAATGGCATCGCATTCTCACCTGATCAGAAAAAACTGTATGTCGCCCAGTCTGATCCTGATGCACCTATTTTAAAAGTATTTAATGTGAGTGAAAACGGTTTACTTGATGCTGGAAAAATATTTTTTGATGCTTCGAATCTTTCAGCAACACAAAAAGGAATGCCTGATGGATTGGCGGTTGATAGAAAGGGGAACTTGTTCGCGACAGGGCCAGGCGGCGTCTTGGTTCTTTCAGCGGATGGAACTCACCTTGGAACGATTCTCACCGGACAGAAAACAGCGAATTGCTGCTTTGGCGAAGATGGTCGCTCATTATTCATGACAGCCGACATGCATCTTTGCCGTATACAACTGACAACCAGTGGCCGGTAAAATAATCATCGTTGCCTTGAGATGATTTCCATAGAACCTGATCTCACATCGTTGGCCACGCAAAGAGCCGCAGCAGGTTTCCATCTGGGTCATTGGTAACGAGTTCTCGAAATCCCTCAGGATGTGTTTTCGGTTCGATAATATCTGTATTTGTCTCTCGAAGCCGACAATATGCAGCCTCTAAATCTGTTACTTCAAAACCGAGACTCCAACGCCCACTAGCCTCACCAGCATTCTCTCGACTGAGAATTGCGACCCGCGTATCCCCCGCTTCGAATAATGCATATCCATCGTCAACGACGCGGACCAAAACCCGAAGACCGAGGATATTCCGGTACCAAAACACCATGTTTTCCCATTGAGACGTCCGTAATTCGACGCTAAATAATGCCGGTCTATGGTGGGCTCGAAGATCCATTGTCTTTGGTAACCCTGAGGTTTCGGGCTGATCGTAACTTGGTTTAACGGTCTGGGTTGTACCCTGAATGCCTTGTATTCGACTAGAGACCGGCTATCGCTTCTCTCTAGAATGCCTGCCCTTTCGAAATTTCTCAGAAAAGCAGACAATGAGTTTTTCCAATTTTGAAAGTCTTTCGTCTCCTCTTAAACCCTAGAACCGACAGATGTCTTCTCCGTCACCAATTGAAACCGATCAGCCTTCGTCCACTGTCACTGCTCTTCTTCAGGCACGTCGAGATAAACTGGCAAAACTTCAGGAGCTTGGAATAGATCCATGGGGGAGTCGATTTGACCATTCCCAAGCTGTGGCATCAGTCCGAAAAGAGGGAGAATCCATTGCTCAGGATGCTGATGATGGACCAACCGTTCGCGTTGCGGGTCGAATCATGTTGCTCCGTAATGCTGGTCGCTTGGTATTTCTTGATCTGGTTGATCGCACTGGCCGCTTACAGGTCATGATTGGTAAAAAGCAGGTCGGCCCAGAGATCTGGCCAGTCGTGAGCTGCCTTGATCTTGGTGATATTATCGGAGTCGAGGGCAGACTTGGTTATTCAAACTCTGGTGAAATGACAATCTTTGCCAGTAGTCTGACATTCCTTACAAAGTCACTGGAAACACCTCCAGATAAATACCATGGCCTTGTTGATCCAGAACTGCGTCAACGGATGCGTTATCTCGATCTTATTCATGGAGAGGGTGTACGCGACAGATTTGTTGCTCGAAGCCGAATCATCGAGTCAATACGGCGGGTCCTTACTGACCGTGGTTACTTGGAAGTAGAAGGGCCGACCCTTCAAGAAACCGCTGGTGGCGCTGCAGCTCGTCCTTTCAAAACTCATCACAATGCGCTCGACATGCCACTGGTGATGCGAATCGCTTTGGAACTCCACCTCAAACGATTGCTTGTTGGTGGTATGGAGCGAGTCTTTGAGCTCGGTCGTGTCTATCGCAATGAAGGAATAAGTCCTCGTCACAATCCTGAATTCACCATGATGGAGGCATATGAAGCGTATGGAGATTACGCCTCGATGATGGATCTCACAGAAGCGATACTCATTTCTGCTGCTAAGGCAGCAGGCACGCCAGAGACATTCACCTGGATGGGGCACGACGTCAGCCTAAAGCCACCGTTCCCTCGAAAGCGATACGATGACCTGCTCGCTGAGGTCACTGGCTGTGACCCTGACGATCCAGCAAGCGTGGCAAGTGCGGCATCAAAGCACGAGATTGAAACAGCAGGCAGACACCCAGATGTCATCAAGAGTGAACTGTTTGAAGAAACTGTAGAAAAGACGCTCTCCGGTCCAATCTTCGTCATTGATTATCCAGCTGCTGTCTGCCCACTGACCAAGAGAAAAAGTGATGCCCCGGAGATTGCTGAACGATTTGAGCTCTATGTTGCTGGCATGGAGTTGGCAAATGCATACACAGAGCTCAATGATCCTGATCTTCAGGAAGAGCTCTTCCGGACACAATTAGCCGGTCTTTCTGATGATGAATCGATGGCCCGAATGGACCACGACTTCATTAAATCACTTCGACACGGCATGCCGCCAGCCGGTGGCCTCGGTATCGGAATTGATCGTCTTGTGATGTTCTTAACACAGGCCAGTTCAATCCGTGATGTCATCCTATTCCCAATTCATCGTCCCCACACTGGCAGCTAATGCTGCGATTGACGATATGTACAAACTCCTTCTTTGTTGGCGATATCTTCGTACGCGATGGATTGCACTGGCAAGCGTCATAAGCGTGACGCTTGGTGTAGCAACAATGATCGTAGTCAATGCCGTCATGGCAGGTTTTTCCAATGAGATGCAAAATCGTATCCACGGAATTCTTTCTGACATTATTTTTGAAAGCCACTCTCTCTCTGGCTTTCAGGATCCACAATGGCACATTGATGAAATCAAACGAGCCGCTGGTGATCAGATAGCAGGTATGACTCCAACGGTAGCTGTACCAGCCATGCTCAATTTTCAGGTCCGTGGCCAATGGGTTACACGGCAAGTCATGTTCATAGGAATCGACCCGAATACCCACGCGCAAGTGAGTGACTTTAGTAGATATCTTCAGCACCCAGCGAACCGACAACAGCTTTCTTTTGATCTACGAGAAGGTGGTTACGACACGATTGATAGCCAGAATCCAACCGAGACTCCAACAAGACCTGCTCTTGAGCATGCCGGCTGGCCACACCGTCGGATGCGAGTGAATCGGGAACGTCTCTGGAAAGAGCGGCTTGATTCAAAAAAATCGACAGAGAACTCTGCCGCACGATCTGTCGATCAGCAGGTTGACGCCGTGCTTGCCGCAACCAGTCCTGATGGCAACTCTTCTGAAATATCTTCTGAGACAGTCGACACGAACGAAAAGCGAACAAATCCATTTCAGAAAGCTCGGCCCAACCAAGGTCATGTTATGGATCTGACAAAAGAACAGTTCACCGGTATTGTACCGGGTATTGGCTTGGCAAGCTTCCGGAACCGTCAAGGAGTTGATCAATTCCTTTCTCTGCCAGGTGATGATGTCAAGATAACGTTCCCAACGGCTGGCACACCACCGAAAGCTGTCAGTGATAATTTCACAATTGTTGATTTTTACGAAAGTAAAATGAGTGAATACGACTCAAACTTTGTTTTTGTACCCATTGATGCACTTCAGCGCATGCGAGGAATGATTGATCCGCAAACTGGCATTCCTAGCGTGAATTCCATTCAGATTCGGCTGAAACCAGGTGCACAATTGAATGAGGTCCGAGATCGGCTACGAGACGTTTTCCCTGCAGATCTTTATGCAATTGCAACATGGAAAGATAAACAAGGGCCACTTTTATCAGCAGTTGATATGGAGATGGCTGTTCTCAACATCCTGCTCTTTCTTATTATCGCCGTTGCAGGATTCGGTATTCTTGCAATCTTTTTTATGATTGTTGTTGAAAAAACACGTGATATTGGAATCCTGAAAGCCCTTGGAGCAAGGTCTTCCGGAATTGCTGGCATTTTTCTGGGGTACGGGCTTTTCCTCGGTCTTGTTGGTGCCGGTGCTGGTCTTGTTCTTGGTGTTGGGATCACTCAGAACATCAATCAAATACGACAAGCGGTCGAGTGGTGTACTGGATCAAGGGTATTTGACCCATCCATTTACTATTTTTTTCAGATACCAACGATCATTGACCCCGTGACGATAAGCTGGATTATTGTCGGCGCTGTGACTATTGCTATTGGTTCAAGCGTTCTACCTGCTGTACGAGCAGCTCGCCTCCATGCAGTTGAGGCTTTACGACATGACTGATTTAGAAATACCATCGAATATCACTCCGATGCTGGAAACTCGGCAGATATATAAGCAGTATCAGTCCGGAACAACCACCCTCGAGGTTCTTCGAGGTGTTGACTTTCTACTCGAGCAGGGTGGCTTTCTCGCCGTGGTCGGCCAAAGCGGATCTGGAAAAAGCACGCTTCTGCACGTCATGGGACTCCTTGATGCTCCTGATCGCGGTGAGGTGTGGCTCGATGGGCAGCGAATAGACAATCTTTCGGTTTGGGAGAAAGACCGACTCCGAAACAACTCAATTGGCATGGTCTTTCAGGCATACCATTTACTTCCTGAATTAACCGCTTTGGAAAATGTGCTCGCGCCGCTACTTATTCGGCATGGCATATTCGATTGGTTCTCGCACAAGCAAGAAGCACAAAAGGAGGCCGAAGAGCTTCTCGATCGATTTGGCCTAAGCGACAGGCTTCATCATCGACCACGGCAGCTGTCTGGTGGCGAGATGCAACGAGTCGCCATTGCCCGAGCTTTAATAACTAAGCCACGGGTCTTGCTTGCTGACGAACCCACAGGCAACCTCGATGAAGAAAGTGGTGCTGGTATCATTGAAGCGCTCGCAGAGTTGAACCGTGACAATGGTCTCTCTATAGTGCTCGTCACACATGATGCTGATATCGCCAGCCAGGCTCGCGGCATTGTTCGGCTTGCTGCCGGGACCGTTGATATGATGAATCACGGAGCAACCGGATCAGCAGCCTGATTGACTCGAAAATCTTCCAAAAGGACCTGAAACAAATGTCTCGAACCATCTTCATGAATGATTGTCTCGTCCCTGAAGAGCAAGCTCGTGTCAGTGTTTTTGATCATGGACTTCTTTACGGAGATGGTGTTTTTGAAGGACTCCGTAGCTACTCGGGTCGGGTCTTTCGTTTGAACGCTCACCTTGATCGACTATGGGCGAGTGCCCGAGCAATCTGTCTCGAGATTCCAATGAGCAAAGATCGCATGGCACGAGCAGTACTCGATACACTCGCCGCAAACGATCTGGAAGACGGCTACATCCGACTGGTTGTCACTCGTGGTGCTGGGACGCTTGGGCTCGATCCGAACAAATGTAGCAATCCACAGATAATTGTTATTGCCGATACAATTAGTTTGTATCCGAAGGAATACTATGAACACGGGCTTCGAATCGTAACCGCTGCAACACAAAGGATTCAAACAGCGGCACTCTCTCCTCGAATCAAATCTCTGAATTACTTGAATAATATCATGGCCAAGCTTGAGGGGCTGCAGGCTGGCTGTGTCGAGGCGCTCATGCTGAATCACAAGGGAGAAGTTGCTGAATGCACTGGAGATAATGTGTTCGTTGTTAGAAGCGAGCGATTACTTACTCCACCTCCCGACGCAGGTATTCTTGAGGGTATCACTCGGGCAGCTGTTATTGAGTTAGCAGAAAAAGAAGGTATTGATTGCCGAGAGACCACATTGACACGACACGATCTGTATACGGCTGAAGAATGTTTTTTAACTGGAACAGCAGC
>JALCBP010000186.1:0-2673 GCA_028066355.1 Pirellulales bacterium
CTTCCGGCTTTGGAATCACTGGGTTTCCGTCGTTTCGCACGGGCCGCCGCAACGAGCGTGACTGGTCCTTCGAAACGCTCTGTTTTTATGAGCATCGGCTTTGGTGTTACCAAGGAAACGTGGTTTCCTGATGTGACGAAGACCGGTACAGACTATGAACTGTCTGAAGGTCTCTCCCCACTTGCCCGTCATAAGTCTGACATTGCTGTAGTGCAAGGATGCTCCAATCAGTTTTCCAATGAAGCCCACTGGGGCAGTACCTTCTGGCTTACAGGTGCCAATCGGTATTCAGTCGCCGGCCAGAATATGGCAAATAGCATCTCTGCCGATCAGGTTGTCGCACAGCACCTTGGGCAAGACACGCGATTCTCTTCAATTCAATTGAATAGCTCCGCCCTTGAAGGCCACGGTCCGGGGTTATCGTTGGCATGGGATGCTCGTGGTAAACCCAAGGCCGGAGATAATGATCCCGTTCAGGTTTTCCACAAACTGTTCTCGGCAGATGATATGCCTCTTGAACAACGTCAGGCAGCTATTGCTGAGAAGCGTAGTGTTCTTGATGCTGTTGTTTCTGAAGCCAAGCGAGTGCAATGTGGCCTCTCTCGGGAAGATTCAGAAAAACTTGATGAATACTTTCAAGGCATACGTGATATCGAGATGCGTTTGAGTAAAGATGAAGCCTGGCTCGATGTCCCAAAAGCGAAAGCCCCACTTGGTGAGCCGGAGCCCGGCCTGAAGGGGAAAGCAGAAATCGAGATTATGCAGGATCTCATTGTTGCGGCGTTGCAGACTGATACGACTCGATCGCTGACCTATCGTATGCCTGGTCAGAGCCTCTTGCAGAGTCTCGATGTCAAACCCAGTTCGCATAATGTGAGTCATTACTCCATTGGCGAGCGCATGGATGCGTCCAAGTTGCGGGACAAAACGCATAGCGAACTCCTCGCGAGGCTGATTGATAAGTTGAAGGCGACGAAAGAAAATGACGGGTCGAGTCTCTTCGACCACACTGCCGTGGCTTTTGGGTCGAATATTAGTTCCATCCATTACCTCACCAATTGCCCGACAGTACTCACTGGTGGTGGGGCTAATTTAAAGCTTGGTCAGCACGTTGTTCTTGAGGAAGACACACCGTTATGCAACGTGTGGCTGACGATGCTGCAAGGGATGGGTATCAATACCGATCAACATGGTGATAGCACCGGCGTTGTGAAAGAGCTTCAATCGTAAGTATCGCAACGCTTTGGCGTGGTGCGGCGTGTTGGCCTCGTAGAAACCCTTCCCAGCACAGTCGCAAGAAACGTCAGTACATACAACTTGAGAATCAATCATGAACCGTTTTTTATTCCCAGTCTGTCTGACCGTGTTGTGGCTCTGTGCTTCATCCCATGCGGCAACGTCCGAAGTTCACTTTCCGCAAAAACATCAGACGTTTTTTAAAAAGCATTGCCTTGACTGTCATGACTCTGCAACTCAGGAGGGTGGCGTTGACTTGGAAGCACTTTCCTTCACCATTGCCACCATTGAGCAGGCGGAACGCTGGCAAAAAGTCTTGAACGTGTTGAACTCGGGAGAAATGCCTCCCGAGGATTCCGGTCAACCAAGCGGAATTGAAAAGGCAGATTTTCTTGATGAACTCGCACAGACGATGGTCTCGGCTCGACGAAGTCTGGCTGACTCAGGTGGCAGAATCACCATGCGCCGACTCAATCGTCGAGAGTATCAAAACACGATTGAGCAACTTCTTGGTTTCAAGGTCGACGTTTCGTCTCTCCCTGCTGATGGCGGTTCAGGAACCTTCGATACCGTAGGTGCCTCTCAGTTCATCTCGAGTGATCAGATCGAGCAGTATCTGAAGCTTGGACGTAGTGCTATAGACGAAGCCTTTGAGAGACAGGCTACCCGGCAACAGCCGTCAAAAATTTTTCGGGTTGAACCAGAAAACACCGTTAATGTGCTGAGCCGTAAAAAAATTGCTGAGCAGGAAGAAACCTATCAGCGGTACCTCCTCTGGAAAGCGGAGGTTGATAAGGCAGCTCTTTTGCCAGAGAACAAGAACGTACTCGCCGAGCTTCGTGAGAAATACAACCTCGAAGATCTTACGAACAGTGTTCGACTGTATCAAAACACGGGCCTGCTCAAAGGTGCTCCGGATGCAACCAAGTTTGGGTTTACAGATGGCAATAAGGCCTCCTTTTCATACCAAGGTGGCTACGACCGCACTCAAGCCTACATGAAGCAGTACCTCGATTTTCCAAACAGTGATCGGGGTACCTATCTGAAACTTGCCTGGGCTATTCAGCGTATCGATGTTGTGCCTGAACCCAAAGACGTTCCACCTGGAAAGTACACGTTGAGAATCCGTGCGGGTGCAGTTGAGGGGTCTGATCCTTCTCGTCACTTTATCGAGATTGGTCATCCGCAGCGCGTAAACGGAGTCCTTGCTGGTTTCTCGGGCAAGCCACTCGCGGGTCTTCAGGTACTTGGCACGGAGGATAATCCTGAAATCATTGAAACAACTCTAGTGATCGGCTCGAACACACCACGTGAGTTTGGCATTCAGGAACGCCGGCCCGAGAGTAGTAAAAAGATGCTCTCAAGGGAATTTTACAGTTACAAGCGGGAAAACGGGTACGGCACCCCGCCTGCCATCTGGGTTGATTGGATTGAACT
>JALCBP010000060.1:0-16699 GCA_028066355.1 Pirellulales bacterium
TGTATATATTTTATCCCGGTTGTTCACTCTGAACCTGTTCTCAATACAGCAAATGGTTTCTCCACAGAACCAATGTTCAATCCGATTGGTGAACAACGTGAACCAATATCGATTTCGGCACGATTAGAAAATCAGGCAAACACAAACATACTCTATGTGATTGCCGAACTCGGACCCGGCTGGCACCTGTACTCTCTCGATCAAAAACCAGGAGGCCCCCGACCCACAAAGATTGTGATCGATCCAACGTCTGCATATCTACCAACTTCTTCTTTTACCGCGAAGTCGCCGCCAACAAAAAAAACTATCGATGGAGTGCCTGGCTGGGAGGGCTTGGTTGTTGAAGAACACACTGGGAAGGTTGTATGGACAGCCTCGCTCGAAAAGAATAGTCAGGCAGCGGGAGACTCAATCACAGGTAAAATAAGTTTCCAGCTATGTGAGGACAACGCATGCCGCCCGCCGCAAACAATCGCATTTACAGCAGAACTGTCGGCCTCACTTCAAAAAGAATCAACGCCACCGATTCGACACCTACCTCAACGAGGTCATCTTGCTATCCAAGGTTCTGTTGGCTCGCTTACAGAAAACTCGGGTAACTGTCGTTTTTGGCCAATTCATGTTGAGCTCATTCCAGAGACGGGGTGGCATCTTTATGCATTAAAGAGTGACGCTACGACCGTAGTCGGACAGGGAAAACCTTCGATAATTTCAGTCGTCCCCAATGATGAGATTCAGGTCTGTGATATTGTTGCTGGTCAACCACTTCTAGCTACCAACCCAGAACTCCGTGCGGCCGGAGCAGTGGAAGGGCCGATAGCTTTTACGTTGCAGGTTGAGACATCAAAGGACGACTCTCCGAAAACGATAAACGCTGACCGTTTTCTTGAGGTCATCGTTGGCTATCAAACTTGCAGTGACATCACCTGTGACCCGCCTTGGGCCACTCGTTTACGCATTAATCTACCGAACAACCAGGCGGATTCACCATCACTTACTTTTTCAGATAGCCGGTATGGGGAAGCATCTCAGAAACCAGCAGATGTCACATTTCCATCTCGCGAAGAGCCAGAAATGGCAACCGAAACGACTCCAGGCTTACCATCGGGCGAGCAAACTCTTTCACTCCCGCTTGCCCTACTCGCAGGTTTGGTGGGTGGACTCATTCTGAATCTGATGCCCTGCGTTTTACCTGTGCTGGGGCTTAAACTCATGTCCTTTGCGCAACAATCTGGTAAGGCTCGACAAGAAATTTTTAAGCTGAACCTCTGGTATTGCGCCGGTCTGTATGCTGTCTTTTTTGTACTCGCAACGGCGAGCGTAGCAGCAAACATTGGACTCGCGGGGAATAACCTTGCGTGGGGCGAGCAATTCACGTCGTCAGGGTTTAATATCACAATGTCTGCGATTGTTTTTAGCTTTGCTTTATCGTTTCTTGGAATCTGGGAACTCCCCATACCTGGCTTCATAGGGTCAACCGCCGGTAAAATTCAAACGCAGGAAGGCGCTGCGGGATCGTTTCTCAAAGGTGTCCTTAGTACTGTTCTTGCAACTCCCTGTAGCGGCCCTTTTCTCGGCCCCGTTTTTGGCTTCACTCTCACCCAATCGACTGGAGTTACGTATGCGGTTTTCGCCTCTATCGCAACAGGTATGGCGTTCCCGTATATCATGGTTGGTTTATTCCCATCACTTGTCCGTTTCGTTCCAAAACCAGGCCCCTGGATGGAAACACTTAAAGAAGTGCTTGGGTTTGTTATGCTCGGGACCGTTGTTTTTCTCTTTACATTTCTGGATAACGACTACTTCGTGCCTACGTTTGCACTGCTTGTTGCTATATGGGCTGGATGCTGGTGGGTCGGACGAACGCAAAAAACACAGGGTGTTGCCGGTATTGTGCAGTGGTCACAGGCGGTGATCCTCACTAGCGTGCTCGGTTCAACCGCGTTTGCATTTCTCGGGCCAACTGATTCCCTCATTCAATGGGAACCGTTTTCAAGACAACGGCTTTCTCAACTACGTGAACAGGGTGAAATCGTTATGGTTGATTTCTCTGCAGACTGGTGCCTCACCTGCAAATACAACTTAAATTTTGCAATTGAAACGCCAAAGGTGAAGAAAGCTCTACGGGAACACAAGATTATTCCAATGCTTGCCGACTGGACTGATGGTTCTCCCGAAATCAAAGCGATGTTAGAGAGCTTGAACAGCAAATCAATTCCAGTGCTTGCCTTTTTCCCACCAACCAAAGAGGCATCACCAAACTCAGCACCAATTGTCTTGCGTGACCTGGTCACTGAATCTCAGGTCCTCTCAGCAATCACTCAGATCGGTACTGCACCGCCGCGTGGCTCAAATAACTCGGCACAAGCAGCAGCCACCATCAGAAATGAACAAACTCGCTAAGCCGTTGATACCTGCAACTTGAATACGCTTCCCCTTCACCAAATGACGAAAACGGTTTCAATCGGTCAGCAGTAGTGAAAGATAATGTTAAATCGCAGGTATGTAGGTTGATGATTCAGTGGATGTTAAACTCTCTTCTCGGGTCAATCTGGGCAACGCTCTTCTGCGGTGTCACATCTTTCATTCAAACACGAATTCAAGACAATGACGGAAATAAGGAACCCAATTTTACCAGGGTTTAACCCTGATCCTTCAATCTGCCGGGTTGAAGATGACTTCTACATTGCAACCTCAACATTCGAATGGTTCCCGGGCGTACAGATTCATCATTCTCGTGACCTTATACATTGGAACCTCATCACGCATGCATTAAAGGAGAAACGCCTGCTTGACCTACAGGGCGTTCCGAGCTCAGGTGGAATTTGGGCTCCGGCCCTCAGCCACCATGAAGGACTTTTCTATCTTTGCTACACCGTCGTGCATCAACACGAAGCCGCCAGCAAGGACACGCCAAATTTTCTTATCACGTCCCCTTCTATCTATGGCCCTTGGTCTGACCCCGTCTATATCAATTCCTCTGGCTTTGACCCGTCGCTTTTTCATGACGATGATGGAAAAAAGTATTGGCTTAATATGGTGTGGGACCACCGCCCTGACCACCATCCATTTTATGGAATTGTAAAACAGGAACTCGATCCAAAAACCTTTCAACTTATTGGCATGCCCAAACTAATTTTTAAAGGAACGGATATTGGGCTAACTGAAGGTCCCCATATTTATAAAAAAGATTCCTTTTACTACCTGCTCACGGCTGAAGGCGGCACAGAATATAACCATGCTGTTACGCTTGCACGTTCAGAGACTATTGATGGTCCCTACGAGATCCATCCTCATAATCCCGTGCTGACATCAAGGGGTGATGACGCTCTTGCGCTGCAGAAGGCAGGACATGCAAGTCTCGTTGAGACCGAGAGCGGTGAATGGTACATGCCTCACCTCTGTGGCAGGCCACTTCCAGGCATGAAACGTTGCAACCTGGGACGAGAAACTGCCATTCAAAAAGTGGAGTGGCGTGCTGACGGTTGGCTCTACGTTGTAGACGATGGCAATAAGCCCAAACAAACCGTAGACGCTCCCGACCTACCGTCCCACCCATGGCCTGAATTAAATCCGAGGCTTCCATTCACCTCACCACACTATGCGACCCCCCGCGGACCGACCAGTACAATTGTGCCAACGGATGACCTATTAAAGCTCTATGGCTCAGAGTCACTTGAGTCGTGCTTTCCTAAATCATTGTTCGCGAGACGCCTCACAAGTCAAAAGCTAACTGCAACAACACACCTGTCATTTTCACCGACATCATTTCAGCAGATGGCGGGGATCACTGCTTATTACAACAACAGACTCTTTCACCACTTCTATCTTTCGCATGACGAAATAATTGGCCCCTGTCTCCACATCCACAGTTGCGATGACGGCGTCTCAACTTTTCCCCTCAATACGGACCCACTTCCGGTCGACTGCCAGGAGCTTTTCCTTCGAGCAACGTTTGATGATCATTGCCTACGGTTTTCGTGGTCGACTACAGGGGATCAATTTTCTTTGGTTGGGCCGACTCTCGATGCTTCTATTCTTTCCGACGACTATGGAAACCACCTCGACTTCACCGGCACCTTTGTCGGCATGACATGCGTTGACCTAACTGGCATGAAAGCTCTTGCAGAATTTCAATTTCTCGAATTCCTTACCTAAAGAACCCGACTGGAAATGCACTATGGAAAGCACGCGACTTTCACCCGTTGAAAAAATTGGATACGGACTTGGCGACTTTGGTTCCAATGTTGTCTTCCAGACAATAATTATTCTTCTACCTGCATTTTACACTGACGTATTTGGGCTCGCGCCAGCCGTAATGGCAACGATGTTTTTGGCGGTGCGTTTGCTCGATACGGTTACTGATCCAATCATGGGAGTGATTGCCGATAACACGAATACACGATGGGGAAAATTTCGGCCGTACCTCCTTTGGTTCTCGATACCTTTTGCTGTTGTTTTTGTACTGACATACTGGACGCCTGATCTTGTTGGAAATGCAAAACTTTTATACGCATACGGAACATATACCGTACTCATGCTTCTTTATACCGTGGTCAATATCCCATATTGCGCGCTGGGTGGAGTCATCACAGCTGACTCCCAAGAGCGTGTATCTGCAAATTCCTACCGTTTCTTCCTTGCTACTTCAGCTGGCGTGCTCATCACCTTTTTCGGACCAACGCTCATTGAGTATTTCGGAAGAGGTAATGATAAAGTCGGCTATCCTTGGGCGATGGCGGTATTCAGCGTGCTTGCCGTTCTGGCATTCTTTGGTTGCTTCGCACTCACTAAAGAGCGTGTGGTGGAAGCCCAGCCGGCCAAAGGTTCTTTTTGGTTCGATGTTGGAACTCTCGTTAGAAATGATCAATGGATGATTGTCGCGATGCTTGGGCTCGTATCGTTAGTTGCCATTGTTTTACGAGCTGGCACGGCGGCGTACTACATTAAATGGGTGGTTGGCAGACCCGAGCTAACTGCTCAGTTTCTAACAGCAGGAACGTTTGCAGCCATGATTGGGGCAGCTTTTGCAGCGCCACTCACAGCTAAATTAGACAAAGGACCCTCATACGCCATACTCCAAACCATAATTGTCGCAGGATCAATCGGTATATACTTCACACCACCCACCAATCTCGGACTGGTTTTCGGTCTGTATATTCTTGTCAACTTTCTGACACAGATGGCAGCACCGATACTCTTCTCCATGATTGCTGATACTGCTGACTACGGTGAACTGAAGACTGGTCGTCGCGTCACTGGCCTTGTTTTCTCTGGTGTTCTTTTCGCGATTAAACTCGGCATTGCCATTGCTGGCTTCTGCATTGGCACAGTACTGGCCGCATATGGTTACGACGGAGAAGCTCTTGAGCAAACACCTCGTGCCCTGCAAGGTATCCTGCTGGCCATCTCGCTTCTGCCAGCTCTTGGTCACTTTATGCTGATACCAATCGTTCTCTTCTACCGCCTGAGTTCGCGACGCTGCAATGAAATCAGGCTGGAACTCGATGCTCTTTCTGCCCATTAACTCAATAAATTTCTATGAAATTAAACCTGATAATACTTCTTTGTGTCTTCACTGGCCCACTCTTTGCTCAAAATATCTCGGGCAAATTTGTACCGCCCGCTGGGCGAGTCCTCGTCTTTGCTGGTCAGGACAACATCTCCGTCGGGGGCACTGAGAAATACCACAATGGGTATGTTGATACCATCGGCGTCCCGGGGGGCATCACTCACTACGTTTATTTTTCAGAGGGGTGGACCAATGGCTTTGGACGTACATTTGCGAAAGGAACAGTTGCAGGTCTTAACTCTGAAGTGGAATGGGCCGCGGGTCCGATGTGTCAGAAGGCTTATCTGGATGCACCGCAATTAAAAGACTGCGTCATGCATGTTTCCATTTCGATGGAGGGCGGTGGCGAAGTTAAAGTAGCGAACGGTACCTTCGACCACCTTATTGAAGAGTTTGTACAATTTATTGCGGACTATCCTGAACGAGTATTTTTCATCCGAATCGGGTATGAATTCGATGGGAGTTGGAATAAATATGAGCCCGATAGTTTCAAAAAAGCGTTTCGCCGTATTGTGGATGCCCTCCGCGAGCGAAATCTTTCAAACTACGCAACCGTCTTTGCCTCTTCCAGCACAGTGAAGCCTGGCCAGTTTGAGGAGTATGACCCCGGCGCTGAATATTACGACTGGATTGGATACTCATGGTGGGGCAACGAAAAAAAGTTCGGCGATGCCGCACCAGCTCTTGCTTACGCTCGAAAACTAAAAAAACCGGTATTTGTTGCTGAGTCAACAGCGAGAGGACACTACTTTGAGAAAGAAGATTCAGAAACTCTCTGGGCTGGTTGGTTCACTGAATTTTTTAAACATATTGAAGACAACAAAGATGTTATCCGAGCAGTCTCCTACATCAATGCGGATTGGGATGCTCAAGACATGTGGGACGGATGGGGCCAAACCCGTATTCAAACCTCGCCACTTCTTCAGCGGAGGTGGAAAGAGAAAATGTCTGACAATACTTTCGTTAACGCAGCTGACAATCCACATCAAGTGATCGGTTTTACTCCACCTGATAGTCATATACAAAGCCGTCAGTCGAATCTGCCAGCATACAAAAATCCATTGCTATCAATTTCTGAGCGAGTGGAAGACTTACTTGCTCGAATGACGTTGGAAGAGAAAATCGCCCAGATTACCGGGTGGTGGTTTCACGATGAGAGAAAACTTCAGAGTGAGGGACTGATTTTTACACCTGAGTTTTATGCCCAAAAGTGTCCCCATGGCATTGGTGAACTTGGTCCTCTTCATAACCTTTCCATCAGCGAAGACATCAGGCATTATGCGGCAATTCAAGAATACTTTCGCAATCGTACACGTCTCGGCATTCCGGCGATCCTTCATGATGAAGCCGCTCATGGCTTTATGAAGTTTCAGGCAAATGCATTTCCTGCACCAATCGGGCTTGCCTGCTCTTGGAACCCTTCGCTGCTTGAGAGTATTTACACATGTGCCGCAAAGGAAGCACGATCACGAGGGGTCTCACATGTACTTTCACCAGTAGTCGATGTGGCCCGGGAACTCCGTTGGGGCCGTGTCGATGAAACCCTTGGTGAAGATCCGTTTCTTGTTGGCCGTCTCGGAGCAGCAATGGTTCGAGGACTGCAAGGATCAGATGATGGGACCATTGGAAATGACCATGTAGCCGCCACACTAAAACACTTTGCGGGATACGCTGGTACGACTGGTGGACGAAACAGATCGCCCTACCCAAACGGAAGGAGATATTTGCTCGATACGGAAATTCCGCCATTTCGACATATCATTAAGACAACACACCCTGCTTCGGTTATGGCTGCATTTAATGAAGTCAACGGACTGCCTTGCCATGTGAACGACTGGATGCTTCAAACTGTCTTGCGCGACCGACTAGGATTTGACGGACTACTTGTGGGGGATTATCAGGGCCTCAATCTCGTTCGCTGGTATCAGAAAATCGGAACAAGTGATGCCGATGTTGGAAAAATGGCGCTGGAATGCGGCCTTCAACTCGAACTTCCGAATGCATTTGGGTACAAACACATCTCCGAACTTGTGAAAACGGGAAAGGTCAAGGAAAACCTTGTTGATTCGGCTGTTCGTGAAATGCTTTCACTGAAATTTCGGCTGGGCCTTTTCGAGGCACCCATGGTTCTCGATGCAGGAAAAGCTGAGGCACTCGCCGATTCTGTTGAAACGAATACGCTTGCCCTTGAGGCTGCGCGGCAATCGATTGTTCTTTTAAAGAACGACAATAATCTTCTACCGTTGAACTTAGGCAATTTTAAAAACATTGCCGTTATTGGACCAAACGCCGCTGTGTGCCGCCTCGGTAATTATTCTGGAATGCCCCAGAGAACCGTATCAATTCTTGAGGGGATTCGTAACTACGTTGGGGATCAGGCGACAGTCACGCATGCGTTGGGGTGTCAGGTGGCAGCCAATGATACTGGCAGTTCTTATAAGAACTGGCGATATGTAGATGAAATAGAGTTCACGAGTCTCGCTGATAACAAGAAATATATCCAAGCCGGCGTAGAATTGGCCCGAAACTCTGACCTTGTCGTACTAGCGCTTGGCGAAAACGTGCTTCTTTCACGCGAAGCCTGGGGAACAAACCATATTGGCGACCGAGCCAGCTTCGGTCTCACCTTGTCCCAGCAAGAACTTGCATCGCGAGTTCTTGACACTGGAAAACCGGTTGTCCTCGTTCTTAATAATGGCAAACCGATTGTTCTCGGGTCGGCTGCATCAAAAATTCCATCAATTCTTACAGCACACTATGCAGGACAGGAAACTGGTACTGCGGTTGCAGAGATACTTTTCGGCAAAACGAATCCGACCGCCAAACTTACGAGTACATGGCCTCGGACTATTGGCCAAATTCCAGCACACTATAGCCAGAGTGGTAGTTCCTTCGTATTTGATTACCTCGACACACCACGAACACCGGAATATCCATTCGGTCATGGGCTGAGCTTTACGTCATTCGAATACTCGAATGTATCCCTTTCTCAGCCAACAATCCAAATGGGACAATCCGTTGATGTCACTTTCACACTAACCAATACTGGCCCTCGCGATGGCACCGAGATTTCACAGGTCTACGTCTCGGGTGAAGAATTTAAGATTGCGCGCCCTGTACTTGAGCTAAAGGGATTCGCACGAACATCACTCCGATCCGGCGAGTCGAGGCTAGTTACGGTTTCTCTTCAAGCCGATGATCTTTTCTTTCATGACATGGATCTGCAACGCGTACTCCCTGCAGGAAAATATCTAGTTCGTGTTGGTGGCAGTTCAGTGAAACTTTCAGAGCCACAGACACTTCGAACCCTACCATCCAAAACCCAAAAAGCGGTCGCAGCAAAACCATTTACGGCCGACAAACCGATCGCACCCACTTTACCGCCAATCATACAACCCACAACAAAACCAATACCATCAAGCAAAGCTAAACCGAATGTCCTATTTATTGCCATTGATGACTTACGACCAGAGCTAGGGTGTTACGGAAAACACGTACTATCGCCAAACATCGACAAGCTTGCCGCATCAGGGACCAAGTTTAATCGCGCCTATTGCCAGCAGGCTGTGTGTGGCGCTTCCAGGCTTTCATTAATGGGCGGATTGTATCCAACGAATACTCGAGAACAGACGTTTCATGTCACTGGATGGCGGGAACGGCACCCAAATCTCGTCACAATGAATCAACATTTTAACGCGCACGGATATCGCACCATTGGTATGGGCAAAATCTACCACGGGCACAATAGTGGCCCTGCAACTGACATCAAAAACTGGGACACGTGGATTGATATCAATACCAGTGAGTATGCGCTACAAGAAAATAAGGATCTAGTCACCCAAGCGCTCAAAGAGAAAACAAAGGGCAGCAAACATGCACCGCCCGAGGGTCCGATGACGGAGATGGCGAATGTCCCAGATGACACATACATTGACGGAAAGCGTGCCGCACGAGCCACTGAAATGCTCAAACAATTGGCAAGTGATGAAAAGCCTTTCTTTTTTGCAGTTGGTTTTACCAAACCCCACCTGCCTTTTGTCGCTCCAAAAAAATACTGGGACCTCTATGATCGTGAAAGTTTTTCAATGCCGCCCAACCGCGGTCGCCCCCCACAATGGCCGGAAGATGCTGCTTTTACGAAAGCCAATGAAATGCAACGGTACGTTGACTACGTTGGTGATGGACCAAAAGACTTTCCACAAGCGTTAAACAAGCGGCTTCTTCATGGATATGCAGCAGCTGCGAGTTTTGTTGATGCAAATGTTGGTCGGGTGCTTGATGCATTGGAAGCTAATGGTCTCGCAGATAATACGATTGTCGTGTTATGGGGAGATCACGGATGGAAACTAGGTGACCACTCATCATGGTGCAAGCACACAAATTTTGAGTGTGACACGCGGGTCCCGCTTATCGTACGAGACCCTCGCAGAGCAGCGGGGCAGGAAACCAACCGGCTCGTTGAACTCATTGATCTCTACCCAACACTATGTGATCTAACCGGCATTGCTATACCCGGACATTGTCAGGGGAGAAGTTTTGTTGGGTTGCTCGATGATCCAGAGTCGGGTCATCGTTATAGCTCATATTCTTCGTATCCTGCATGGAAGTCTCTCGGCCATAGCATCCGCTACAAAACCTTTCGGTACACAGAATGGTTTCACAACGATTCTGGAAAATTACGAGCACGCGTGCTTACAGACCTCACCAAGGACCCAGGCGAGGTTACAAATTGTGCAGCTGATCCTGCGTATAAGAATGCACTCGCTGCCGCGAAATCAGAACTGCATAAAAGAATAATTGAGGCCGACGCAAATACTACAGCAAACACCACAACTGCTAAAGAAGTCACGGATACACCCATCGTCATTGCAACGGATGCCTCAAATAAACGACAGATAATCGACGGGTTCGGTGGCTCTGTCGCCTTCTGGGCCACAAAAGCTGATGACAAAGCACTTAATGCCACACTTGGAGAACTGAAAGCAAATATTATTCGTGTACAGGGAGAAGTTACTAAAGCTGGATTAACCGATCACAATGTTTCTCTTCTCAAGCGAGCGATCACAATCAACCCATCACTTCAAGTACTTTTGACATTCTGGCAACCACGCTCTTCAGCACACCTCGAACCAGAGTATTGGCTACGTGCAGAGCAGATCGATGGTACTGAACAATACATTCTTCGTGATGACAGAATGTCAGAATGGGCGGACGAGCTTGTTGCGCGCGTACAGTTCTATTGTTCTCTTGGTATTAACGTAACGGCTATTGGCGTACAGAATGAATCAAACTGGTCTCATGAGGGCACACAAACATGCCGCTGGGAGCCGGAACGTCTTAAGACATTTATCGAGCAATTTATCAAGCCACGTTTAAAAGCCAATCAACTCTCTGACATAATGGTTGCAGCTCCTGACCTCGCCTACATTGGCCCCGACGCGTGCGAATTCACGCGTTTCCTGCCTGCGATTATGAGCGATGACGTCGACATTGCCGCATACCACATGTATGACAGCTACCAGAATAATCAGGATGGTGGTTTTGAAATACTCGTAGGCAACACACAAAAACTGGGTGAGCTTGTTCATGAGTTTATCCCACAAAAAAAATTATGGATGACTGAAACTACAGGTGCTCAGTGGAATGGAAATGATTGGCACACATATGGATGGACAGCCGATCTCACAGAACATCAGAAGGCGATTCAAGCTGCCCGCTATATGCATACGACTTTCGTTGATGCGAAAGCCAATGCATTTCTCTGGTGGGGCCTCATTTATTCACTTGCTCCTGACAACGAAAAGAATGAAAACGTTCGTCAGAAACATCGCGATGAAGGCTTAGTCCTCGTGACCGCACCGGCCAACCAGGTTGGAGACCATCAAGCCTTTGTAGAACGTACAAAAAAATTCCATATCTTTTCACAATACTCAAAGTTTATTCACCCCGGTTACAAGCGGCTGCACCTCGACGCTGTTTCGGGAGTACATGCATCTGCCTATTTGGGAGAGGACGACAATCGGCTCGTTGCTGTTGTCATCAATGATACTGACACCTCGAAGGCTATCTCAATCCAGGTGGATGTTGGATATGAATTTGTCTCTGCCTATCAAACGGATCAATCTCTAAATTGCGAGCCAATTGGGACTGATGCAGTTCTCCCCCCACAATCAGTCCGTACGGTTGTCTTTCAAAAATAGGCAGCAACGACAGGTATCTAGTCCGTATACCGTGCTCCATTCCTTTGTTGAATAGACTGCTTGCCTGAATCACATCGCCAGCGATTACTTGAGCGAATCACTACGTCTCACAACTTTGGCACCACTTGTTAATCTCTTCACAGACAACGACCATGAAGTGACTAGCCGTAGCATTACCAATGCTTTCAGACCACGACATGTTAATAATGGCGAGAATTATTTGGCTATACACCAAATCCTACAAATCATTCGCTCGCACTTCGGAAAGTTTCTCAGCCAACTTGCTCTGCATTCTCTCTACTACGGCTTTATAGTCGTCGGACCCGGCGAGGTTATCAAACTGTAAGGGATCAGCCACGGTATCAAACAATTCCATGCCGAGAGATGCATCTTCACCATACTGAATAAACGCCCAACGTTTTTCTCGTAGAAGAAAGCCTTTTCGCATGGGAGCAACGCTAAACGCGGCATCGCGAACCTCAATTTCAGGATTGTCCAACATTGATGAAATATCTTTACCCTGAAGTCGTTTCTCTACTGGCAACCCACATAGTTTCGAGACGGTAGGATACAGATCCAGAAGTTCCACCAAACTGTCGCAAACAGAGGGTTTTTTACCTGGCACAGAAATAATCAAAGGCACGCCAGCTGATTCATCACGTAGTGACACTTTTGCCCAGAAGTCGTGTTCTCCCAGATGGTATCCATGGTCACTCGTGAAGATCACAATGGTGTTGTTCCGTAGCCCCTGCTCGTCAAGTTTGCGGAGTACTTTGCCGACCTGGGCGTCCATAAAAGCAACCGAGGCATAATATCCACCGATAGCTTTCTTTTGACGTCGGATATCCATTTTCATATTCAAGCTTGTTTTGTAATTGATACCCGCTTTCGGAATATCATCCCAGTCACCCGGTCGCTTTTGCGGGAGAGTCATCGAAGAATAAGGAAGAAATGGCTTGTAATACTTTCTAGGTGCCACGAATGGAACATGAGGTCGCACAAAGCCCACCCCTAACCAAAATGGTTTGTCACGCTCTTGCCCCAGTAACTCAACCACTTTTGCTGATGTCATGCCATCGGAATGAACCATGTCATCACCATCAGCTTCTACCACGACAAACGTATTCCCTCCTACGACGGGTCGTTTCCCATCCGGATTATTTTCAAGCGTCTCACCATCACCCGGGGCTTTCCACTCAGGTCCTAGGCTGTTGAATCTTTCGTTCCATGATTGAGCATCATCGGCCCCATTTCCACCATCACGATTCGGTCCATCTCCACCTTTGAGGACCCCACCAGGCACTCCCATATGAAAGATTTTACTGACCCTCGCGGCATAGTACCCGTTATTTTTGAAATGCTCAGACCACATTGCCCGGTCACCAATTTGTGGACGGGGGTTCTTGTAACCAAGAACGCCAGTCGCATGCGGATAATAACCAGACATGAAAGAAGCACGACTAGGTCCGCAGTAAGTCCCCTGACAATAGGCACGAGTGAATCGCGTACCGCGAGCAGCCAAAGCGTCAATATTTGGTGTTTTGCAGATGGTGTTCCCGTAGCAGGAAAGGGCATTGGCCGTGAGATCATCGGAGATAATAAACAGCACATTGAACGGTCGCTTTGGCGATGCGGCATCGTGTTTTTCGCTTGCTAGAGGATGAGCAGCACCCACGGGGCCGGCGACCGAACCGATAACCAGTTCAAAAAGAAAATGAGAAAAAAGAATGAGGAATATTCGTTTTATAGGTGGGTAGATTAATCGACGCATCAGTCACTCTCAGTCGTTTATGGAATTTGACGCATCTTTCGTGAATCTGAATAACTGCCTTATTGTTCGACTTCATCCGACACCTGCCTTACACGGTTGGTGTGAGCCCGGCTACTCCGAACAACTTCCGCTCATTCGTTAATAACCGCAGGAACGGGAGGCATTAGCGTAAATATACCGCTCCCAAGTGTCCCACCGAATTCAACTGCCTCACTATCAGCAGTCAAACGTACTGCTACACCCCTGGTGATCGGTCGGACAAGTAAATTGAGTTCACCTTGTGGCTCATTGTTCTCCACAACCATCGCCATTTGTGATGACCCCCCAAAAACCCCGTCCAATAGCGGCTCAAGCCGCACATCAACTGCTGCGATAGGCTGGAATGGATCTGTTTGCTCACTCGCCACCGCCTCATATTCACTCTCATCAACTGCTCGCGTCATGGCGTACAAGGATTTTTCACCAATCGCAAGTGTGACTTTCCCAAGTGGTGCCATCACAATATCGTGAAAAGAAAACCCGTTATCCTCCGCCACATCGAATTCAAAAGAAAGATTTCCAAGGCTTCCATCTACTCCGTTTACGAACCCCTTGAGTTTCTCGGCCATCGCATTCCCGTCGGCTATCCCAATCCCTAATACAATAGAAGGCACTGGTTCTCCTTCTGCTTGATCCTCGGGAATTGCCACACTAGCTACGAACTCAAAAGCACCAAATTCTAAAATCTGAGGGGCGACAATTTCCTTCATCAGATTTTGCAATTCAGTAAGTTTCATTTGACCCAACACAGCTTGAAATCCTTCGATATCCTCAAGCTGTGTAACATCATTTAATTTTTGTGCGATTTGAACTCGTATCGCCTCCTCCCCTTCCTGCAGAGGAACGCTCAGGCTCGGCGTAACGTCACCAGCTGTCGCCCAAAACGTACCCGGAACCCCACCATCCGTAAAAATGGTGCGGCTCTCAATAAAAATCTTGTCCGTCTTTTTTTCTATTGCAAGACCAAACAAAACAGCCTCCGTCTGGGCCAACGCCTCACTTACGATGTCCTTATCCACTCCAGTAACAGGAAGCTCCCCAAGAATCTGCTGGCCCGCAGGTTCAACTTGTTCCACGCCGTCTAGCAACGATTCTTTCATACTGTCTGGTAGACGTGACGGAAAGAGTTTCACGCCAATAGAAAGATGGCTAGTAATGCTCGTTAGCATGTCCAGTGGTTCGTTTATAGTTGCAGGTTGACCCAGCGGTGTAACTACGACCCAGTCACCCGCTGCGGTCATTTCCACCATGCTCCGAAATGGAATATCTGCAAAAGTATCGATTAATGTTTGCGGGTCGGTTGCTGGCAAAAACCCGTGAGCAACAGGAGCATCTCCCTGAACAGCAACAATCGCACCAATTGGTCTGTTAATATCAAGTCCTTGAAGTCCTTTACCCCCTGTTACCATCATTGCATAGGTATCAGGCAGCCCGCCGAGAACCGGAAATCCAATGAGACCACCAAGCCATGCACATTGCTCCCGGATTTCCGCAAAACTATCACAGGCGACTACTCCAACAATCGGTGCGGAACTACCGGTTTGATCGTCCGCCTGGGCTGAGAACCAGGAAGTGCTCAACAGTAAAATCGTCGCAGCTGTACATGAGATCCGATTAAGCTGGCGTTGTTTCATCTAAAAACTCCTTTTGATACCGCGACCGTTCATTCAATCTTACTTTTTGCATGATTCAATTGCTTACAGCCCAACAAAGAAAATTGAGATAACCCTGTTCCTATTTATTGAGAAAGTCCCCATCGTTGCTTTGAAGTTAGAAGCACAGTTTATAAACGTTTTCTAGAACCAGTACCAGCGAGCAATCTTCAAACCAAACCCTGACTTGTTCATCCGCGAAACATCTATAGTCGGGCATTCATAGCCACAGCGATTCTTTGGAACCGTTCCCACTTCTCAAGGTCACAATACGAAGCACTTAGGTAACGACGTGCTATGCATGTGCAATCTCTTTACACGGTCTCGGCTTCTGACCGGTGATGATTAACCCCATATTCTTTTGCCACTGATGTAGGTCGTTCGGCTTATGTTCCCATCTCGGACCACCAAATTTTACGATTAATTTCTCGATCCAACTAACAGAAATGCTGACACGATCCGGTACAAAGTAAATCGGGCAACAACCTTCAGTCTTCCTAAGGAATAGTTACACCAGCCGGAAGGAAAGTGACTTCACGGTCATTCTTGCGTTTGGCACCGGGGGTCGAGCGTCCATTATCTACCCATTGCTTAAGAAGCTGTAATAAGGCGGTGACCTTTTCGGGATGATTGGCAGCCACGTTATGCGATTCTGAAGCATCATTGCTGAGGTTATAGAGCTGAAGAGGAGGCAAGCCCTCAGTCTTTGCTTGCTTTTCTTTAGGTGCACTCCAGCCGCCACTTCCGTAGCAGAGACAGAGTTTCCAGTCACCATCTCGTACTGCGAATGACCCGTCTATCGAGTGACTTACCAACCCTTTCCTCTCGGGGCTTTCTTTGCCACTCAATATTGGGAGAAGACTAAATCCATCCTCCCCGCCGTCACTCTCTCCAACCTTGTCAACAATCTCTTCAAGCGTCACATAGATATCAGTGTGACACGCCAAATCCCGGCTGATCTTTCCTTCCTCAACGTGCCCTGGCCACTTAATGATCAGCGGCACTCGATGTCCACCTTCAAAGATATCTGCTTTATGACCACGGTAGATACCGCTCGGATCGTGTCCATGCTCTTCAAGAACGTCAAAATTTGCCTGCGGCGAACAACCATTATCACTTGTGAAGATCACAAGCGTATTTTGGTCGATCCCTTGCTTCTCAAGACAGTCCAGCAGCCGACCCATAAGATGGTCTACCTGCATAACAAAATCTGCATAAGGATTAATGCCACTCGCACCTCGAAACGGGGGCACTGGAACAATCGGCGTGTGGGGTGCAGGAAGCGGCAAATAAAGAAAAAAAGGATCTCCTTGTTTGGCATCATCACTGCGTGACGTAACGTACTCAATAGACTTATCAAATAGATGAGGAAGCACTTCTGGAATATGAAAGTCTGAACCAATAGGACCTTCTCTATACCAACCATACGGATCCTCTTTTGCCGTCACACCTTCCTCGCGATCTG
>JALCBP010000187.1:0-2662 GCA_028066355.1 Pirellulales bacterium
CGTTTAATAGGAAAGCAAGTACCAGGCACCCGAAAACCAGTCACCCAAACTCCACCAATCCGCTTGTAGCAGATATTTTACATTTCCTGCGCTCTCATTGGTTAGACTCTGTGGAACAAGCAGTTACTCTGTCACTGTTGGGTTCCATTTCATTCGATTGAGAGTTTACGTCATGCAAGCCATCTCCCGATTTCAGCATTTTCTTCCCATCAATACATTCCTGATCTGCCTTGTATCCCTGGTCTTCTGTGGAGGCAAAGGAATCACATTCGCAGGTACGGTGGATGAATCACAGTCGGCATGGCACGAAAAGTATAAGAAGCAGGAGAATGCTCCAGATCCAGAAGAGATGTTGCTCAACACCGATCCGGAACCTGACGTGCATGAGGGATTTACTCCGCTCTTTAATGGCAAGGACCTGAGTGGTTGGACTCCCAAGGGAGGAACATGCACGTTCGAAGTTATCGATGGAATGCTTGTCGGCACGTGTGTGCCGGGATCTCCAAGTACCTATTTGAGTACAGAGAAAAATGACTTCGAGGACTTCATCTTTACGTGTGATATGAAATGGGAAGTCGATGGTAACTCAGGAGTCATGTTTCGTGCACAAAGCAAAACGGAGAAAGACAAAGAGATCGTCTTCGGCCCACAGGCCGAGATGGAGGGAATCACGGGCGATCGCTACTGGTCGGGGGGCATCTATGGCCAGAGTTGCGGCGGATATTTCTACCCTGTTTGGTTAGAAGAACATAAAGAAGCTCGTGCAGCACTTGATCGTGAAGGTTGGAATCGCCTCACCATCTCTGCGCAGGGAAATGTCGTAAAGACATGGGTCAATGGTGTACCCGTTGCCCACTGGATCGACGACGGCAGCTATCCAAGTGGCTTCTTTGGTCTACAGATTCATAAAGGATCCAAGGGAAAAGTTCTCTGGAAGAACATTCGAGTGAAACCTTGATGCTTTGGGCTATGACTACCTGTCGTGTTGCCTGACTCCAGCGTGGCCGCCACCATGCGAGATTCAAACGGTCGCATCCATTGAAAAACTGCCCTGATTCAAAAAATGAAGTGCGTGCTGCTCCCTACTTTCCTTCCGTGGCCCACTTTTTCATCAATGCGATGTTGTCTTCGAGTTGCTTGAGGTCAACTGGGTCACCTTTGCGTTGAAGTTTTGTCAGGTAGACCTCCATGTCACTGTCATACATGTTTTCTGGCTCTGCCTGCTGACCCTTGTCGTCTGTTGCTTTCATCCAATCGTCAAGCTGCCCGCGCATCTTGCCAAGCTTCGTAGCGTATGCTGGATTGGCTGCGAGATTGTTGATCTCGTAGGGATCCTTGCGCACGTCGTACAGTTCTTCGGGTGGGCGGACATCACGAAACACCAGCAGTTGAGCAGGATTCAGCTTTCCATCACTGTGCCACTGCCGAAGGGCAATCAGGATATTCTTGGCGTCTTTGTATCGGCAGGGTTGTAGATAGGGCCGCTCGGGCAGAAAGTTGCGGATGTATTTGAAGTCGGTCGTTCTCACCGATCGGATGTGATCGACTGTTTCATCACAACGATCGCGGGCAGCAAAGACAGCCTCGCGCGGTTGGTAGTCCTCGGCCAGAATGTTTTTAGCCTGCATGTATGCGGGGATCTCAATGCCCGCTGCGGCCAGCGATAACGCGGCGATGTCGATATGCTCGACCACATCATCCCGCACAGTGCCGGGATCGATACCGGGGCCACTGATCACAAGTGGGACATGGAGACCTTCGTCGTAGAGAAACTGCTTGCCGCGGGCATGGCTGATGCCATGGTCGGTCATGAACAGAACAAGAGTATTTTCCAGCACGCCTTCGCTCTCAAGCCGAGCGACCACATCTCCGACCATCGCATCGGTCATCCGCACTGAGTCGAGATAGGCGGCCCAGTCGCGCACGACCTCTGGGTGTTCCGGATAGTAAGGAGGCAAGGTGACCTTGCTGATCGGAGTGCGGCTGCCGAATCGTTGCTCGGCAGCGCCGGAAACTCGCTCCCAGCCCGTTGCATCCTTGCCGCGAAGTTTGCCGCCAGGTGTTTGGATCTGAGCGAAAAAGGGCTGGCCCTCTGCTCGGGCAGACCAATCACTTCCGTTATACATAGATTGATCCCATTCGAAGTTGTAATCGGTCTTACCGAGCCGGTCCTTTCGTATCGGCCAGCCGCTGATCGAGGTGTAGTATCCCGCGTCTTGAAAGAACTTCGGGACCAGATTGATATGCGCGGGAAGCTGGATCTTCTCTTCGCCACGCCCGCTGCGGTGGTGATGAGCCCCGATACTCGTCTGGTACATGCCGGTGATGAAGGCCGAACGGCAGGTTGAACAGACAGGTGCAGTGACGTAAGCGTTGGTGAACTTCACGCCTCGCGCAGCCAACCGATCAACATTAGGCGTCTCAATGGCAGTCTCCCCATAACAGGAAAAGTTTGCTGACATATCGTCCGGGATAATCCAGACAATGTTTGGCCGCTCTGCTGCCTGAATAGCGCACGTGAAAAGAATAAGAACAAAGGTGAGCAGCGTGTGGTTCATGATAAAGTTCTGTCTTGTTCTGAAAGTTCCGAAAATAAGATCTTCGCACGTGTCGTGGTTGTGTAAAGGAGCAACTCGTTGCAGCCATACTCTGTATAAAAAAT
>JALCBP010000188.1:0-2655 GCA_028066355.1 Pirellulales bacterium
GATGCAGCGGGCGCCATTGACTCCATTTTGGAAAGTGAATGGTCTGAGGCTGGTGTTTCTGCGGGTGAAGAACTTACCGACGAACAATTTGTAAGGCGAGTCTATCTTGACCTTGGTGGTCGAATTCCAAGGCTTGATGAAGTCAAAGCATTTCTTAGTAAATCCAGCCAACAGAAGCGACTTGATCTTGTAGACGATCTCTTAACCAGCCCCGACTACGTCAGCCATTTCTACAACTTCTGGGCAGATATCCTTCGCCTGAAAGAGCGACCCGATAAAAACACTCTTGTTTTTGAACCCTACATGGACTGGGTGAAACAATCGATTGCTGAAAATACTCCTTACGATAAGTGGGTATTCTCAATGCTCACAGCAGACGGCAAAATCTGGGACAACCCAGCAACCGGTTACCAGCTGCGGGATCGAGGCATGGCACTGCCATACATCGACAATACAGTTCGTGTATTCCTTGGTACGCAAATTGGATGTGCCCAATGCCATGATCATCCTTTCGACAAGTGGACCCAGAAACAGTTCTACGAACTTGCTGCATTGACAAGCGGTACTCGTGATCGTGTTTTTGCTGGCAAGGGTGGTGGTGGCATGTCATCAATGATGGGCATGGGCATGCAGGCGCAGGCAGGAAACGCGAGGCAGCTCGCGAAGGACCTGAACGAGGCCCGTAAGAAAAGGGAAGTCTCAACTGCTACTGTTCAATTTCTCAGGCTGAATACGACGTCTGTCAATTTCAGGCCGACACCGCTCAAATTGCCTCATGACTACCAGTACGATAATGGGGCACCCAATCAGAAAGTTGATCCTGCAGTATTGTGGGGGAAGATACCGGAGCAGCACAAAAATAGTGACGGCCGCACACAGTTTGCCGCCTGGCTGACAGCTCCTGACAACCGACAGTTTGCACGAGCGATCGCCAATCGCATGTGGAAAAAAATGTTCGGTGTCGGTGTGGTTGAACCAGTTGACGACTTTCAAGATGGAAATATTCCAGCTTCTGAAAAACTTCTAGAGCATTTAACTGATGAAATGCTCCGTTTGAATTTTGATATCCGTGAGTTCATTCGTATTGTTGCCGCAACAAAAGCCTGGCAGTCACGAGCTATTATTTATGAGCCAACGGCGTCTGAGCCGTTTCTGTTTACAGCTCCAGCGCTCAAGCGTATGTCTGCGGAACAACTGTGGGATTCAACCCTCACGCTTGTTGCCAATAATGAATGGGCGTTTCAACGACCATCGGCTGAGGACGTCAAAAAGGTTGCTGCCGTCGATCTTGGTACAACGAACATGGAAGAATTCGTGAGTATTTGGAAAGACTACAACAGTGA
Organism: Pirellulales bacterium; assembly: GCA_028066355.1. GTDB lineage: Bacteria > Planctomycetota > Planctomycetia > Pirellulales > UBA1268 > UBA1268. The sequence goes on from JALCBP010000188.1 coordinate 1,344, forward strand.
GTTGGGCCGAGGCGGATACACCAAAAAGATCCGCGATGTTGCCGGTTACAAAGATCAGATGCTTGTGCGATCAAGCGAACTGCCTTTGCAGACATTGCCCTTGAGCCACTTCTTGATGCAGTTTGGTATTGGTGATCGTGACTCAATCCAGAGTAGCAGTGAGGGCGCAACAGTGCCTCAGGTATTAACCATGTTCAACGGTTGGACCACACACACGATGCTCGAAAGAGGGTCAGTGATTTACGATAGTGTTGCGAAACAGAAAACATCGAAAGGTGCAGTCGATACAATCTTCCTGTCGATTTTGGGACGACGTCCAACGGTGACTGAGTTGGGGCTGTCGCGTCGTGAGATTGAAACATCTGCTCAAAGCCCGGCAGCAGGTTGTGGAAACCTTATTTGGGCACTGCTGAACACCAGAGAATTCATGTTTATCCAGTAACATGAGCTACTCTGGTAAGAAACAATTTCGTTTCCTATGTCATTCAATATATGAGTGTCAGAACTCAGTGTTTTTGACAGGGGCACTGTTAGGACGCGGACTACTTACAAATTAGGACGTTGCCAGCAATCGCTCAACAAACATCTTTATTTTTGCTGATTGAATTGAAGCCATGTCCACGATCAGAAGATGCCGGTGGTTTATGAGTAGCAATAATTCCAACTGTCCCTCTCGATTGTGGGACAAAAGTCGGCAGATTTGCGTAATAAATGCCGAAGAATGACATAATTGTACTAGGGTCTCGCTTTTTGCATGTCGTGAATTGAGCTAAAATGAGGCGCTTTTGAAACGGCCTGTCGAAGCTGTTGCTTGGGAGAAAATTGTATGTTTGGTTTGCCACATTTTTCTGGACGGTGGCTGTTTGCAGCTTTTCTTTGCATTGGTATGTCACTACTGAATGCACCGGCTTGGTCTGCAGAACCAGATTGGGAAGAGGCATGGAAACCCCCAAAGCTGCCTGAAGCTGTAACCGTCAAGCCAGAGGGTGAAGTGCTCAAGGTAGCGCCGATAGATCGCGACGCGCGACCAGAAATTGAGCAAGCAGCAGCACAGATTGATTCAATCCTCCAGGCCTATTGGAAAGAAAATGGCACCAAAACGGTTGCTCGGACCAATGACCATGAATTTGTACGAAGGGCGTATTTAGAGCTTGCCGGCCGCATACCCACCATCGATGAAGCTCGTGCATTCTGTGATGCAACCAGCAAGAAAAAACGTGGACAATTAATTGATGATCTTCTCGAGAGCCCTGGGTATGTCAGTCACTTTTATAATTACTGGGCAGACATCCTTCGGCTGAAAGAACGGCCA
>JALCBP010000189.1:0-2614 GCA_028066355.1 Pirellulales bacterium
CGCTCGGCAACATGCGGAAATGAAACAAGGTTTTTCTTTTCTTCAGGATCGTTATTGAGATTGTAAAGTTCCTCACCATCTGGCCACTTGCTATATCGCCAGTTCTGATTACGAACGGCATACCCTAACTTTGGTCCTCGAGTCACAACAGAGTAGGCAACCTTTTTTTTGCCACGACGTTCCGGATGATCAAGCAGCGGACGAAGGGACATGCCTTGTAGCCCCACTGGTGGCTCGAGACCTGCCACATCAACAAGTGTTGGATAGATGTCTACCAATTCAACCATCGCTTCTGACTGCGTTCCACCCTCAGTGAGACCAGGCACACGAACAAGAAATGGAACCCGAGTACCAATATCAAAGAGTGTCACCTTCCCCCACAAGAAATGCTCACCAAGGTGATACCCATGGTCAGATGTAAAAATGACAACGGTATCTTCCCAGTGCCCACTTGCCTTCAGGGCATCAAACACAATCGAAAGCTGAGCATCAAGAAACGAAATGCACGCATGATACGCCTGCATGTATTCGCGTCGCAGAGCTGGGTCTTCTTTCCCTAACTCAAATCCAAATGCCTCATACCGTTTTGAGATCGCTGTTTTTGGGAGGGTGTCCCACAACTTGGATGGATACGAGAGCAGTGGAATTTCGCCGGACGGATACAGTTCAAAATATTTATCGGGTGCAAGAAAAGGCACATGAGGCTTCTGGATACCACAGGCAATAAAAAATGGTTTCTCACCATGCGAATGATTACTGAGCCATGATGCGACCTGCCTCGCGTTCTTGCCATCCTTATGTTGCTCATCAAGCAGACCACTCCGACCATGGCCGGGTGGTGTCTGAGCATTTAACTTGGCTGCCACCTGCTTTTGCAGACTCTTCCATTGCTTTCTGTTTTTGGCATCATCGACAGACCCATGCTCTTTTTCAAAAGCCTCCCGGGCTGCACGCACAACTGGCAATTCATCATTTTCAAAACGAACATGTTCATTCCAGGCAACATCACCCAATTCGTGACGAGTTGAATGAAACACCTTTCCAGTACTAGCTGTCCAATATCCATGCTCTTTGAAAAACTGCGGCATGGTCACAGCATCAGGACATGCATCACGAAGATCTGTCGTGTTATTCAACACACCCGTTGCCTGCGGATAGCGACCAGTTAGAAACGAGGCCCGTGAAGGCGCACACACCGGATACTGGCAATACGCATTGCGAAAGGTCATTGACTCGGCTGCCAGAGAAGCAAGCGTGGGAGTTTGAATGGCATCGTACCCAGACGGCGAGACATGCGTATTCAAATCGTCACACACAATAAAAAGAATGTTGGGCTTGGCACGACCAGCCTGCTTGTTCTGTACTGGCTTATTCTGTACGGGCTTGTTCTGCACCGGCTTGGATGGGTCAGCCTTCACGTTTGTGTACGGACGATATTTGGCTCGTGGCACATAATTGCCCTTCCCTCGTTCCCAACGAAAGGTATCGCCCTCGATCACCAGACTTTTCCGTGCATTGAGATCCTCAATCGGCTTTGCAAACACCTTTGGTGCAACACGACGCAACTCTTCTTTTTTTGACTCAAAGACTGGGTCATCGGCCAGGTTTTCCCATTCATTCGGGTCAGTCTTCAAGTCGTAAAGTTCTTCACCATCGTCACCATATCGAATGTATCGCCAGTCACGATTCATCACGGCATATTCACCAGGATTCATGTGCGGCAAATAGACATCACGATCATGTGCAGTCACAGGATCGGCAAGTGTGGCCGCAAGCGATGTGCCTTCCAGATGCTGTTCTGGTTTCGGCAGTCCGCAGAGATCAACTAGCGTTGGATAGATATCAATCAGACTGACCGTGCCATCTGATTCAGCACCCTTGGCAACACCCGGCCCAGCCCACAGAAACGGCACATTGCTTGTCCGCTCCCACAATGTGTGTTTTCCCCAGTCACCTTTTTCACCAAGGTGATAGCCATGGTCACTCCACATGACAACGATGGTATTCTCGGCATATGGACTTGCTTCAAGTGCATCAAGCACGCGCCCCAACATGGCATCGGCATAGCTGATGCAGGCGAGATAGCCATGAACGGCATCTTTCATGGCACCTAGTTCTTCAAGCCTTTTTGGAATACGCGACCGTGCCGTTTTTATCTTCTTGATCTTTGGAGGCAGATCATCAAGGTCATCTGCCTTTACCGGTGGCAGTTTGATTGCATCGCGATCGTACAGATCAAAAAACTCTTGCGGGCAGTAATTTGGATAGTGCGGTGCATACAAACCAACGCCAAGGAAGAAGGGTTGATCATGTTGCTCCTTGAGTTTTTTCACTGCCCACGTGACACGCGCTGTATCAGCCATTGATTGCTCGCGACCTTCTGGAACAGCACCCCACTCAAGAAACAGTCCGCCAGAAATCTCATTGCCCTGATTGTAGATGCTATTAGGAAATGGCTGCGGGATCGGTGTGTCTTCTGCCCATGAATCGAGCGACCACCCTGCCTGCCGCTGCCAATCATTCCGAAAGAAAAACTCAGTCCAACCACGAGTGTCAATTGCACCAGCACCATGGTGGTAGAGTTTGCCTGCACCAAAGGTTTGATAGCCAGCCT
>JALCBP010000061.1:0-16463 GCA_028066355.1 Pirellulales bacterium
ACAGTAGCCAACCCTTCTGCCCTCATTGTTAGTTAGCTCGACGGCTCCCTGAACCGTCCGTGAAGGTTCCCCAAAACCAACTGCTGTTGGAAGTGATTTTTGTATTATTTGGAGTGGAATGGTCGTGAGCGACACAGAGTGTCGGTCGGGTGTGGTGGTAGTGGTGTAGAAAAGACAGCCAATAATACCAGCGATCATGCTTAGTCGAATTGTGTGAATAAGAATACGCATGGGAAAACATTGCCGAGATGTATGACAAAATCAGATAAAATTTTGTACGATTAACGTTGCTGGTATCTTACTGGCAAACTTCTATGAGCAAAAAGGTGGGACATGTCTTCGATACGATTGTGGATTGTTGGGTTGGTTTGTGCCGTGCTAACAATCAACTGCTGTGCCATGACTGCGGCGTTGGTCGCCGCCGAGCAGCCAAATGTTGTCTTATTTCTAGTAGACGATATGGGCCCAATGGATACTTCGGTCGCGTTTATGACTGACGGTCATGGAAATGCCAAACGATTTCCACTGAATGATTATTATCGCACACCGGCAATGGACCGTCTTGCAAAGAATGGCATTCGGTTCAGCACATTTTATGCAATGAGTGTCTGCTCTCCGACGAGAACTTCTATAATCACAGGTCAAAATGCTGCACGGCACCGTGTAACACAATGGATACGGTCAGAAGAAAATAACCGTGGTGAGTTCGGGCCACCAGATTGGCGGTGGGTTGGATTCCAAGATGCAGACGTCACTTTGCCTGGCGTGTTGAGCTCAGCAGGATATCGGACGATCTTTGTTGGAAAAGCACATTTTGGGCCGCTCGGTGAACCATCTGAGTGGCCAACCAATCTTGGGTTTCAGGTGAACGTGGCTGGTTGTTCGTGGGGACAGCCGGGCAGCTATTATGGCGAGGATGGGTATGGAAATATAAAAGGGAACAAACGCCGGGCTGTGCCGCACCTCGAGCACTACCATGGGTCAGACACGTTTCTTTCAGAAGCACTTACTATTGAGGCAAAGCAACAGATCGCCAGTGCTGTGGAGGATAAGCAACCCTTTTTTCTTGAGTTTGCACACTATGCGGTCCATGCGCCTTTTCAGTCAGATTCCCGATTTGCAGCACACTACGAAAACTCTGGGAAACCAAAGAATGCTCAGGCTTTCGCAACGCTCATTGAAGGCATGGACAAGTCGCTAGGCGACATCCTTGATTATCTGGAAGTATTAGGAATTGCTGAGAATACATTGGTGTTATTTGTAGGAGATAACGGGAGTGACGCTCCACTCGGACCGGTTCACAGTCATACAAGTTCATTCCCGCTTCGCGCTAAAAAAGGCACGCATTATGAAGGCGGCATAAGAGTTCCTTTTATTGCTTCGTGGGCTAAACCATCAGAAAAGAACCAAAATCAGAGACGGCTACCTATTCCAGCAAACGCTATCCAAGAACAGATGGGAACAGTAATCGATATCTACCCAACCATTCTTTCCGCGGTTGGAGTCGAACCACCGGCAGGACATATCCTCGATGGTACTGATTTAAAGACACAACTTGAGGGAAGAAAAAATCTGAGTCGTGATGAGCGGTTTCTCATGCACTTTCCGCATGCACATCGAAGTAGTTATTTCACTTCGTTCAGGGATGGTGACTGGAAGATCATTTACCACTTCAAGCCGAATGATAATCCGGCAAAGACACGGTATGAACTTTTCAACCTAGCAAGCGATCCATATGAAAATGAAAACCTCGCGCAAAAGAAGCCGAAAGTGCTGAAGAGAATGATGGAGACTCTGGTTGCCGCATTGCAGGCTGAATCCGCACTCTATCCCGTTAATGCGGATGGCAGTGTGATGCAACCGGAAATACCGCAGTAACGCCACGAAGTTTTTTGTGAGCTCAACCTGTGTAACATTTAGTTTTTCGGGACAAGAAGAACGGCATCGGCATGGGCAAGGCCCCCAGCGTCATCAGTACCAATTATCACTACAATTTTTTCACCTTTTATCGCGTCGACTTGGCCCGCGTTTTCAAAAGCATCCTGAATGGATGGCGTCTCTCTCATATTTAAAGTCGTTGTAGTATTGTTCTCATTTGATTGGATTGAAACAGGTACCGTGCTTCCTCGGTTAGGGTGTGGTTGCCAGGAAACGAGCACGTCATACGAACCAGATTCGGGCGATTGAAAGGTAAAAGTGGCTGTGGCATCACTCCCTGCAGAAGCGTACCGGTAGCCATAGCCAATATATCCTTCAAGCCCATGTCCCTCTTTCCAGTTGCCCCGATATGTGGCTTGTCGATCATCGAGTATCGAAGCTGAGAGCTGACTAGCTAGCTTTGCCGGATCGCGTCCAGTTGGTGGTCCATGTGAGCCGGCACGCTGCAAACTATTTTCAGGTATTTGTATAGGCGCACTTGGCGTGACACGGCGGGCTTGACCAGGAAGGTCTAAAAGTTCGGCTAATTCTGACCAGTGTTTCTCGTAAACACCGCGTGGAGATTGATTATTTCGAATAGCGACACTGGCTGCTTTTCCAACAACTTCCCCCATCATTCCGCACGTTTGCATAACCCGTGTCGTACCAAGAGCCTTGTGCGTGACTGAGATACATCGGCCTGCCATAAAAAGGTTTGTGATTGTACGTGAATAAAAACAACGGTACGGAATCGGGTATCCAAATGACCGATCCACGCGGCGGTCATGGACAGCGATCGAGATAAACGGATTGTCAGGAAATTTAGCGGCATATTGTTCTTTTGGATAATGGAGATCGATTGACCATGTCGAGGGTACGCATCCATCAGGAAATTCGCGTTTGGTTACGATATCGTCTTGTGTCAAAACAACGTCACCAAGGATACGACGGCTCTCCCGCGGTCCACCGACAAATGCCAACCAGGTGAGCACTGCGTTTGTATGATCTGGAGCGCCATTACCGTTTTTCATCGCCGCAAAAGCGCCATAAACTGCTCGCAGGTTCCAGTCACGGATTCCTTCAGCATCATGCAACGGGTCCTTATCAAAGCCGCTCTCCCAAAACCATTGACCATGATGGTCTCGTGGATAAGGAAAGTCATCCATCGTTAGCGGGAGAGCCCAAGGTGTTTTTGGGAATGCCACTGGTTCTGAAAGTTCGTCCCAGGCCCACATGTTGCTCATGCCCATTCGACCGGTGGGTTCAATCGTCGTCTCAGCTCCAGCACAGTCCGCGACTGTTGCATGGCCTGTTGCATCACAAAATAATGTGCCGTGAAATACGTGAGTTTTGCTGGTTCGTGTATCAAGAGCAGTGACTGAATCTATACGTGACTGAGAACTATCATTCTTTACCGAAAACGCATGCATGTTTAAAAACAGGTCAATCTTATCTTCAGCCCGAACGATAGCTTCTTTTTTGGCGTCACCAAATTCTTCGTATGTCCCTGGGCTTTTTTTTGCGTTGTCTTTGAATTCTTCAACAATCTCACCAATGCGAGGGTACTTTCCCCTGCGAATGAGTCCTTTGGCCCAGACGCGCACCTCACTTGATCCATTGCCGCCAAGGACCGGACGATTCTGTATAAGTGCAACCGTTAGGCCCATCCGCGCGGCTGATATCGCTGCGCTTATACCAGCGTATCCGCCACCAGTAACCACAAGATCATAAGGTCCGTGTGAAACCGGCGACTCGGATATATTGAGGATTTTCCGTCGCCATGGAGGCAAGACACCTGATCCATTTGGTGGTGCAGTTTTTTGCGGTGTCAGTGCGATACAATCACAACGGCCATCGAAACCGGTTGCATCAATTAGCCGAATTGCATTCGCCCCTTCGACGGCTTGTACAGTACCTCCGTACTGCCAGCTCCATTCAGCACCCTCTGTCCCAAAGTCTGTCGGAAGTATTTGGTCATTGAATGACAGTTTAAATCGACCAGGTGTACCTGGTGCCTGCCACCGGGCTACCCAATCCTTCGTGCGGACCCAGACGTGATATACGCCTGAGGACTCTAGATTGAAGCTCGTTGAAGCGTCAGCGACAGGTGTACCTAGGCCATGGGCGAGAAGGTAAGGCGATCCCATTTCTTCAATGAACTGAGTATCAAGTTTCCAGCCCCCGTGGTTGTCGAAACTCTCTGCTTCGAGAAAGACTGTTGTTGGATTGCCATTCACGACAGCGGCAATCGCCATGTGCAGAAAAAAAATAAGATAAGTGCGGAGAAGGTTTTGCATGACGTATCACTCATTCCGTGCTTTGGGAGCTTTTGGCGGGAATATTCCTATCGCATTGTAGAACGTTTTATTACATTCATTCTATGACTTTTCTCAACGGGCTCGTCCATAAGTAGCTGCTTAAAAGTTACGATGATCATTCTTTTATATCTCGAGGAAGACAATTTTTGAAAAAAATGTGCCAGTGGCGTGGAGTAATTCGGGCAGGCTGTCAACCGATGATGTTCATTATGTTGTTTAATCGTGGATAGGACGTTCCTAAAAATCAATAGAACGCGTGGTATTAGCACGACTCAGGCATCAGACCTCGTCCTGTTACATGTGTGCTTGTTCTTTTGAATTGAAATCGAATAACTTGATGTGATTCGCGGTGCCGTGTGATTGTGATGACTCTTGCCGTTGGTCTTGTCGCACTGGTGTATGCAACAGTAGGGCATGCTGGAGCGACCGGATACATTGCATTGATGACCTTATTTGGCATGTCTGCTGAGGTTATTCGGCCAACAGCGCTCATGCTGAATATCGTGGTAGGTGCAATCACTGCTCTACAATTTGGAAGGGCTGGGTATGTGCGGGCACACCAAATTGTGCCTCTTGTCTGTGGCAGCATCCCTGCAGCGTTGATCGGTGGGTGGCTGGTTCCCTCCGTTCCTTTCTTTGAGGTGGTGGTGGGGGGTGTTCTCATTCTTTCGGCAGCCGGTGTCTGGCGGGACAAGGTGCCACGCCCGCATGCTGCTCCAAAGAGTTTGCTAGGGCAATCAGCACTGGGGCAATCAGCAATGCTATTCGCCGTGGGAATTTTGCTCGGGCTTCTCTCGGGCCTGACGGGGGTTGGCGGCGGTGTGTTTCTCACACCAACTCTTCTTTTCATGAGGTCAGCACCGGTTAAACAAGTCGCTGCAACATCGGCCGTGTTTATCTTGGTGAATTCGATTGCTGGGCTTATTGGGTGGGTCAGTGCAGGCAATACACTGCCCCGTGTTGCTTCAGAACTGGTTGTAGCTGTTGCTATTGGTGGAGTGATTGGTGCGCGTCTTGGAGCGTTCGAATTGACCCCACGAACGTTAAGAACGTGTATCGTTTTTGTACTTCTGCTTGCAGGTACAAAATTGTTGTTCCAAGCCCTGGTCAGTCTCGGTTTTGTGCCAATCTATGATTTATAATACCAAGAGCAACAAAGCCGCTTAGGCACAAAAGCGTTGCTAAAGCCACGTAAAGAACCATAGCAAGCTCGGGTGGAGCATCGAATCGGGCACGGCCGAGAAGAGTGACAAATGATGCATATATCAGTAAAAGTCCTGAGGCACGACTAGCCAGCAGTGTAAGCCGGCGTTGAGTTGTGCGTGAGAAGTGGGCCTGCGCAGCACTCCACGCGAAGAGTGGGAGCCACTGAAGAGCATGGATTACAACACCATGGGGAAACTTGGGTATGCCTGCATCACCATATTGAGCAGGTGGTAGCCCGTGATGCATTCGAATGTCGCCGTTGATATTGATTACGATACCGAGGAGGCATGAGATAGTGAGGTATATGAGACCATATTGAGTCGCAATTACCATTGGGACTGGCTGTGATAGGGCCTGTGTAAAAGACCGTATGGTTAACAAAATAATGACCCCTGTAACCCATAGAATGAGTAGCCCCATCGTGTTATAGATTGCAGAGTCCAGGATTGTGGCACGATTAAAATGACTCGGAACGCCTCGCCATTGCTGTAGGTCAATAAGCCCGACCTCAATGAGCAATGCCAAGGCAGCCGTGCAACTGAGGAAAAAATCATGTTTACGCTGCGGAAGGTTTGCCCAAACCCAACCCATTGAGAGACTTGTGAGTCCGGCAGAGATTCCAAAGAGGATTGGCTTCCGCCAACTTACTTCACCCTCCCACGGGCCGCCGTAAAAAAAATAGACACCCAAATGAAGAAAGCCACTGGCAACCAAAAGTAGGCCTGCGTACGTGAGGGGCTTGGCCTGCCTGTTCGTTAACCATGCTGTATTAAATCGGTACATAGCACGAAACTGGATTAGTGCTTTGTCTAAGCGTACAGTGGGGGCTTACTGGCACTGGTTTTTTTGATCAAATGTGATCCACGACTTACAACCACCATAGGCATCGTCCCACGGAATGCGGATGGTGGGTACTACGGGCTCTGCGGTTACAACAAGCACATGAAGTTTTTTGTTCCAACGATGAAACCGTTCGTTTACGATTTCATCTGACCAAATGTGACGAGGACGTAGTGCAGCGAGTTGGTCAGACTCGTGAACTGTAAATGATTCGGTCACGTTAATACGATGCCTGAACTCGACCGTACCTGGCTGAGGCCGGTCCTCGTCAATCGTGAGTAGTAGATCCTGCGCTGTAGGAATGAGGTGTTCTTTTGATTGGTGAACAAATGTAGGAAAAAGCAGGAAACTTTCTGCGAGCAACTGAAAGCTGCCTCCAGGCTCAACAATTCCACCTTTCCGTAAAATGAGGTCCTGTCGGCCTGTAGTGATTGCCCGACAGATCACTGCCCACTCCTTGAAAGCAGTGCATCGACCCATTTCTTTGTTTTCAGAGTCCAAGTTGGTCACTTGCGAATGTAGATGCCATCAGCTTGGATTTGAATTATAGGAAGAGCAAGTTTGGGATTGAAACTAGCAATCCCTCGAATGACAACTGAGTCGCCGCTTTTTACCCCGAAAAGGTCACGAGCATCAACAGGCAGTTCATTGTTGTCGGTGCCAACAAAGCGAACAGCAACCATTGGAGCGTTAGCTAGTCGCTTCTTGCAGAACGGGCAGTCATCCGCATTATGACCAGGCTGGCTGGCATGGTCATCAGGTAGCTGCAGCATCGCGAAGGAAGCCTTGCCTTTGACAAAAGGATCCATCCCTTTGGAGCCTGCAATGCGACCAACTATGGCAAGCTGTTTTGGGCCCTTCGCAACTGATGCCTTTGCAGCGGTAGGGGTGACCGCACCTACCGGCTCTTTTTCCAGAAGGAGATTCGCGCGAACCTCCCTGACATCAATGCTTGCGGCCGTTCCGACCAGACAAAACCCGACCTGTACACCCACAACGGTGAATACAACGGCTATAGATTTACACAGATCAATAAATCGAAATGAGTGCATTGGAATCCTCCTTGATGGAACCATACAAAAATTTAAATAACTCGTTATTTGACTGTTTTTCATTGAAGACTTACTCGGAGCCCTGTTTTCCAGCGTCCTTTGCTGGCTTATCAGCTACAGCACCAGCAGATTCATTTTCTGCGACAGGTTTCTTTTCTTCAGTTTTGTCAGCCGCCTTTGGTTTCGCTTCTTTTTTCTCTTCTTTCTTCGGCTCTGCGGTCTGTGGTTCTTTTGATCCTGTTACAGCGTCTTTGGCTTCAAGTAGCAGGCTTTCAAGTGTCTTCGTGGCTTTGTTAATTGCTGGACCAAAATCACTAAATTTCAGGTTTTCGATTTCTTCCTTCGCGCCATGCAATACGCTGTCAAGCTCACCATACACATCAAATATTTGTTCGGATGCAGCAGTAGCTGCATCTTTAACTTTTTGTTCAACATCGGCCGAGGCGATCTTTTCGTTAAGATCCTCAATCAGGTGCCCGATGGAATGCACGAGACTGTCAGCCTTGCCAGTTTCGCCACCTTTCAACGCTTCCCTGACCTGATTGGTGACCTTCTTTAACTTTGCAATAGCGGCTTCCACTGTTGCAGGCAGTTCGTGGTCGTGGTCGTCATGGTCATGATCATCGTGGTCGTCATGGTCATGATCATCGTGGTCGTCATGATCATGATCATCGTGGTCGTCATGATCATCATGGTCATGGTCGTGATCGCCGTGGTCGTGATCATCATGTGCAGCCGATTGAGCTGGCGTAGTTGCAACCTGTTCTTGATTTTGAACATTATCGCAGCCCGTTAGCATGGGTATCAAGCCGAATAAAACAATAGGAGCATATGCAAAAATAAGGGTTGCAATTCGACAGAGACCAGATTGACAGCGGGACATAACAAACTTCTCCAGTAAGCCTAAGTGTGAGTTGATGATGGTGGTTGCTAGCTGCACAAGTATTGCAACTAGAGTTAAGGATATATTGAGAGTTAAGAAGAAGCCAGCCGTTTTCCGGAAGTGATGGTTGTAGGGGCCGTGAGGCACAAAAGGCTCCATTCAGAGAGAATAATTGGCTGTTTTGGATTCAATGGATCTGGTTTTGGCATTACTCGGGTATCTACCGCAATCTGCCATGCCATTTCCGCGATAACAGATGATGATGGAAAAAGAAACGTTCTAGGTTTCGGTCCTGCATTACAGAAAATAAGCACATGCTGGGGTGTTCCGGCCACACCCCCAGCCACCGGGTCATTTTCAGCTATAAGTTGTTCCTGCTTTGGAGCGCCAAAGAAACAGACGAGACTTGAGTCACCTGAAAACCAATCAACGTGGCTACCTGCGGGCGAGAACCACTCCACATCGGGTATTACCCCACGTTTGCTGCTTCCACCCTGTAGGAATATACGACGCCTAAGGGTCGGATTATTGAGACGCTGGTGAATCAGTGTTTTCGTGAACTTGACGAGATCGCCGTTAACAACGGGTAAGTTCCAGTCAAACCAGGACATTTCATTATCCTGACAATACGCATTATTGTTCCCCTGCTGTGTTCTACGACATTCATCACCAGCTACCAGCATCGGAACACCCTGGCTCAGGAATAATGTCGCCAGCATATTGCGTATTTGTCTGCTGCGTATCGCTTCGATATTAGTATCGTCGGTGGGTCCTTCGGTTCCATAGTTAGATGAGAAATTGTTGTCATCTCCATCTCGGTTATTTTCCAGATTTTTTTCGTTATGTTTCTCGTCGTAGCTGACAAGATCATTGAGTGTAAATCCGTCGTGCGAAGTGACAAAATTCACGCTGTGATATGGCTTGCGATTCCCGCCACCATAGAGATCGCTTGATCCAGCAAGCCGAGTAGCCAGATTGCCGGTTTGGTTGTCATCGCCCCTCCAGTATCGCCTCACATCATCACGATAGCGCCCATTCCACTCAGCCCAGCGTGAAGTGGCAAATGTCCCGACTTGATACGCACCGGCAGCGTCCCAGGCTTCGGCGATGAGTTTTGTATTGGCGAGCAGCGGGTCCTCTGTAATGCTTTCAATGAGTGGCGGGTTTTTAGAAAGAACGCCATACCGGTCACGCGAGAGAATGCTAGCAAGATCAAAGCGAAACCCATCAATGTGATAGGTATGCACCCAGTAACGAAGGCAGTGGCAGATGAGTTCCCTGACTACCGGGTGGTTGGCATTTACGGTATTTCCGCATCCGGAAAAGTTGCGATACGCTCCTGATTCATCAGCCAACATGTAATAGATACTGTTATCCAAACCCTTCATCGAGAAGGTGGGGCCGTCTTCGCTGCCTTCGGCTGTATGGTTGAAAACAACGTCAAGAATGACTTCAATGCCGGCTGCATGAAGAGATCGTACCATCTGTTTGAATTCGGTCACTTGTCGGCCAGGCTCGGATGAAGCTGCGTATCCCTGATGTGGTGCAAAAAATGCAATTGGGTCGTAGCCCCAATAATTTTCAATAGCCCGTCGGTGACCAGCATAGGATTCTCTGGGGAATTCATGGATGGGCATGAGTTCTACAGCCGTGATGCCTAGGCTCTTCAGGTATGGGATTTTTTCTATGACACCGAGGTATGTGCCCGGATTGGTGACCTCACTTGATGGGTGCGCTGTAAACCCTCGAATATGAAGTTCATAGATGATTGTGTCGGCCAGCCCATGGTTTAGGTGTCTGTCTCCTTCCCAATCAAAGGAATCATCTATGACGACGCTTTTTGGTGGACGAATGATTCCATCATTATGATGTAAAAAATGCCCTGCCAAAGCCTTCGAGTAGGGGTCGACTAGCCTTGCTGTTGGGTCAAATCGGTGTCCTGCTTGAGTATTAAACGGGCCATCTGCTTGAAAATGATAGAGTTGGCCATGTTGAAGGCCGGGTATAAAAATGCTCCATATGTCACCCCATCTGTCGCGTATGGGATCGAATGAGATCACTTCAACCGGCTCAATATCCTCAGGGGTCTCGTAAAGTAGCACCCGCATTGCAGTTGCATGACGGCTAAACACGGCGAATTGCACGCCGTCAATCTTGTTTGGGCCACCTTGCTGGAGGATTGCGCCGTAAGGCAGCAACGCGTTATATTGCAGAGACGATAGTCTACGCTGGCTTGTGGTGTTTTTCTGAGTGGTGTGACAAACTTTTGCCATTCCAGAATGATACACTGCGGGAACTAAAACAAATCAAGTCCTTAGCTGATAATCTACCCCTCGAAGGGCAGTTTGTTCTATGCAACAAGTAATTCAAAGACTAATCGGAGCCCTACAGCGGAGTATAGATCTACTTCTTAATACCCAGTCAGGCCGCATCATAGGGGTTGGCCTTGTCGTACTCATCGTGATTGCTTTACTCACGCGACGAGTTGCGAGATTTTTCAGTAAGCCAAAAGAAGTTTCGTTGGTAGATCCACTGAGAGTCGTTGATCTTACTGCAGAACCCCTCGGCACAAATGAGAGGTCCGGGCTGAAGGTTCATAATCTGCCTGTGCGTCTAGGTGTTGTGGTGCTGGCACCACTAGGCCGCATTGACGTGCCTGACGACGAACATATTCCTGGAATCCTCGACAGTCTTGTTCCTGGGCTAGGAAAATTTGTTGCTGAGGATACGCCTGTTGTTCGCACGTGGCCCAACCAAGTCAGTGTTGGAGGGTTTGCAAATAATTTAGCGTTACATATGCAAGTTGGTGGACACGATCTCACCGAGACCCCATGGTGCCTTGTTGCTGGAAAAACTAAGCAACCGGATGGCCTGCTTCTTGTGACGCTGGCGCTGGCGGCTGAATCCCCTAATCGACTCGGGGTGATACGGTTGGATGACGAGTCACAGTGGATGCAAGCGATTCAGGTGAATAGGGCTGGCGGGTAATTTGGAGTTTGCGAGATGTGGTGTTGTTTGCGTTGCTGCGAATGGTTCTATTCGCATTGTTTAGGGTAGGGGTTGCAGCAATGGATTGGGCCGGGAAGATATCAGTGTGAGTGGTGCAACGTATTCCAGTGCTGGCGTCGACCTTGCTCTTTACGAAAAGGCAATGGAAAAATTGCCTGCGCACATGAGGCGGACACAATGCCCTCGCGTCATGAGCAAAGAAGGTGGGTTTGCAGCACTCTTCCAACTTCAATTGCAGGGTCTGTTTTCGCGACAGTACGACGATCCATTGCTGGTATCCTGCACTGACGGTGTAGGCACGAAGTTGAAGGTTGCATGCACGGCTGGGGTCCATCACACAGTTGGTATCGACCTCGTTGCAATGAGTATCAATGACTTGTTGTGTACAGGTGCCGAGCCGCTATTTTTCCTCGATTATGTGGCATTGTCGCATGATGATCCTGAGCGTCTTGAGGCGATTGTGAGGGGTATTTCGGATGCCTGTGTAGCCTCTGATTGCGCTCTCGTTGGCGGTGAGACGGCGATTCTTCCCGACCTGTATGCGCGTGGTGACTATGACCTAGCAGGTTTCTGTGTTGGCGTTGTAGAGAGAAAGCGACTTATTGATGGTAGTCAGATCCAGCCCGGTGACGTTGCCATCGGAATAGGCTCATCTGGGTTTCATTCCAATGGCTACAGCCTGATTCGCAAGGTTGTCTTTGAGATGGCGGGCTTGCAGATCGACAGCAGTGTCGCAGAGTGTGATGGGAAAACAGTCGGGGAACTTCTGCTTGAACCAACACAACTCTACGCGAAGCCAGTTCGTTCCGTGCTACGGCATTATCGTGTCAAGCAGGTAGTCCATGGCATTGCTCATATCACAGGTGGTGGACTTGAGGAAAATCTTGCTCGCATCGTTCCACCGTCAATCCAGATTCAGATTAAGCGTGGAAGTTGGGAAATGCCGCCGGTTTTCGGTTGGCTTCAGAAACTCGGGGATATCCAACAGTCAGAAATGGATCGAGTTTTCAATATGGGGCTTGGTATGGTGTTAATTGTCTCGCCTCACTTTGTTGAGAGTATTATGCACCAACTTCAAGAGCACGGAATGAAGTCTTGGAAGATAGGCTCTGCTTGTTCTGCTGACAGAGCTGACCAACGGGTTGTCTTGACTGAGGGCGAATGAATGCGGGGGGACTGGTAGCCTCTTTGGTGGTTTTGTGGGGATAGAAATCAGCTGAAAAAGAACGTGTGTTGAAAGTGGCTCATGTTTTTTTCCTTTGTAGAGGTATTTCAAGAAAAACCACGGAATGAGCGGTTCTTTTGAAAAACGTAGAAAAATTTTGACCACAGAGTGATCTCGTGGAATAAACAATACAGCAGAGAGAGGCGACGTTTCTCCACAAAGGTTGAACGACAACAAAAAGCCGTGACCTTCGGCGGCAGGAAAGATACGTATTAATGAATATGGTATTGCATAAAAATTAAGGGTGATTTGAGATCTTGCCTTCGATGGGGAGTTGTTGATGAAGTGTTCACAGTGTGGGGCTGATGTCCCAGCGGTTAACTTACAGCATTCTTGGAAGCAGTTGCTCCTGGTAGTGCCGGTTCTGCTCTTAGGATTCTGGCCATTAGCTCAATTGACCATACTGCGGGGCGATGCGACAAAGGATCTAGTAATACGCCAAGTAAAAAAAAAACTTAGTTTTCAGGATTCACCTAGCGGAAGTCTCGTGGTTACTGGGCTCATTAAAAACCTTGGTAAACATGATTGGTCGAGCGTTACCGTCGAGGCAGAATTCTTCGACGAACAGGGTTTATTTATCGATGAGGCCTCGGAATATATTCGCAGTGATATAGTGGCTCAAGCAGAAGAACATTTTAAAATTGAAATTAGAAACCCAAGAAATGAATTGACTGCAGATACCACGACGCTGAAGGTGAAAGTATCAGGTGGGCGTTCAAAACCTTTTTAGTGTTTTTGCTTAGAAATTTGCGGCGGGGGTCGCGCAATGATGCGTAAGGGGCCACCACTGCCTCCTGTGATCTTCATTGGGAGTGCGATGACTTCGCATCCTACTTCAGGCAGAGTGGCGAGATTAGCGACATTCTCAAAGATAGGTGTTTGTGCTCTACACAACGTCACATGGGCTTCGAAATATGTGGATTGCCCATAGTCGATACTGGCAGTATCGATGCCAACGGCCTTCACATGACGATGCTTGACCAGCCACTCTGCTGCATAATGGGAAAGACCTGGGAATCGGAGTTTCTTCAGTGCAACAGAGCCTTTTTCTGTAGTGCCAAGATAGGTTTTTGCATCCGGCCAGCGGGACCCCCATCCGGTTCTCAGTAAGACAATGCAATTACGAAGCGTTCGACGGTTCCTGTTTTCCCATTCAATAAGGTCATCGATTTTTATTTGATACAAGTGGTTTTTTTCACACAAATCAGAGACATCGATAACCGCGGCTTCGCCCGTGAGCCGGCCAAGTGGAATCGTATCAACGGTTTTCCCTGTCATTGAAAAGTGTTGTGGAGCGTCAATGTGAGTGCCCCCGTGCTCTGCCGTAGAAAACCGGTTGGCGGCGTAATAGTAGCCGCGCTTCGTTGGCCCATTTGACCCACGCTCAAACATAAAACCAGGTTCAGTGGGCCAGTAAAGTGTGTCCTTGTCAAAGGAGTGAGTCAGATCTACCCAGGCTTGTCCCTGCTGTTCGAGACCACTGTTTTGACCTTCGGCTGTGCTGCAACAGGAAATCACCAAACCGCTGATCAACAGGATGTGATTCAATGACGAACATGTCATAATATGGCAGTCTTGTAAGGTGCTCGGGTGAAGCCATGGAACTCAACTGCAACAGAGTTTACTTCAGCGTAGGATTTGTGAAATGATGAAAGAACAGGTGATTCATAAACAGCCAAGTTTTCTTCTGGCAAATGAACAGGTCTCCGTCGCTATAACAGAGCGTGGTGGGCATATGGCGCCTGTTACGTTTGGAGGTAGTGGTGGGCAGCAGATAACTCCGTATTACATAAGTCCCTGGCAAGACGAAGAACACGAGACAATGCCGGCAGATGTACTTATACCCCTACGTGGTGATTTTTTCTGCATGCCGTTTGGTGGCAATACAACTTCATTTAACGATGAAAAGCACCCAGTACATGGTGAAACGGCAACAGGGCCGTGGTCTTTTGTCGACAGTAGCTGTTCTGAGTCTGGTCTCTCGAGACTGGAATTAGCACTTGAAACACACGTTCGAAAAGGGAGAGTGACAAAGGAGATCTTTCTCCACGATGAACATCCGGTTGTTTATCAACGACATACAGTTGATGGATTTATTGGGCCGACGTCTGTTGGACACCACGCAATATTAGCAATGCCAGATGATCAGGAGTCGGTTGCAATCTCCACGAGCCGTTTTCGGCTTGGCATGACAAACCCTGGCGTATTTAGTGATCCGGTCAATGGGGAGTATCAAATGCTTGCTGTTGGAGAATCCTTCAGTGATCTTGCGGAAATCCCGACGCTTTTTAAAAACCCGGGTGTTGTTGATGCAACGCATCTGCCGTTACGACGAGGGTTCTCAGATCTGTTTGCAGTTGTTGCGGATACAACTGCACTTGACGGAAAGCCTGCGTGGACAACCGCTGTGAACAAAAAAGAGCATTGGGTGTGGTTTTCACTTCGTGATCCTCACAAGTTGCCAACGACCGCGTTCTGGCTTGAGAATCACGGCCGACACTCTTTTCCCTGGAATGGCAGAAATCAATGTCTTGGTGTGGAGGATATATGTGGGTATTTCGCTGATGGCCTGGCTGAGTCGGCGGAAGAGAACGTATTATCAAAGCAGGGCATTGCAACAGCACTCAGTTGCTCGAAGGAGAAGCCACTTGACATTCGAAGTATCCAGGGTGCAGTGTCAGTCCCGGCAGACTTTGGCCGAGTTGAAGACATTGTGTTCGGGGATAATGAAATGGAACTTCGGACAGTAGAAGGCCAGTCAGTTATTGTTCCCGTGAACTACATGTTTGTTCTTGGGGAAAAATTAAGCCCATAAATCTCGAAGGCTGGATGAGGCGCTTGCATTACGGTGTGTTCCCATCAGCCATTCCCGCCAGTTCATTTAAGGTCTGTTGTTCAATGTCAAAGGAAAGTCCACGAGCCGCTCCATCGGAGGTTGCAAACATCACAAGGCCTGGGTGAAGGCTGGTGAAGAGTGGTTTTTTCTGGCTGGGTGTGTCACCAAGTCCATAAAGGACAGGCCAGCCTTCAGCACCAAGCCACGTGATGGCTGCACGATTCTCACCAAACAACAGGGTGTTGCTCGTTCCGTCGCGAACCTGTCGGAGAGATCGAGGAAGCCTGTTCACAAATAATCCAGCGTATTGTTTCTCAGAGGGTGTATTTCCAGCCTTACCAGACACGCCCACATAATTCGAACGACCGTAGTCCTTTTCTCTTCGGCCTCTTATTTCAACTTGGATCCCACTAGTGGTTTCATAGGTAAATGACGTATCAATGAGATTGGTGTGCGGTGGAACGAGTGCCGAGGGACAAAGAAAAATACTTGGCTGAGTAAACGCTGCTTGCTTCGTTGATCGTCCAGCTGTCCAGTGTCCTTTATAGGTTTGACCGGGGTGTTTTCTGGAATGTTGACGGAGGAGAAGAGGGTCGAGCCTGTCTTGCGTACCACTTTTTTCAAGGAAACCTAGCAAGACAGGAAGCATGCCAATGTTTGCAAAGTCCCATTGCCAGGAAGCAGGTGCTTCGGCGGTGTCGTTCAGTCCATTTCCATTTGCATCCCATGGTCCAAGAAATCCGATGGGAAATCGCCGATGAACAGACTCATAATTCAATGCTGCAAGTGAAATTTGTTTCAGATTGCTCGTACATGTTAGCCGTCGTGCTGCTTCTCGAGCATTTTGAACAGCTGGTAGAAGCAGCGCAACAAGAACGCCAACAATGGCGATGACAACGAGTAGCTCAATAAGTGTGAAAGCTTTTATATTTGTTCGCACGACGGCTTCCTCATTTGAGTAATCCAGAAGCACACAACGTTTTTATCGTAATGTTGCAGTTAATGGATACTTATGATGTTTTTACGTGATTTCCTACAATTTGGCTGTTATCCCGCATGGAAAACTGAGGTAAAGTTACTCGCCTTCATTAAAAGTGGCCAATTCACTGGAGATGATGGTTCTCTTGAAATAGGACGTTCTCGAACATAAACCATTACGTATGTTGGGTCTGTTATA
>JALCBP010000062.1:0-16106 GCA_028066355.1 Pirellulales bacterium
GGATTTCAGAATCCACACCTTCCGTTCAATTCACCAAAGAAGTATTGGGATCTCTATGATCCGCAGGTCATTGACTTGGCTACAAACCCATTCGTGCCGAAGAACGCGTACAGTAAGGCACTGACAACATTCGGTGAGCTGCGGAATTATGAAGGCATACCAGCAAAAGGGCCCTTAGATAAAGAGACATCAAAAAAACTGAGGCATGGATATTACGCGGCTGTAAGTTTTATTGATGCATGCATTGGTCGAGTGCTGAAAGGACTTGAACAGTCCGGATTGTCTGATAATACAATTGTCGTTGTATGGGGTGACCATGGTTGGAAACTCGGAGAACATGGCTGTTGGTGTAAGCATACAAATGTCCAACTCGATACGCGTTCTCCATTGATTATGGTTGCACCGCAACAGAAGTCTGTTGGAAAAGCGATTGCTTCGCCAGTTGAGTTTGTTGATATCTATCCAACACTCTGTGACCTTGCTGGTTTTGAAAAACCTGGCCATCTTGAAGGCGACAGCTTTGCTGAGCTTCTTCAAAACCCAAGTGGGCCTCGGAAGCGGGCTGCTTTTTCACAATATCCACGCGGAAATATTATGGGGTATTCAATGACAACAGACCGTTTTCGGTATACGGAGTGGGTGGATCAGAAAAAAGACAATGAGGTCGTTTTTGCTGAGTTGTATGATCATCAAGACGATCCACAAGAAAATGAGAATGTCATTAATTCATCCCGATATGCATCAGAGCTTCAACGTCTCTGGGCATGGCACGCCGAAGGATGGCAGGGCACTCGTTCTGCACTACATTCCAACTAGGAATGTTTTGTGATGCGCCGGCTGTACTTATTTTTCTAAGAGATGTTGAAGTTTGCCTGATAGCCGCGCAACTTCTTTTGATTGAGAGTGTGCGATATTGACTGTTTCATGTGGGTCTTCTTGATGATCGTAGAGTTCTTGATAGAGGGCGTCTGCATTTGGATCGCGTGTGTCTCGCCATTCGATGTAACGGTAGCGAGGGTCCCGTATCGTGTAGCCCATAAGATACTTTTCAAAAAGTTCTCGGTTCCACTGGCTTCCTTGTTGTTTTCTGATTTTTTGCTCCACCTGACTGATGAGTGGGCCAAAAAAAGTTTCTCGCATTTCAGGCGACAATGGATTAGCTGCCCATTCACGAAGTGCCGGGGTCGGAAACTGGCTCATGGCCACACCCTTTACAATTGCGTTAGGGTTGTGAAGCACTGGGACAAGACTTTTTCCAGCAAGATGATCTGGCTGAGGAATGTTGGCGAGATCACAGAGTGTTGGATAGATGTCAATCAGCTCAACAACGCTATTAGAAGGACTTCCCTTTTGAGGCATTGATGGAGTGCTGATAATAAGCGGAACTCGCGTGGCAATCTCGTAATTTGTAGCTTTTCCCCAAATGCCATACTCTCCAAGGTGCCAGCCATGGTCACCCCACACAACAATAATCGTGTTGTCTCGTAACCGATTCTCTTCAAGGATTTTTAAGACACGTCCAATTTGGGCATCGACGTAGCTTACGCATGCATAATATGCGTGGAGAAGTTTTCTCGAAAGCGATTCATCGAGAGGCCCTGACTTGGGTATTCCATGTCGTGTGCGGAGTTCAAAAGATGCATGAAGCCCCATTGATGCTCCGCGCCTAGGTGGCTTGTTAACATCTGTAAGTTGTATCTCGTCTGGGTCGTATAGGTCGAAATATTTTTTTGGGGCATTGAAAGGAAGATGTGGTCGTACAAAGCCAAGCGCGAAAAACCAGGGCTTGTCTTGTTGCACTAGTTCATCAAGTGTTTGTATTGCAACACTTGTGTTATACCCATCAGGATACTCCTCATCTTCAACTGGCGCAGCCTCGAATGCAGGGCCATGAATCAATCCTCGAGAAGCACTTTCTCCATAGAGCGACACCATGCGAGATTTGTTCTCTGCATAGATTTTTTTGTTTTCGGGAATCGCATTGCCACCGGGAGTTGTTGGGCGATTGAGTCCCTTTCTGTTTGGTTCATAATTCCAAGAGTGCTGCTCATCTGTCATGCGTCCATGAAATATCTTTCCGCTATATGCGGCGTTATAGCCATGTGCAATAAAGTGTTGTGGCAGTGTTATGATTTGTGGGTTGAGATCTCGAAAATACGCACGGTTTTCAACTACACCAATTGTGTCGGGCCGCGATCCGGTAAGCAGGCTTGCTCGTGATGGTGAGCAAATAGATTCTTGGCAATATGCACGAAGAAAACACCGCCCCTGTTGTGCAAGCAAATCAAGATTTGGGCTATGAACGGCTTGGTTGCCATAGCAGCCAAGCTCAGGTCGCAAATCATCAACTGCGATGAAAAGAATATTTGGACGGCTACTTGGTTCGGCTGAGTATCCCTCGTTCAAGGTGCAGAGACAGGAAGTGAATATCAGGCATAATAAAGACGTATTGTTTCTTGAGATGATGGACAATAGTGAAAAGAAGGAATGCATCAAAAGCCTCTATTCTGAAGACCTAGGAAAACATGGCTAGTAAATTGCTGAAGGCTTTTATTTGGGGCCACGTAGTTACAAGAAAAAGGGGTTCGGTCACGGTGTGAATATGAAACAAATTTCTTGGTCGATTATACATAAAAACATCTACCTAACACTGTTCCCCAAGCACGTCGCGCTATCTCTCTGTGCATTGTTCACCAGTATTTTTTTGATTCATGCAACTCATCTCGAAGCGCAAATTGGGTCAGGGACGGGAAGCCCTCGTGATACCGATCCAGACCGCGCCACAGATTTTCTGAGTCAGTATTGGGATGAGGCAGTGAAGCGGTGGAGTCATGATATTGAGGCACTTGAGCAGAGGGATGTCGATCAGAGAGATCCCAAAGATGCCATTCTCTTTATCGGAAGCAGTAGTATCCGAAGATGGGAGAGCATCGAGACTGATATGGCACCATACCAAGTCGTACAGAGAGGGTATGGTGGTGCCAAATACAGTGACTTGGCAGTTTTTTCAAAACGTCTGATTCATCCTCATAAATACAGCGCGTTAGTCGTATTCGTAGCGAATGATGTTCAAGGAAAATCAGAAGACCATTCCTGTGAGGAAGTAGAGGAGTGTATTCGGCATGTTGTAAAAGTTTCGAGAGCGCATCGCCCACAGGCCCCGATTTTTTTTATAGAAATAACCCCGACACGAAAACGTTTTTCTGCATGGCCATTGATTCGTGAGGTGAATGCTCGAATTCAACAGGTTTCTTTGTCATTGCCGAATACTTACTTTATTTCGACAGCAGAGTATTTCCTTGATCCTTTCGGAAATCCTCGAGACGAACTGTTTGTTGATGACCAGCTTCATCTTAATGATGCAGGGTATGAGAAATGGTCGGTGTTGATCCGTCGTGATTTAGATAAAGTGCTTCGGTAATCCACTGTCTGGCACATGAGATGGATTACTCCCCCGGCATCTTCCATTCAATAAAATAAATACGAGACATTCATGAAGAGTGTTCTGCGCAACTGCCACCGCAGACATGGAATCGTGTACTTGAGTGTTTCTGTAGAAATACACCCGAGATCAGGATTCCCTGTGGAAGGTAGCCCGTGTCTTGGTACAACAGAGAGTTGTAGACTCCGTGCGCACTCATGGAGATAGAACCAGATTGACGGAAAGCAACGAGGAGTGAATCAGGGTATGGGAAATAAGATCAAAGCAAAAGGACCAGTAGTTGAACTTGATGGGGATGAAATGACCAGAATTATCTGGGAGTTCATCAAGGAGAAGCTGATTCTTCAGTATGTTGATGTCGATCTTCGTTATTTTGATCTTTCAGTTCAAAGTCGAGATGCAACAGATGATCAGATTACAGTCGATGCCGCCCATGCAATTCAAGACTGTGGCGTTGGTGTAAAATGTGCCACAATCACCCCGGATGAAGCACGAGTAGAAGAGTTTGGTTTGAAGAAGATGTGGCGGAGTCCAAACGGCACGATCCGCAATATACTTGGCGGAGTAATTTTTCGAGAGCCAATAATTATTGGAAATATACCACGTTTAGTTCCCGGGTGGACAAAACCAATTGTGGTCGGTCGTCATGCGTTCGGAGACCAATATCGTGCAACAGATCTCAAGATTCCTGGTCCTGGCAAACTTACTTTGACGTATGCCCCCGCGGATGGGTCAGCGCCGATGGAGATGAACGTCTACGATTTTCCATCGAGTGGTGTGTCGCTGGCAATGTATAACCGGGATGATTCGATACGTGACTTTGCTCGCGCAAGTTTTCGCTATGGTTTAGCCCGAAATTATCCTGTTTATCTTTCAACCAAAAATACAATCTTGAAGGCATACGATGGCCGCTTTAAAGATTTGTTCCAAGAAGTCTTTGATGCTGAATTCAAAGAAGAATTCACGGCGAAAGGGATAACCTACGAACATCGTCTAATTGATGACATGGTGGCGTGCGCCATGAAGTGGGAAGGTGGGTACGTCTGGGCATGTAAGAACTACGACGGTGATGTGCAGAGCGATATCGTGGCCCAAGGTTTTGGTTCATTAGGCTTGATGACAAGTGTACTGATGACACCCGATGGCAAGACAGTAGAGGCAGAAGCAGCTCATGGTACTGTCACGAGACATTACCGTCAGCATCAGCAAGGAAAGCCAACAAGCACGAATCCGATTGCTTCGATCTTTGCGTGGACACGAGGCCTCGCGCACCGAGGTAAGCTTGATCAGACGCCAGAGGTGACGGCCTTTGCAGAAACACTTGAAAAAGTTTGTATCGGCACAGTTGAGCAAGGCAAGATGACGAAAGACCTTGCCTTACTCATTGGAAAAGATCAGCCGTATCTTCATACACAAGAGTTCCTCGATGCAATTGATGAGAATCTTCAGTCTGCAATGTCTTGATGAAAAGTGTTGGTCAGGAAATGTTTTCTTGACAGTCACGCAGGTGTTGTCAGGTGCATGTGTGGTGTTCTTGATTTGAAAGGGTGTTCAAATGAAAACAGGCAAGGATCTCGTCACGAGGTGTTGGGAATCGTTCGTTGTTGTAGTAGTTATTTGTTGTGCTACTTCATCCTCAGCCACCGCCAATGAGAAGAATTCTGCATATCATCTTTTTATTTTGTCAGGTCAGTCGAATATGGCTGGTCTAAGGCCGGAGGAGTCTTTTACCCCAGAGGTGGAGAAAGCATTCGGGAAAGATCATGTTCTGGTCGTAAAGGACGCTCTTGGCGGGCAGCCTATTCGAAGATGGTACATCGATTGGGAGTCCGCGGATGGAATTAGGCCAGAGGCAACCGGAGACCTGTACCAACGTCTTATGGACAAAGTTCGAGCTGTAACGGTTGGTAAAGAAATCCAGACGATTACCTTCATTTGGATGCAGGGCGAGCGAGATGCAAAGGAAGAGTATGGAAAAGTTTATCGAGCCAGCCTTGAGGGCCTGCTTAAGCAGTTATCGAGTGATTTAAAACGAGACGACGTCAACGTTGTAATCGGCCGTCTTAGTGATTTCGATATGGAAGATAAAAAATATCACCATTGGACGCTCGTTCGTGAACAACAGGCTGCCTTTGTGCGAGATGGTCTAAGGCGTGCTTTAGTCGATACGGATGATCTCAATGATGGAGTGAATCGTCGTGGAAAAGAGATCAGAGATGATTTGCATTATTCAGCATCTGGATATGTCGAGCTGGGTAAGCGATTTGCTAAAGAATCTATTCAGCTAATCAAGGATTCGAATGAAGGTAGCGGTGGGGAGTAAACGGAGAATAAGTTTTCGCTTAAACGTGTGGAAAAGGTAGTAGGGTGACGGATGGTGGGTTTACATACAAGGACCATCGGAATTGTCTTCATCTTGTGCATTTTGATGTACTTCTACGATCAGTCTGCATGCCAAGGCTGCGAAAAAAATACTCCAAGTGGCCGTGTTCTTGTAATCGGAATAGATGGTGTTCGCCCTGATGCACTGAGGATTGCCAATACACCAGCGATCGACGAACTTATCTCAGAAGGTGCATTCACAGATAACACAAAAATTCTTGGTGATCGTTATCGTGAAAACGAAACGATTAGCGGGCCGGGGTGGTCAAGTTTTCTCACCGGTGTCTGGGCAGATAAACATGGTGTTCATGATAATACGTTTCGTGGACAAAACTATGATGAGTACCCACACTTCTTTGTGCACTTGAAGCGTAGTTTTCCCAATGCGGTTACAGGATCATTTGTTGATTGGGAGCCGATTGACACATTTATTCTTCGCGATGCAGATGTGCGAGAAGTTTGCCCAGCATCGAGTGAAGATAGTCTGCTGCAGAAGGATGCAAAACTGGCCAACAAGGCAGCAGAGTTTTTGGTTCATGGTAATCCTGATGCCGTGTTTGTTTATTTTGGTCAGGTTGATGAAATAGGTCATAAGGATGGATTTCATCCAAGTGTGCGAAGTTATCTTCATGCTTTACAGACTGTGGATGACCATATTGCAAGCCTTATACAGTCGATAAAGTCACGTCCAGAATACCTTGAAGAAAATTGGCTTGTGATTATTTCTACGGATCACGGAGGTCGTGGTAGAAAACATCGTGGTGGGCATGATGTCCCAGAAATACTCACTACGTTTCTAGTAGTCAGTGGAGTTCGATCAGAAAAAGGTCTGATCGACGAACCGTCGTACATTGTTGATGTTCCAGTAACTGCGCTCACTCATCTTGGAGTTTTAGTTGATTCAGCGTGGCAACTCGATGGTAAAGCAGTCGGGATCAAATAAAGCGTGGCAGGCTGATTGTCTGCCTTCACTAACTGCTAGTGAGTCTATACGTGCAAGCAACTTTGGACTGAATGACGTTCTCGATACGCGCCAAAGTGAGTCTCGTTACTGTTTTCCTGTACGAGCTTGTTGGCTTGCTTGTAGTTTTTGGTGAACTCGGGGATACTAGACATAACTAGGTCGAATCTTTGGGCGAAGGCGCCCCCAACAGAAGCCCTTACGTGCCAATTCCCCCTAATGCAACTGAGACTCCAAAGCACGGTATGCATTGGGAGTACGCTGTACCTATTGCAACAATTCATGTCCTTACATGTCTGGTTTTTGTACCTTGGTGCTTCAGTTGGAGCGGAGTGATCATTGCAGGTCTCGGCACGGTAATATTTGGCACCTTGGGTATTAATCTTGGCTATCATCGACTATTAAGTCACCGCAGTTTGTCAGTTCCACTCTGGCTGGAGCGTACACTTGCAACCCTTGCAGTCTGCTCACTTGAGGATACGCCTTCTCGATGGGTTGCTAACCATCGCCTTCATCATTGCCATTCTGATGATGAACCAGATCCTCATTCACCTCGCGATGGTGTCGCGTGGTCACATATGGGATGGCTTTTCCGTCATGTTCCACATCGGAAATCAATTAATTTTCTCGATAAGTATGCTCGGGATATTCTTGTTGACCCTTATTATCGTGCCCTTGAACAACACCCAATGGCAGTTCTCTGGATTTATATCGCGCATGCGGTAGTCTTCGGTGCTCTCGGGCTACTGCTCGGATGGTGGACCTCGGGCGATTGGAAAGCTGGTACACAACTTGCTGTGAGTTGTATCGTCTGGGGTGTCTTTTTACGAACCGTTCTTGTTTGGCATATCACGTGGAGTGTGAATTCACTCACCCATCTTTTTGGATACCGGACGTACTCGACGGGAGAAGATAGTAGAAACAATTGGCTGGTGGCCATTTTGGCTATGGGAGAAGGGTGGCACAATAATCATCATTATGATCCAGCGAGTGCCAGTACTCAGCATCAGTGGTGGGAATTTGATATTACGTATTACTTCATTCTCGTTCTGAAATCATTAGGGGTCGCAACAGATGTCATTCAACCACGCCACGCTCGTCAGAAACGGTGATAAGAGGAAAGGACCTCCTGCCGTGCTCTTCTGTTATGAGCCGGCAAAAGGTTCTTTTTTAGCCAAAGTCTTATTCAGCCTTCTTCTTCTGATTTCTACCAGCTTCAAATTCTTCTAAAGAAAGTTTTCCGTCACCGTCTTTGTCGCGGTTTTTAAACCATTTCGGAGCTTGCTCCAGCATGCTCTCTTTTTTCATCGCGCTCTTGAATTCTTCGAGTGAAAGAAAACCATCCTCATCTTTGTCTCGTTGTTTAAATAGCTTTTCGGCGCTTGCTGGTTTTTTTTCCACTTCTTCACCACGTGTTTCATAAATGCAAAGCGGAGTGACAGCAGCTAACGCGAGCCATGTTATGCATCGCAACGAACGCATCTTTATACCTCTTCTAAATTGGGGTTGTGATTTTTCCGAATCGTTTGGAGTGTACGTGCTACGTTATGGCCATGCAAGTAAACTAGAGTCCTCAAAGATCTGTTGTACAACTTATTGTCTTGGCAGGGTTTGTGGAGTTATGAATTGAAATGTGAAAGATTCTGCTTGACGGACTGTTTGAAAAGCGATCCTCAAATATAGGGTTAGGGAAGTGATGAAATATTTTTCATTTGTTGTAGTGATTAAATGCGTAGTGATTTTTCTACTTGGTTATTCAGCAGCTTTTTTACACGCCGCTGGTGTAAACGGATCAGGTATTCCTGGTTCACCAGAGATGGTCAAGTTGCACAAGCAATGGAAGCCGTTGAATTCTTCCTCAGCAAAGCAAAGAGGGCGAGAACGATTTAATGCAAACAAGTACGGCATGTTCATTCATTGGGGGTTGTATTCTCAGTGTGGTGGTGTTTGGAAAGGCGAACGGATGGAAGAAGGTGGGACTGGCCCAAAGGTGGCCGAATGGATTATGCGTCGAAAGGAAATCCCTCGGAAAGAGTATGCAACGCTTGCTGATAGTTTCAATCCAACAAAGTTTGATGCAGATGAGTGGGTATCAATCGCAAAGGCAGCTGGCATGAAATATATGGTCATTACATCGAAGCATCATGATGGCTTTGCCTTGTTTGATTCAAAAGTGAGTGATTTTAATGTTGTTAAAGCAACGCCATTTGGGAGAGATGTCATTCGTGAACTTGAGCAAGCATGTGAGCGAGGTGGAATTGCTTTCGGTGTCTACTATTCACACGCTCTTGACTGGCGGGATGGAGGCGACTCTGGGATGAAAGACTTTTGCTATGACGACCCACCGAAGCAAGCCATGTTTGTAAACAATTTTGATCCTGCTGCCGTAACATTTAACGACTACATTATAAATAAGTCGTTGCCTCAGGTTGAGGAATTGGTCTCAAACTATAATCTCTCTGAGATATGGCTCGACACACCGATCTATATACCTCCTGATTTTAGTTTCAAATTTTATACAACGATTTATAGAGCAAACCCCGAGATCCTGGTGAGCCAGCGCATCGGGAATGAGTTCGGTGACATTGGGACGCCCGGAGACAATGTTATTCCTGATGAAGCAAGTGAGAATACGTGGGAGGGTATTGCGACAACGAATAATTCGTGGGGTTTTAAGTCATATGACAAAGATTGGAAGTCGCCACAAGAAACATTATTCTGGCTTCTCGAAAATGTCAGCAAAGGAGGCAACTTCCTGCTGAATGTCGGCCCAGATGGAACAGGTGTTATTCCGAAGCAATCGGTTGAAAATTTATTAGCAGTAGGCCGATGGCTGAAGGTAAATGGTGAAGCAATATACGGAACAAAGCCATGGACTATAACCCACGAGGGCCCAGCTGGTATTTCCCTTAAGGGAACCGAGCATCGGAGTAAGCATGGCTTTCAGCTTGATGTTACTAGCGAAGACTTCTGGTTTACCAAAAAAGGTGACAAGCTGTATGTGATTGCGATGGTGTGGCCAGAAACGGGCACCGCTACAGTTCAGTCACTGAATGACTACGCATTTACAGGTGTACGATTCCTCGGTTCAACAGAAAAAATCAGTTGGAGAAAAAAAGGGGATTTGATTGAAATCGACTTGCCGGATATTGAATCAAAAGGACTGGGTTATGCCTTGGAATTCATTCGTTAGTGCGATAATGTTTGCTTTTTTACATTTCGATGTAGAAACGGAAGTTTTATTTTGTCTTTCGCTGTGAGGGAGAATGTTGCCAAAGGGTCGTGGTCGGTTGTCATTCGCTGGTTGAAGATTGAAGGAATGAAAGTATCGATGATACTTCTTCGGCAGTGAGTAAGTTTGCAAGTTCTGGCATTAGAGAGGTCTTCGAAGGGAATATTTCATCAACGTTCTTTCGAGGAATTGTATGGAATGCTCCCGTCGCATCTTTAAGCACAATGGGGTCTCCAGCAGACACTTGTAGTCCAGTGGTAACTGTGCCTTTGTTCGTAAGAACAGTCATTGATTCAAAACCGGCAGCAATTGCTGCGTGTGGTTTTAGAATGTCTTCTTGCAGTGCAATTGTTGAGTGTTTACGAGCAATCTGAGTCAAATCAGGCCCTATTTCACCACCATAGCCATCAACAATATGGCATTTCGCGCACCCTAAGCGCTCCGAATGAAATATGGCTCTGCCGAGTGATGAACTTCCGATAACGTCTGAAACCATATCGTTTTCTAACAGATCTTTTCCGGAGCTCGATTGATCAATAAATATTGAGAAAGAAATATGGTTTGTAGTGTTCGTTGCTTCTAATAAGGGTCTGCAATCAACTTGTAATCGAACTGGGGCTAGATTGCTTACGTCATACGCAATCACTGACCTTCCTACTACCTGTATCACGGGCGTCTCTTTGTCTATGTGTGTCAAGCCAGGTGAAACGGTCAGTGCTGGTCGTTGAGGTTTCTTGCGGCGTACTGATGTGCCCTTTGTTTGATTTGGTGGTGGTCCGCTCGGAGTTCCTCCAGAAAAAGCCATCGTCCAAGGAACTTGTGTCAGGTCTGTCTCTCCTTCGCTTGTTGTGAGGATCGGAGCAACCCAGAGTGCGTCCTCTGGTTTAGTGTGTGTTGAGTCGACTACAAGATAAAGGCGTTTCGTGCCACGGATGTCGACGTCGATTGCTGCCTTGCCACTACACTCATAAATGGCCTTCCCCGGAGGAACGAAAGATTTGTCGAGTCGCGTGTTGGGCTCGTTTTTTTGAATGAGCGGTGGTTTTGGAAACTCATCGTTTAACGGTAT
Source organism: Pirellulales bacterium (assembly GCA_028066355.1). Classification (GTDB taxonomy): domain Bacteria; phylum Planctomycetota; class Planctomycetia; order Pirellulales; family UBA1268; genus UBA1268. The sequence continues at coordinate 11,087 of JALCBP010000062.1, forward strand.
GTTTTTCCAGTCATTCTCTTGGCGGTGCTGTCCCCACCAGGCGGCGTATCCACGGATGTCCTTAGGTCCATTTCTGGCAATATCCAGCATTGCTGAGGCAGCTTGAGAGCTTGAGTTGAAGGCAATGGCATCTACCATTTTTTTTCGGTCAACAAGGGGTAAAGTTTCTGCCATGGCTCGTGTTTTGAGTGAGCCAACGGCACTGTCCGGGTGCAGACGCCATGCTATTCCTGAGAGACCGTTATCCCAGATAAGTGGGTCTTCGGAGTGACTTGTGATGAGATCAAATGCTTTCTCTTCTTTTCCGTCACATGCTGTTCCCAAGGCTTCTAAATACCAGCGGTCCCACCCATCAAAGCCATCAGCAAGTTTCTTAAGTAGGTTGCGGCATACTTCAAAAGGTTCGTCGCGGAGAGATATCGCCGCCTCTCGGCGAACAGAAGGAGCGGAATCGCTGCATGCTTGTTCTTGGGCTTGCAGCCACAAGTTACGAAGCTCATTCGAGGCAACTGGTGTGGACATGGCACGACGTAATGATCGAAAAGCAGTTACACGCATCTGTGGATTTTCGTGATGTAGTAATTCAGCAAGGCGATTTAAACCTTTCTCTCCACAATTTGGTAAAAGCCATACAGCACGGGCAACAAAGAAGGGTTGGTCAGAATGTGTAAGGGCAATGATCTCTGGTCCTGCATCTTCTCCAAGAGCCTGAAGAGAACGGAATCCGAGAGCTCGAACATGAACCGCCGGGTTTTTCAACGCAGAAATCATTCCAGGAACGGTTGAAAGATCAGGCTTGTCGATCGTTGGAATAAAATCGTTCGGTGCCACTCGGTAAATGGTCCCACTGCCTTTGGGATCTTGCATTCTGTGTCCGCCCACCCCGGGATCGTACCAGTCGCTTATGTAGATAGCACCATCCGGACCGACAGCAACATCTGACGGCCTGAACATACCGGAATGCTTGCTGCCGGAACGCAGTTTCATAAATACGGAACGCTGTAAGGAGAAACCGGCTCCTTGTGGTTTTGGTGAGTATTGAAAGACTTCTCCTCGCGCAGATTCACATACAAGCAGAAGCCCATCTGGATACATCTTCTCGAAGCAGCCATTCTCGCCAAAAACAACACCCGTTGGTGCACCGAAACCGTACACGTCCCCGGCAGGGATGGTGCCTGGGTCTTCCTGACGCCACTCTGCAATTCTGGTTGGCTGACCCGGTCGTTGATCTAGCTTCCATTTTCTTGAGCCGTCAGCTGAGGAGAATCCAGCATTGCCGTATTCCATCAACCAAGTGGTTCTACATGCAGGCGGATCGTCATTGTCAGCCTGAAAGACATCGCCGAAAGAAGAAAGGCTCTCCTCATAAACATTTCGGAAGTTATGACCAATCGGCTCAAGGCCGGTGCCATCGGGTCGTACTCGCATTGCAACTCCACCGACCCATACTCTCCCATCATCGCTTTTTCGACCGGGAAAGTTTTCTTTAAGGTGAGGGCTTCCACCAGCGTATGAACTGCCAGCTCGAAGGGTCCAGCCAGATTTATCCGTTACAGTATGCGGACCTCCATTACCGGTATTAAAATACCAATAACCATCAGGCCCAACGGTCACACTGTGAAGGCTATGGTCATGGTCAAGGCCACTAAATCCGGTTAGAAATATTTCCTTTTTGTCAACATTTTTATTGAAGTAGGTGTCGCCATCCACATCAGTATAAATCAACAGGTTCGGCGCACATGAGACGATGACCTGATTTCCAAAGACGGCTATTCCAAGAGGTGCAACGAGATCAATATCTCTAACAAAAGTGTGAGACGAATCAGCTTTCCCATCACCATCGGTATCTTGTAAAACAACAACGCGATCACCTTCTTTATTGGTAATACCAAGTCCGTTGTTTCGAAAATTCCGATAGTTCACAGCTTCGGCAACCCAGATGCGGCCATCGGCATCGATATCAAAGTTGGTTGGATTAAAAAGCTTTGGTGTTGTTGCCCATACTGTTACCTCGAACCCATTGGCGGTATCAAATTCATCTGCAGGAATATGATCAGCATTGAGGTCACGAGCCACTATTAAAACTAATAGAGTTAAGAATAATGAGATAAATCGTTGCGTGATCATAAGTTTTTAGATGGTAATGTGGTTCGTTTCGGCACAACCGTATCTCTATGAATGAAAATATCATTTCATTCATTTTGTTAAAAAACTATCAAGACGATAATTGATGAATCTATGTCCCAAACTTCAAGTATTTTATATGAATAATTTCCAAGAAATTGAGGTACTGTTTGAGGAAAATGGAGTTTTGGCCGTCAATAAGCCTGCGGGTCTTCCGACACAGGCACCATGGGGTATTGAATCGGTTGAATCTCTCATAAGGAGGCAGAAGTTTCATAAGCATTTTGATGAATCCATCGCTTCTGGAGGTATGCGTCATCCTGGTGGATTCCTAGGCATACCACATCGGCTTGATCGTGCAGTTTCTGGTGTCATGCTTCTGGCGTTGACCCCGAGGGCAGCCAGACAACTTTCCCGCCAATTTGAGCGTCGACAAATCCAAAAAACATACATCGCGATTGTTGAGTTGTCAGGCAATGGGCGAATGAGTGAAGAACCATTTGTTTGGCAAGACTCACTACGTAAAGTTCCTGAAGAGCCTCGTGTTGAAGTTGTAGCCTTGCATGACAGCCATGGAAAGTTAGCGAAAACAACAGGATTTGTATTGGCATCTAGTAAAGATCGTTGTGTGTTGAAGCTACATCCAGAAACCGGCCGCATGCATCAATTAAGGATCCAGGCGGCATGTCGTGGCATGCCGATAGTTGATGATGCACTATATGGAAGAGTAACGATGGAAGATGTTGAAGATACTCGCCATCACTCAATTGCTCTACACGCTTTAACCATTGAATATGACGATCCAGAAAATAAGCAGCGAGTTGCGGCACATGCTCCAGTTCCAAAGACAAGTCGCTGGGCTTGCTGGCAGGATGTACTCTCTAATCGTGCATAAAGTGCATCTGAATGAAGAGTGCCATTACGGCACCTGCAGCGTCATAAAATCTCGCTTATTGGTAACACGATGTCAGAATACATCAAGTTGAAAATGATGGCCCTGGTAGTACCGACGAGATTTTGGGTAATAATTTTGCCACGATCGATTGTAGACGGGTACCCGCATTTCCTGAGGATAGCGATGATAAAGATCATTCGCGCTTTTCATATATCCATCAGCGTAATAGTTCTGGGGATACCAGACATACGGGTAATGATAGAGACGATTCCAGTCGTGGGTGTTGTATGAGTTTGCCCACTGATATCCATACGCCTGTTGACCGGCCATTGGTGGTTGTTGGGCGTGCGCGGGTAATAAATAACCCAAGAAAGTACAGGCAACAACTATTGCCAGTACGTACGTATGCCACTTCATTCTATGTTCCCCCCCAGGTAATGATTCGGTAAGCCGGCGAACGGTTCTTCCGCATATCAAGAAAAGTATCGGCAGACAGGACAAGAAGACTTAACGGAAAAAGTCTTATTTTCCGAATAACTTAATAACTACGCCGTCTGCGTTCGCTCAGAGGGTAAGCGTCCTTCGGCCAATTCTTTGTCCCACTCGTCCATAAGAGGCCAATGGGTTGCGCAGGTTCCGAAGTCAGCCAGCGTGAGATATCCCTTCAGCCTCGAGATTGTTTTTGCGAGCAGTTCATCATCTTTTCGGAAAACGGGCCCGTGGCTCGGTAGAAGCCATTCAATATCGCTTGCAGCAATTCTTTCCAAAGATGAAATAAATGATGGAATATCACTGCCGTGGTGCGCGTCAATCGCTCCCACCGATCCATCCCTGTAGATGTTATCACCAGAGAGAAGGAGATTACCAAAACGGAATGCAAGTTGGCTGTCTGTGTGACCAGGCGTGTGCCAAACTTCTAATTCTCGATTACCAACTTTAATTTTGTCACCATCCACTATCGTTTTTTCAATTTTGACGACAGGCATCTCAAGATGAACATTTTGTGCTGAAATCTCAGCAAAAGTTTTTATCCGATCACCCTGCTCGAGTGACTCTACTGCCTTTGGGTGGGCAAAAACAGGAGCTTTCAAAATACTTTTTGCCTTGGCGAGTCCCTGGATGTGGTCCACATCTGCGTGGGTTGCAATTAGTCCACGGCATTGAGAAATTGGAAAATCAATTTGACGAATCAGTTCAACGATCTCGTCAACATTCTCCTCGTACCCGATGTCAATGAGAATCCATTCACTTCCATCAAAGAGAAGATAAACACTGCATCCAATTCGCCATCCGGCTTGATGATTAATCTCAATGACACCAGGGAAAAGTGGTCGACGTTCAAGCATTGCAAATTGATGTGAGAAAAGTTGTTTTCAGAGGCGTTGAGTACAGAATTCAATTTTGTTAGTTCTCTGTATCACACCTAGTATTGTAGGGCGAATAGACGTACTCGACAATCGAGTGTTGCGTTCTGCCGGGCGAATTGCTCGATTTTGCGACAATGTATTGATGTGCTCAAGAAAAGTTTGACCGAAGGGTCCTGTCAGGAACATCAGGCTGATCCGTGCCGAGTCTTGGGCCATGCTGCACATTGAATGAGAACCTCATCAGAACCGCGAGGCGACCTCTTCACAGAAAAACTTTCTCCTAGAGAGGTGTTCTGGTTACAAGCATTTTTAGTTTGTGAGAAATGAGATGTGTCTTATGAACCGAGGTGTGTAGTGCTTTGACCTTGCAATTCAGGTGTTGCATTTATTGTCTGTGGTTTCAAAGCCGGAACAGCCAAAAGTCTTATCGTCATTTAAATAAAAAACTCCGCCCGGGGTAAGTACCCCGAGCGGAGATCACTGGCCGAAGTCGGGCAACGGATTTCCGTTCGACCGAACGTTTACACTATTTGGTGCTTACAGTACGGCTGACTGCGATTACCTTGGTAGCCTTAGGGGCTGATGCGGAAGCGTCCGGAGTTGGGGCAACAGCTGCCTCAATTCCACAAGCTGG
>JALCBP010000190.1:0-2558 GCA_028066355.1 Pirellulales bacterium
CACTTGCTTTTTCGTAAACATGCGTTGCATAGCAATCCGTGCCCTCGGGCAGATCAATCTCTGAGCGAACAACGTGCAGGAATGATTTCGGTTTCCCAGCTGCACGCTCTCGCGCTTCACTCGTTGAAATAACGTCGTAGGGATCACTCGAGACTTCTGAAGCATCCTCAAATGAAGGCCGCAATGCAGTGAAGGGATGTAACCGTATCATGAATTCACCTTGGTGTGTTTTTGCAGTAGAACGGCTCGGAGAATACCCGTTCTCACCTTTGCAGTGCAAACACCAAGAATCGAGAACGAGCTACACGACACTTCTGCGACAAGATCACAGGAGAACAGGTTTTCAGTATCAGAATCTCTGAATTAAACACGCGTGTGCCATGTATTCGGAAGATTTTCAATGATCGTTTACTCCAGCGGCAGACAGTTCATTTGAGGAAATCATGCAGTCCATGGTATAGCTAGATGGGGCTCTTGCTGACTCTGGGTTCCTGAACAACTCCAACTGTTTCTCATGCTGAAGTAACTTGCCAAAAGCAAAACAGGATTCATGCGATGATTCGTTCACCAGCAACGCTGACAATCGCGAATTTTAATCGACAGACACTCGCTGATCTCCTGCGCCCCGTTCTCGACCGTGCAATGACACAAGGCATGGTCGGGACAAATGTTGTCCTCGAGATTGTCGCTGAAGCACTTAGCAAGATCGGCGACAGTGAGATCCGAACATTCCTCGATCCAAAAACTGGCAAGCTTCGTGGTGGACTCGAGATTCGTATTGAAGAAACTCTCAGCATGTCAAAGAAGTGGCGAGATTGGGATGCTAAGTACGGCAACGAGGACTGGATGCTCCGCAAGAGTGGGCGAACAATCAAGAAAAATGAATTCTTAAAAAGCCTTATTCTGAGTTCGTGGCGATCGATGCAAAAACTGCATGGCCTAGACCAAAAGGAGGTTAAAACGCTCGTTGAGGGAGTCCGCAAGGTCTATGATGCGATGTGCGATGTAAAACCAACAGACAATCGTCCTGGACTTGGAAATACATACGGAAAATAGAACTCGTTCGGCCCAAGACGTTCGCACCAATTCATTGACGCGTTTGTAGCCAACGCATCGAAGACAGGAACAAACCTCACCAACTGCCTGTCATGATTGTGCCGTCTCGAATTATATTTGAGCGATGAAAACGAGCCCCACCCGTTTCTATCCCCGATTACCTCAGATTCCAGAGGGCACGATGGGGGCACCTAGACGCGGCACGCTGCCGAACCAACGATTGCACAAACGTAGAGACGAACGGTTGTGAATCGACGGACGGGAATTCGTCCTGAGTAAACCGTGGAGCCGGCAAGCGAAAGAGCAATCCAACACAATCTTCAGCTTGCATCCAAGGATATTGTGGTCGCCAAAAAAAAATAGGCTCAAACAGTCCGCCTGCCTTCAACGGGTACCAGAAGGATACCTATGAAAGCTTTGTACCATTTGAGCCTATCCACAAAGTATTGCACTAATTTTACTAGCATGCAATTTTGAACCCCCGGGGTGGCGCATGGGTGCAGAAAAACAAGACCGAGTGTTTGCATCGCACAATGAGTTCGCAAAGGAATTCACGATATTTTTATATGGGGTCCGTTTGTACCCATAAGCGCGAAAACTCAGGCAAGGACAGCCATCAAATTGTGCAGTTAATCGAGGGGGCTTTGGATTACGTGCGTTTGTAACCTCGTGCTGAATTCTTCGGCGTTTTTTTCTTTGTGTAGAAATATCCCCTTCTGTTGTGGTCGTTGTCATGAAGCGTCAGCATCTCTTCAAGGCTGTAGCCAGTCGGGTCAATACCGTGGCTCTGAAGCAGGTGCCTTTGGATCATATCAATTGAAGGGTTCCAGCGTCCATTCACATTCCATCGGGGGCCAGCTATACGCTGGATCATTTCAACTGATGTTTCGGCGCCGCGCGATAGTGGCAGGAGAAGTCCGGCTTTAATGCACGCACATAAGTAACTAAGGCTAGATCTTCGATTCATTTGAGAACCTCCTAGAAAATCCGCCTACATGAACAATAACATACTTTCCTGACGTGTGATTTGGTTAAGTCAGTCTGAGCAGCACAACTTTGCTTTGCGAAAGCCAATTTTGAGATATTCAGAAGTGCTCATAAACACTGTGAAAATGCTATTGCGACCGGTTTCACGGACGTGATATTTCCCTAAAAAGGCCAGGCGGATCGGAGGCTATTGAATTAGTTTACCCGGGAGTTAAGCCGATGGCATACGAGATCGCCCATATAGTACTCGTGCCGTTTCTTTGGATAAACGGCTACGACACTAATTCAGAGAGCATCGCGAGTGCTCACGATGCAATCGAAGTGCAGCGGAGGGAAGCTGAAAAAGAAGACATCAGTTTCTTACGTTTTTTTCAGAACGCAAACAGGTCCGTGCCCAGTACACGAGTTGATCAACTCACTCACAACGATTAAGAAGAGGCATCTATCAGCAAACGCCACCTCTGCCTGACTAAAAGACAGCTCAACTTATAGTCGTTGACCCCCAACAGAGAAAA
>JALCBP010000191.1:0-2515 GCA_028066355.1 Pirellulales bacterium
TTGGTGCTTCCAGTGATATTTATGGATTAGGAGCGACGCTTTACCACATCTTGACCGGGCAACCTCCGTATGCGGGAAATGTTGCTCTTATTCGAGAGAGTATCCTTGCGGGAAAACTCATCAAGCCCTCCAAAATAAAGCGGGGAATCTCTCCAGCAATTGAGGCAATTTGCCTAAAAGCAATGTCGCACGATCCTGCTGATCGATATGAATCACCTCTTGATCTTGCTAATGATGTTGAACATTACGTAGCAGATTTACCAGTGTCTGCTTACCGTGAACCAACACTCCGGAAGATTGCGCGTTGGAGCCGAAGGCATCGAAGATTTGTACAGTTCAGTATTATTTCACTTCTTTTTCTTTTAGCACTCACTGCAGGCTCAGCAATATTATTAAAAAGAATGGCCTCTGATGAACATCAGGCACGCCAAACTGCTCTAACGATGGCTGCAAGACTTGCCGCAGGGACTGCAGCATTACAAGTCGACTCACGCTGGAGGATATTGGAACACGAAGCCCAAAACAAAATACTTATTGACTCACTCAATAAACGAGATCCAGCAGGCAATCTTCCTAGAGACGAGTGGGCTCTGCTCCAGGATATTCTTGAAGAAATTGCATTCTCAAACAGAGCATCTGTTGATGCTGAGTGTTGGGCTATTTGTGATGCAAATGGAACTCAGGTCGCTAGATCTCCTCTCGGTAGCACGATTGGCAAATCCTTCTCGCATCGCGACTACTTTCATGGTGGAACGGAGGATTTACCAGTTGGAACAGCTTCCAACCCACTGCGGGAATCACATCGATCAACAGTTTACAAAAGCATGACGACGGGGAAATTGAAGGTTGCATTCTCAACGCCTATTTGGAGTAAAGAAGAATCTGGAACAACAGGAAAACAATGTCTAGGCGTTCTGATGATGACGTTTGATGTGGGTGTTCTCTTTCACTCACTCAATGGAATTGGTGAGTGGAATGCTTCCAAGAAACCATTTGCTGTCGCTGTTATTGATTTACGAAATGACCGCATTGATGGAAAGCCGCTTGGTGGACTTGTTCTTGAAAACCCAAATCTCGATGGAGGAGACCTCGCTATCGAATCCCAAGACGTCAGAGTAAATCCTGGCATTGTTGCTCGATTGAGAACAGCAGCCGCTCAAGCCCCACAAAAAGTCTCAGCTATTGATGTCGGTGTTTCTTCAGACCGTATTGCAGCTGCTGAACCAATTATTATTCCTGGTCGGCCTGCTAACCTCGCTAACATTGGCTGGGCAGTGCTTGTTCAAGAACGTGGAAAGTAATTCTTGACGGGTGAAAGGTGTACCCGATTGGTTCGTGCGTATCCATTCGGCTACGAATGAACAAACGTCTGTAACAAAGGTGAAAGTGAATGCCACCGGCAGGATTCGCAGAGTGAAAAATATAGAGACAAGTTAATTCGCCTACAGAGGGCCAAACATCGATTCACTCGCAATAAGACAATAAGGTTGAAATCTTGGCCCGGCCCCGCCTGTTTAATTGCCACACATATGACACACAAAGTGGATGCCAATCTATTCAATGTATTCCAAAATTATTGGAAGACATGAATGTCTTTAAGTCATTTAATCCAATTTGGAATTTACAAGATCAAGTCGTCTATGATCCGGAGATTTCCCACATGGTAATGTCTGGATTATTCTCCCAAAGGGATCGATGTAGATAGCAAACGTCCCCTCGGTGTGGATGTTTCACACTAGCATTCCAAAGCCCGTGAGTTTGATTAAGAAGATTATCAATCCCAATGCGATCTTTTTCTGAATGAAATTCAAGGTAGATGACCTGCAATTGGTTAAACAATGTTTTGATACTATTCAGAATTGGGAATTCACATCCTTCGGTATCAATTTTTATTACTGTCTGATTTTCAATAATTTCCTTAACTTCATCGAAGGCGGCTTTGAGCTGAATTTGCTCACCAGACTCTGATACTTCGGTATTTTTGAAAATTGAATATTGTAAGCACTGTGTTTTTCCTTGAAACAAAGTGGTGATTTTGGTTGTATCGGAAAGCCCGAAAGGGTTGAGCGTTATATGGTTGATATCTTGAAGGTTCTGCGTCAGATAACGGAAGTTTTTTGTACTTGGCTCAAAGCAGGTGACTTGTGCATTTGGATACTGGCTATGAAAGTAAATGGCTGATGCACCTACGTTAGCCCCGATATCAATAATGCGTGTTGGTGAGAAATCTTTCAGCTGGACCGGTTTGTATACGTTGCCAGTTAAAATGTCGTGGATATGCGTTGCCGCATTACCTTCATCAGGAAAGCAAAAGTCTCGCGTTGTGTTAAATAATTTCAGCGGTAGTATTTTTTCAGACATCGATATTGTTTAGCCAGAAGGATGATTCATCACATAAGATTTCATCAGACAGAGTGACAGTTCAGTGATCTCCCAGAAAAATGTCCGCAAAAATTTGCGGAGAATTGCGGTTCACCCGTGCTACAGGCGAAAGTGAATACCCCCGGCAGGAGTC
>JALCBP010000192.1:0-2502 GCA_028066355.1 Pirellulales bacterium
GAGGTCAAAACACCTCGAATCGATGCGATGGCAAAAGAGGGCATCCTCTTTGAAGATTATTACGCAGCAGCACCGATCTGCAGTCCGTCACGAGCTGGTCTGTTGACCGGCTGTTACCCTCGCCGTGTGGGCAATCACATCTGGGTGCACCGCGCTGACTCAACCACGGGTATTCACCCAGACGAACTGACGCTTGCAGAACTCTTTCAGGCGAATGGCTATGCGACTGCCTGCATTGGAAAGTGGCATCTTGGTTTTGCAGAACCATTCCTGCCGAAGAATCAGGGCTTCGATGAATACTTTGGACTCTTGCACAACCTCGACCCGGTCGAGGTCGTCTACTTCGGAGACAAGGGTGTGCCGCTCATGCGGAATGACAAAGTTGTTAAACAGCCGGCAGACCCTTCTGAGTTAACGCAGATCTATACCGATGAAGCGATTGATTTTATTGAGCGAAACAAAGAGGAGCCGTTCTTCCTGTACCTTCCCCACACCATGCTTCACAAACCACTTGGTGTCAGTGAGCCCTTTCGAGGAACTTCAGAATGGGGGGAATACGGTGACGCTATTCACGAACTTGACCATAACGTTGGCCGCATTTTCGACACACTGAAGAATCTTCAGATTGATGATGAAACCATTGTTGTCTACGCGTCTGACAATGGTCGTGGTCCTGGCAGAACGCCAGAACAGAAGATACAGGGACGAAAGCTATCGACTTATGAGGGCGGTATTCGTGTTCCTGCCATTGCCTGGGGGCCTGGTGTTGGTGTGCAGGCTGGTAAACGTTCAAGGGCGGCTGTGCGAGCGATGGATTGGTATCCAACACTCGCAACGCTTGCGGGCATTGCGGTTCCGGAAGGTCGTGTGATTGACGGTCGTGATATCACGTCATTGTTGAAGGGTGACACACAAATTGTTCCGGCTGCTGGACTCAAGGCAACATTAAATGCGTCAGTACCCTTGCGTAGGCGATGGGAGCCGCCAGAGGAATGGGCAGCAATCATCAAGCGGCACGAGTTTAATGATGCATTTTTTTACCATGGGAGTGAGGGTGAGCTTGCCGCTGTTCGCTGGAGAAACTGGAAGCTGCAACTGACTCCTTCACCACAGTTGTATGATCTTGCCGCTGACGTTGGTGAGACAAAGCCTGTTCGCAATGGTGAAATGTCTCGTAAGCTTCGCGGCATGGCGATACTCTTTCAGCAGGAGATGCTCGCTGATGCACGGCCGCCAGGAGTCGTGACGAGGCCGAATGTAAATGGAAAAACGGTCATCCCTCGGTTGATGAGTGAAAGTCTCAATGCTTCGCTCGGTGTCACCTACGCTCGGTATGGTGATCGAACTCTTGAGATGGACATCTATCGACCGAAAGATGCATGGGGAAAACTGCCTGCAGTTATCTGTATTCATGGAGGTGGCTGGGCGAAGGGATCTCGTGAAAGCCATGGGGCCATGGCCCAGGCGTTGGCCAGTCGAGGGTATGTGGCTGCCACAATTTCCTACCGTCTCAGTGGCGAGGCGAAGTTTCCTGCACAGATTCACGACTGCAAGGCAGCGGTGAGGTTTCTTCGAGCGCATGCTGATGAATATGGCATTGATGCAGATCACATTGGTGCGATCGGTCTTTCTGCGGGCGGACATCTCACCGCGTTATTGGCGACCTCGGGTGGTGTTGCAGAGCTTGAGGGCAATGGTGGCAGCCCCGGCTCGAGCAGCGTGATTCAGGCGGCTGTTCCTATGGGTGCACAAACAGATTTTCTTTCAGAGCGGACTCAAGAGGTTTCAGCTGCCGAACCAAAAGGTGTGATTTGGCAACAGTTTCTTGGTGGAACACAGCAGGAGCGTCCGGCCGTGTACAAGGCTGCTTCTCCACTGACTCATCTTGATGCAGGTGACCCACCGTGTTGGTTCATTGCGGGAGAGCATGATGATGCCAGTACGCATGCTGATGTATTCCGAGAAAAAATGAAACAACATGGTATTTCGTCGGGGCTGACTGTTATCAAGGACGCGCCGCATGGCTTTATTGGAAAACAAATTTGGTTTGATCAAATGGTTGAGAGAGCAGACCAATTTTTTAGGGACAGTTTCAGAGGAGAAAAGTAATACGATGCTCTATCGACTCATTGTGAGTTTTGGCTGTGTGCTGGTTTGTGCTGTTGGTTTAGCTGCTGAGAAGCCGAACGTACTGTTTCTTGCAGTCGATGATATGAACGACTGGATCGGCTGCCTTGATTCTGTTCCTCAGGCGATAACCCCGAATCTCAATCGACTGGCTGCACGAGGAGTGAATTTTACCAATGCCCATACGGCAGGGGTGTTTTGTGCGCCGAGTCGTGCTGCGATCTTCTCTGGTCAGTTTGCATCAACAACAGGCTGTTATCGAAACCCGTGCTACTTTGTTGATCATCCTGAGATCGAGCCGTTGCAATTAAGTTTTGCGAAGGCTGGCTATCAAACCTTTGGTGCAGGCAAACTCTACCACCATGGTGCTGGTGC
>JALCBP010000063.1:0-15397 GCA_028066355.1 Pirellulales bacterium
GCTCGGAGTGAACAAATTTCGATTAACGGAAGTATTAATGCTGCCTTATTCCTCGGAGAGTTGAGGGGTAAGCAAGGCAAGTTACTCACAACAGCATTGCAACCGCTTTCCGAAATCGTATCTGATAATTCTGTTACGCCCTCTGTACGAATAGCCGCTTTGACAGGACTGAAAAAAAGAGCACAGGCGCTAAAAGCATCAGTTGGCGACAGCACGCTGTCAGAAGCAGAAACAATCCTACCGGCACTGAACACAATTCTCGGGCTTTCTGCAGACTCCGTACCACCGATTGGTCGAAACTGGATGCAAGGGCAGGCACTCAACATTTCCAGCGACATGCTCGCGGTCATGGATGATTCACCACAAAAGCTTGAAGGCATAATAAAAAATACTACAACAATTCTTAAAGATTCAAATCGCCCTATCGACCTCCGAATTCGAGCCGTTGTCTTCCTGGCAAACTCAACTCGTGCTGGAATCACTTTACCCACCAATGAGGTCCTGCCTGTTGCTGAAGAACTTGTAAAAGAATCACTTCGTGATGCGTATGGCATCATCCAAGACAAGAAATTTGAGGAAGAAATAACTGGCTTTAGTGATATGGATATGGGTGGTGGTGGACCAGAAATGATGGGCTATGACACAATGGGGATGCCTGTTGAGAATGAAAAGAATTACCTGCCAATAACGTACTTCGTTCGCGCGAGTTGGCGACTTGTAACGCTTGCTGATGCAATGACCCGTCTCGCGGAGCAACTTGATAACAATAAAGAAGAATACGAAGATCGTTCGAAACTCATTCGTTCCTATGGAGTCAAGCTCTACGAAGAACCAAAAGATGCATCGCTTATAAGCGCATTAGAAACGTTTGATCCCGAATCAATTGTGCCCGAAGCAGATGACCCAGAACCGGAAGATCCTGACAAAGAAACAGCTCCTAAGAAATTCTCCCCGTTTAAACTACGGTGAGATACCTATTATCTACTTCTTGATCAATTCACGGACAGACATGCCCGATGGAATCATTGGCAACACGTGCTCTTGATACGGCACCTGAACGTCTAGAAGCGCAGGCCCGTCAGAATCCAATAGCCGTGTTAAAGCAGATTCAAGATCCTTCTTCTCGGAGATAGTTTCAGCCTGCCATCCAAATCCTTGGGCGATAGCCACGAAATCTGGATAACGTGAATCAGGTGAAATACCATCTCCTTGCCCGGATGCCTCGGGGTTTCCAACTGGCCCAAGGTATGTGTGTGCCCGGTTTCCTTTAAAGAAACGATCTTCCCACTGAACGACCATACCCAGATGTTGATTATTCAAAAGGAGAACCTTGACTGGAATATTTTCACACGTGCAGGTTGCAAATTCTTGAATATTCATCAGGATGCTACCGTCGCCATCAATATCAATGACAATATCATCAGGGCAGCCTACTTTTGCACCCATTGCAGCAGGCAATCCAAAACCCATCGTCCCAAGACCACTTGACGAAAGCCAGGTCCTTGGTCGCCTGAACTTGTAGAATTGTGCTGCCCACATCTGATGCTGGCCAACCCCCACAGCCACGACTGTATTTCGCTCTGCAGTCAAACGGGATAATTCGGCAATCGCCTCTTGAGCAAGAATTCCAGGGTATGTTTCATCGAATGCGAACGGATCCTCTTCCTTCCATCTTTCTATTTTCGCATGCCAATCATCCAGACCCTCTTCCGGTGGTTCTACAATCTCGTTAAGTTGCGACAAGGCTTCATTTACATCAGCTACTATTGGTATGTGGACTAATTTGTTCTTGTTGATTTCAGACGGATCAATATCGATATGCACGATAAATCCATGCTGAGCAAATTCTGCCACTTTGCCTGTAACACGATCATCAAATCGAACACCTACAGCGATGAGTAAGTCTGCTTCGTCAACGGCATAATTTGCGTAAACGCTGCCGTGCATTCCCAGCATATCAAGTGACCTCTGGTCATCACCAGGAAAAGCACCGAGCCCCATCAGTGTCATGGTGACTGGTATTCCCGTCTTCTCAACGAGTGTTCGCAGGTTTTCAGAAGCATCTCCCGCGATGACCCCACCGCCCGCATAAATCACGGGTCTTTTTGATCGGCGAATAGCAGCTGCTACCTGGGCAATCTGCTCAGAGTGAGCGCGGCGAACTTCTGGGTGGTAACCAGGCAGGTTCATTTCGACGTCATAATCAGGGTGTATATGAGTCAACTGAATATCTTTCGGTAGATCAACGAGGACAGGCCCGGGCCTTCCAGTCGTTGCAATAAAGAATGCCTCCTTCATTACACGCGGAATATCCTCAGCATTAGTCACAAGATAATGATGCTTAGTAATGCCTCGACATACTTCAACTATTGGTGTTTCCTGAAATGCATCAGTGCCAATAACACTTGTTCCAACCTGACCGGTAATCGCTACTAGCGGGATACTATCCAGTTTTGCATCTGCAATAGCCGTCACCAGATTGAGGGCGCCTGGACCGCTCGTAGCCATACATACTCCAGGCTTCCCAGTTGTACGAGCGTAACCCTGTGCCGCAAAACCACCACCCTGCTCATGCCGTGGCAAAATCGTTCGAAGTCGATCACCAAAACGAGTAAGTGATTGATGCAATGGCATGCTTGCACCACCCGGATATGCAAAAACGACCTCAACCCCATTGCGGACAAGTGACTCAACGACCGCATCGGCTCCACTGATGAGAGATTCATTCCGTGTCTGATCAGGTGCCGTTGCCATCGCCCTCGTCCTCTCTTTTTACCTTTAACGCAGTATCTAGATTTGCCTGAATATACCCGTGAACCCCTCCGTGATTACGCACTCATCTTGGGAGGAAGTCCAACTCGGTAGGCTCCGTATATTTCAACGATACACGAAAAGAGGCCTCGGGTCAGCTATTTACACATATTATTAGGAGTTATTTCGTTAGATCATCCCCTACAATACGACTGTGACAGCTGCTCAAAATGACCCTGAAAACGCATTGCCCCCCGTAACTTCGGGGCAACTTCAACAACTCGCGGTAGGGTTGCGCGAACATAGTGGATTTGTCGATGTTCTTACTAGTCTTCAGCAGGGGCATGGTGGGACAATTGGTGGAACATGGGGGGCGGCAAGTAGTCTAGCTGTCGCTGCAATTGCGTCTGCACGAGCTAAAGAACAAGAGGGACTCGTTGTAGTTGTTGTTCCTCATGCTGTGGATGCGGACATTTTTGCTGATGACCTCGCACTTTTTACCTCCCTCGGTGTTGATGTTTTACCGGCTCTCGAATCAATTGATGACCTCTCAGCTGACAACGAAACACTCATCAATGACCCCGCTGAGGCAAAACGACTAGCTAACGTCAAACGTCTCGTGGCCTACTCGGATGAAAGTCCACGGATTTTAGTCACATCTATGCAGGCTGTGTTAACACCACTTCCTGACCCACGACAGATCGAAGAGAGCACACGACATCTTACTCTTGGAGCCCAGGTTGATCCTCAAGAACTAGCTGAGTGGCTTACCTTCAGAGGGTGGAAACAGGTTGACACACTTGATTCGCCAGGTAGCTTTGCTCGTCGGGGTGGCATCATCGATCTTTTTGCCTCTGATTGGGAGCGGCCTGTTCGGCTTGAACTAAATGATGACGAAATTGATTCACTCAGGACATTCGATACCGTAAGTCAGCGAAGTATTCAGTCGCTGGACTCTGTCGATCTGACCGCTCTGCAATCGGTTGGTAAAAATAATCGCCGAGCTTGGCTCACGGACATTGTGCCTTCCGGGACATGGTGGAGCCTTATCGAACCACAGGAACTTCTAGATGAAGGAAAAAGGCTAGCTAACATTCTTCCATCAGAACATGTTCTTCAGTCAGAGGAATTCTTGGCTCGCGTGTATCGATTTCCATCTTTGATTTTATCTGCGATTGCCACCACAAGCCTCGAGACAACTGCCCACCTAGCAGTTGAGAGTGTCGAACGCTTCACCGGCCAGCTTGACCGAGTCTGCCATGAACTTGATACGGTTGGAAAAGACCAAGCAGTTTGGATTGTGACGCCTACAGAAGCTGAAGAACAACGTCTGAGTGAGCTCTTGTCTCCTTCAATACCAGCTCAAGCTGGTCGCCTTCACTTCATACAAGGAAGACTCTCTGCCGGATTTCGTCTGGTTCCTGAAAAACTGGTTCTTATCTCTGCTGCGGAACTCTTTCGCCGACAAGATTCACCGCGAAATAGGCTGCCGAAACACCGGCTCACTCGAACAATCGACACGTTCCTCGACCTCGTTGAAGGGGATTTTGTTGTTCATGTCGCACACGGAATTGCTCGCTACAAAGGGTTGAAGCTTCTCCAAAAACATGGTCGCACGGAGGAATTTCTCGAGCTTGAATTCGCAGAATCAACTCGTGTGTATGTGCCCGCCTCTTCGATTGAATTGGTGCAAAAATATATCGGTGGCGGCAAAACTGGTCCTAGACTTGCAAAGATCGGCGGAACTCTTTGGACACGGCAAAAGCTGGCCGTTGAAAAAGCCGTTGCCGACATGGCGGCAGATATGCTTGAGATTCAAGCCGTTCGGGCAAAGCAGCCTGGGCGAGCATTTCCATCTGACACTCCATGGCAAAAGGCGTTTGAACACTCATTTCAGTTCGACCCTACTCCAGATCAAACAACAGCAATAGAGGCCATACGAAATGATCTTCAGCAGTTCAAGCCAATGGATCGACTCCTCTGCGGTGACGTTGGCTTTGGAAAAACTGAGCTCGCCATGCGAGCTGCGTTTAAGGTTGCAGAGTCTGGCAGCCAGGTAGCTGTCTTGGTGCCAACAACAATATTAGCTGAGCAACATCGTCGCACCTTTACTGAGAGATTTGCAGAATATCCGTTTACCATTCGTGGACTTTCACGACTCACAGCATCCCGCGAAGAACGCGAGACACTCGAAGGAATTGCAAGAGGAACAGTTGACATAGTCATTGGAACACACAGGCTCGCACAGGCTGATATCCATTTCGACAATCTGGGTCTTCTTGTTGTTGACGAAGAGCAACGATTCGGTGTCGACGTGAAAGAACGGCTCAAGGCGATGCGTGCCAGTGTTGATGTCCTTACTATGACAGCTACACCAATTCCTCGAACGCTTCATATGGCAATGTTAGGAATTCGAGACATTTCAAACCTGACAACACCACCAGCCAACAGGCTTGCAGTTGAGACACGGGCATGCCGGTTTGATGAAACTCTTTTACGTCACGCTATCGATAGAGAACTTGCTCGAGATGGACAGGTTTTTTTCGTACATAATCGAATCAATGATATTCAAAAGGTTGCGGATAAAATTCGCACCATTGCCCCCCATATTTCCATTGGAATCGCGCACGGCAGACTACGTGAAAGTGAATTAGAACAAGTCATGATTGACTTTGTTGCTGGTCGAACTCAGCTATTGCTGGCAACCACAATCATTGAGAGCGGGCTTGATATACCGCGAGCAAATACAATTTTTATTGATGAAGCCGATCATTATGGACTTGCCGACTTACATCAATTAAGAGGCCGAGTAGGACGATCGCATCACAGAGCCTATTGCTACCTTATTGTGAAAGAATCATCACGACTAACGTCTACAGCAGCGCGGCGGCTTCGAGCAATTCAGGAGTTCTCCAGCACCGGAGCCGGTTTCTCGTTAGCAATGAGAGACCTTGAGATTCGAGGTGCCGGCAATCTACTGGGTACACAGCAGAGTGGACACATTGCAGCGGTGGGTTACGAACTTTATTGCCGGCTTCTTGAAAATGCCGTCTGTGGATTAAAGGACCTTCCTCCCAAGGACCCGCCACCAGTACGAATCGATCTACCAGGCGACGCGTGGATTCCCAAAGACTACATCGTCGACCTACGATCAAAAATTGACTTCTATCGGCGGATTTCCCGAGCTTCGTCTCACACACATGTTAATGAACTCGAAGGGGAAATTGAGGACCGCTTCGGCCCATTGCCAACAGCTGTCCGTCGCCTGCTTGACCTTGCAAGGTTACGAATAACTGCTTCTTCAATCAGCATTGACTCTATTTCCAAACAGCCAGGACTTCTCGTCATTGGCCATCACGATATTCATTGCATCAAGAAATGGAGACGACGTTGTACATTATCTGGCCATGAGGTCCGGGTCGTTGGAGACAAAACTGTCGTCTTGCCTCTTGATGAATGTCTTGCTGCCGATCCAGACAAACTCTTTCAGACTGTCAAAATGCTTTTCCGTATTGAATAGATTTGCGTTGAGAACAACCCAACTCAGCCACCGTCCAAGCTCATCGGCAATGTTCTGGCTCACAGGCAAAGAGGAGACACCCTTTTCCTCAGATTACCTGCGTTACCACAGAGAAGTAATTTTTTCTAATCAAACCTGAAGCTGAGATCTGAAATAACGCATCCCAAGATACTACTAACTGACCTGAATAAAGTGCTTTTTTTCAGGGTCAGCATAGATTTCAATTGAGGTTTGGCAGTTCTATATTCTCCACCTTAACGATCCGAATATAGCCTTTTTTGAAAGCTCTACCGTCTGTAGAGTTCCTTCACTTCTATGACAATCTCTGGCGACTGAAACGCCACTACCGAACTTTTTTTCACACCAAATATTGTGCATCCATTGAATTCTTTATCTCCTCGCTTCATCACTTGCGTACTTGCTATCTTGGTCTGCACGTCTTGTGCAACATTAGCTGTTGAACCACAGCCCGCTGATGAAACGCCTAAGCTTTTCCAGCCTGTCATGCCGACCATTCCGGAGTCAATCTCAAGGCCATCCAACTGGCCAACAAGTATCCCATCGACCCTCAGCAAAAATGTGCTCTCGAGTATTTTAGAAAAACCGGGATCACCGCTTGAACCTATTGATGAAGACGGAAATCCTCTCGTACAGGATACGAACCACAACGAAAGTAAAGATGAATCAAGTGATATCGTTCTTGCAGATTACGAGGAAGCTCCATTAGCTACGAAGCCAAATCGCTCAGCGAAAGCTGATCTACCAGGCATGAAATCTCTTGAGATGGCAGAGGTTATTGCTCGTGTTGGGCCGGAGGTGGTACTCGCAGGAGACTTAATGACTCCAGCAGCATCAGAATGGCTTAAACAAGTTTCTCCGGGACTTCGACCTGAGCAAATTGCTGAACTTCGCCTCAAAATTTATCAGCAGGTCATTGATCAACATCTCGAAACACTTCTTGTTTACGTTGATGCGTGCCGAGTGATACCTGAAGAAAATCTCCCAGAAATTCGTGAAAAAGTAGATGAGGCGTTTGACAAAGAGCAACTTCCTCAAATGGTACAGGCTGCGGGAATGGGATCCGTTCGTGAGTATGAAGAACTCTTACGATCACAAGGCCAATCACTTGCACGCATGCGCAAAATGTTTTTTGAAAGAGCACTTGCGCAGGAATGGATACAACAAAATGCCAACACAACCGGAGAAATCCCTCACGCAGAAATGATTGCTTGGTATCAGAATCATCTCGATGAATACGAGTTTCCAGCCAGAGCTCGATTCGAGCAGCTAAGTGTGAAAGTCAGCCAGAACCAGCCAAGAGATCAATCGTGGAATCGACTTGCTGCAATGGGAAATGATGTCCTCAATGGCCGCCCGTTTGAGGAGGTTGCCAAAGAATCATCTCAGGGCCCTACCGCCTCTAACGGTGGGCTCTACGAATGGACAACTCAGGGGAGTTTAGTTTCAGATGTTATTGATGAGGCACTCTTTTCTTTGCCAATCGGTGAACTAAGTTCAATTTTAGATGATCAAAATTCACTTCATATTATTCGAGTCATTGAGCGATCTGATGCTGGTAGAACGCCATTTATTGATGCCCAGGTAGCCATACGCATGAGGCTTCGCAGGCAGCGGCAAGAAAATGCACGAAAAGAATATCTGGACAGGCTGAAAGAGCGGACGCCAGTATGGACTATGTTCGATGATGAACAGAAAAATACCAAAATAGCCGAAAGACCATCTGTCACTAGATAACCTGCTCTTCGGTAGCAAGATTTTGTCTATAACTGAAGCAAACCCTCGTTGCCATCGAGGTCGATTGCTGACGAGTCGCTTGAGGACTAAACTAGTCCTAAGAGATAACTCCGGTATGAGAAATATCTGAGAAATATCGCTTAACACGACCTTGGAGCCTAGCCACATGAGCGCCCCGACAGACAATTCAATTCAGTCAACGCCTTGGCCAGGCACTCGAACTGGAGAGCCAGCAAGCCTTTCCCTCGGAGGACAGAATGTTGAGTTGCCAGTCATTGTCGGAAGTGAGGGTGAAAAAGCACTTGATATCTCTCGTTTACGATCTGGCACTAGCTATATCACGCTCGATGAGGGATTCGTAAACACTGGGTCGACAACAAGTGGAATCACATTTTTAGATGGAGAAAAAGGTATTCTCCGCTATCGCGGATACCCAATTGAAGACCTTGCAGCACGTTGTGATTTTATTGAAGTTGCCTACCTCTTGATTTACGGGGAACTCCCAACAGAGGACGAACTCACTACGTTCCGCAATTCTCTATCAAACCACTCAATGATCCACGAGGATATGCGTAGCTTTTACAGCGGCTTCCCGCGTGATGCTCACCCCATGGCCATTGTGGGGAGTGTTGTTGGTGCTCTTTCGACATTTTATCAAGACTCGTTGGATGTTCGGGATCCGAAGCAAGTTGAAGTAAGTGTTCATCGTCTTCTTGCAAAACTTCCGACAATTGCAGCATACAGCTACAAAAAATCAATTGGCCAGCCTCTTATATACCCACGGAATGATAGATCGTATTGTGAGAACTTTCTGCAGATGATGTTCGCGGTACCTTGCGAAGAATATGAGATTGATCCGGACTTTGCCGAGGCGCTCGATATGCTCCTGATTGTTCATGCTGACCACGAACAGAATTGTTCAACATCAACAGTTCGCATGGTTGGATCAAGTGACGCAAATCTTTTTGCAAGTATTTCTGCAGGTGTCTCCGCCCTTTGGGGCCCGCTACATGGCGGCGCAAATCAAGCATGCGTGGAAATGTTAGAACAGATCGTGGCAGATGGTGGCAACGTAAAAAAATACGTGGAGCTTGCTAAAAAGAAGGGTTCAGGATTTCGCCTGATGGGGTTTGGACACCGCGTGTATAAAAACTATGACCCGCGAGCAACGCTTATTAAAGCATCGTGTGACAAACTCCTCGCCAAGATTGATCGCTGTGATCCTTTATTCGATATCGCACAGCAACTGGAAGAAGTAGCTCGTGGAGATGACTACTTCATTGAACGGAAACTATATCCAAACGTTGATTTCTACTCCGGTGTCATCTATCGAGCGATGGGGATTCCGGAACAGATGTTTACAGTTCTTTTTGCAATGGGGCGCCTTCCAGGATGGATTGCCCACTGGATGGAAATGCACCAGAGTCCAACAAAGAAAATCTGTCGACCGCGACAAGTTTATTCAGGTGAGACGCTTCGTGAGTTTGTCCCACTAGACCAAAGATAGCCTTGGCACTTGCTTATAGGCCTTGGATAGAAATCAACCTGGTCAGCTATTCTGTCGCTTCTCTCGAAAAAAAGACGAGAGTAATTCGCTGGATTCTTGCTCAAGAACGTGTCCAACGTGCTGAACCTGATGGTTAAGCCTGGGGTCGTCAAAAAGATTGTAAAGGGATTCAACGGCACCAGCCTTCGGATCACCGGCACCCCACACAACAACTGGCACTCTTGCCTGCACTATCGCACCTGCACACATCAGACAAGGCTCGAGTGTCACGTACAAGACGCAATTGAGGAGTCTCCAAGAACCCAATGACGACGCTGCTTGAGTTAACGCAATCATCTCTGCGTGGGCAGTCGGATCAGCTAGCTGCTCCCTCTGATTGTGAGCCATTCCAATAATTCGCCCAGCAGCAACAACCACCGCTCCGACAGGCACCTCATCTTCCTCGACAGCTTGCCTCGCCTCACTCAAAGCGACCTGCATCCATTTTTCATGCACTGTCTGCTCACCGAAACAATTCTCCGAAAACATGTGTATTCCTCAATTCGCTGTTTGTCGTTGAAGCTCCAGTGACATCGAACAGCAGGTGACTCTACCGCGTAGTGTTACCTAAAAAATATTCTGGGCAGCAAATCACACCTGCAGAACGCTCTTTGTCTTCTTCGTTGGACACCGAGCTCTTGCGAGGACTATGATAGTAATGCATCATTCATGACAGTGCACTGGTGCTAGTTTTTGTTAAATACCACGTAACTCCCTTGGAAATCTCAATGGAAGCCCTCTTACTTCTTCTACGATGGGTGCATATTTTTGGTGCGGTTATTCTTGTCGGGGGACTATGCTTTTCCCGTTTTGCCCTTTTGCCGGCTTTGGCTGATACAGAAGAAGGCAGTCGTGAAAAATTGCATGAGAGTATCCGACGAAAATGGCTTCCCTGGGTTATTCTAGGCATTACTCTTCTTCTCGTGAGCGGGTTAACGAACTTCCTTCTCTTCAACAGTACCGTTAAATCGCAGGGGTGGGGTGATGGTCAATGGATGAAGCAAACAAACTACCACGCCATCTTTGGCGTCAAGTTCCTTCTCGCTTTAGTTGTTTTCTATTTCACGAGTGGGCTCGTTGGTCGAGGCTCTGGCACTGCATGGATACGAAATGACCGCGCTCGCTGGCTTGGAGTAACACTTGGGCTTGCCGTGGCCATCATTATGTTATCTGGATGGCTTCGGAACCTGCACACTGGTCCGAATCAATCCTCTGGTTCGGAGTTCGGTGTAGCCCTTAGTGCTGAGTCCACTCCAAATAATGCTGCTGAGACAGATCGTTACCAAGGTCAAGAAGCAGGATCTGCCTTCCGGGAGCAGGGCACAAAAGATGAGCCTGATGATTCAACCGGATCAGCTAGGACTGAATAAATATTCTGCTGACTTACCTCATCAGGTTAATTTTATGGATAAGAAAACAAAGAAACGAATTGACGTTCTTCAGCAGAAAATCACAAAACTCCAACGACTCCTAGCTGCCGAAAAAGAACAGCCTGATGATCCGGCAGAAATTCCACGAATTGAAGCAGAGCTAGCTAAGGCGCACGCAGAAATGTCGTCACTTAAAAGTGACTGACCACATATTTATTTTCTCAGCAGCTTCATTGATTATGAATATCCGCAGCCTACTCGGACCATTTCTGAACTTTGGAGGAACGTCCAAAATTCATGTATGGCAGCGATTTGACCCAATTGGAGAAGGCATAGCTGGGACTATGTCTCGATTCTACAAGGCACGCGACAGAGAGTCTGGCAACACAGTTGGGCTTAAGCTACCAAACATGAACAAGGTAGCTCCAATAGAGGCTCGGTTCAAAGGATTAAACAAGCCGACCGAAGGCGAAATCAGCCAACTTATTTCCGGTGACCATGTTGTTCATACACATGAGCATGGAAAAACACATGATGGTGGACAGTTCATCGTCCAAGACTTTCTGGATGGCACTCTCATTCACTTTCGTTTGAAGAGGGGTGAGCCACTTTCGCTCAACGAACGAATCGATATGATTCAACAAACAGCACGAGGCGTCGCAGTAGTACATGAGGCTGGTTTTGTTCATCGTGATATCTGCCCTAGAAACCTCATGATGAGCCCTGACGGTAAGACTACTCTGTTTGATTTTGGTCTTTCCGTTCCAAATGAGCCGGCATTCCTCCGACCAGGAAACCGAACAGGAACACCCAACTACATGGCTCCCGAAGTTATTCGACGGCGGCAGTCAGACCACAGACTGGATATCTTTTCGTTTGGAGTCACAGCTTATGAAATTTGTAGTGGAAAGCTACCGTGGCCTGGGGGAGATGCTCGGGCTGCTTTGGCTCATGACACACCGGCACAGGATATTCGAGAAATAAATAATGAAATCCCTGATCGCCTAGGCGAAGCCATAATGGACTGTCTCAGAGCTGATCCTGATAATCGGCATGACACAATGGAAGATTTTCTACGGAAAATCGCGCGTTTGAAGTAGAGAATGGGGCTTGAAGGACCCAAGACGTGATTTACACTACCATTTTGGCGGATTCATAATTTGAATCCGTCTAAGCACTTCCACCAGAAACATATATTTCAAACGCTGAGGAATCTCCGCTATGACAATGAACAAAAGCCTCCGAGTCCGAAAAGGTGGTGGTGGTGCCCGAGGGGTATTGAGCAGAGCGGAGCGAATCGCAAAGCTCAAGGAACTGGAAAAGTGGAAAGAAGGCCAGAGCCCACTTGGTCTTGCTAAAGTCCGTGTTCAAAAAATCTCAATGAAGAAGAAAAAGGCCAAGGCTAAGGAAGACTCCGATAAGGCTGAAGAAAAGTAACTCTTGGTCTGAACGCGACTTTCACTAATCGCGACTCTTACTAATTTAGATTAGCTTTTTATTGCATTGGCCGCAGCAACTTGCCCTGATTGAATGACCTGAGGAATTCCCACACCCTCATAAGCACTCCCTGCTAATCCAAAAGACTCAAGCTCTGATTCAGCTTGTCGGATTCTTTTTATTCTCTCGACATGTCCGACATTGTACTGAGGCATGGATTCGTGCCATCGATCTACTTGCACAATAGATGGGCTACCGTGCAAACCAATTGTTGCCCGCAGATCAACAAGAACTGCTTCAACGACTTTTTCATCCGCAAGCCTCGAAACACCTTTATCAAGCGCTCCTCCTATAAACGCCCGGATAAGGACAGAGCCACACGGTGCTCTGCCGGGAAATTTACTACTTAAGAAACTAGCAGCGAGGATTCGTTTCCCAGCAACCCTCGGAAGAATCATTCCTGCGGCTTGTAAAGAATGAGATACATCCTGCCTGTCAAATCCAAGTGAAACAACGGCTGCACCTGCATACTCGATCATCCTCAATTCAGTTGAGAGATCTGGAGATACCGTTGAGACCATCTCTGCGACTTTCGACGCTGGTGCTGCCAAGACAATTCCATCGGCTCGAATTGTTTGGTCCCCAAAGACAACTTGCCATTGGCTACCATTACGTTGCAGAGATCTCACGTGACCCTGAGCCACCACAACACCAGCACGTCGAAGCCGAGACTCCAGAGCATCAACCAGTGTCTGCATGCCGTTTTTAAATGATACAAATTGCCCGTAACGGGCCCCACTTGCATCAGATAAACCACTCGCCTGCGCAACCCTCTTTTTCTCACCTTTTGTAAGACTGCCCCAGTCATGTTCCATTTTCAGGAATTCCGGGCACGCTGCCGCCATGCTGAGTTTGCTCGGATCAGCCGTCCAAATACCAGAAACGAGTGGTTGCACTAATTTATGAAATGCTTCTTGCCCCAATCTCCGAACAGCAAAAGACTCTAGACTTTCGTCAACATCATGATTCGATCGCCTCGGAATAAAGCGTTCCCCGGCAACCCGCAGCCGCCCATAACAAGAAAGAATATTAGATTGCAAAAAGGGAATGATTCGTCCCGGAGCAAGCAGTCTGAATCCTGGTGGCACGGGAAGAAGAACACCGCTTCTACCACCTTTTTGTGAACTCCATATGAGTGCTCTCCTGGCTTCAGGATTTACGCTGATAAGTTCCTCAGCAATCCCCAGACGCTTAACTAACTCGATTCCCTCAGGACGTACAGAAAGAAAACTATCTGCCGAACGCTCTATAAGCCATTCCCCTTGGCTCACCGTTTCAATCACACCTCCTAGTCGACCTGTCGATTCGATAATGGTTATTTTCGGTGGGACTTCTTGCCGGAGCAGCCATTCCGCTGCAGAGAGTCCTGCTAGCCCTCCACCGATAATGACAATGTGCTGTTCGTTGTTTAATTGCTTAACCATGCATTCGACATCGACAAGACAGGATGCTCCTTCAAAACTTGCAAGTTACTGTAGCCTCTTCCAAACGACTTGGCGAATAACCACGCTGGCCCATCTTTCCTAATCTATCGAATAAAGCTACGAATGTGGCGACCATCACGTTTCACCATGTTTTTGGTCTGGACTTGATTTCTGGCTACTTCTAGGGTTCGTCGAACTTTTGTGACAAAGGCATTCTTGTAGTGTTTGCCGACGTGACTTCGGAGGCTTCAAATCGTGATCGTGATGCAACGCTTCAGCCCACACCTTATTTCAACGGCTTTTTTCATCACTTGTCTTACTGCTGCTTTTTATTCAGAAGCCGCGGACCAAAATCCTGGTTCATCAATGCAACTGCCGTCTTGGGTAGAGTCAATCGGTGAATCTTCAAAGAAACCAATCACAGCAGAAGCACCCGAAGAGGCGATTGTTCCTGTTGTTCAGCCATCAGTCCAAGGCAGGTCATCATCTAATCCGAATAATTTTTCAACAAAAACTGCACCAGCAACGCTTACCAAATCAACCGACACAACGCAGAGCAAACCAACGCTATCAGAACGTGCTGCTCGACTCTTCGATCCGGAAGTTCTTAAAACAGCATGGACTGACCTTCTTCCAAAACCGCGTGAGTCCGAAAACTCACTCAGCCCAGAAAAGGTCACACCGAAGGATCAGGACGCGTCGCTCGGGCCAGAAACTAGCGTGCTTAAAAAAAGTGATTCTACAGAAACTCCTACATGGCAACGACCACTCGCAGCAGCAAGAAGTCTCTTGCAAACGCCGCCGAATGTAAATGAAACATCAGCAATCGAAACCAAGGGCAACTCAGCAAATACAACAGAACCGATTGCATCTGCTGCTCAGGAACCTACTCCAACCGCACCCCTGAGTGCACCTATTGCAGAAGCTCCTGATGAAACACCTACACTTGCAATTGATCCAGCCAGCTTTCGTGGCGCATACCCCGGCAAAACGACTCGCGCCGATATCGATAGTGAATGGGGGCCCGGACAAGCAATCCCTCGTGATGATGGAACTGAATGTTTCTTTTGGGAAATTGAGCCTTTCGAACGAGTGGCTGTCACGTTTCGAGATGGAACTGTAACGGCGATCCAGATTAAGTTGGCGAAGCCTGTGCCTTCCTCTGAACTGGCAAAACAGCTTGAAATTGCTGATCTCAGAACTGTAGCGATTCTTGATGATGACGGATCAGCCATCGGTCAGGTTTTTCCGGAAAGAGGCGTTATGTTTAGCCTTGAAACCGGAACGACATCGGCAACTGCAGTATTGCTCGAGTCTCTTGATCCTGATTCTTTTGTTTTGCGTGCAGAAGGTGAGATGAAGTCATCAGCCGCTTATGCTGTCGCAGACTTGGAATATGCGATTGAGATTGATCCAACTCACTTACGTGCCCACCGTCTGCTACTCGCACTCATGTGCGACGAAGGCAGATGGGAGACGGCTCTCCAGTTAGCAGAAAAGGCAGAGGAACTAGGGCCCGGAGATGCATGGACCG
>JALCBP010000064.1:0-15324 GCA_028066355.1 Pirellulales bacterium
CCTTGGAGCAAACGGCGGTGTCTTTGTCCACCACCAATGCTTTCGGGGCTCCAGGGCTTCCGGTGAAAACAAACTTCCCCTTAAGAGACGCCCACCCGGTACCCTGTACTTGCTCTTCAGGTTTCCCTGTATCGCCAGACTCTTTCTCAAGAGCCTCACGCAATTCGAGTGCAGCAGCCATGTCCGGTGACGGGCCGACCACTCGTTTTTGGCCGCACCCAAAGCAGAGCGACACTACAAATAACAGAAGCAGAATAACGTAATAACGTCTCAGCATTTCACTCAATTCTCGTATTTTCCAACAAGCTAATGACACCAACTGTGGCTCACCATCTACTTTTAATTAAACATCTTTGCATCAATGACAATCTCACCAAGATCTGTTCCACCCTCTCCAACAGTGAAATCTATTCGACCTCGTTTCGCAGAAGTTTTCTTTCCTCCAAGAGAAAACTCGTCAAGATACCCACCCTTTTCGTGCCAAAGTTGAAATTCAAGTTCTTCTCCTACTGGAAGATTCTCGATTTCAAAACTGCCATCTGCACCGCTCACGACACCGTAAGGATTTGGTCTGATCACCAGGTATGCCTTCATCCACGGATGGATATTGCATGTCACTGCCGCCGGAATAGCTTCGTCACTACTGAACGTCACGTCCGACGAACCATTGCTTGGCACAAGACTATTACTTGGCGAGTTTTTCATTGTTGCAATGTTGCTGTTATGACCAACTGCGTCAGAGTTCTTAATGGTCAGAGTTTGTCCTGTTTGCACAAATCCGACATGCGGCTCAAACCGACAGTCCTTATTGTCGAGAACAACTGGATCTGCCTTTGAACCGTCTTCCAAATCGGGGTGAACAGTAACGTCCTTCGAGCGGACAAAAAGAACAACATTTGCAATTCCCTTGTCATCCGAAACAACAAGTTCTTCATTGACAAGCTTGTGCTTGCCGCACACTTCTACGTCTTTATCTGCTGTAATTTCAGCTGGTGCCGGCGGCGTGCCATCGAACACAAACCTGCCTTTGAGGCTTGCCCATTCGGCACCTTGGGAAAGGCTAGCGAGTGCTATAAATAAAAAGCTTGCGATCAAACCAACCGCAAGGTTGGATTTTTCTTTAACAGTCAAGGAGTTCCTGCGACCAGCCATGTGGCAATCCTTTCAGAGAGAAGATTTTGTTTGAGTTTTGGTCCCAGTTTCGTAAGCACTTGCATTACGAGGCGGGAGATATGTATCACCTGTTTTTTGCATGCCGGCAGAACCAACACGACCACCTACCACAGTAAGGTTGTTCGACAACGTCTCATCAATGTTCGCCTGCTCATCAGCTTTCACCTGCTCACTTGTTCTTGCCTGTTCACCACTGGCTTTCGGCTCTGCAGGCTTCACACCTGCTGCCTCCTCACGGGCCTGCTCTTCAACAGGAGGCGATGCTGCCTGAGGCAAGTACGGCTCTAATGAAAATTGTCGTTTGGTAAATTCATCGTAGTGCATGAGCAGGTCAGTCAGGGCCCCAAGTTGTTGCTCGCTGTCACCGACGTAGAGATCTTGGCTCACCGGCTTGTCATACGGGATGTTCACAGGCATGCCTGTATACGGAAGATACCTCTTTGGATTAGCTATCCAACCATGGACGTAGTCGGGACGAAGACGCTCATGGACCCGCTCAAGTTGTGGCGCGAGGGCTTTCAGACTCCCCGCGGGTGCGTAATCGCCAACCAGATGGCACTTCACGCAATAATTATTATTCGTAACTATTCGCATTGCTCCATCAAGGTGCCCCGGGTGCTTTTGCTCAGCAATATCAACCGCAGATTCATCAAGACGCGGGTCGTAAACATACGGATATTCGGCTCCGTCAACCGCAGAGAAATAATCAACCAAGGCAGCTGCCTGACTTGACTGAAGATTAAACTTAGGCATTCTCAAAACTGCAGCTGGCCGGATTGGATGCGGATTCAAAAAGAACTTGTGCAGCCACGGAGACTGAACTTTTTTGCCCTCACCCACAAGCGGCGGAGGAAGCCAGCCCCACGCATCACTTGGTTTTACATTGGGATTATTTGCCTTCTCATCCTCAATGACAATTGGAAAGAGCAGTCTCGCAAGGTCGCCACCCTTTGCTGGATAATGCTTCCCAGCGTTGATCGCATCTTCGGGAACAAATACGTTTGGCCCTCCAACAAGTCTTGCCTCGCCATCGATAAGAGCATCCTCCCAGAGCATGACAGGACGATGAAAAATGACATCTTCTTCGTCCGGCTCGACAGGGATACCATCTTCATCCACCAGTTGGGGATTTCCCGTTTCAGGGTCAAGGATCGGCATTCCAACAAGCGAAGTCTTTCTTCGGCCAGCTGAGTCTGTCTCAAGCGAGTCTCGAACTTGCTCTGGAGAAAAATGGCCCTTAAAGAAGGGGTAGTCGTTGAAAGCAGGAGGACTGCCCATTGTCTCAGGCTCATACGCGAGATCCCACCGGTCCATTTGTAGCGTGTGGCATCCTGAGCAGTTGAACCGTTCCGCTACCACAAGACCGTCGAGCCTTGCCTTCTCACGAGGCGTTGGACTGTACACGAATTCACTGGCGGGGGGATCGGCAACGAGACCGAGGACAAACGTCATCACTTCTTCCCGTTGTTTTTCATTAAACGGGAATTGTGGCATTCGATACCGCTCGTTGTAAGACTTGTTTTCAACTTTCTTGTAGTCATAACTTCGAGGACGGCGCAATTTCTGCCATAGGAATCCTTCGCGCTCATGCGCGAGCAACTTCTCCAAGAAATACCCTGTGTCCGGATCGAGGCTTTCTGGTGAAACATGCGATCCATCCTCACCAACGCCATACGCCAAGTCAGTCGCAAAAACATCATCCTCTTCGACACCACTATCACCAACGTCATGAACTTCATCACCGTGGGTGTCATGAGGCGGCACATCTTCGGCACCTGCACTTCCAGCATGTAAAGACATCATGCCCTTGTGCGGATCATCGTGATGGCCTCCGTGAGAAAGATCATGCATCACAAATTGGACAACTTGCTCAAAAGCGATTCTCGACGGATCTTTTCTACCCCAGTCAGCAAGTGCTGCACCAGCAGGCTTTGCGTCTTCGAAACCTGGAATGTCATGACACGAGTAACAGGCTAGTTTTCCGATTGTTTTCTTGCCGACATAATTGAGAAGAACCTCATCACGCTCCGCAGCAGCCAAGCCAACGAATGCAGCCTCATCACCGCGAACAACTGTACCTTCGGGGAGTCCGTCACGAAGAACAGCCGTCGCCTTATCTACGGTATATCGCCCTTCGAGGTAGAGCATTGCAAGTTCTTCAAGCGCAACTCTCTCATCATCTGACATTGTTGCTGCCGGTATGTCTTCCGGTTTCCACCCTTGCGTCGACTGCAAGAGATACGCGACAGCATCCGCTGCTGGATCACTCACTGAACCATCCTCATGTGTCACAGGCTCGAGCAACACATTCGGCATGATTGTCCGGGGGTGATATGCTGCAGGATTACGAAGCCAGCTATACAGCCAACGAACACCATTTGGTTGACTCGCAACCTTCGCCCCTATGCGAGACAAATCCGGGCCATGATTACTCTCAGCGGCAGGGAAATCAGCATGCTGATGACACGCCAGACAACCCCGAACTTCAACAACTTTTTTACCCCGCTCCACATCAGCAGAGGCCGTGATGCCTTCATAAGGCTCGATATATTGGAACGGCTGACTACTCGATGTTAAGTAAGCGATCATGGAGCGTATTTCAAGAGGCTCGTAACGCTCGGATTCTTCTAAACCGGCTCCCTCGAGGTGCTCCCACAGCCCAAAAAATCGCGGCATTTTCGTTGATGGCCTGAAGTCCTGCGGATTTCGCAACCAAGCGTACAACCAATCAAAGCCGACTTTTGAAGCCACGTGCCGAAGACTGGGACCAACCTTTGGAAACTTCCCAGGCGTCTCTGGCGTCTTTAGCAGCGAAGCAAGCACGTGCGTTCGGTCAGATAATTTCGCATCATCACCAAGCACAGCGTCTGCATCAATCGCTTCGCGTAGACTTCGACGGGCGTCATTGCCATCAGGGCTCGAGATAACATCATTAACCCAACCATTGAAGGTGGCGTCCATTTCTTTAACACCCGGATCAACAGAAACGGCTTGCGCGACCTCGTGATAGTTCGGCTCGAGCCTCAAATCTGGACCAACTCTCTGATCTGGACCGGACCATCCTTTAATTTCGTGACACCCATAGCAACCGTACTGCCGAATGAGGTGGTAGCCAGCAACGACCTTGGGCGCTGGTGGTTCCGGAAACCGCTCGCTGGGTTCAAGATCTACAACTTCATGATGGCATTTCAGGCAACTCGATTCCTCAAACCGCTCCGGCAGCATCGGAAAAATCCAGTGATGATTATTGAACCAACCATACTCATCGTGCCAGACGTGAGACTGTTTGGGAGTATTCGGTGAATGAGAAGCCCACTTAAAGCTTGTTGCACTGCCCTGCCCCTGATGACAAATTGTGCAACCAAAGGTCTGCATCGAATGGGGACTGGAATCACTCACAAACAAGTCCAGCCGCGGATGCGTTGAGTACGGCTGTGGTACGCCTCGCTCAACCGTTAGCCGTAGAGGAGAACCCCATGAAACATTTTCCAGCAAGGCAGAGACTGCCAATTCACGCATGGACGTTCGCCCACCTCCAACTTCAGTTATCACGTCGCCACTCTGAAGGCCCGCAATAGCCGCCGGAGACTCAGGTAAAACAACGCTTACTGTTGGAGCGTCCTCTTTAAATAAACCTCGCTGTGCAAGGGAAAAGCCAAAGACGGCTTCCATTTGAGTTGCCTCATCTTCACCATCAGTGAATGCGGGACGTTCTTTTGGCGTCGGAAGGACTATCTCAACCATCTTGGCTTCCGGATACGCCGGTTCTGAAGGCGCGCCCGGTGCAGATCTCGCCATACCCTGGTGGCACGTCGTACATCTATCAAACCTAGCAACGTCACGAAAATTATTGTTAAGCGTGAGTTTCGGAAGCCAAATTTGATCAACACGTAGCGGACCATTAAACGCGTCAAGGACGGGCAACTCCAAGACCGTTTTTCCTACATTTGGCGCCCGATCGCTCAATGTTTTTTGCAGCAAGGCTAGAGACTGGCGGTGACTGGAAAGCTCTTTCGCCGCAGCATCTTCTGCTGCAGTAATAGCTTTCAATGCTTTTGCGAGATCTTTCCGGTGAGTATTGGCAGTTTGGAAGGCAAGCGTTGCATCTGCCACATTCTGTTTCTGGTTATCAGTGAGAGACAGCAGTTCGGCCTGCTTCGCAGCGTCAGCTTCATCGGAAACGGCTAACTCATAGTCAGCTCGCCGCTTGTCAAGCTTTGCCTTCTGCAACTTCAAACTACCGGCAAGGTTGTCCTCTCGGAACTTGGAACGATCCACAATGTCTTGCAATCGTTGCAACAAATCACCGCGAAGTTGAAACCTGCCATCTGGATCGGTTTCTTTTTGCAACCGCTCCACATCTGCTTTCGCGAACAAGACGGCTTCTTTATCTTCCTTAACTGTTTCAGCCTCTACGAAAAATTTGCCGAGTAAAACTGAATCAAAGTCTGCCCTACGAACCTCCGCGAGCGAAGCCTCCAACTCAATTGTTTTATTTCTAAAAGCCAATGAGTTTTCTGAATCAACCTGTGCTGCCGCTGACCACGTCTCAAGTTCACGAAACTTCCGCTGATACTTTTTCCATGGGCGGTTATGGTCCGCCGATAGCATGAATACTGTCGCGACTAATAGCATCACCGCCACCACACAAAATGTGACGTGGAGGACATGCATGTTTCGCCAAGTTTTTTCTGTAGCTGGCATTCAAACGCTCACGAGAAAAGGTCTATTCAATTAATTGCCTGAAGGTCGAAAAAGTCAAAAATTCAACGAGAACTCTGGGATGCTAATTATGTACTTCAAGTTCACCGTCCAACGGAGAATCATTTTGAGCGGGAGGGTAAGCATTAAAAGCATCAAATTAGACATCACCATGTATCTCACGAAGCCCATTTTTGCGTAGAAACCGCGAAAAATCGTCACCGCCATGAGGGGCGGAAGAACAACGAGGTACGCACCCATGATTAACAGCCCCGGGGCTTCTCTCAGCAGAATAAATCCAATTTGCGATAGGGCTCCTGCACCTTGTGGGGCCCGGGGAAGGGGCTGATTAAGCCATTGCACCCAAAACATTTGTGGAAGGTCCACGTTATTAAGTACTTCAACTTTATACGGAGTCCAGTACTCGAATGGACCAAAGAAGTTCCAATTAGGCCCTCGCAGAAACGTGCCGAGAATGATAAGCGTGATCCATAACTCAAAAAAGCCAAACTGGTACACCAGATAACTAAACTTTCGCTCTTCGATCGAGTAATAGCCGTTACCCTTTTTATTAAAGTCAAGGTAGGGCATTGCCATCAAACCAAACACAACAAGACTTGGGAGCACAACACCAGCGTACCATGGGTCAAAATACACCAACATTTCCTGAAGACCGAGGAAATACCAGGGCGCCTTCGAGGGATTTGGCGTCTTGACGCTTGAAGCTGGTTCTTCAAGCGGAGCTGGCAGAAATAAAGCCCATACAAGAAGCAAGGCAGATACGCCGACCATACAAATCAATTCGGTGTACACAAGATCCGGCCAGACAAGAACTTTTTCATCATTCACTTTCTCGACGACTGGCAAGCCTTGCTTGATTCGTTCATCATTTACAACCGCCTGTTTCGTCGCCACCCATGTAAAGAACGCCAGCAAGTAGACGAGACCAACGATAGGCACGTTGTCCGGCTTCATAACAATAGCCGCAAAGTTTTCATCTGCCATCGATAAGCCGAGAAGAAGCAGCGTAAAATTAAAAACAGACCACGCTGCCATAGGCTGGACAAAAAATTTCCGGAAGACGAAAAGGCACACAAACAAGGCCGTCGTTCCGAGCGTATACGCCACCGGACCGGAGAGATAATTTACAAGCCCACGAGCCGCCGCAGGAAGCACAGGAACCATCGATTTCGAACCCGATAGCGCAAGACTCGCCAAAATCATCATGATTCCAGCAAACACAGACCAAACAATCGCCCATTGTGGTGAATTTTTCTTTCGCCACAAAATAAGGGCAGCAATGCCATTCATGATTGCAAGAAAAGCGTAATAACCGCCCAGAAAACCGGCGACATCGTTAAGAAAAAAACCGCTTGAATGCATTTTGAACGATTACTTTCGATCGTGACCAATCCGAATATAAAACTGTACTACGCCGTTTCACCGATAAACATCCCGCAAATTAAAGCGGACCACTAATGCCACCATCCTTACGCACTCGCCAGAAATGAATGGCCATTAAAAGGGCGGCTGCCAGCGGGATAGCGATACAGTGCAACACATAAAACCTGTTTAATGTTTCTTCGCCGACAAATCGTGCCCCGAGCAGCCCAAACCGAGCATCAGATCCATCGGTAATCATATCTATCCCACCAATCGTTAAGAGCTGTTGACCAGGCCCTTCGTATCCAAGCACCGGCGTGGCACGTGCCATGTTCGAGCCGACTGTGATAGCCCAGATTGCCAATTGGTCCCAGGGAAGCAAGTACCCTGTGAATGACAACAGAAGCGTGAGCAAGAGCAGGATGACTCCGATCACCCAATTAAACTCTCTCGGTGGCTTGTAACTACCCGTCAGGAAAACACGGTACATATGAAGCCATGTTGTAATCACCATCGCGTGCGCACCCCACCTGTGTAATTCCCGAAGAATGCCGAGGCTCGTTACATCCCGCAACGCAAGAATGTCGTTATATGCCCACTCGAGTGTTGGGCGATAGTAAAACATCAGGAGTACACCTGTGACGGTCTCAACCAAAAACAGGAAGAAAGTAACTCCCCCCATGCACCAAGTGAACGAAAGCGCAATACCTTGTTTTTTAATCGAAACCGGGTGAAGGTGAAGGAAAAAGTTCGTCAGCATGACGACAATTCGATTCCGGCGATCCAACGGCATCGGATGACGAAAGA
Source organism: Pirellulales bacterium (assembly GCA_028066355.1). Lineage (GTDB taxonomy): Bacteria > Planctomycetota > Planctomycetia > Pirellulales > UBA1268 > UBA1268. The sequence continues at coordinate 8,065 of JALCBP010000064.1, forward strand.
TACTTTTCCATATTTGTGAATTCCGAATTGTTTCACCAATTGCCATTGCGCTCAACTCAGTTAAAAAGTTTCAAAATGCCCATTCAGGCGAATCGTACTACTATTACGCCTATTACGCCGTCACGTATGACGCCGGATCATTCCACTGCCCAAGTTCCTCCTGGAACGACTTACTCTTATCGACTTCGAGCTGCCCATCATCAGCAATCCGGATCGCATATCGTTCAAGTGGTCGCGGGGCAGGCCCTTCGAAGTTAATTCCATCCTTGTAAAAGCCACTACCGTGACAGGGACACTTGAATTTCTGCTCCGCCTCCAACCAGTTTGGAGTACAGCCGAGGTGAGTGCACACCGTCTTGAGGGCATAAATCTGTTGGACACCCTCAAAGTCTCCATTCACAACCCAGACACCATACTGGGCAACGAATTTTGTCTCGACTACACCAGCTGGAAAGCCTTCCTTGCTCCCAACCTTGAAACTGCTTGGTGGCTCAGCGAGCACATTCGGGAAAAAAAATCTTGCTAGCCCCATACTAAAAAGCCCACCGGTCACCGACAGCGCAGTAAACCCAACTGCCATGAATGAACCAACGGTGTACGCGAGAAAGCCACGTCGATCTTCGGTAGCCGTCGCCTTTGCAGGCTTTTCTGATTTCAGACGAACAGGCCGCGGTGGAACAGGTCGCGGTGGGGCTTTGGCTGGCTTCTTCGCTGCTGGTTTTGCTGCAGGCCTTGAAAAGCCTGGTGATTCCGACTTGCTCACCGGCCCCGGTTTCTTGCCCGCTCTCGCTGCTTCCAGAATACTCGCAGTGTCTCTCTGCACATTTTTCTTTGCGCCGCTCACAGCAGGCGGTTTTGCGGTGGCCGATTTTTTGGCCACCGGTTGCTTAGCTGCTGGCTTCGTTGCTTTTGCCGACTCTTCGGAAGGTTTGCTTTTGCCTGAACGTGCCATCGCAAGAATATCTTTTACGCTTGGACGCTCGGATGACGCAGACACTTTTGACGCAACAGGTTCAGAGACTTTTCCCTCACCACTCGGTTCGGTTGGGCTTGAAGGAGCAGACGCTGTTTCTGACTCGGGCGGGGCTTCCTTAGAACTTGCCGAAGACTGGCCCTCAGCTCGTGCTGCAGCCAAAATTTCCGCCACGGACATCTTTTTCTTTTCAGCCATGAACCACCTTCACCCAGTTGCACCGCAATGTGCCCAAACCGGCGGCACACCATCGCGGACTCGTGCAATCAATAAACGTTCTTAACACAACCTTCTCAACGTCTGAGGCTTGCCAAACTGGTCTTTTTCCGTACAAAAAATCCATTTTTCCCGGAGCTCGAGCTACTTCGTGATTTTTTTCACGAACTCTATTTAACTTTATCTATCACAACGCTGGTGTCAACGTCGAATAGCGCAGGAATAGTCGCCGGAAATACTTAGTTTGGCCTGTTTTCTGCATGTTTTTTAAAACCCGTTCGATTCCCTCAATACTTTTTTCCAAATTAGGGCAGAATTGAGGGATACTATCACCTTTTACAATACACCAAGAATAGATTTTTCAACCAGAGACATAATTCGTGATGCAACGATCAAAGAACGTACTTGTTGTCGGCAGCGGTGGGCGAGAACATGCCCTCGTTTGGAAATTGGCTCGCGATGGAGCGAACGTGTTTGCCGCTCCTGGAAATGCTGGAACCGCGAGTGAAGCGAAAAACCTGCCTATCGAAGCAACTGACAGCGCCGCTCTTCTCGACGCCGTGAAGCAGCATGAGATCGACCTTGTTGTTGTTGGGCCTGAAGCTCCGTTGGTCGAAGGACTTGTTGACAAACTCACTGAAGCAGGTGTTCGAGCATTTGGGCCAAGTGCTTTGGCAGCCCAACTCGAAGGCAGCAAAATTTTCTGCAAAGAATTACTCCATACCAACGACATACCAACTGCAACCTACCGACAGTTTAATTCTCTCGACAAAGCCCGTAGCTTTCTTGAGTCCCGTGAAGATGAACCAGTTGTTGTGAAAGCGGACGGACTCGCCGCCGGCAAGGGTGTTTTTGTTTGCAACAACCGGCAAGAAGCTCTTGATGCGATCGACCAACTGCAACGCGATCCACAATTTCGCACAGCAGCATCTGGTGTGCTGATTGAAGAACGTCTTGATGGTGTTGAAGTCAGTGTCATCGCTATAACCGATGGCCGCACCATCGTGACCCTACCACCCCTTCAGGACCATAAAGCTGCGCTAGATGGTGACCGTGGACCAAATACAGGTGGGATGGGAGCCTTCTGCCCTGCTCCATTTGTAACCCAATCGCTCATGGCGGAGATAGAAGAGCAAATTCTTGTCCCAACTGTTCATGGGATGCGTCGGCGCCGAACACCTTTTCACGGAATCTTGTACGCCGGCCTCATGCTCACGGCACAAGGACCTAAAGTTCTTGAATTCAACGTTCGTTTTGGTGACCCTGAATGCCAGGCTCTTTGCATCCGGCTTGAATCGAGCCTGCTTGAACTCATCGACGCAGCTGTTGATCGACGTCTCAATGAAATACCGTTACCAACATGGAAATCCGGGGCAAGTGTTACCGTTGTTATGGCGTCCGAAGGCTACCCGGAAACTGTTGAAAAAGGACATGCAATCCGCGGGCTGAGTCAAGCGGACTCACTAGACAATGTTGTGGTATTCCATGCCGCTACAAAAACAAGCCCGGATGATTCAGAAACTGTTCTTACCAGTGGTGGTCGTGTTCTGGGAGTGACCGCTCATGCTGAGTCTCTGGCCCGTGCAAAGCTAAGAGCATACGAAGGCGTCAAAGAAATCCGCTGGAGAGGCGCATGGTGCCGCAAGGATATTGCTGACAAAGGCTTACGGCATGAACAGGAACAAGCTGCTTCTGAAGCGATTGAGTCAAGTTCATCACCATCCAAAGGCATGGCATGAAATTGGGCGTTGCAATTGTCGGTCTTGGTAATCGCTGGGAGGGGCAATACCTCCCCGCTATTCGATCGCTTGCTGATAGATTTGAAGTTCGAGCGGTTTGCGAGCAAGTATCACTCCGGGCTGCTCGTGCGGCATCTGAACTTCATGCCGAAGCAGTTGACGGTTTCAGGGTCATGGCTGGCCGAAAAGATGTCGATGCGATTTTATGCCTTGGCGACCAGTGGTATGGAACCGCTCCTATACTCGCCGCGTGTGATGCAGGGAAAGCGGTGTATTCGGCAGTTTCTCTCCCGGCTTGTCGGAGCCAATTAAGCCAACTATTTAGTCGAGTAGAAGCCTCTGGCGTCGCTTTCATGGCAGAACTTGCACGAAGACACGCTCCAGCAACGGTTCGACTCAAGGAACTCATTGCCACACGACTCGGACGCCCCAAGATGCTTTTTTGCCACCACCGACTTCCACAGCCATCAGACCCCAGCAAGCAATCTATGCGCACCGCGGGTGGTGACAGCTGGGATCTTCTCGAGATGGTCGATTGGTGCCGCTACGTTGTGGACAGGGAACCAAGCAGTGTTATTTCAGTAAACCACACCAGTTGTTGTCAGGATGCACTCTCTGAGTATCAGATGATGAGCTTGAACTTTCCGGGCGACGACGATACTTCGACAGGTTCCTTGGCCCAGATCAGTTATGGTCAATACATTCCTTCAGCATGGCAAGAAGCTGTTGCTTTTCGGCCACCTGCTGCGCTACAAGTTGCATGTGAGCACGGCATTGCATTTATCGATCCACCGACAAACCTAGTCTGGTTTGATGATGCCGGACGGCATCAGGAGTCTTTGGAAAATGAACGACCTGTCGATGAATCAATGCTACTTCAATTTCACCGTTCGACAATGAGCCTCATCCGCCGAATGGGCAGCCTTCGGGATATTGCACGAGCACTTCAGATTGTTGACGCCGCTGCCCGGAGCCAGAAAACGGGAAACCGCATTCCTACACCGATGACGGAGGCCTCCTGAGTTCTTTCCTTATGACTCGAGGGCGGCGACTACCAGATCGCCAACCTCACTAGTACCAAAGCCCATGCGTCCGGCGGCCTGACTCTTCATTTTGGTACCTGTTACAGATGCTACAGCGTTGTCGATTCGAGCAGCTGACTGAGGCTGGCCAGAATGCTCGAGAAGCATCGCCATCGCATTAATGGCTGCAATTGGATTAATCTTGTTTGCGCCCGTGTATTTCGGCGCACTTCCGCCCATCGGCTCAAACATGCTCACACCACCGTCGTCTGGATTAAGATTCCCGCCAGCTGCTACACCCATCCCGCCCTGAAGGATGCCACCGAGGTCAGTGATGATGTCACCGAACATGTTCGTTGTCACGATGACATCATAAGCGTCAGGGTTCTTCACCATCCACATACAGCACGCATCAACATGATTGTAATCTGTATTGACATCCGGATATTCTTTAGCAACTTCCTGGAAAGTTCGCCACCAGAGATCGTGACCAAACGTTAACACATTCGTTTTTGCGACAAGCGTTAACGTCTTCTTCGGACTATTCCTACGGCGTGTGTACTCAAACGCCCAGCGAATACATCGCTCGCACCCCTTTCGCGTGTAGACTGCTTGCTGCACAGCAACCTCATCCGCAGTCCCTTTCTTCAAATAACCACCCACGCCACAGTAAAGGTCTTCGGTATTTTCTCGAACGACGACAAAGTCGATGTCGTCCGGCCCGCGATTCGCAAGCGGTGTTTCCACTCCGGGCAAAAGTTTCACGGGGCGCAAATTGATGTATTGATCCAACTTGAACCGTAACTCGAGGAGCAAGCCTTTCTCGAGAATACCCGGGGCAACATCCGGGTGACCGATTGCACCCAAAAAAACAGCATCTTTTGAACGCAGCAGATCAAGGCCACCCTCAGGGATGATCTCCCCGGTTCGCAGGTACCGATCGCCACCCCAATCAAGCGCCTCAACCGTAAACTCAAATCCGTCTAGGCGAGCAACTGCATCAAGAACTTTAATGGCCTCCGCTGTTACTTCAGGGCCGGTTCCGTCTCCGGCGATGGTAGCGATGGAAAGCGTGGTGGTGGTCATAAAAATTCTCCTTGAGCAGCGTTAGATAACCAAAACCTACCGACCAGACAAAGTTCCGCAAGCGTCACGCAAAGTTCCTGCTGAATAATCAATCCTGGGAAGACCACTCAACGGCTCTTCCGCGCGAGTGCTAGTAAAGAAGGACGCCACGCACCCGGTCGTTGCATGTGACGAAATGTGGCACATTTTTGTCGCGCATCATGACAAGAATGGCTTAGTCACCACGGTTCAGTTGTCACTAAAAGTGAACGATTTGTTGGACTGAATCCCGAGAGGATTTTGAAGGAACCGTTGTCGACAAGCATCACACAAATCAAACCGAAGCGAGCGAGTGCCGTCGTCTAGAAATGCTGCAAGATCCTGCTCTTCGAGCCTTTCGAGAAGATCATCCATATCATCGAGGTGGTCGTCACCAAGAGATTCGCTTTCAGGCAAACAACTCTTCTCGTTCGGGGAATCGACAGCAGGAAAGACATTGATCTTCACGACGTGACGAATACAGACCGCAGGATCGATTGGCCTCTGACAGAAATCACAAGAATAGTGAAGCACTTTTGCCTCCAAAGTCTGTCGAAAAAATAAATAAAAATATAATTTTGTGAATGGATTCGCTAATAATTAGCTAGTGCATCCACACCCAACCAAGACTCTATTGCTTAAGATGTTATCAATGAAGTTTGACGGTATCTGACAGGAAAGGCAAGCCATAAACATTTCATCATTTCGACCTTCCGGATTGGCACTCTGCTAGCAGGTGCCAGCAACCCAAGAAAAACTTGGTTTGGCAGCAGTTTCACCAAACAAGTAGACTCAAAATTAGTTCATAGCGGGGCAACTTGCTAGGCACAAATAAGGGCATGAGGATGGGTACAGCAACAGTCCTGCCACTCCACCGACACACTGCACTAGCGATGAGCGTTCTCGTGCTTAACCGCTCTTTTGTCGCTGTACACGTTACTAATGTCCGCCGGGCCCTCGCACTCCTTTTTCGGGATGTGGCAGAGGTTGTTCACATTGATCAGGGGCATTTTTCAGCCCACTCTATTAATTCGTGGCGGGAACTCTCCGCCCTTGAGTCATTGGATCGATCCCCCGATGAGGACTGGATTCGTGGTGTTGACTTTGATCTTCAGGCACCTCGAGTCATTCGGTTACCCCATTGCAACCAGTTACCTCGGGAAAACATGCGATTTAATCGCAAGAACGTGTTCGCCAGAGACTCAAACCGCTGCCAGTATTGCAACCGTAATCAACCAACAAGCGAACTATCGCTCGATCACGTTATCCCAAAGAGCAAGGGAGGACCGACGACGTGGGAGAATATTGTGTGTGCATGCGTAGCCTGTAACGTACGCAAAGGAGGTCGAACTCCACGTGAGGCTGGAATGAAGCTCATACGGAAGCCTCGGAAGCCACGTTATAGCCCTCTCCTCACCACAAAGTTGCACAACCCGAAATATGCGAGTTGGAGGAACTTCGTTGATAAAGCGTACTGGCTTGCTGATCTTCAGCAATAACAAAAGTCTATGCAGTTAAAACACGTTCCAAGTGACTAGGGCCATGCTTGTCCCAGAGCCCTCATAAACATAGTTTTTTCACAAAAGCCCGAGAAGTTACCGCGGAGCTAATCCACTCAAAACGAGTAACCTCAACCGAATTAACAGAGCGGGTCCTTCTTCTCTGTGATCACAGGCAGTTGGGGCGACATTTCAGCATTCAGTTCTGTAAAGGGCTTCCAATCTTCGGGAAGATTATCTTCGTGGAAAATTGCCTCAACAGGACACTCTGGAACACACGCCTCACAGTCAATGCATTCATCTGGGTGAATGTAAACCATCTGGTCACCTTCATAAAAGCATTCGACCGGGCAAACAACAACACAGTCTGTGTACTTACAGGCGAAGCAGGGTTCGGCAACGACATGCGTCATGTTAGATTCACTCCTTATCAAAAAAACGTCTTACCAACCAATATGCTACTAGACACCTCGGTTTTTGAATCCGCCAAGAAGTCAGTTGGTACCGAATAGGCAAACCCTATCGATATCGACATCCTTCTCGACTGCGGCATCCTAGGCAGCACTGAGCCGCCTGTCAACGAAACCTCCATCGGACATACTGCAATTAGAACTTCAAGGAGAGTCTGCTGGGGTGTAGAATTCGTCTCTTCGGCACACACACGACTTGGTTGTTGGCAGAAACAGGGGGTATAGTTCATTGCTGTG
>JALCBP010000065.1:0-15095 GCA_028066355.1 Pirellulales bacterium
CGAACTTTGCGCAGACTACGAGTCTTACCTGTTTCACGTGAAACGAACTGTCTTTCCACATGAGTTGTTGTGTACCCAGTGATAAAAAGATCAGCCGCTTCTAGATCAGCTGCTTCTATTCGTCTTGTTGCAGAAGCCAAGCGGGCGATAGGTTCCGCGCATTACGGTTGGATTTTGATCGTGAGCGAGGCGCAATTCATGCGTAAGCCTTTTCTCTACATGGTTCTTGCCGTCACCAGCATGGTGTTCGTAGCCCCGGCGGTTGAGCCGGTGTTGGACGAAGCGGCTAAGATGTCCATCATGGTGCCTTACGCAACAGTGCTTAATAAGGAGATCGTCGATACTGCTGGTAAAGGTAGGATTGATGATGCGGTCGAGTTGCTCGCATCCTAGTCATGGCGAACGTTCGACTAAGCAAAGCGGGAAAAACTGCGCCATGCGTATTCGGCAATATACGGCGTGGCCGGAGTATATGACGGGAATGATCTAGTGGCGGTACAAAAGTATTCTCCGCGTGGGGATAAGGCCTATCTGATTGCCTACCATCGCGAAAGCCTGGCCCTGCACTCCTATACTTTGTTCCATCGAGACGTACAGTGACATGTCACCGGCATGTCGCTCGATGATGACCTAGACGACATGGGCACGTCTGCGCCTGTGGTTTACCTAGCCCACAACCCCAGCTAGCACTTCACCCTTCCGCTAGGAATTAACGTTTTCCGCTTCGCGACGTTTGCCTATTCCTGCACGTTAATAAATCAATGTGGTTCTGCCGGATAGCTAGGGACTCAGAGCCCTGCCATGTTTCTCTAGATCACGATCACGGCTTTTGTGAGGTTGAGAATTCTAATTTCGATTGAGATTGTATGCGTTGCTCTGGCAGACCAGATCTCTTTCTGTCCACACGTTAAGTATGTGAATTGTTCTACCCAAGTGATATCAAAGAATAGCCTGCCGAGTAATGATTCGCGTTCATAGTCTGTAGGTGGGCTTGGAATGGTTGGTGTTTCACATGAAACACCAACCAGAGGAACGAGAAGAGTCTTACGGAACTAACAAAAAAAGGCAGTAAAAAGAAAAGGGCTGCAGGATGAAGGACATCCTGCAGCCCTCTGAGTCTGTTTTTTTACAGTTTTTAATATCGGTAATAATCCGGCTTGTATGGGCCATCAACCGGTACGTTGATGTAGTCAGCCTGTTCACTTGTCAACCGAGTCAATTTGACCCCAAGCTTCTCTAGGTGGAGGCGGGCAACTTCCTCGTCCAACTTCTTGGGTATCATATGGACGTCAACAGAGTAGTGGTCTGTATCACGGTTCGACCAGAGTTCCATCTGTGCAAGCACTTGGTTCGTGAACGATGTGCTCATCACGAAACTTGGGTGACCAGTTGCGCAGCCAAGATTCACGAGGCGGCCCTTTGCCAAAATAATAACACTTCGCCCACTATCGTCGAAGGTATATCGATCAACTGCACCGATGTCTGCTGCCTTGATTTCGTCCTTCGATACCTTGCCATCAGCAACTTGCTGTTCGAGCCACGCGACATCTATTTCTGTGTCGAAATGCCCGATATTGCAGAGAATTGCGTCGTTCGGCATATGCTCGATGTGTTTGCCCAGAATGATGTCCTTATTGCCGGTAGTGGTGACAAATAGATTTCCTTCTTTGCAGGCGTCTTCCATTGTGACAACTTCAAAGCCTTCCATGGCAGCTTGCAGTGCATTGATCGGATCAATCTCAGTTACAATGACACGGCATCCATAGCTTTTCAGGCTAGCAGCACAACCTTTGCCAACATCACCATACCCACAGACGACGGCGACTTTGCCGGCAAGCATAATATCCGTTGCCCGCTTGACGCCATCGGCCAGTGACTCACGGCAACCATAGAGGTTGTCGAATTTACTTTTTGTCGCACTATCGTTGACATTAATTGCTGGGACCTGAAGAGCACCAGTCTTGTTGAGGACCTCGAGCCGGTGAATTCCAGCAGTCGTTTCCTCACTCACGCCATGGATGTTCGCGAGAAGTTCGGGGAATCGCTCGTGGACCATGGCAGTGAGATCACCACCGTCATCGAGGATCATGTTTAGTGGTTTCCCTGAAGGAAACATGAGGGTTTGTTCGATACACCATTCAAATTCTTCTTCAGATTCACCCTTCCATGCGTAAACAGGAATCCCTGCAGCTGCTATCGCAGCGGCTGCATGATCTTGCGTGCTAAAAATGTTGCAGCTGCTCCAGGTGACTTCGGCACCCAATTCCACAAGAGTCTCAATAAGCACAGCTGTCTGAATGGTCATGTGAAGGCAACCAGCGATTCGGGCTCCAGCGAGTGGCTTGGACTCACCATACTTTTCCCTCAGGGCCATAAGCCCAGGCATCTCATTTTCAGCAAGTGTGATCTCCTTGCGGCCCCATTCAGCAAGAGACAGATCAGCAACTTTGTATGGCAGGTGGGTATCAACTTGAGCCACAGGAACCTCCTCGGACATTGTTAGACGAAATAGCACGAATTTACCTGCTCAGAAATAATTAAGAACAGATACCTCTAAATTGTAACGCTTCAACATATTGCGCACAGGTCGAATTTGCCGGTCTCGTGTGAGATCGTGCAAAACTGCACATAACAACGATTTGGGTAAACAAAGCAGGAACGGAAGTGTAAGCCGTCCTGTGCTCAGGCCCGGTCCCGCTCGGAAAAGGCCTGTTTGGCAGATTCAATGAATCGTCTGACTAAATCAGGATCCTTCTGGCCGGGTGATGATTCGACACCACTGGCTGTGTCGACGGCGGTTGCATGTGCGGTTCGTATAGCCGTCGCAACGTTATCGGGTGTAAGCCCGCCAGCAAGTGTTGTTGGAACAGGAAGACTTGGTGCATCTGCAACGGCCTCCCAGTCAACAGTGTGCCCGGTCCCGCCGAGCGTACCGGGATTGGCTTCACGTGAAACACTGGCATCAAGTAATGCCATTGCTGGACGGCAACCACAGGCGGCAGCTGCGTCAATCCATTGACGAGCTGTTGCTAATCGGTCTCGTTCTATTGATGGATCCTCAAGTCGTACCACCCGAATGACCGGGTAGGGTTTCAATTCATCACAGCGCCAGGGTGGATCACTTTTGTCTGGTGGTCCATCAAATAGTCCATGAAGTTGAATCGCATCTAGACCAATCTTTTTTGTTATCGAAAGCATTTCACTTGAGGGGCGTCCCACAAAAACTCCAATTCGAAGAATCTCCTTCGGCAGGTTGTGGGATATTTCAGTCGCTATTTTGAGATTGAGGCAGCGAGGGGATCCCGTAATGAAATTCAAACCAATCGCATCAGCTCCTGCAGCGGCGATCATCATCGCGTCGTCTACAGAAGTAACCCCACATATTTTGACCTCAAACATAAAATTCCTCGTATTCGTCAGCAGCATTGCAGGGTAGATGAATTGCAATGATCCGCAGATTCCGCGTGGGTCTCCTCAGCGGAGTCGACTCGCCCAACCGGAAAAGTCTATGCGTTGAGTCAACGGTACAGGAAGGCACCGGATTCGGTCGACAATATTCCAGTGCAATCAGGCCCGCTGTGCTCTCGATAGTTCTTCATCTTATACGAACGAGTCGAGTCCATCCTCGCAACTATATATATGTCATCACCAAAAAGTTTTTATCCTCTGGCGAGTCGTCCATTTATGACTGCTCCTCGTGTGGGCTCCTTTCATCCTTCTCCTGACGCCACGAAGGCAATTGATGGATTACGTCGGGCTGTAAAACGGGCTGAGGGTATCGGTCTTCTTGTTGGTCCAACAGGGTGCGGAAAATCACTTCTTTTGTCGTGTCTTCGTGAACAGCTTGAGGGTGATTATGCTGTATCAATTCTTTCTGGGGCACGTATTTGCACTCGACGGGGATTGTGGCAGTCGATTTTGTCAGACCTTGATGAAGCCTACCGTGGCCTCGATGAAGAGGAATTGCGGATTGGACTCGTCGACCGTATCCGTGGGCTTTCTGCGATAGGTTCGGGTTTAGTTGTACTCGTAGATGAAGCACACACGCTGCCTCGAAGACTTTTAGAAGAACTACGATTACTCACCGGGGTTGTAACTACGTACCCAGCAGTTCATCTCGTGCTGGCAGGTACAATCCGTCTTGAGGAAATGTTGGGAGAATCTGAATTAGAGGGAATTGCCCAGCGAATAGCCCTACGTGGATACTTAGAAGCACTCGACTACGAAGAGACGTGTCGATATGTTCGCACGCAGATGTACTGTGCCGGACTTGATTGGGATACAGGGTTTGAACCAGAGTGTGACGCGGTAGTCTTTTCACTCACAGAGGGTGTTCCAAGGCTTATTAACCAACTTTGCGATCAGGCCATGAGGTTGGCTGAGCAAAGGAATGCAGATCAAATTGGCAAACATGACCTCGCATCTGCATGGGAGGAAATCCAATGTCTTCCGGCACCCGCCTCTTTGCAAAGTGAAATTTCGAACACAAATATATGTTCACAGGCTGATGAGCCAGAGCAATCCAGTGCGTCATTTGCAGCAGAAGTTGGATTTTCTGGGGAAGAAGTTGTCGAGGAAAGCTGTTTTGGGGAAGACATAGAGTCAGCGGTTGTTGAGTTTGGAACTCTTGGGGAAGATGACCACCAAGAAGACCTGCAGGTAGAGGCAGATGCTTCAACGGGCAATGCGACACTGTCTTTTTCAGAAGGGTTTTCTGGTGAAAATCAAACGTCTCGTTGCATAATCGAACAACAACACCAGCAGTCCGAAGATGAACCATCCTCGGTTGGCTTTGAGGAATCCCAGCGAGCGACGGAGTTTGCGGTCAACGCATTAATTAAAGAGGCACAGCAGGGCCTTGAAAAATATTCGTCCATGAATGAAGAAGTGAAGCCAGCAACACCGGTTCATGGCGACGATGTTTGTCTTGGATCTGATATCGAACTCGTATTTGATCCACCATTTGATTCGGACGACGAAGCGAAACGCCCCGATCCGTTTGCAGAATGTTTCGCAGAAGAGGAGACGGTGGTTGAACGCTACATCATGGAGGGTCCCGATGATTTTCAACGTCGGCTGCATGTTGCGAGTCGAGAGGGTCAGTCGATCAATCGAAAGATTTCAGAATTAGACACGAGTGGATCGCTGGAAAAAAAGCAGAATAACGTTGTTGCAAAAAAAGAAGAGCCAACGTCATCGGTTGCTCTTCAATCGCCGAAGCATGCTGAGGAGCAGCATCTACAATCCGAATTAGATGATTCAGATATGGTTGTCATTGAAGAGGATAGATATCCTGACCCAAATAATACGAATTCAACCGTTTCTGCAGTACGAACTGGCGACTATTCACGTCTTTTTGCACGCCTTCGCCGCGGCGGGTGAAGGGAGACTTCGAGTTAGTAAAGACCGATGAGTCAACGTACGAACTCAGCTAAAGAGATCACCTTCGCTGATTGAAAAAACGAGTTTTTCATAGTTCTTGACCGTTTGGCTGTGATCTTTTTATTGGCAGGCCCATTGTTTCTCGTGGGCTTCCGTGTTCGCTCGTATTCAACGTAGGTATCTTGAATACAACAACGTTAATTATTTTCCAGAAAATCTCGTTTTTTCTGATGGAAATCTTTTTTGTTTTGATAGCCATGCGATGATGAAGGAGGCGTTCGTGAAAAATCAGAAACGACGAATTGGTATTCTTACCAGCGGTGGTGATTGTCCCGGACTCAACGCAGTCATACGAGCAAGTGTCCTGTCTTCCGAAAGGCTTGGATATTCATGCATCGGTTTTTTGCGTGGATATGAAGGGCTTAGTGATCCGGTTGCGTACATGCCGCTAACCCCGACAAATACCAGCGGTATCCTCACCCAGGGTGGAACAATCCTCGGTTCAACAAATCGAGGACGATTCTCAGCAACCGTAGGTGAGGACAACCGTTTAGCCATTGCCCCGGACTTACTGGCCGATGTTGCTGGGACCGTTCGTCAACTTGGTGTTTGTGGCTTAATCTGCATAGGAGGAGATGGGTCCCTGGCAATTGCTGATCAGTTTCATCAGTTTGGTATTCCAGTCGTTGGAGTTCCCAAAACCATCGATAACGACCTTAGTGCTACTGCCTTTACATTCGGTTTTGATTCTGCGGTATCAGCTGCGACTGACGCGTTAGACCGGTTGCGAACAACTGCAGCGAGCCATGAACGAATTATGGTACTCGAGGTGATGGGGCGTCATGCAGGGTGGATCGCTTTGCATGCCGGGCTTGCTGGTGGGGCGGATGTAATTCTTCTACCAGAAATTTCTTGGAACTTTGAAAGCATTTGTCGAAAGATTATGGATCGCGAGTCAGTAGGTCGGCGGGACTCGCTACTGGTTGTTGCTGAGGGAGCAACGTTGCCGACAGGTGATATGGTTTGTGCGACATCAACAGACATAAACCAACAGGTAAAACTCGGTGGAATCGGCCAAGTTGTTGCGGGTGAAATAGCAAGACGAATAGACAGGCAGACCCGCACTGTGGTTCTTGGACATCTTCAGCGCGGTGGAAGCCCGACTACGTTCGACAGAGTTCTTGCGACAGAGTTCGGTGTTCTGGCTGTACAATTGATTCATGAAGGACGGTTCGGTGAGATGGTATGCTATCGGCCGCCAGAAATTGAGAATGTGCCGATTGCTTCAGCAATCAAACGGCTCTCTCGAGTCGATCCGAATGGTTCGGCCGTACGCACTGGTCGTGGTTTAGGTATATCTTTTGGGGACACATGCTGATGTTCAGCAGGCGGTCCAATGAAAATTTGATGGGGGGGGCAGAACATGGCAGCGAATGACAGGTCAGCAGGGCGAGTTGCAAGTGTGATGCAGGAGCATCGTTCATTTCCACCATCAAAAGACTTTTCAAGCCGATCTCGTATCGGATCGAAAGAAGCGTACCAGGCACTATATGATCAGGCTGCTAATGACCCCAATGGCTTTTGGGCGGAACGAGCTCAATCATTGCCTTGGATGAAGCCTTATGACGAAGTGTTGCGATGGAACGCTCCTCACGCAGAGTGGTTTGTAGGTGGTCAAACGAATGCTTCGGCAGCATGCATCGATCAACATGTTGATGCTGGTTTGGGTGATAAGACTGCAATCGTATGGGTCGGTGAGCCTACTGGTGAGCGGCGAACGCTCTCGTTTTCTGAACTCAAGGAGGAAGTAAGTAAGGCGGCCGCAGGATTATCAAGGCTGGGTGTGAAACAAGGCGATGTTGTTTCTATCTACATGCCCATGACACCAGAACTTGTTATTGCAATGTTGGCATGTGCAAGAATTGGTGCCGTTCACTCTGTTATTTTTGGTGGTTTCTCAAGTGAAGCTATCGCTGATCGAAATAATGACGCGCAGGCTGTAGCAGTCATAACCTCAGATGGAGGGTGGCGGCGAGGCAGTGCTTTGCCGCTCAAAGCAAACGTTGACGAAGCGGTCAAGAAGTCGCCGACGGTGAAACACGTTGTTGTTCTGAAACGAACTGGTCAAGAAGTCACAATGGTTGAAGGCCGCGACGTGTGGTGGCACGACATGGTTTCAAATGAATCTGGTAAATTCGCGCCCGTACCGATGGACTCTGAGTCACCACTTTTTATTCTCTACACAAGTGGATCGACCGGGAAGCCAAAAGGTATCAAACACACAACGGCCGGGTATCTGTTATGGGCGAAAACAACGGCCGAGTGGGTTTTTGATCTGCGTGATGATGATCTGTTCTGGTGTACAGCTGATTGTGGTTGGATTACAGGGCACAGTTATGTCACCTATGGTCCGTTGGCAGCTGGCGTTGGGATCCTTATTTACGAAGGTGCACCAGACGCTCCTCACCAAGGACGCTTCTGGGAGATTATCGAAGACGAAAAGCCAACTATTTTCTATACGGCTCCAACGGCTATTCGAGCGTTTATGAAGTGGGGCCCTGAACATATTGAGGGAAAAGATCTTTCCAGCTTGCGACTGCTTGGAACAGTTGGAGAAGGCATTAATCCAGAAGCATGGATGTGGTACCACGAGACAGTCGGGGGTGAACGTTGTCCTATTGTGGATACATGGTGGCAAACCGAAACCGGTGGAATCATGATGAGCCCGCTCCCTGGCTGTATTCCAACGAAGCCGGGTAGCTGTACGTTACCGTTGCCCGGAGTCTGTCCAGAAATTGTTGATGCCTCTGGTCAGCCAGTTGAACAGGGTGAAGGTGGTTGGCTTGTAATGACAAAACCTTGGCCAGGTATGCTTCGTGGTATCTGGGGTGATGAGGAACGTTTCGTTGAAACGTACTGGGAACGAGTTCCAGGAAAGTATCTTGCTGGTGATAACGCGAGACAGGATGAAGATGGCTACTTCTGGATTATGGGTCGGATTGACGATGTTCTTAACGTTGCTGGTCATCGACTTTCAACAATTGAAATTGAAAGTGCGTTGGTCAGTCATCCAGCTGTTGCAGAGGCGGCAGCGGTTGGTCGTCCACATGACGTCAAAGGTGAGGCTGTTTCGGTTTTTGTCACGCTCAAGTCCGGTGAGCCAGACGAAGCATTGAAAAAAGAGCTGCGACAGCATGTTCGTCAGCAGATAGGCGCGATTGCCTCACCTGATGACATTCACTTTTCTGCATCACTCCCTAAGACACGTAGCGGCAAGATCATGCGAAGGCTTCTTCGAGATATCGCTGCTGGTCGCGAAACAGTTGGTGATACAACAACGCTCGAAGACTATACGGTCTTAGCGAATCTCCGCAGCAGTGAAGAGTAAAAGTTTTGCCCGTCTTCTTAGCACGTGGTCTGTACTGGGTTATTTTCACATTCTGATAGTCGAAGCGAAACACGGGACGTGCGGGAAAAAAAGTCCTATAATTTAGAAGTGTAAGGCTTTTTTTGCACTAGACATGTTTCCTGCGCCTATATCTCAGTTGTGTAAACGTTTCGATTACCCGTTCAAATCAACAGCATGAAAAACAGGATGCGTCTTCCCCTACTGCTTTCGATCCAGCCTGTTTCGATCGGTGCTGGTTCGATCAGGTCTGGTTTATTTGCCTTGCTCTGTGTTGCTATCAGTTGTCAATCTGTTCAGGCGGAAGTAGGTGCCAGACGGGCAAACGTTCCTGTGAATATCCAAGGATTTCTGAATACGAGCTGCATTGATTGCCATGACGGGCCTGATGGAGAGGCAGGCTTTGATCTGAGCAGAGTTCTGTCGAATGGTATTGATCTTCAAGACAAAAAGCTTGACCCGCCATGGGTAAGAATTATTGACAGAGTTGCATTGGGTGAAATGCCACCGCGTGAAGCAGACCAACCAAACTCGAAAGAGCGTAACAAGTTTGTCTCAGAAGCGAGTCAGTGGCTTCAGGTTCATCAACGGCAGCGTGACCGTACCTACGGTCGTGTACGCGCTCGTCGACTTACACGAAAACAGGTTGAGCGATCGCTGCATGAAATTTTAGGAATAGACATTCCACTAGCTGAAAAATTACCTGATGAGGGTCGCCCTCGCGGTTTTACAACGGTTGCCGAATATCAGACAATGTCTCACCACCATCTTGCCCGACATCTTGCAGTGGTAGATGAGGCACTTGATGAAGCCTTTCGTCGTGCACTTAATCCAACGGAAGAGTGTCATAGAGATCTTGAGCCGCGAGCTATAGCACGTTCGAATCCTAGGAGACGCTGTCGTGAGCCCGAGATGCTAAGGGGGCAGGCTGTTGTCTGGTCTTCAACAATGGCCTACTACGGTCGTATTCCAGCTACGACTGCGCCAAACGATGGTTGGTATCAATTTCGTGTTTCCTGCTCTGGAAAAAATGTCCCTGAAACAGGTGGCATTTGGACGGCCATCCACTCGGGTCCATGCATTTCTACGGCTCCTATTCTCACTGCACTAAAAGCGTTTGAGGTTGGTGAGACGTCAACGGCGGTCGAATTCGAAACATGGTTACCAACTGGACATATGCTTGAGATTCGACCGCAGGATAGTACGATCAAACGTGCTCGTTTTCGTGGTGGTCAGGTTGGGGCCGGTGAGGGAGAGCCACAAAAAGTTCCAGGCATTGGTATAGATCAGATAACGATGAGGCAGGTCCATCGTTATTCGGTACAAGATGTACAACAACGATTATTCGGTTCCGTGGAATTAGAAGAGAAGCCTCTCAATAAGTTTACACCTGTACCAAAAAACTCTCGTAAAGTACTCACAGAGTTGATTCACTCGTTTGCGAGACGAGCCTTTCGGAGAAACGTAGCGCAAGATGATATTGTCAATGCAGTAAGCCTTGCGTCGAACATGCTCTCTGAAGGCCGATCCTTCATTGCGTCACTGCGAGCGGGGTATCGAACAATTCTATGTAGCCCAGAGTTCTTATATCTCAAAGAGAATCCAGGGCCACTCAACGACTATGAAATAGCCAGCCGTCTGAGTTATTTTCTAACCGGATGTCCTCCTGACGATACTCTTCAAAAGCTTGCCAAAACAAACCAGTTGAGTGATGCAGGTGTACGTCGGCATCAAGTAGATCGTTTGTTGGGTTTAGCTGGTACGCGTGAAAGATCTCACGTGGGAAGAGACGGCCTGGCCAAGCAGTTCATCAAAGACTTTTCATCAGAATGGCTTGACCTTGATCAACTGGATTTTACTCAGCCAGATAGGAAGCTATATCCGAAATACGATCCCATCGTTCGTATGGCAATGCTCGATGAGACACATGAATTTCTTGTTGACATGGTATTAGAAGATCGTCCAGTCAAGAATCTCGTAGCAGCTAACTACACCTATTTGAACAGTCGACTCTGCCGATACTACAAACTTGGGGAAGACGTAGGTGAAGGAATGCAAAAGGTCGATGTTTCAGAAGTTTCTCATCGTGGTGGTTTGCTCACGCAGGGGGCAATCCTGAAGGTAACGGCCAACGGCAGTACAACCTCACCAGTTGTTCGAGGTGCGTGGGTAGCCGAGCGGATCTTGGGCATGAAGATCCCGCCTCCGCCTGAGGGTGTGCCTGCTATCGAACCGGATATTCGCGGAGCGGTGACTATTAGAGAAAAGCTGGCAAAGCACAGTAATGATGAGTCATGCGCAAGTTGTCATCGTCAGATGGATCCCTTCGGTTTTGCACTTGAGTCATTTGACCCAGCCGGCCAATGGAGAAGCCATTACTTTGCTGTAAATAAAGGAAGAACCAAATTAGGTGCAGAGGTTGATTCCAGCGGTCAGGTGCCAGATGGACAATTTTTTTCAGATATAAATGAACTCAAGCAAGTTCTCGCTTCACGTCCCGAGAAGATTGCTCGAGGGCTGACCACCCATCTTGTGGTGTACGGAACCGGTGGTGAACTGTCGTTTTCGGACCGTCAGGCAATCGATCAGATTGTTACAACCGCTCGTGACACAGAGTATGGATTCCGATCCCTTCTAAAATCTGTCGTCTCCAGTCCGCTTTTTATTGAAAAATAAGGGTGGAAAGGTCATTTTGCTTCACAACGGGCATAACATGTCAATAAGTGACGACATGATGAACTAGTTGGTGTTGAGTTCGCGAAATCCTGAGTTCCCAAATGAACAACCTGAGTCCCCAAATCAACAATAAGAACAGTATTGCAATAGGAGCATACAAGTGACATTGCGAACGAACTTTAATTTCCGACAGCAACTTCATCGACGCACACTTCTCAAAGGTGCGGGGGTTTCGATGGCGATGCCATGGCTGTCAGCAATGGAATCTTCGTTTGGTGCTCCAACAAAAAAAACACCGAGGCGTTTTGTCGCGATGACTCTTGGGTTGGGCCTGCTCGCAGATAATTTGAATCCGAAACAAACAGGTCGTGAGTACCAGTCGTCGGCATATCTCAAGGATTTTGATGACTTGAGAAAAGATTTCACGGTTGTTTCAGGGACATCTCATCCAGGTGTCGGGGGCGGTCATCGTGCAGAATCGAGTCTTCTGTCCGCAGCGCCGATGTCAGCAGGAATTCCATCTGGCAACACCATTTCAGTCGATCAGTTGTTGGCGAAGCATCTTGGTCACGAAACACGATTTCCTTCACTTGTTCTGGCGCTGTCGGGTAGTAACAGTCCCTCGTACACAGAAAATGGCTCAATGATTCCAGCTGAGTCGTCCCCTTCGAGCCTTTTCACAAAACTTTTTATTGCAGATACACCGGCTGACAGGCGTCACCAAATGTATCGTGCTCGCGAGGGTCGCAGTATTATGGATGTCGTTGCAGATGACACCCGATCTCTGAAGCGACGCGTGGGTGTTGGTGACCGTGATAGGCTTGATGCATATTTTACAAGTGTTCGAGACCTTGAAAAAAGATTGGCATCAAGTGAGGCGTGGGTAAATAAACCAAAACCAAGTGTGGATGCCTCAAAGCCCTTGGATATTGCAAATCCAAATGACTTTATTGCACGGCAGCGGCTCATGAGTGACATGATTCGTTTAGCTCTTTCAACAGATTCGTCACGGTTTGTTGTGTGCCACTTTGGTAGTGGATCAGGCGTTGTTCCACTCGACGGCGTCGAAGAGGGGTATCACACACTTAGCCATCACGGGCGAGACGAAGGGAAACTGTCTCAGCTGGCAATCGTTGAAAAAGCAATCATTGATTCATGGGGTGATTTTCTACGATCGCTTAAAGAAGTTGATGAGCGAGGTGAAAGTGTTCTTGATACAACAAGTGTCCTTTTGACCAGTAATCTCGGAAATGCTTCAAGTCACTCGAACAAGAACATGCCGGTGCTTTTCGCAGGTGGTGGTTTTCAACATGGGCAGCATCTTGCGTTTAACCAAAATAAGAACCACCCCCTTCCGAATCTCTATCTGTCGATTTTGCAGCAGACAGGTCTTTCGGCAGAGCGATTTGCAACGTCAACCGGAACAATGCCTGGCCTCGAGCCAACGAAAACTTAGTTTGTTTTTTATTTTATGTTGGAGTAACAACAATGTTCAGACGATTCATGTGTCCTAGTTTAAGCCGTTCAAAGATGTCTCTTGATATATCGAGAGGCTTTACATTAATCGAACTGCTCGTCGTCATTGCGATTATTGGCGTTCTTGTTGGTCTTTTATTACCCGCAGTTCAGCAGGCTCGAGAAGCCGGCCGCCGTCTTTCATGCGCAAATCATCTCAAGCAGATTGGGCTGGCGGTTGCCCTTCATGCAGATGCACAGAAGCATTTTCCAAGTGGTCGTAAGACGCGTGATCCGTACGATGTGTCGTGGGCCTTCCGGCTGCTCCCGTTTCTTGAGCAATCGCAAATATTCAATGCGAGAAATCTGGACGCAACGGTTCCATGTTGGGATAGTTCAAATTCGACCGCTTTTCGAACACCAGTCGATACATTTTACTGCCCGAGTCGACGCAGTCCCGCTGCTGATAGAAACTTCGATAACAACAACCAACCGCCAGTTCCCAGTGGAATTGGCGTTGCAGCAGGTGGCGACTATTCTGCATGCGGTGGGACGTATTTTAATTACGCAACGCCAACAACAGGTGGGCCTGACCCGAAACGTGCAGGTGTGATCCATACATTCTCAGAGATCAGACCCGCTCAAATTACTGACGGACTTTCCACAACAATGGTCATTGGAGATCGCCATATCCCACCAGCTATTGCAGGAGCGGGCGTTATGGAACACTACAACCAAGGTGATACCGCGGTTTTTGTTTCAGATACTCCCCATACGTTGTTCCGAGACACGGCTCGCGGCTTGGCTTCAAGTCCCCGTGATACAAATAACCGAAAATTTGGCAGTCAGCATCCCGGTGTGACTCAATTTGTCATGTGCGATGGTCATGTTGAAGCACTGACGAACGACACTGATGTCGATGTACTTTTAAAGTACGCTGCTATTGGAGATGGTGATAATCCATCTGATATTGATGAAGGCAACGGAACATGATGTAGAGTTCTTATTCACATTTCCCTGAAGAATGTTCTCATGGCAAAAAAACAACAGAAACAATCGAGTGGTTTTGGAAAGCTCATTTTGTATGGCATTGGTGCTTTAGCCACTGCTGGCATTCTCTTCTACTCTTTTGCTGGACCAAATCTTGCGGCAGAAACGATGTCAATGCAGCAAAAGGTATTGATGGAAGGCAAAGACTTTGCATCGAGTAAAGAAAAGATACGGGAGATCATGCAGAATATAGATCTCATGCAGCCAAATGAAATCTACAAGGTAAGAAGAGATCTGGGTCGATCTGTTGGTCAGTTGGCGAAGCAGTCTGCAGAGAAATATGTTCAATTGAATACAGCAGAGCAGGCAGCGTTTCTTGATGAAGGGCTTGAGAAAATGCAGTTGGCCCGAGCACTATTTGATGCGACAAATCAGGGTGGCATGCCAACTCGAACTCAAGCTGATGCTGAAAGGTACCAGCGTTATCGTGAGGAAAGAGAAGCTGCAAAGAAAAACCCACCTGAAAAAAAAGAGAAGAAGCCAAAGCCAGAAGATGGTGTGAAAAAGAAGCCAAAGCCAGACGATAGAGAGAAAAAAAAGCCAACTGTGACACCGGAGAAAGTGTATTTTGAAGCCCTGCTCAGACGGGCGGAAGAAAGAAACATTGATATGGGGCGTTTTGGTCGGTATTACGCCTCTGGTGGGCGAGGTCGACGTTAACAGGTGCGTTTTTCACATTGTGGCGGTGGGTCGTTCGCCGAACAGTTACTTGGCTACTTGGCTGCTTGGCAAGACTTTAGTGACTGCTGATTTTGCACCTCCTGCTTTTTACGCCCCTGTTCTGAATATGAACTTTTTGGTTTAGCAGCTAGTTACCAGTTCGACTGTGAGTGGTGATGTTTTCTCTTCACTGCGTCAGAACGAACGACAGACTCCCCATAAGTACTATTTTGCTTGAAATAAAACAGTTTCTTGGATGGTTGTTACCAATTATCTTTACAAACTTGTGGTTTAAATCTACAAATAGACGTTGGTTAGAAGGGGGCGTTACTGTGTTCGCATGATGTCTCCAGATCCATATTTTCATGTCCCTTAATATTCAGGAATTGCTATGAAACTACATACAAGACAGAGGGGTTTCACCCTCATCGAACTTCTCGTTGTTATTGCAATAATCGGCGTATTG
>JALCBP010000066.1:0-14797 GCA_028066355.1 Pirellulales bacterium
CGTTCTCGACAGCTTGCGATACGACAATGATTTTTGCCTGTGAAGACCACGTAACGGTACCGTAATGTGGGATTCAATCAGCAGAAAAATCACCAAAAAAGCTGTTGGACAAGGCTGGTGCGCGCTCAAGAAAAAAACTCAGTCCAGAATGTGATACGAGGAGGTACTGCCGTATGGGTAAATGGATTTTTGTTGCAATTGCTCTATCTGCTACCGCACACGCAGATGTTATTCCGGTACCCGATGCAGTTGTTCCGACAAGAATCAAAGGCGTCCAACCTCGGAATGTGGTCTTTATTCTTTCAGACGATCATCGCTTTGACGCGATGAGCTTTATGGGCCACCCATTTGCAAAAACGCCACATATGGATGCG
Organism: Pirellulales bacterium; assembly: GCA_028066355.1. GTDB lineage: Bacteria > Planctomycetota > Planctomycetia > Pirellulales > UBA1268 > UBA1268. The sequence continues at coordinate 375 of JALCBP010000066.1, forward strand.
ATGGTGAAGCAAGGAGCTCATCTCAAAAATGCATTTGTAACAACGTCTTTGTGCTCACCGAGCCGAGCCTCAATTCTCACAGGTCTTTATACATTTCGTCATCGAGTGATTGACAACCAGAGACCTGTTCCCGAGGGCACGTTATTTTTTCCGCAATATCTACAGAAAGCTGGATACAAGACAGGGTTTATTGGGAAGTGGCATATGGGTCATGCGAGTGATGATCGCCGCCCAGGTTTTGACTATTGGTTCAGTTTTAAAGGCCAGGGTAAGTATTATGCGCCTAATGACAGCTATACGATTAATGATAATGGGAAGCGTGTACCACAAGACGGGTATATCACAACACTATTAACGAGAAAAGCAGTTGAGTTTCTCAAAGAAACAGATCGTAACACACCATTTTTTTTATATCTGTCACATAAGGCAGTTCATGGGCCCTTCACGCCTGAGCCACAGTATAAAGGTACGCTTTCCGATCAACCTTTTACGCTTCCTCCATCAAGTGTGCATCTCCTAAAGAATCAATTGAATCGACCGCGATGGCTTCTTGATCAACGCAATAGTTGGCACGGCATGGATTTTCCACTCCATACAGAAAACAGTGTGGAATCATTCTATAAAAGCTACTGTGAAGCGCTCTGCTCTGTGGATGACAGTATTGGTGTAGTTCTGCAGCAATTAAAAGCTATGGGTATTCATGATGAAACACTCGTCATTTATATGGGGGACAATGGTTATATGTTTGGTGAACATGGCTTAATTGATAAACGTGTGGCTTACGAAACATCGAGTCGCGTACCACTCCTCATGCAATGTCCAGAGCTCATTGAGGGTGGAACAGTTGTCGATGAAGTGGTTGCAAATATTGATATAGCCCCAACAGTCATGCAGGCCATGGGGCTGAAAACACCAACGCATATGGATGGACAGAGTTTCCTGCCACTCGCCCGCGGTCAGACGATCCCTTGGCGTGACTACTTTCTGTATGCCTACTATTGGGAACAAAATTATCCCCAAACTCCAACACATTTTTCACTTCGTGGTGATCAGTATAAGTACACAACATATTATGGTTTATGGGATACCGATGAACTCTTTGATATCAAGAATGATCCTGAAGAACAAAACAATCTCATTCATGATCCCACATTTCAGGAAACGAAACAGCACATGCAAAACCGGCTCTATACAATGATGGAAGAACTTGGTGGTATGGAAATTCCCTTAAATCGACCGAAGGGACAGCGCAAAATAGAACGTGTTCGAAGTCGAGGTGGTGAGAAAGCTGCAGATTTCCCTGAAGCCTTTCTTGTTGATGAAGCACTCCGTAAAGAATTGCAGTAGCGAAATGCATTCTGGTCTTTTCTGAAATTTTTATGGAAATACCTAGAAAATAGTGATGCGTTCACTTGATACTGCAGAGCATGACGTGAAGTCCGATGATGTCGATAACCTAGTACCGACGTTCCTATGATCTACAACAGGGAAATCTCTAGTGTCCCTACCTGTGGCGATCTGGGCTGCTTATGCAGTGACTGACTGTATCCCACATAAAAAGTAGGGCATTGCCTAGTTAGGTAGTCTTTTCCGACGGCGCGATACACAGTCGATCTTGACTCGCCAAGACGCCGATACCTATTGTTAGGATTGTGTTAGGGCGAGTCAAAAACCCTTGTAAATCTAGGGTTTTATCCCGAAGAGGCATACCAATGAATATGCGTAAAACCTGCTTGTTGTGTGTAGGAGGATTCACGACTCTTGTCGTCGTCTGGCTGTCGGGATTGCTGCTTCAAACAGGCCATGCGGGTCCTGCTGCTGGGGTAGGGAGTGTCTACGCAACAAATGTGCAGCAGGAAACAGGAAGGCATCGTCGACCGGTTTCTCTTCGTATGTTAGCCCACGTGTTGCATGACTGTGATCAAAAAAGCAAGCCTATTCACCCAGGTATTGTTCGATGGGCATCACGAGCATTACCCTCGGAAGAAGTTCAAAAAATGTCAGACCATCAGTTATTTGATTTCGCTTCTTTTCAATCTGTATCGCGAACAAGTTATTGACTGACAAGATCACGTTTTCTGTGACTTTGCCATCTTTTTGTATCAGTTTTAGAGCAACTCAGCGTTTCTTGCCGTGCAAATCTCCAAGACAGAAAATGTATGCAGGGGATACGTTGCCCTATTGGATCATTGACCTGGTGACAAAGAAGTTATTTGGCATGAAAGAGGTATGATCTCTTGAGCTAGATCTTTACATAAGCATGGAAAAAGTATGCTGTTCAGAAGTATTCTTATTGAGAACAGTCATTCGAGAATGAGCCTCTTCAATTTAAATCAAAAGTTTTAACTATGCGAGCCACTCTGCCACTGCTTTTGATTTTGTTCATGCTGTGTCTAAGCGGTGTGTGGCAGTGTGTTGCAGAAGAGGGCAGAACACTTCCAAATCAACTTCAGGTAGGTAGCTCTGGAGAAGAAGCATTGAGACAATGGACCATTCCGATACCTACATTTGGAGGACTTCAGGTTTGGACAGACCACAGCTATCGTGAAGGCTACCGAATTCAACACAACACGGTAACAGATAACTGGCGGCTCCTCGACGACAACGATAGACGATGGATGTGGGGTACTCGTAGGCAGTGCGAGGATTTTCTAAATAAAGTGTCAAAGCGTTCTCGATCCATAAATAAGAACAAGCACTGTATCGTGCTTGTTCATGGTCTGATGCGAACCAAGCATTCAATGGCACCTCTCAAGGACGTCTTGGACAAGAAATGTGATTGTGAAATTGTTTGTTTTTCGTATGCAAGTACTCGAGGAAAGATCGGTACACACGCTGCTGCCTTGCACGAGTTTCTTGAAAGTCTGCCTGAAACCTGGACGCTTTCTTTTGTTGGCCATAGCATGGGTAACATTGTCATCCGTCACCTCATTGCAGATTTGCAAGCTGATCAGAACAACAACGAACTACTCAATCGTTGTCAACGGATGGTGATGCTTGGTCCACCCAATCAGGGTGCAGCCATTGCACGGCAACTCTCATCGCTGGGAATGTTTGAATGGATAGCAGGTGAAGGTGCTATCGAACTCGGACCTGACTGGGATGAATTATCCGAAAGTCTTGCCATCCCACCTTTTCCCTTTAGTATTGTGGCAGGAGAGGTAGAGAATAAGGCGATTCAAAACCCTTTTCTTGATCAGGCGAGTGATTTTGTCGTTGAAGTTGATGAAGCTCGCCTTGAGGGCTGCGAATCATTTGTCATTGTTCCGGCACTGCATAGTTTTTTAATGAAGAACACGCAGGTGCAGGAGTTCGTAGTGGACTTTCTATGCCGCTGACTTCTGGTAGCGGGCCACCAGACTCATTTCATCTATCTTCTAATGAGTCAGTGAGTTGATTTCTCGTTTGCTAGTCTGTGCCTTCAATAATATTGACATGATTTTTGTAATGGACATGAAACCAACGCATTGCTTCATCCCAGCGTGGTTGCTCCATTTTCGATTTCCACACATTCATTTGCTCTTTCATTGAGTCAACACGGCGTGGGTGTTCAGCGGCAATATTCTGTTTTTCTTCACGATCGTTTGCAAGATTATAGAGTGCGTAACCATAGTCTTTGACATAGATCAGTTTCCAGTTGTCGTCCCGCATCGCTGAGAACCAGAGCTTATGCCAAAAGAGTTGATGGTGCGGAGGACCTGTTTCTTCACCAGTAAGAAAAGGTATGAGGTTGACGCCATCCAAGTGAGCATCACTGACATTTTCCCCCGCGGCTGCGAGTGAAGTTGGAAAAATATCCATTGATGAGACCAGCCCATCGTAGAACTCACCCGCAGGGAACCGTTCAGGCCAACTCATAAGGAACGGCACGCGAATTCCACCTTCAAACTTTATGCCTTTATGGCCTGCAAGAGGGAGGTTGATTGAACCATTGCCTGTCGCGCCTCCATTGTCACTGAGAAACCAGATAATGGTGTTATCAGTTCGGCCAGATTTATCGAGTGAATCGAGGACGTTTCCAATGGCTCGGTCCATTGCCCAGATCATTGCAGCGTAGGTACGGCGTTTTTTATCTGTAATGTTTTTAAATAGCTCGAGATCTTCCTCAGTTGCATGCATTGGACCGTGTGGTGCAGTAAATGAGAGGTAGAGAAAAAAAGGTTCTTCTGAATCATCCTCAAGAAATTCGATCGCTTGCTGTCCAAACACATCTGTCAGATATCCATCAAACGCAACCGTTGCGCCATTCTTTTCAATCCGTTTGGTACTGGATGGTTTGTCTTCACGATCAGGGTTGAAGAAATAGCTTCGCGACCCTTCACGGAGCCCATAGAAATAGTCGAAGCCGCGCTCTGTTGGATAAAAGCGATCTGCATTGCCAAGATGCCATTTTCCAACAAGTCCTGTTCGGTACCCACGATTTTTCAGTGCATCAGCCAGTGTCTGTTGGTTAAGGTCCATGCCCTGTTCTGGTGGAGGTGTATTGGCTTCGTGACCAAAACGCTGTTGATAGCGACCGGTGAGCAAGCCTGCTCGTGATGGGCTACAGACTGAGGCTGTCACGTGTCCATCAGTAAATTGAATACTGCGTGCGGCGAGTCGATCGATGTTGGGTGTGCGAATATCAGATGACCCCTGAAAACCGAGATCAGCCCACCCAAGATCATCCGCCAGAAAAATGAGAATATTTGGGGGCTTCGCTGACACAGCATGTGAGCAAGAGCAAAAAACAATGAGGCAGGTAATAACGAGTTTCATCTTTATCTCTCTACATTGTGATGTAGTTCTTTTGAACGGATTATTCAATTTCCCAAGAAGTACATTTTCACGTGCGGTCCCGCTGTTGGAATATCAAATATAGCAGTCTCTATTGACCAGCCGGCCTGTTCATAAAAACCGATAGCAGTCGTACGTGCATTGCACCAGAACGGCCAGCTCGGTTTTTCTTGTCTTGCTGCATTAATCGCAAACTTTAAAAGCAATTGACCAAGGCCTAGCCGCTGATGTGTTGCTGCCGTTGCCATACCCCGTAACTGCCAGGCATCAGAATTATTCCACGTCGATTGAAAGAGAGACAGACAACACAATATGTCACGACTATCAAATGCACCAAAGTGCCAAGTCGCTCCATCGAGATCACCATCAAACTGTGCCGTTTCAAATGAGAGACCAGCTCGTAAGACTGCATGCCGAAGTGGCCAGACTTCTTCGGCTGTTGCTCGTCGAACAATTGGTTGTGACGATGAATCAATAGACTTTTTCGGAGAAGTATGCATCATCAAATGATTGCTCATTGAAGAGGACTATTGTCTTGCAAAAGCATTTCGTAAAAGCTCAAGATTTTTTGGGATTGCGACGAAAGGGTCATCCTTACCTTCGAATTCAAGAGACACCCAACCACCATATCCTGCGTTATGAAGAATTGTGGCAACCTGTTCATAGTCGATATCAAGTGTGTACCAGGTGCCGCCGCCGTTATATGTTTTGGCTTGCACAAAACATGCCGCTGGCGCAAGTGCCTCCATCTGTTGATACATATCTTCCAGAAAGTTTCCCGTATCAAGTGTGGCCTGAAGCCATGGTGACTTGATGGTATCAACAATCTTCAATACGCCAGCAGCGGTGCGACCTAATCCCCAATGATTTTCAAGGCCGAGGACAACACCACACTTTTCCGCTACAGGTAAACATTCTTCTATAGATTGAATGACCCACTTATATGCATCATCATCTGTGTACCCCTCAAGTCTCGGTTCGATTCCACGGTTTTCCATGAGGGTATCAAAGCTTTTTATTGTGCCCCACCGTCCCGTGTTGATTCGCATGGTTGGAATCCCAAGACGATAGGCCTGTTCAATGGAAGCAATTGTCTTTTTTATGTTGTCCTGCCGTCGTGCTGAATCAGGTGAAACGAATCCCTGGTGTGTTGAAAACCCACACAGTGGAAGTCCGTTGGAATGAGCCCGACGTTTTAATTGTTGAAGGTATGAGTTTGAGGAATCGGTCATCTGCATTTCAAGTATTTCAAGTCCGTCAAAGTTCATCCGAGCTGCATGGTCGATGCAGGTTTCTATTGGTACTTTTGGACCTCGAAATTGCCAGAAAGAATACGTTGAAATACTGAATCGCTGAGAGCGATTGCTAGCATGGCTGTCGTGCGCCGTCGCTTGGTTATCTAGACGAGGGACAATTGTTGAACCGATTGTTAGAGCACACGCTTGTACAAAAGCCCTTCGCTTCGATGGATTGTTCATATAAGCCCTGTTGGAGGTGTCGACATGGATAGCATCATTATTTATGGAATTTTCATGGGGATTTTTCTATCGATGATATCATGATCGACTCAAACATTGTCCTCAAACCTATGGTCTCTGGAATTAATATGAGCACACGATTCTCTTTTTTATCCTCCGTAGCATGTGTCGTGGTTGGGGTGGGCTCGCTCGCAGCACATGAGAACGTCGAAAAATTGCGGCACTGGGAGATTCCCAGTAAAGACCCGGATCGCATTATTCTGACCTTCAACGGCAATCCGGCAACGAGCCGTGCTGTGACGTGGCGTACAGATGCCACTATTGATAAAGCCGTTGCACAAATTGCTGAGGCAACTGTCAATTCAAAGTTCGAGGAGCAGTCCGTGAGTAAGGATGCTATCACGGAACCATTTGACTTAGGTATGTATAAAAGCAATGCCTCGCTTATGGTCCACTACCATAGCGTGACTTTTGATCAACTTAAGCCGAATACAGTGTATGTCTACCGAGTTGGCGATGGGGATGCCCGTTGGTCAGAGTGGATCCAATTTCGAACGGCACGTGCTGAATATGCTCCAACACAATTTATCTACTTTGGTGATGCTCAAAATGATGTCCTTGCGCATTGGTCGCGCGTGATTCGTCGAGCATATCAGACCGCACCGAATGCCTCATTTGTGGTGCATGCTGGAGATCTGATTAACCAAGCGCATCGTGATTATGAATGGGCACAATGGTTTAAGGCAGGTAGTTTTTTGCATAGCCAATGCACAGCGATACCTGTGGTTGGCAATCATGAGTTCAACTCACTTGGCGGAAAAAAATCACCGCGACGACTATCTATTCAGTGGCGGCCACAGTTTTCGCTTCCTGTGGAAACAGAGTTGTCACAACAATTACACGAAACGGTCTACACCATTGATTATCAGGACATACGGATAATTGTTCTAAACTCGAATGATGACTTGGAGGCTCAGACTGAGTACCTTAAAAAACAGTTAGAGAATACGACAGCAAAGTGGAAAATCGTCACCTGCCATCATTCGGTGTTTTCACCGGCCAAAGGCCGCAATTTTCAGTTTGCTCGCGACCATTGGAAACCACTGCTCGACAAGTATGGTGTTGATCTGGTGTTAAATGGTCATGATCACACCTACGCTCGTGGGCACGTGCCTGTTCGAACCACTGATGGCAAGGCGAGCAATGACCTTGGTACTGTCTATGTTACGTCCGTGAGTGGACCTAAACAGTACGTTATCGATGACGAACAGATGAAAGGGTACGCCGTAGATGGGTACAGCCGAGATAAAAAAGGTGAGCAGACCCAGTTCTACCAGGTGATTAGTATCGAAGGAGAAACGCTAACGTATGTGGCATACACGGTATTAGGTGACGAATACGATCGAGCAGTTATTGTGAAAGATTTCAGCACAGGAAGAAAAGAACTGCGATAGAACTCACAGTTCTTTCTATGGTGTCTATCTTTCATAGCCATTGGGTACCAAAAGCTGGATTCCACAAAATTGATGCTGTACGTTAGGGTTGCAATTCATTTGCATCTAAGATGCGTTGATGGAAAACTTATATTTCACAAATAAAAATTTGGTTGTCGTCCAACGAGTGTGAAATGATGTCGACCTTAGATCAAAGCAGTGTCCTCCAAAGGCCCGATCTTCTCGCAGGACAGGTCCAGACAATGGATCCAGCAGAAGACAATCAGGTTTTTGATCTTCTCTATGAATATGAAACAGTGCAACTCAATCAGGGCGCATTTAGTCGTCATGTTCAATTTGCAGGCACTGATCGTTCAGCCCTTTATGTCGAGGAGTACGGAGCCCGCTCTCACAACCTAGGTGCTCTACGAGGAGACCGCCTGGCTTTCTGTCTCCCGATCATGGAGGCTGAGTCAAAGTGGTGGGGGAAATCAATCGCAGACGGAGTGACGCCAATTAGTCACTCAGGGAAAACAATACATGCGACGTTTGATGCTGGACAGCGTCATATAGTGATGATTCTCGATAGACAGTGGTGCATCGAGGAATTAGGGAGGATAGTAGTTGGGCCAGCTCTCGATATCAAGAATATTTTTGATTCGTATAAGTCTTCTTTTCTTGAAACGAATCCGTTGCAGATACAAAGGTGGTCACAACGCCTTTGTCAACTTCTGGTTCGTGCTATTGCCAGGCCTGAAGACGTGAATCAAAGACAGTTTGAAAGTGAGTTGCTCACGGCTGTCCGATCTCTGTTGGAACCAGCTGAAGTGGCTCAACTCACGGATTCACGCTCAAGGCAGGTGGTTGAGCGGGCTCTTGCATATGCCGACATATTTCAATCCAAGTCGGTAACGGTTTCCGAGCTTTGTGCTAATGTCAATGTGAGCCGACGAACACTTGAGGTGGCCTTCCAAACTATTGCTTGTAAAAGCCCACTTCAATTTCTGACGCATAGACGGCTTAGCAGAGCCTACATCGATCTCAAACGGGCAAAAAATAACTCAACCCATGTAACGGAAGTTGCTTGTGCTCACGGCTTCACAGAACTTGGTCGGTTTGCGAGTCGTTATCAGAAAAGATTTGGTGAACTTCCATCCGAAACACTTCGCCAATATGCGTTGTAACACTGACAGACGATTGTAAGATCAAAACAAAATAAATCTTGTGAGCTTCATTGTTTTCTAATATGAATTAATCCACGGTGTGTTTTTAGCACTCGCTCCAGTTTTATTTGGCGAGGGAATGAGTTGTATGACGCCTGTGTTTCATTAAAAAATTGAGTGCAATACTATCTGTTTTGTCTCGCAAGTCTCGTTGTATGTGATGGCCCTCACCTGCAACGGTAACCAATGCAACTTCGATACTGTTTGTGTTGCTAAATGTACGAACGGTGATTTTTTCGAATGGTTGATTGACAGTCGGTCGAGCATCGCATTGATTAAAAATTCTCCAGATATTTATACGTTCATCTGCAGAATACATCGTCACCTTTTCATTAGAAGAGCCATGAAAGCTTTTGTCCTGATCACCGATGACCTGCATAATCGAAACCCTTCGCGTTCCTTCTTCTGGGACATGATCCCCTTTGGCCATGCCGCAACTCATCGGCGCAAGAGCAGCAAATAGATCTGTCTGCTTGGCCAGGCGGTAGCAGAACAGCCCACCACTTGAGTGTCCCGTAGCGTAAATCATTCGTGGATCCGTTATTTCCGCAGCGACTAATGACTCGATGACACTTGTTACAAAACCAACATCATCATGGTCAACATTATGAAACTGGTCCTTGAAATTCCATTTGGCCATTGGTTGAATCGCCTCACAACTCACAACAAGTAGTCTTCGAGAGTCGGCATAGCGTGCCCACCGTAGGCTCTGGCCGTTCGCCTTGCCACCGGCACCATGAAAACAAAACAAGGTTGCATAGCGGGAACTCGATTGAAATGACTTTGGTGCTGTGACTAAGAGTCGTCGAGAGTAACCACCATGCTCGATCTGGATTTCATTGAGCCCTGGTGACAGTGATTTGAGTAAAGGCTCCTCTGCTGCCACGGATGAGAATGACCCAAGGAAGCAGAAAAAAAAGAACAGCAGATTTTTTATTTTCTTTTCGAAAATCATATTTACTCGATACATTCAGTTGTCAATCGAATGATACTCTCTCAAAAAACAGGTCGGCTTGCCTTTATGCTTTGCAGGCTCCGACTAAAGTATTACATTGTGGTCAACGCACCTGAAAGCTGTATGAGGAAGTCAATACATTCCTTCAACCATGTTGGTGGCATCTTTTAGTTGTTATTCGCTACAAGGCACGCAGTTCAGTGGTTACTACTTCGCATGCCTTGGTCTTTCACGCCAGCATCACGACTGTTTTTTCAAAAGTTTTTTCTGAGTCTTTGGGACGACGAGCGTTGGTTTCCCCTGAATGAAACCAAGAGTCCTGAGAAACTCATCTGAGGCACTAATCGTCATGTCCAGCCAGGGTTGCTTGTTAAAGAAGGAGTGTTCTTGACCCTCCGCAAGCCAAAAATTAACAGAATTGATATCAAGTGACTGCATTTCCCTATAAGCAGCATTCCAACCCTTTAACCATTTTTCATCCTGACTTCCAAAAAACACAATAGCTGGTGAAAAGTTGGGATGGATATGTTGTACGAAGTCGACTTCAGAGTCTTTGGCATCTGCCATGCCAAGGGCGGGATTAAATAAAAGATATGCTGCGACTGACGTGTCATACGACATGTCATCATGTGGGTCATTCAATCCGGGATTTGTCGTTGCAAGTAAGCTCACGTGTCCACCCGCTGACCCTCCACCTGTGATAATGCGTTGCGAATCTATACCGAGTTCTTTCGCGTGCTGCTTGTACCAGCGAATGGCGCTTTTAGCATCTGTAATGCAGACACGTTTTCGAGAACCGTCCCCATCATATTCCTTTGTTGCCAGGCGATACGACACAGTAGCTGCCACAAGTCCTCGATTTGCAAAGTAATGGCAGAGGTAGCGGAATTGGTCTCTCTTTCCCCCACCCCACCCTCCGCCATGAAACATGATGATTCCCGGAACCGACTCGGTGGAGGGATCATGATCTTTCGGGAAATAGATCTCCATTTCCCGCGTCTTACCATTTTCTTTTTTATAAGTGTAGATTTTTCCTTCCGGAACCTCGTCACCGTGGGCAGAGTTTGTAAGACAAGACATGGCTCCTAAAACCAGACACAACGTTATTGCTCTCATTGAAACCTCCAAGTAAATCGCATTCAAACCAAAACACAAGAGGGTGTTCGTCCGTGACTTTGGTCTGTTTGCTTCATGCGGGCTTGAGTTCTCTATGATTACTGAACTTGGATTACAGCGAAATACTCTGATTCCCATCGGGATCTTCGTTCGTGACACTCTGATAAAATCGGCCACTCGCCGTCAGGTTGCCGTCACCATCAAAGAGTGCAGAGGAGCTGCCGTTTGGGTCATTGGTTTCGAATGAAAACCAAGCATAGCCAGCAATCCAGTTCTGCTGCTCCATCCAAGGGAGTACGCTCTGCATAAATGTAAGAACATCTTCTTGCGAGATAGAGTTTTGGTCGGGTGCTTTTGCACCCCAGTCTGCGAGAGCAAATTCAGTAATCAATAAAGGTCGTTGCCCGTACGTTTTGTAGATATCAATCATCCGCTGCTTGAATGCAGTAGGACTCGGGCCGCCATACCAGTGAACACCAATGTAGTCTATTCGGTAGCCACGTTTGTCAGCCTCGTTCATGAAGTCACGCATCCATGTTCCTCTCACACCCTGCGTACTGTCATCAAGATCACTCAATGGATTGGCACAAGACGGACTGCATAGTGGTACGCCGAGAGCCTCTAACGCGGGCCAATACTCCAAGGCTTTCTGGTAAGGCATGTTTGCCTGATCGACTTTGTCCGGCTCATTGAAACCCAAAACCTGATGAACATCACCCGATTTGATCTTCGGGACAACGTGCTTGTTTAATCGCTCATTTAGTTTGTCTGTTTCCCACGCACCCCAGACCATTGGCATGAATGCAATTTGAGTGGGCTGTTGCTCGATCAATTCCGTGTCCCACGAATAATTCCAATATGGCTTAATGGCCCGAATTTTTGGAATATTCTCTGCCCATGAACCTACTTTGTCTTTTTGACGAAGCGTGAAGCAGATCCCTTTTTTTCCGGCTAGCCTGAGTGACTTTTTTATTGGAGCGGTATCCAGATGAATATCGGCTTGGTTAGCCGGTGCTAATATTGCCAGTTGATCCTTCGCAGCTGTCGCTGGTTGCCACCACCAGCCCTTCTTATCCCAACATTGTCCAAAGCGGTAGTCGGCAAGCAGGGTGTAGTAGGCAGCGAGAGCACCATCTTTGTCGCCTTTCTTACGGAGCGCTTCGCCTTTTAGAAATGTGATGGTTGCCAATTCATTGAGGTTTGCAAAATTTTTTGCCTTATCGGCAGAAGGAAATTTGCTCAGGGTATTGTTGATCTCTTTGGCCTTTGGTCCCCATGTTCGTGTTGCTCGATTAGCAAGCATTGCGACAGTATCCCAGTCTTCATCAGCAAACGCCTCCCACGCTTTTTCTGTAACTTGCCAAGCTTCCTCTGCGGCTGCTGGAGTGAAAACAAAAGGAATTAAGAAAATGGCAATGACGTAGATTCTGAGCATTATTTAATTTTATTTTGTGGAAGAATGAACCAAAATGTATTTGAGGTTTCTGAGTCCGCAGGAGGAGGCTTACAGATTATCTTTCAATAATTTGTCCACAATACTTTCTTTTACATCAGTTCTTTGCAGCTTTTCGCTTTTTCTCAAGTTGTTTCTTTTTCGCAGCCGCCGCGGCATTGTAGTCTTCCATGGAAACATTCGTGGCTGCCGGAAGCTTCATAAATTCATCGATATTGGGAAGAGGAATCCATGGATTCTCTGTTGGATATTTATCAAGATTGGCATTGAGATCTTTTTCTGTAAGGGATTGAGAAGAGACACCGTTTTCTGGAACGTCTAAACCTGCCACCCACACGATGGCGTTGAGAACAATTTTTCGGAAGTCGTCGATGGCCCAGTTGCGGTGATAGTGTCCACCAGTGAATCCGACGCCACGTCCACCATCTTGGCGTTCAACCCCCCACATCAGAGTTTGTGTTTTGCCAATGCCATCAACACCGTGTTGGTTCCAGAGGTTAATAACCCGTTTAAGACGATTCTCGGTTGGAACAGCCGTGACAAGGTCAAGAACTCTATCACGATCCTTTTGAAATCGCATGTTGTAGTAGAACTCATCGTACGCGCGGACGAGGTCAGTGATGCCATTTGAGATTGGATGATCGGGAAGTGTACGAAGGTCAGCGACCCAGTGGGGGTTCACCGACCAACCGGTCTCCATAGCTGCACCAATCCAGGGTCGAAAGAATCGCTCACCTTCATCAGGGCTCGGGTGAACGGCGTAGTGCATGAACATGAAGCCTACGCCAGTCTTGGCAAGCCGATCAGCTTTCTCCCAACCATGACTAATGACCTTGGTGCCATCGGAGTAAATGATAACGGCATCCACTTCATTGAAGACGGACTCATCTTCAGGCCAGCCATTGATGACGGTAGCATGAACATCTAGGCCACTTTGTTCGTTGAGGGCTTTGGCGAGGAGTTGGCAGCCAGCGTTGAATTCATGCTCTCCTGATTTGTGAGATCGCTCGCCTGCAAGAAAGAGAATATTGGTGGTCGCTCCACAAGTAGTAGAAAGTTGAAAGGCACCCAACCAGATCATGACAAGAGATAAAAAGTATTTCATGGACATTAGATTTTCTACCGGCGGTTGTTTGAATACTCTATTGATCCTAGCAGAGAATGTACTGGGATTGGCAGCATTACCCTGACCAAGTGGAATGCAACGAGAGACCACTGGTGAAGACCCTGTTTTTGATAGCAAGAAGTTAGTGAATGAGATGTGGAACTACACCTGTATTACTTGATTGCTCAGTAGTAACTGCCTACTCAGTATTACCTGTCTACTCGGGCATTGCTGAAGAGTGATGTTCGACAATCATCCAGCGTTGACCATTCCAGCGATAAACGAATGTGAATCTTGCAGAGACGGACGTACTATCCTTGAAAGAGAAGGTATAGATGCCTGAGTTGATAGCCATTTCACCAAAGGTCCGAATATTCCCTTCATCAATTTTCCCTACCGGACCGTTCGCAAGAAAGCGTACAAAATAGTCTTCGATTTCTTCATGATTGTGTCGAACTTTATTGGATAGCGTTGGCAATAAAATACCATTGCTTTCGTAGAGAGCTGCAACAGTTTTAGGATCACCTGTTTGAATAGCAGCATTCCACTGATCAAATAAAGCGGTGATATCATTCTGGCTCATGTCTTTTCTCCTCAATTCAAACGATGGGACGACCACCTCATCACAAATACTAATTGATCCACACAGGGTTCTTGTCAATCATCATTAGGTTATGCACATCACGCTTGAAATTCTTTTTCATATTCCGGTGATTAACGAATCATACCTATCTTTATCCAGCTGACAATTTTCTGCAAGAACGTTTACGCAATGGTTTGTGAACCCAACCAAGAAATCTACATGCCAAGCAGGTCTGATCAACGTACCGTTACAAAAACTTTGTGTAAAAAAGGCTTAAGGTACTTCTGTTGGCGAGACCTAA
>JALCBP010000067.1:0-14642 GCA_028066355.1 Pirellulales bacterium
TGCTTGTGAATCGCTTGTGGGAGCAGGTCTTCGGTATTGGCATTGTTTCAACAAGCGAAGAGTTTGGGAGTCAGGGTGAATTACCGAGTCATCTAGAACTACTCGACTGGCTTGCGTGTGAACTCATCGACAGTGGCTGGAATATCAGAAAGATACAGCGATTGCTTGTTACAAGTGCCACATACAGGCAAGTTTCCAAGCCTACTCCAAAGCTTTTGGAGTATGACCCAGAAAATCGCCTACTTGCCTGTGGTCCCCGGGTCAGACTTTCAGCTGAAGTGATTCGTGATCAGGCACTTGCCGCTGCGGGACTTCTTTCTCCAAAAAAAGGAGGGCCTAGTGTCCATCCGCCACAGCCGGACCTTGGTTTAAAGGCAGCATTTGGAGCGGGTATCGATTGGAAGACAAGCAAGGGTGAAGACAAATATCGACGAGCGATTTATACAACGTGGCGGCGGAGTAATCCGTATCCGTCGATGGCGACCTTTGATGCACCAAACCGTGAAGTCTGCACGATCCGTCGTCCCCGAACGAATACACCACTTCAAGCACTCGTCACACTCAACGATCCTGTTTTTGTTGAAGCTGCTCAGGCGCTCGCACGACGTATGGTTACTGAGAGTGGGCCAGATTCAGCCGAGCTGGTCAATCGTGGCTTTCGTCTCGTACTGATACGCGCGCCACGTCCAAATGAAGTCAATCGTTTAGTCAAACTCTACGAAGAGACACGAGATGACTTTCTCAATGATTCAAGTGCGGCACTGGCGATGGCGACGAATCCGAGAGGGCCATTGCCAGAAGAAATACTGAAACAATTCAATGAAGAAGCAAGTCAAGCTCATGCTTCTCTCGCCGCATGGACGGTTGTGGGAAATGTTATCTTGAACCTTGATGAGACTTTTATGTGTCCGTAGGAAGATAGAAATGGATCCAGTCGCTGAATACAAACTCTTGTGTACGCGTCGTCATCTGCTTGGCAACATGGCTGGTGGTATTGGCGCAGCAGCACTTACCGATTTGCTAGGGAGTGATGCTGCCACAGCATCACCAATACCCTCAGCTTCTGATCCACTTGCCGTTCGTCCGCCTCACTTTGCTCCCCGCGCAAAACGGATGATTGTGATTCATCTTACGGGTTCTCCGCCACATCTTGATATGTATGACCACAAGCCGGAATTGGTCAAAAGAGATGGTGAGGAATGTCCCACTGACACCATTGCAGGGAAGAAGTTTGCCTTTACAAGTGGGACACCAAAATTGCTAGGGACACGCAGGACGTGGACACGCTGTGGTCAGAGTGGCATGGAGCTCTCAGATGCGATTCCAAATCTCCACCGTGTGGCAGACAAGCTTTGTCTTGTGAAGAGCATGCACACAGACCAGTTCAACCACGCACCAGCAGAATTAATGGTCTACACGGGAAGTCCGCGCGCTGGTCGTCCGAGCCTTGGGAGCTGGGTGACGTATGGTCTCGGTACAGAAAATGCGAATCTGCCCGGCTTTGTCGTTTTGATTTCATCTGGTGTTCAGCCCAATGGTGGGACAAGTAGTTTCGGATCAGGTTTCTTGCCGAGTGTGTATCAAGGGGTCCAGTGTCGCTCAAAAGGTGATCCGGTACTTTACGTGTCGAATCCAGATGGCATGAATCGAAAGTTGCGTCGAAAAAGCCTTGATGCTCTGAACGAGTTAAATCAGATGCAAGCTAAAGAACTCGGTAATCCTGAGACTGTGACTCGAATCGCTCAGTATGAGTTGGCTTATCGCATGCAATCAAGTGTGCCAGCTGTGATGAATATCTCTCAGGAACCCAAGCACATAATTGAAGCGTATGGAGCCAAACCAGGTGAATCGAGCCTGGCCAATAATTGTTTACTTGCCCGGCGACTGGTAGAGGAAGGTGTTCGATTTGTACATTTGTTTGATTGGGGCTGGGACTTTCATGGAACGAAACCGGAGCAAGATATTCGGGACGGATTAACAAAAAAAGGTGCAACCTTCGATAAACCGGCCGCTGCTCTGATAGAAGATTTAGAGCAAAGAGGTTTGTTGGACGACACACTTGTTCTCTGCACCGGTGAATTTGGTCGAACACCGTTCCGTGAAGGCCGAACATCAAAAGGTGGGGTCCTTGGTCGTGATCACTATCCAGATTGCTATTCAATATGGATGGCGGGTGGTGGTGTCAAAGGAGGACTGACGTATGGAGCAAGTGATGATCTTGGATTTCGTGTAGCAGAGAAACCAGTCCATATTCATGATTTGCAGGCGACTCTTCTCCATCAGCTTGGATTCGACCACACAAAACTGACTCATCGATTCCAGGGCCGTGATTTCCGGCTTACAGATGTACATGGCAAAGTGGTTCACGATCTGCTGTCATGAAAACGCCAGTTTGATGAGCTACCTTTTTAAAACATGACTGTCACATTCAGGCGTCATGAATACGATACAGTGTTGGGTTTAGTCTCGTAAATAACTGGAAGAATGCATGAGTACCTGAACCAAGTTGAATTTTCATACGTGCAGGTTCTCGATTGTGGAAAGTCAAAAGAAGATAGTAACTCAGTGGTATCAGTTTTGGTCAGCGTGCCTTGCTAGCACACAGAAAAATTAGGAGTGTGCATGTCTGCAGTGACAATTGTCTGGTTTCGCCATGATCTTCGGTTGGATGATAATCCAGCATTCCTCGAAGCGACCCAACGTGGCAGCGTTCTTCCAGTTTTTATTTGGGCTCCTGAGGAAGAAGCCCCTTGGGAGCCAGGTGCAGCCTCTCGTTGGTGGTTGCATCAATCACTGGAGAGTCTTTCTGAGAAACTGCAGAAACTCGGCTGTCCGCTTGTGATTCGTCGTGGACCCACTCTCAAGACACTGCAGCACCTTGTGAAAGATATTCATGCAACGGATGTTGTCTGGAATCGACGATACGAGCCAGCCGTTGTGAAACGTGATACTGTCATCAAGAAGACACTGTCCCAAGACGGTTTGCGGGCTGAAAGTTTTGGTGGCAGTCTGCTCTACGAGCCTTCGCGAATTGCAACCAAGCAAGGAAATCCGTATCAGGTCTTTACTCCTTTCTGGCGAGCGCTGCTCGCACGTGATGAACCAGCTGAGCCAACTGCCGCACCACGAAAAGTCAAGCCAGCAAGCACAACAGTGAAATCACTTTCTCTGAAGTCATTGAAGTTACTTCCTCAACCAGACTGGTCAGGTGTAATGGCGAAGTCATGGAACCCAGGTGAGGCCGGTGCAAAAAAATTACTCAATACATTTCTCTCAAAAGGACTTGATTCATACGATGATGGACGAAATTGCCCTGCTCAGCAGGGTACAAGCAGTCTGTCACCACATCTCCATTTTGGAGAAATTTCACCTCGACGAGTCTGGCATGCCGTTCGGGATGCAGTAGGTGGGAAGCCGGCAAAAAGTATTACGGGTAGTCCCGAGGTGTATCTCCGAGAACTTGGCTGGCGAGAGTTTGCCAATCATCTTTTGTATCACTTTCCACATACCACAGACGAGCCTTTGCGGAAGGATTATAAGCGATTTCCTTGGGTGGATGATCCAGTTGGCCTTCGAGCGTGGCAGAAAGGACGTACGGGCTTTCCAATTGTTGATGCTGGGATGCAACAACTATGGGCAACTGGATGGATGCATAATCGAGTGAGGATGATTGTTGCGAGTTTTCTCGTCAAAGATTTACGTATTTCATGGCTTGAAGGAGCTCGTTGGTTTTGGGATACGCTTGTCGACGCTGACCTTGCAGCAAACACACTTGGTTGGCAATGGGCTGCTGGCTGTGGGGCTGACGCCGCTCCATATTTCCGTATCTTCAATCCAACAAGCCAACAACAAAAATTTGATCCGGAAGAAAAATATATTGATCGATGGGTTGTGCGTGATGATAGGTACCCAGAGCCAATTGTTGATCATGCCGAGGCACGCAAGCAAGCACTTAGTGCGTTAAAACAGGTCACGGGAAAGTAAACCACAACCACTTCTTGAGTAGGTACTTAAACATCATCTAGGTAGTTATTTCAATCGCACAAGTCCTGCTGGATGAATAATTTGTATTTTGTGAACAAAATACTTGCCTGTGCATTATTCCTAGGGTAGGAACGTATGTGGATGAAGAGATGTTGAGAAGCATTTTTCATTGATGAGTTTGGTGGGAACTTTTTCTAGCAAGGGTGATATCAACATGGCGGGTGTAAAAGAAACACGGGCAAGTTTTGAAATTCTTGAATCAAAACGACCACTTGCCGGCGATGTGACAATTTCACGAGGTGACATTGTCGCACCAGAAGTTGTGCTCATTAATAATGATGTTGTTGGTCCATTACCAATATTTTTTGAAAAAGTAGACTTTTTCAATAATGACATTCCTTCCTTTGTCGTTGGACATGTCGCAAATGGTGTTGTCGAGAAGTATGATACTTCGTCACAGACATGGAAAAATATTTCTGCGGTTCCAACATCATCTAATCCTCGTGAATTACTGAATCTTTTATCACGAAGGATTTTTCAAGAGGGTGAACAACTAAGATGGATTCCCGGAAGCAACAGTGATATGCGCGAGGCATTCACTGTTATTGGATGGGACAATGGGAATTCAGTGGTTAAAGAGGCACCCAACTACTCAGGTGCAAATAAAACGGAGTGGCCAAACTACGTCCCCAATCAAGAACTGGGATTCGGACAGCTTAATAATCTGGTTGTTCAATTAGAAAATAGTCAAACGGCCGCTGGTAGCGATTTTGATCTTGCATGGCTTTCATCCCTGCCGTCTGGTCCAAAGGTGGAACCCACACATTTCTACCCGGTAACAGAGATCAATGATCAGACTCTCCCCGGTGAAATGAAGCCGCTGCAGAACGTTATAGATTTAGTGCCACCTGGCTATATTGACTCCTTTGGTCGAGAGGTTGTTATTCATAGAGGTATTCGAGAAGCTGGAACGCGAGTCGGTATTCACATTCATGAATATGGTGGATATACGCTCGTCCTCTCGGGGACGATTACAGACTATGTTCAAGGAATGGAGCCTATGACTCATGGACCTGGAGACTGGTACTACATGCCACCAGATACGCCCATGTCGGCGGCAAATTTAGGGACCGAAGATGCTGAGCTGATCGACATTTTCTTTGTTCCACCTGGCCAGCCGTCGATAACCATTATTGAACCCGGTTGGCCATCGGATGACGCCGATGGTACGTCGGATGGGCCCTGAAAATCGAAGCATTGAATACCCTCTGACAAATCGACTTTTCTCTTCAGTCAATAACGTGATCTTTAACACGTAATTCTGTCGGAGGCACTCCATTGGCAGGGTACCGTGTTGCGAGAAAAGTACGTAGTACATTTGTCACGTATGGTAGGGTTTTCATTTCTCTTGGCTTTGTCGATGATTGAGGCAAAACAGAATGATCAAGCATTCAGGCTATGGCGTGAAGCAGGAACCAAGAATGAGTGATGGGGTTCGGGAATTTATATCGATAGGCAAACGTTGTATGGCACTACTATGTAGTGTTACCGGGCTGTTCCTTTTTGGATGCAAACCGGTAGGGAGTCCTTCTCGTCAAACGGTGAATGCAGGTCATGGCGTAAAAGTTGAATTAAAAGTTGCGACATGCCAGCCGACAAATCTGCCAGGTCTCGGCGATGCTATTCTTGGTGTTGCAGAGCGTGTGCATGAAATGACCGCCGGACGTATCGAAATGGATGTTCAAGAGCCAGGTGCGATCGTGCCAGCACTTGAAGTTCTTGATGCAGTCTCAAGCGGCACAGTAGGTGGGGGGTTCGGTCCGGCCGGTTTCTGGGCTGGAAAAATGCCAGCCGCACCATTATTCAGTGCCATTCCGTTTGGGCCGGAGGCCGGTGAATATATTGCGTGGATGTATCATGGCGGCGGACACGAACTTGAACAAAGGATGTATTCGGAGGCTGGTTTTCAAGTCGTTTCCCTGCCGTGTGCGTTGTTAGCAGCAGAAACGAGTGGTTGGTTTAGGGAGCCGGTTGAAAGAGCAACAGATCTTCATGGATTAAAGATGCGATTTTATGGGCTTGGTGGGCAAGTCATGCAAGAGCTCGGTGTTGCTGTCACTGTCATGCCAGGAGGAGAAATCTATCAGGCGCTTGAAAAAAATGTTCTGGATGCAACAGAATTTTCTATGCCAGCTATTGATGAAAAGCTTGGGTTCTCTCGTGTTGCGAAGTACAACTATTATCCCGGATGGCATCAACAAGCAACGCTTCTTGAATTGCTTATTAATAGAAATGTTTGGGACTCATTATCAAAAGTTGATCAATCGATCATAAAGACAGCCTGTCAAGCTGCAATGCTTGATAGTTTTGCAAAATCAGAAGCTATTCAGGCAGATGCGATCCGTCGAAATGTTGATGAAAGAGGTGTTGAGAATCGAGTGTGGTCACAAGAACTGCTCGATCTTTATGAGAAGACATGGCATGTCGTTGCATCACGAGAGGCATCCAAGGACGCATTTTTTAAAGAGGTCTGGGATAGTCTCCAGTCTTTTCGAAACCAGTACCGGGAATGGGGTAATCGCGCTTTCTTGCCCCGCAAAAAAGTATCAACTAATTAAGTTGATGAAAGGGCAGCAAGCCATCGAGCAAGTATAGGTGTAAAAATGGAAGAAGTGCTCGATGGGCGTGTTCGAAATGGGGAGCATACGAATGAGCCCCCAAATTTTATTCTATATGGACTGCGTCGTGCAGTCAGTTCAGCAGCTTTTTTATTTCCACTGCTGACCTTTGCTATTTTGATTCACGTTATCCTACGTTATGCATTTGGCATCAATTTAGTTTGGCTTGAAGAGTTGCATTGGCAGCTCTATGCCTACCTCGCGACTTTTGGCGTAGTTTTTTCCTTTATTCGAAACAATCATGTTCGATTAGATTTATTTCATCATTATTTAACCATAAAAAACCAATTAGTTATTGAAGCAGTTGGCTTAGCTTTTTTTGTTATCCCATTTTCTGCTCTTCTTATGTGGTATGGATTTCTGGCTGTAGGCCAATCGTTTTCTATTGGTGAACACTCAGTAAACGAACAAGGTCTCCCGTTTACGTTTGTCGTAAAGCTGGCTTTACCACTTTCTTTTTCATTCATGTTGATCGTAGCCCTCATTCGGCTTATTGAGCTTGCTTTCAGAGAACCGCGTGCTTGCGTTGCGACAACGAAAAAAAAGAAATTAAACCACGCTGTGAAGATAAAGATCGGAGTGAGTGGAGCGATAGTCAGCGCGGTCATGGGGCTCGCCTGGTGTGTTGGGAATATTGACCCACGCTATGCCTTAGTCATATTGATGTTTACGAGTTTTGTAGGATTGTTATTCACAGGTTATCCAATTGCATTCGTATTGGGTGGTGTCGCTGTTTCATTCATCTTTGTGGGCTACGCAGCTGACTATTTCGGGTATACGCTCACTCTTGATCATGCCGGTACAAAGCTCTATCTGGGTAGTGCGGCGGGATTCGTGAATCGCATATATGGAGGGCTACTCAGGAAACCGGAACTGGTTGCGTTGCCCATGTTTATCTTTATGGGTCTTCTTCTTGATCGAAGTGGGATAGCTGAGCGGATGATGCTTGCTATGCAACAAGTTTTTGGTCAGATTCGTGGTGGTTTGGCGATCTGTGTTGTGTTTATCGGAATTCTACTTGCTGCAAGTACTGGAATTATTGGGGCATCTGTCGTATTGCTTGGGCTCATTGGTCTACCAGTGATGCTCCAGCAAGGGTATGCACGGTCAGTTGCAACTGGAACTGTATGTTCCGCGGGCACACTAGGCATTCTGATGCCCCCTAGCATCATGCTTGTGATTATGGCCGACCAGGCATCCGTGCCGGTTGGGGACCTATTTATGGGGGCAATTCTTCCAAGTGCCTTGCTTGCCGGTCTGTATGTCATCTACTTGTTTTGTATAGGCCAGATACAACCAGAATATGTTCCGGTTGGTATTCAGCAATCGATTTCAATGAAGCCATTTCGTGATGCTCTACTCGCGATCCTGCCCGTACTAGCACTTATCATAATAGTGCTTGGCTCAATCTTTGCGGGTGTGGCGACAGTGACCGAAGCGAGTGGTTTAGGAGCAGTTGGAGCCAGCATTCTGGCGATCGCACATTGGTTACAAATAAATAAACCAAGATACGGAAAAGTTGACTATGCCGCTATTCTTCGGGAGGGATGGAAATCGTGTATTGATGCTTTTGCATTAACAGGATCGATCGTTGGTATTCTGATTGGTGCTACCTGCTTTGCATTTATTCTTCGTGAGCTAGGAGGGGATAAGCTTATTCAATATGGTCTGGAAAGCCTTCCTTTTGGCCCCTTTGGTGTGACCGCAACAGTCTTGGGCATTATCTTTTTCTTAGGCTTCTTTCTTGATTGGATCGAAATCACAATCATTGTATTACCGCTCATTTTGGCAACAATTGGTACATTTGAATTTCAATTTGTTGATCCATCATTATTTGAGCGCCAGGAAAGTTTTTTGGCTGCACGCACGCATGCGAATACTATTTGGTTCTGTGTTCTTATGGCGGTTTGTCTTCAGACATCCTTTCTCACACCACCAGTAGGATTTGCAATTTTCTATCTCAAGAGTGTTGCGTCGCAAGAAATAAAACTAATTGATATCTATAAAGGCGTTATTCCATTTGTAGTTATTCAACTTTTTGGATTAGCCCTTGTCTTTTTCTTTGGGCAATATCTTGTCCTGTGGTTACCCCAATACATTTATGGAAGGTAACAAGATGCGCGAGGGTGCTGTTAGGAAGAAATATCGAGTTCTTTCGTGAGTCTCTTATTCACAAAGAACGAACCCGCCGCAACGAGAAAGCACCATGAAGAAAAACCGATACATTGAGTCGTAAAATCGACACCCCAGTCAATGAGAAGCCCGGTCAATCCAGGACCGATTGCTGTAGAAAAGACCATAACTGTAGTTGTAAGCGAGCGTATTGAGCCGAGGTGTTGAGTCCCATAGAGTGCAGGCAGAACGGCACCCCAAAGTGCACTGGACATACCCATTGTGATGCCCATTGAACCGAGGGCAAGATACCAGGCGGTAATACTTGTCGCTTGGCTGACTAGTGCCATGCCAAATCCAATTGGTAGTAACAGGAAAGGAATGAGCCGGTGACCTCCAAATCGATCAACGGCCCAGCCAGCCCAGAACGATGCCAGAACACCTGATAATGCAAAGCACGAGAAAGCGGGCGCCATGGCAACAAGTTTCCATCCTTTCACTTCAGCTAGATGTGTCTGATTGAAAAACAATACGGTCCCCATCAGGCCGGGCGTAAGAAGTGTTGGCAACAATGCAGGGAGGAGCCAGTGACGCATGGCGTCATGACGCGTCCAGTGCCGGCCCTGAAGGCCGGATAGCATATGTTGTTGGGTCAGTTGTGTCGGTACACGATCTGTTTGTAATAAGGCCGCCATAGTTGGCAAAAAAATAAGAAATAGAAAGATAGCGACACAAATCCATAGGGCCTGCCAGCTGAGGGCTTCAATTACGATGACTGCGGGTGCGGCAAGTAAAATTTCACTTGCTGGATATCCAAGATTAGCAAGCGCGACCGCACGACCCCGATGATTTACGAACCATCTTCCCAGCGAAGTCATGGCGATGTGCCCAAACATGCCCTGGCCACAGAATCGAAGGAGAAACAATGAGCAACCTAATATCCATACAGATTGTCCAACCGCCATCCCAATAGAAGCGATTCCAAATAAACAGGCTGTTGTCAATGTGATGAAACGTGATGACACACGATCAACAATCGATCCCTGCCAAAACATAATTACAGCAGAAGCAAGGGTCGCCAGTGTATAGAGCCCTCCCCACTCCCCGTCGGAGAGAGCAAATTGTTCTTTAATCGATGAGGAGCACAGGGAGATAAACCATGTTTGTCCACCAGTGGATGCAAAGGTAAGGAGAAAGCCGACAGAAAGCCAACGGATATTGTTTATTAAGAAGCGAATCATAAAAACCTTACGTCGTAGAAAGATTATCCGAACACCTTCTGACAACGAATACAATGGGCAGGCGTAATTCAGGTTTTATTGATACTGCCTGACGACTTTGGAACACTATCAAATGATGGTAAGGCATGAATCGTTTCAACAGAGACAGAATCAATGACGAGTACTCTAAGTACCATGCTTGTACATATTTTCAGTGTTTTACATTTTTTTCAGTATTTGATTCAAACGATCAGGAAACGCGTTGCCAGGATTTTGGCAGCTGAATTCAGAAGTTTCTGGACTAAGCAAGAATTTCTTTGACAACATGACCATGAACATCGGTAAGGCGATAGCGACGACCTTGGAATTTATAAGTAAGTCGCTCGTGATCAATGCCGAGTAGATGGAGCAGTGTTGCATGAAAGTCATGTATATGAACACCTTCTTCTTGTATGTTGTATCCATATTCACATGTTTTTCCCCAACTGATGCCGGGGCGAATGCCACCACCAGCCATCCATGATGTAAAGCATCTGGGATGGTGGTCGCGGCCGAAGTCAGCACCAGCCCTGTACAGTCCTTGACAGTAGTTTGTCCGGCCAAATTCACCACCCCAGATGACAAGCGTATCATCGAGCATACCGCGGTCAGCCAGATCTTGAACAAGTGCAGCAGCTGGCTGGTCGGTTTCTTGACACTGTTTTTTTAAACCTTTACGTAGTCCGCCGTGATGATCCCATCCCTGATGATACAGTTGAATGAACCGTACACCCCGTTCAGCGAGTCTTCTGGCAAGAAGACAATTTGCTGCAAAACTTCCAGCATCTGTTGCATCGGGCCCGTAGCGGTCAAGGACATGCTTTGGTTCGTTACTCAAATCAGTAACATCTGGAACACTAGCTTGCATTTTGTAAGCCATTTCGTAGTGGGCAATTCGTTCTGTAATTTCATTATCGGGTGTTCCACTGAATTGATGCTCATGTAAACGGCGGAGGCCGTCAAGCATGAGTCGGCGATTGTCGGAGGAGATTCCAGGTGGATTATTTATGTAAAGCACAGGGTCACTTCCAGAACGAAAGCGTACCGCTTGGTGTCGTGATGGTAGAAAACCTGAACCCCAAAGATGGCTCTGTAGGGGCTGGCCGCCTTTTTTTTTGGTAATTAAAACAACAAAAGAAGGAAGTTCGTCTGTGATGCTACCAAGGCCGTAGTCAAGCCAGGCGCCGATACTAGGCCGGCCAGGTATCTGAGATCCACTTTGCATGAAACAAACACCAGGGCCATGATTGATACTCTCTGTGTACATTGCTTTGACAAAACACAGCTGATCAGAAACTGCTGATGTGTGCGGCAACAGTTCGCTAATTGTTGCTCCGCTTTCACCATGTTGTGAAAATTTGAAGGGTGAACCAACGAGTGGAATTGAACTTTGGTTTCCACTCATGCCGGTTAATCGCTGTCCATCCCGTACACTTTCAGGGAGCTGTTGGCCGGTATGTTTAACAAGCTTTGGCTTGTCATCAAACAAATCAAGCTGAGAAGGTCCACCGGCCTGAAAAAGGTAAATGACACGTTTTGCTTTGGGTTCATGATGCAAATTTTGTAAGGAGCCGGTTCCATTCGCTGCTTGCACGTCGTTGTAGAGCAATTCATTACATGCAATACCGCCTAAACCCATGCCAAATGTGTTTAGCCAGGTTCTTCGATTGATGGAATAGAAAGGATCACCTAGTGGGTTACTCATCTTTTCACCACACTTTCATCATGTGCAAATAAACCATTGATAACAGTAGCGAGAGAAGCTACATCAATCTCATTAAGATCGGTGCTTTTTGATTTCTGTCCAACACCAAGAAGTTCCTGTGCATTTTCGGGATGTGATTCATACCAAGAGTGTTGGTCATTTACCATTTGGATCAAGATTTTTTGTTCATCTTCATCGGGATGACGGCTTGTCAGAATAAAAAAGGCGTGGTTGATTGCGGCTGATAAATTATTTGAATTCGGACGTAGAACATTTTCGGCAAGCACGCGGGAGGCTTCAACGAATTGTGTGCCATTGAGGAGAACAAGGGCATGAAGCGGCGTATTTGTCGTGTCTCGCTTTGCAGTACAGACAACTCTATTCGGAAGGTCAAAAGCTTCTAGTACAGGAGCAGGACCGCTTCTTCTCCAATACGTGTAAATACTCCGACGGTATAGCGCTGCACCGGAGCCAATTTTTTCCGGCTTGAATGATTCTGCGATATCGTATGGTCTCACCGGAGGCCCACCCGGTGTTTCATCCAAAAGTCCGCTAGCCAAAAGTACATTATCGCGAATCATCTCGGCCGGCAGGCGATATCGGGGACCCCGAGCAAGCCAACTATTCTCAGGATCGTCTTTCATGACCTTGCCCGCGGCAAGGCTTTTCTGTTGGTACGTGTTTGAAGTCATGATGAATCGCAAGAGTGCTTTGACATCCCATGACAGTCCACCTTCTTCCTTTGGATGAGAAAATTTCCATGCAAGAAGGTCAAGGAGTTCCGGGTATTCAGGCTGCATCGCCTGGCTACCAAAGTCTTCTGCACTGCGTACGAGTCCCTCACCAAAAAGTGACTGCCAAAATCGGTTCACCGTAACGCGAGCGAGTAGAGGATGGTCAGGATCAAGAAGCCATTGGGCCAACCCAAGACGATTACGTGGAGATGTAGCAGGGAACGAAGGAAGAATTTTTGGAGTAGTTGGCTCAACGGGTTCAGCTCGTTTGTCGTATTCACCTCGAGTCAGAACATAGGCTTGTTTGGGCTGACGACTTTCCCGCATCACCATAATTTCCTTATTCTTTTCAACGAGTTTGTTTCGAGAGTCATACAGATTTTTCAACTGCTTGCGATGTGTAAGAACTTCTTTATCAATATCTGCTAGATGGTCACTGATAGCATCAAAATTAGTCTTTGATTGGATAGTAGTCGCTAACGTGCCCGGTTCGTAGCATTCCTGGATTTCCAAAGGTGAGAGTACTCGTTCGAAGACTCGGAATTCGTCAACCAAACCATTCTTGAATCCATGGTCCCGCATTCGTTCCCCAATTTTTATTGTGTTCCCGCCACCTCCCAAAATAGTACGCGTAAGATTGTCCTGAAGAACTTCAGTTTTTGCTTGGTGGCCATCAAGAGCAATAGTCAGTCCGTCTGCCAACCCTGTCCCGTCGCTGCTGACAACAATATGTATCCAGCGATTCATTGGTACTTGTTCAGTCATCCGAATACTTGCAGCATCACCAGGCCAGAAATGAATTAATGACCAGCGGAGATGATCTTGGTCAATAATGAGCTCGTAGCCACGGCTTCCCGCGTCAGTCCATGCTTTTGAACGATGGAAAATTACAGCTCGGTTAAAAGATGAGGGGATCTTGATCCAGCACGATATCGAAAATGGATCACTCCGACTAAAGTTGCCGACCGGAGTTGTAACTGGGTGGTCGCCAGTCAGGTGAATCGCTTGTCCAATATGCCCGTCAACGATCGAGTTGTCTACGGGGGATTGTGCAGAGTATCTCTTTTGATAATCAGCTGGTACGTCTTTTTTTTGTTCAGTCTGTTGGAGTTCAGAGCTATTCGCTTCAGTACTTTCTTGTTTATGAATCAAAGACGGGAAGTGACCGTTTTCTAATTGCCTGTCGAAAGAGTAGTGTGCAATTTCACCGCTTATCGCGTCAGGAATTAAATCATAGTCTGGCGATAGTGGAGAGTCACTGGAAAGAGAAAGATATATTTCGTTGCGTACCTCTTTCTTGCACTGATCGAGAATTTGCTGTTTCTTCTCAATTTCTTGAGTTAGACGATCGACTTGCTCTCGAATGGTACTATTGGTGAGTTGCAGTTTTGGTGTTGGTGTCGCTTGTGTAAAGAAAGAGTAAAGACCAGCCTCATCAATATCATCAAAAAAAGCGAAGAGAGAATAGAAGTCTTTTTGAGATAATGGATCAAACTTATGATCGTGGCATCGACAGCATTCAAGCGTGAGCCCTAGAAATGCTGTTCCGAAGGTAGTCACTCTGTCATTCACATAGCGGACTCGGTATTCCTCAGCAACCGATCCACCCTCATTTTCTTGTTGATGCAACCGATTGAATGCGGTTGCTAAAATCTGTTCCTGAGTTGCGTTTGGAAGAAGGTCGCCCGCTAATTGCCAGAGTACAAAATTGTCCCAGGGAATATTGTCGTTGAAGGATTGGATAACCCAATCTCGCCAAGGCCACATCGTTGGTCGAGGTGTGTCTCGTTGAAAGCCATAGCTATCTGAGTAACGAGCAAGATCAAGCCAGTCAGAAGCCATTCTTTCACCATAACGAGGACTCTGAAGGAGCCGATCGAGTAGCTGCGTATACGCATCTGGTGAGGAATTTTCTTGAAAAGACTTAACTTCTGTTGCGGTGGGTGGAAGTCCAGTAAGATCAAAAGTGGCTCGTCGTAGAAGAGTTGCACGGCTCGCTTTCCGTTGAAGATGAAGACCATGCTTATGCAGGCGACGGGAGACAATGTCATCGATTGGATGACTGGTTGGGGGAGACGGTTTGGGTTTTTCTGGAGCTATGAATGCCCAGTGAGTTTCGTAGTTTGCTCCATTAGCGATCCACTGCTTTAGAAGAGTGATATCACTCGAT
>JALCBP010000068.1:0-14549 GCA_028066355.1 Pirellulales bacterium
TGACTACGACCATGACAACGACGACCGTGGCAACCATGACGGAAACCGGCAACGGCACTGGTGTCGACGCTGATCAGAGCGAAGGCGATCAACGCAATGAACGCCGCGAATGAAATTCCCAGAAAACGCTTCATTTCTTTCTCCGAAACAAGTTATTTGGTGCGGGATTGCACCCTATTTTGCCGTCAACACGCATATCCGACCCGGGACGGCCACCGGAGCAGAGAAACCGAAAACAAAACTCATCATTGGTTTCTCGTCGGAACAACCCGTAGCACCCCCTGCATGTGTTGCAGGCTGGCCGATACTTCCAGTGAGCATGTTTCAACAGAAATTAGCAGTCAAAATAAGACTGTCAAGCAACCTGGGGGGTTTAGGAGGTTTTTGACGCACTGCTTGTAGTTAGCAGCTGATAGCCGCTTCTCAAAGAATTGGGCATCATGTCCCAAAAAAACGAGGTCACCGCTCTAACACAACACAAAAACCATTCCCTTGGGGGGGTGGTTGCCGCGGTGCTTGGATTTTCTTCTCCTGACGTGCGACGGCTTATCCACCCTCAAAAAAACAGTTAAGAGAGTCGATGGCGTTTCCGGCTATTCAACAACCTTTCCTGGATCACCAGAGGCGGTGCGAGCTGCTGGAGGTTGTGTTCCTTGGTCCTGCATTGCCAGTTTGGCTCTACGTGTAAGCTCTTCAGCTACAAGCCGCTGTTTTGCAAGCATATCCTCAGGGTCTTCGAAATCGAGCAGCAGCGGTGGCAAGTCCGGGAAAATTCTCATCGCCATACCAACAACCCGCCAGCCCTCCGGGTCAAGCCTGCAGACCCAAATGACATTATCCGTAGTAGTGAAACCTTCTGCATCTGTATCAGTCCATGTGGTTGCCACATGAACAACATCATCGGTCCCTCCAACGGTTTCACACTCGCCCACTCGATAGGTGGCTGTATCTTTCATCGGAGGAGCAACAGAAAGGCCTAACTCCTGAGTTTTTGCACGCGCGACGTCTGTCAGCATTCCCATCGCAGAACGTTCGTCACCACGTTTTATCGCCTCTAGAAACGTGGTGACGGTAACCTTGGCTGGTTCAATGTTCGCGACGGCTGAAGGCTCCGCACCTCCCGCGGAGCAGCCTGACTGACTTGTTAAAGCAAGCATGCAACATCCAGCTATAAAAGAAACTAGCCAGATTGAAAAAGCTTTTCTCAATTGCTGCTTACACAAATTCCGTGCGCCGCCAAATGGTGACGGATTAGGAGAAACCATCGCAAAGCCTTTCTTTAACAAAGTGTGCCGAGACTCTCTTTTGCGTGATACCCTCTCACCACATCTACATGTGGCAATAACTTTTTGACGGAGAGCAATTTCGACTCCACAGATGATGATGCGATGATTAGTATGCGGTCAAGTCGAAAACTGGCTTTCGAACAAATGAATCAGAATCACCCTAAACTGCCCCATTCGCCTGCATGCCGCAAGTCAACATCAATCCAAAGTCTGGGCTAGTCTAGACTAAAACTTACTAGTAGGGCTTTCACTTTGAATATCACCACACTTGCACCTAGGTTCCTTCGAGAAAAGCAGCCCTTGGGCTGGCTGATGGCGACACTCTTCATCTGGTCGTATCCACTAACAGTGGATCTATGTGCGGAGCCAGCCAAACGTCAGCCGGCACCACAACCTGAGAATCTTCCCGAAAGTGAAGTTATTGCCAGAGATGCCTTTCAACTTCTCGTTGGACCGAAGCCCGACTACGTAGCGACACGCCAATCAACAAAATCAACCGTAATACTAGAAACTGATTCAGCGATAGCTTGGGCACAAGTCGTTTCCGGTTCCACACTTGACGATGAGATAAAATCAATATTGCCACGGTTAAAAAAAACCGTGGCAACCAAGACTTTTTTCGAAAGCCACCTCAGCGAAGCCATTGATGAATTCCAACTATTGGCTGTTTGCTTTGGGATCATTTCTGCGTATGACAAATCAGCAGACGTACGCTCAAGTTGGAAAAAAAATGCAATTGGCTATCGCGAGCAGTTTGAAAGGTCCGCATATCGCTGCCAACGGGAAGGTGGATCTGCATTTACAGTTGCAAAGACTGCTGTCGGAGAACTTGAAAATTTGATCCGTGGTGAAATTGGTAATTTTAAAAACGATGAAACAAAGCCGTTCCAATGGAGTCAGGTATGTGACAGATCATTACTCATGCGTCGCTTAAAAATTGCTGACGAACGGCTTATCTCTGGCACTGCCTCAGAAGAAATCTTTTCCGACTCGATCGACCAGTTATTTCATGCCACCGAAATAGTTGCATCTTTCAGCGAATTACTGGTTCAACCGAATTTTGTTGATTGGGATGACTCCGACTACGTATCTTATGCCCAGAAGATGAAAAAGCATGCTTTGGAAGCAAGGATCGCTGTTAATGAAGGAAACTACGATAACGCAAGAAACGCAGCAAAGGCTATTACCCAAACGTGTTCAGCCTGTCACACCGACTACCGATAATATCTCACGTGAAATGGGTGCTGTGATAATCAATCGATCCTATTCACACAACCATTCCAATGGCCTCAAGTCAATCAATTCCGCAAATCCAGCGTCAGCGAGTTCATGCCCTGTGACATACCGGTGCTGGTCACACCATAGCTGGATCAAGTTGGCGTCATCAGAGCCTTGATCTACTCCGAACAGATGAATCAACAGATTGTCCATTTCAACTTCAAGGCTAGTAAAGTGACGCGACCATTCGGCTGCTTCACGAATTCCTACCTGCTCCTCACTTTGCCATTTCATGGGATGAAAGAGCAATACGCTCGATGCAGTCACAAGCCGCCGAGTGCATGCTGCAAAAGGCCAAACCGCCGCCGAAGAACATTCTCCCGTCACTATCCCAGTCGCCTGCAAACCGCGCAGGCGAATCATGGCGACTAAAGAATTCGCTGTGTACGGATTTCCACCAGGCGAATCGAAATAAATAGTGCACTTGCTTCCAGGTTCAACTCCGAGCACTTTGTCCACAAGATCAGAGGCATTCTCCGTTAGGTCACCTACTATGGCAATTTCTTGCGGCACACTCTCACTACCATCGTGCTCCGATGATGAACGATCTGGCTTAGAGCCTCTTGGAGAATGGGTCATTCATTTTCTTTCGATGGAAGAAGCTATTACTGATGCACGTCTTTGGTCCACACGATTATCTGGATGCGTTAGTATATAGATGGTTTGTGAAAAAAAGGCTTACAATTCTGTAAGTTGAAATTTGTCTCACCACTTATTCTTCATTGCACTTTCATGGGTATCATTTGTTTTTGTCCAAATGGGCACCGCACGAAACTGAAAGATCGTTTTGCTGGTCTACGAGTACGTTGCCCCCAGTGTGGCGAGAAATTTAGAGTTGCCCCTCATGAGGATCAGGCGAGGGAGCAGACCTCCGCGATAAAGTCCACATTACCAACTGGCTATTTGGCAGAGTTTGATTCGCCATTTAGTGGCGAAGCTTCCTCTCGGGATATGCATGCTCCATTGGATAGACTTGGGAAGCAGAGTACGAAGTCTGTCCCATCAATACTCATGGAAGACCCCAGCCAGTTATGGCGTATAGCCCCCCCTGGTGGCGAACCGAGTAACGCAATGGAAGGCACGGAACTGTTCACCTTATTATCTTCCTCAAAGATCAAGGCAAATGCGTACGTTTGGCGGACCGATTGGTCCGAGTGGAGACTAGTGACAACTGTTTTTCCAGATTTTTTCCAAACTTAATAGCACTCCTGAATTACATAACGTGATTCATCTGCATGGGAAGTGAGCCAAGGTTTGACCGTCTTCTTGCCAGTGCTTAAAGAAGACACAAATGAATCGTAAAACACTATTCAGATTGCCGAGACGCTCTTCATCGGCGAGGACTTCGTATGAATACTGACCCCACACCCTTAGTCGACATTCTTTCTCATATTAAATTGATCGTCATAAAATCAGAATGCTTTACTTCAAATGACTCGCATTCTGCAATCACCCTTGATGGTGCGAACCTCAAAGAGTCTCGAACTTCAAACATTTTTCTTGAACAGGCACTAATTACTGTCACTGATCTTTCAAAAACCAAATGGATAGGACTGGAGACTATCGAATTGCTATGCCGTTATTGCAATATTGCTAACGCTGATTGGTCAGGCGCACGAATGACGCACACTGAGTTTCACAACACTCGGCTTACCGGATGTAATTTTTCCAGCACAAAACTTCGTGACGTACTGTTCTATCACTGCAAAATTGATTTATCTATATTTCATGACTCCCAGTTGACTGGATGCCGATTTCATGGATGCGACCTGCGGGAGACTGACTTCCAGAACGCGTCACTCAAGCGAGTCGTCTTCCGGGATTGTGACCTGCGTAACTCACGCTATCCGGGTGCATCACTTTCAGAAATTGACCTGCGAGGTTCGCATGTAGCCGGCATGTATGCAGATGCCAATGAATTACAGAGTGCTATAGTTGATCCGTTCCAAGTTGCAGACATTGCATCTATGATTGGACTCGTCGTTAACAGGTTGCCGGCGGATAGTCCAACAGAATACACTAGTCGTCTAAGGCACGAACCTGCAGAAAACCACCCAAGCATTCAGCCGGAAGGTGAAACTTAATGACTATAGTGGTGACTCCTATCATTCTGCCGATCCACCTGCCCATGTCTACCAATTGCAAATCAACACTATTACGCAAGGCATTCTCATGAAATTACGATTAGACGGCACCATGTTTCTATCCCAACTCCTTTTTGGGTTCATCGTGTCATGTACGGGTACGATTTTTATCATGCCAGTGCACTGTGTACTGGCTGAGGCTGCCACTGAGTTCACAGTAGCAAATGGTGAACTTTCACTCGCTGCTCCAGCTGGCTGGAAGCAAGTCCAACCTCGATCTCGAATAGTCGAAACTGAATTTGCTATTAAGCCTGTAAAGCCGGATAACCAACCAGGCCGCATGACTTCGATGGGTGCTGGGGGAAGCATCGAGGCAAATATTGCTCGGTGGTACAGTCAATTCAGCCAACCTGATGGAACATCCACAAAGGATAAAGCAGGCTTGAAAACATTACGTATTGCAGGATGCAAAGTAACGTGTGTTGATGTATCAGGGACCTACAAAGATATGCCCGGTGGTCCGTTCGCAGGTGGGCAGTCAATCGATCGACCAAATTATCGAATGTTGGCGGCTATCATTGAAACTACCGACAAGGGTAATTACTTCATCAAATTCTATGGACCTGCAGCGACTGTAGAGGCATCAGCTGATGGCTTCAAGAAAATGATCGAAGGCATGGTCTCAACAAACTAGTATCCTAATTTACTCATAGCTTACCTCCCTCAACAGCAAGTAAGGTCATAATGAAAATCCAGGAGTTCTTGGAACACCACGGAATAGAGGGCAATCCCTTTGCTGAAGAAGACGCCCAAAACGACACCGTGTTTAAACGAACATGCCTGGAATCAACATTTCATCCTGGCTGGGACAAGATTTACGGATCGCCAGAAGACCCAAGCACATCGATTGTTTTTGGTGAAAAAGGTGCTGGAAAAACGGCACTTAAACTGCAAATGGTTCGTCAGTTCGAGCGACACAACGAGAAAAGCAGAGGCCCCAATGCAAACAAAAAGCCTTCCTTCGTTGTTATCTATGATGACTTCAATCCATTCCTAGATCGATTTGTCAGCCGTAGTGGCAGAAACCGGCCAGTCGAAAAGTCTCTTGGGCACTGGAAGCTGTGGGATCATATGGATGCAATCCTTTCCCTGGCCGTTACTCAACTTGTCTCTGCAATCATTCATCGCTCGAAAACAGAACCGGTGGGTGACGGGAAAAATCATTCATGGAGTGCCCCACATGCTCGCGATCTTACTTTGCTTGCGGCACTTTATGATCAATCAACAGCTGAAACCTTTCCTTCGCGATGGAGAAAACTTCGATGGCGAGTTGGTTATGGCTCTATTTTTGGACGTTGGCCAACCTTACTAGGCTTGGCATCTACCTCGCTTTTTGTGGCGGCACTCGTCACCAGCGTCTCGACAAAGAATCTGGATTGGTTGTCACAGTGGTGGCCATGGTTAGTTCTGGCTGGAACCTGGATGCCCTGGTTATGGCGAAGGTGCCAGTGCTGGTGGAAAGCATTCCGTATTGTTCGAAGCATGCGAACGGGAAACAGAACAGTAGGACAACTTGTAAAAGCACTTGCAAAAATGCCCGAGGCTGACCTTGCAGGGCAGCCTCTTCCAATTATGGCGAGAAGTGATGACAGGTATGAACTATTCGCAAAGCTTCAGGGAGTACTTCAAGCTGTTGGATACGGTGGAATGATTGTAATCATTGATCGACTCGATGAGCCACATGTAATAAATGGTTCGGCAGAGCGGATGAAGCAAATCATCTGGCCTATCTTTGACAACAAGTTTCTGAAATCACCTGGGCTTGGCTTCAAGATGCTACTTCCTAATGAATTATATCGATTCATTGAGCGTGAAGACGAATCATTCAATCAGCGAGCAAGACTCGACAAGCAAAATCTCATTCCGTCTTTAGAGTGGTCTGGAGAAACTCTCTACGACATTGCCTCAATGAGGCTCAAAGCCGCAAGTGTAAAAGACCCACCGACAACTCTCGCTGAACTTTTTGAGCCCGAAGTCAACCAGTCCAGATTAATTGATGGCCTGCGAAGTGTTCGAGTGCCTCGTCAATTGTTCAAATTCCTATACCGTCTCCTCGTTGCACATTGTCATGCCCATACCGCAGAAAATCCAAGCTATAAGATTCCACTGGAGCGGTTCGACACGGAATTAGCTGTGTTCCGGAGAGATCAAGATGCATTTGATCGAGGATTAGCACCACGATAGCCGGTACTACTGCAAGGAGTAAAACGTGGAAACGGTCCACACTATTGTTGTTGGCCGTGAGGCGATGGGATGTCGCTTTGAGGTTATTTTCAACTTGCTAGAAAATAGTGTGGCAACGTCAATTGGCGCGGATGCACTCGATATTATCGAGCACATCGAAGACCAACTCTCGGTTTATCGACCGACAAGTGAAATTTCAAGAATCAATGAGTCCTTGTGTTCGGACTGGCACGATCTATCACCAGAAGTGTACGACTTGCTCTGGTTAGCAAAAAAAATTCATGCTCAGACCAATCATGCTTTTGATGTTACCGCTGGGCCACTCATTAAAGCCTGGGGGTTTCTTCAAAAGAAAGGCAGAAC
This sequence comes from Pirellulales bacterium, assembly GCA_028066355.1. Lineage (GTDB taxonomy): Bacteria > Planctomycetota > Planctomycetia > Pirellulales > UBA1268 > UBA1268. The sequence goes on from JALCBP010000068.1 coordinate 7,256, forward strand.
ACCGTCTCCAGAAAAACTTGCTGAGGCAATTGCATGTTCTGGGATGAGGAATATTCAATTCCATGAGCATGAACACAAGATACGTTTTGACAGGCCCGAAGTTGAGATAAATCTCGGGGCAATTGGCAAGGGATGGGCAATTGATAAAGCCATCGACCTCATTGAAATGGAGGGGGTGGAAGATTTTCTCATTCACGGTGGGCATAGCAGTGTTCGCAGCCGGGGCACACGTGGTTTAGCCGAACAGAAGGCCGAGAATTATGGATGGCCTGTTGGGCTTCGGCACCCACTTTTCCGAGAAAAGCGGATTGGCACCATTACACTTCGGAACAAAGCATTGGGCACAAGCGGATCCGGTACACAGTTTTATATTGAGAAAGGCAAGAAAATTGGCCACATACTTGATCCGCGAACAGGCCAACCCGCCAGTGGCGTTCTCTCCGCAACTGTTCTAGCCGATACAGCGGCTGAAGCTGATGCATTGTCAACAGCAGCGTATATTCTGGGACCAAAAGAAATTCACCACATTTCTCCCGATGGGGGTTCTGTGGCCGCGATACTTGTGGTGAAAGATGAAACGAGCAGCCGACTAAATGTACTTTTAGCTAATCTTGACACCGAACAATTCATCCCAAATCAAACAAGTCCGGGACTAACGGTTATTCAGGCCAGAGATTTCAACCAGAAGTAGTGCAGGATTGCTATTTCCTACACATTTCATAATTTTCAGACTAGACTAGAAAAGTCCCTGTTTAAGAACAAACCATGGTTCGATCAGGGATTCGTGAATGACTTCCCAACTTCTTCGGATGACTTTTCTGAAAAGGTAATCTTATTATTTCGGCAAAGCCACAAAATCGGTTGACTGTCATGTCAGTAATGAACCCCTTCCCCATGCAATACCACTAGACATGATCGAATGGTTGGAGCAGGGTTCATATCTTGGAATCGTGCTTTTTTTGACACTTACTGGCTTAGGGCTACCAGTCCCTGAAGAGATCCCTATTGTGGCCGCTGGAGTAGCCAGTAGAGCCGGGGCTTTGGATTGGTGGTTGGCACTACCAGCATGTTTGATTGGGGCGCTGCTAGGCGACAGTTTGATGTATGCCATCGGACGTTTTTTCGGGGCACGATTTCTCAGAGAGCATCGCCTCCTGAGCGGATTCCTCACAGAAGAGCGAGAGAAGAAAATTGAGCTTCTTATCCAACAGCATGGAATAAAAGCATTCTTTGCCGCCCGTTTTCTGGTTGGACTTCGAAGCCCATTTTATTTAACAGCCGGTATTCTTCGAGTAAAATACAGATGGTTTCTCTTTGCTGATTTCATTTGTGCTTCTATTGTCATCAGTGCTTTTTTCGGCCTCGCGTATGCCTTTGGCAACCGAATCACTGGACTCATTCAGTCGGCGGAGAAAGGCCTCACGCTTGTCGTGCTTATCGCCGGCATTGTCGCTTTTGCAGTCGCTACATTCCTCTGGTTTCGTAAACGAAGAATGCAAATCCTTGATGAAAATCCTGATAGTCTGCTCGAAAACCGTGAACTGATATTTGGTCCAGCAGCAGATCGTCTTAGTGACAGTAGTGGTTCAGCAAGTCCGCTGCAGCCAGATAAAACAGGGAAGGCAAGGGCTGAAATAAATCACGAATTCCGTACGAGTGAAGCAAAAACTTCTCCTACAGCAATTGATGAATGATCACGAGCACTTCGTCACCTAGCATGGTTGTAAGGATTACAACGCATGGGCGACCGAAGGACTGAATATATATTGGTTATATGGCTAAGTGAGACTTTTCCGGCAACGTTCTATGTCCTAGGAATCTATGGAGTTCTATAAGCCGTCACGGTTCTCAGCGTGAACTCGGAATAGTAACCCCCGCACGTTCAAAAGCTGTCAGGAAATAGTGATGCCAACATTTGAGAAAAAAGTAGGTCAAAAGACAGTCAGAAAATCGAATCAGCATCTCCCTGATCCTTGGAACCGGATACTTGTTGTTGATGATGATCGCAGAATGGCGTCTCATATTGCTCAATGGCTTTGTTCGCTCGGGTGGCATGCCACGGCAGCTGGTGATGTCACGGAAGCAATTCAAAAGCTCGGAAAACATCGATACGATTTCTGCATTCTCGATGGGGAACTCCCTGATAATGGAAGTATTCGTCTTGCGACTTTACTTCGCTCCATGTGGGAAGAGGCATGCCTGATTGCTTTCGGAACATTGCCTGCTAAAGAGAAACTTCTTTCCCTTCACGCAGATACCATTCTCACTACACCAATAAATGACTCAAGCCTCCTAAAGATCCTTGATACAGTGAGGAGAAAGAAAGTAGCTGCAGTCACAGGCAAATCAACAGGGCCTTGCAATACAAACCAAAATCGTAGAGTGCTTGAAATCAGTCCAGCAATGCGTGAGATTGCAGAAGTTGTTCAGAAGATCGCTCCCACCACTGCAACCGTTTTGATAACAGGAGAAAGTGGTACTGGAAAGTCTCTACTCGCCAGAGAAATTCACCGTAGAAGTACGCGGTCAAGCAACCGACTTATTGAGGTTGCCTGCGGAAGCCTAACAGAATCGCTACTTGAGAGTGAATTATTTGGGCACAGTGCCGGCGCATTCACTGGTGCCACGACGTCGCGAGAGGGAATGTTTACTCGTGCAGATCATAGCTCAATATTTCTTGATGAAATTGCAACAGCGACACCCGCAATGCAGGTCAAATTATTACGGGTCTTACAAGATTTTGAATTTGAACCTGTTGGTAGCACACAAACGAGGCAAGTCGACACTCGGGTTATTCTTGCAACACATGAAAATCTTGAAGAACTTGTTCGGTGTGGAAAATTCCGTGAAGACCTTTACTGGCGAATCAACGTCATCAAAATTGAGCTCCCACCTCTACGAGAAAGACACGAAGACATACGTCCTCTCGCCGAGCAGTTTCTGAAAAATGTCATGATTCAAACTGGTAGAGAAATCGAAGGCTTTACCAACGCTGCTATCGACTGTCTGGAGTCACATCACTGGCCCGGAAACGTCCGAGAACTCATTCATGCCGTCGAACGGGCTGCCTTCCTTGGATCAGGCAAACAAGTCGAGGTAACAGACCTTCCAACTCGAGTCATTGAGGGAGCGAGCAGCAAGCAAAGAGTAGCAAGCAAGGGAACAAGCTGCTCAGCAGGCAACTCTAATAAGAAAGATGACTCGCTGAAAGCTCAAATGGCTGCTCCTGAAAGACGCCTCATTCTAGATGCCCTTCGCCAGAATAACTGGCGCAGAGATGCCGCAGCGAAATCACTTGGGATCAACCGAGCAACGCTCTATAAGAAAGCCAAGAGGCTTGGTGTTGACCTCGCTGGAATGGGTCGAAGAAAACCAGAACCTCTTTAAGGACTCTGTCAGATAATTCTCTGAGTAAAACCTCTATACGAGTCCTGGGTCTATAAAAATACTATCCCCGGCTTCGTCACTCCCTTCAGAGAAAGAAAACGTACCATTTCCATTTGTTTCTGCATTCGCCGCCCATCCAGCAGCAAGATCGGCAAAGGCTTGTGCTCGAGACGTGGCTGAATCCCATGAATCCGCAAGTAGTTTTGTTTCATCGTCTGAGAGTAGACCTGAGACATCGACTACATCAGCTCTTCGGAAACTTCCTCGATGCCGTAGTAGCATCTGCCTTGGTGGTGCTGCAGACGCTGTCTCGGGCGCTTGGCTTCCACCACGCACGCCGGCAATCATTGCAGCATCAAGCATTGAAACAGTTCCGTTCCCACTCACATCTGCAACAAGTGATGGACTCGTCAAAGGATAACTGACAAGCCCCCTATCCAGCCGCATCGCGAGTCTCGCCGCGAGGGCCGAATCAGCTGAGGTATACTCGCTATCCCCATTGGTATCGCCAAGCGCTGCGACCAACTGGACAGCGTTACTGCTACTGACAGTGACCGTGCCATTACTCACAACTGATTCCAAACTGAGAAGACCTGACACCCCATTTTGAGCTGTCGTAGATACTTGTGCCATTACGTTCGCGATTGTCAATTGACCTGCAGGAGCTCCTCCGCCGTCTAGGAACGATTCGGTAGCATCAAATCTCAAAGCAATTCGCCCCGGCTCCAGAATTTCAGTCGAAAAACTCACAAATTCTGGCAGGTTTACCCCAGGCACAATAGCCGAAACATCCAGCAACTCTGGATTGAACATGAAAATAGCATCGAGTGATCGAACAGATCCATCAGACTCCATAACAAGTGGAATTCCCGCATCGCTACCAACGGGCACATGGACCTCTTGCCCTGCCCCCCTCGCAAAACTTGGAATTTCTAACCGAACTACTGGCTCTTCTGAAATCGTAAAACTGCCGTCGTAGTTATCGCCAACTTCTTCATTTGCATTGCCATCCAATGACTCTCCAGTCACCGTTTGAAATGCGTCACTCCCGCTGCGAAGGACTACGGAATACGTGTCGACAGCAAGTGCATTATTTGCAACAAACTGCAAGCTACGACCATCAGCACCGATGACTATTGACCCACCTACATCACCTGTTGTGGCTCCACGCAGAATTAAATCAGATTCTCCATAGACGTCCATCGCATCATAAAGATTAATATTACTTACATCGATTGACCTACTGAATGAGATCCGAAAACCATCACTAGCACCTGCCAATTCTGTGACATAAAGTGTCTCAACCTGATTCTCAATCTGAATGGTAATGACTTCCTCAAAGGACTCTCCCTCACCGTCGGTCACTCGCACCCGTATGCTTCGAGTTGCACCAGCTTCAAAATCAAAGCCTGTAGCTGCAACCAACTGTTCATTATCAATAGAGAATGACGAGTTATCCCTATCACCGTCTCCCGCTACAAGCTCAAAGGTGAATGAATCTCCATAGTCAGGATCAATGGCTCCCAACATTCCGATAACTGTTCCGACCGGACTATTCTCGACGACAGCGCTCGAAGAGAGATTAATACCTGTTGGAGCTCTATTACCAACGGCCACGACATGAATACCATCATCATCAAAAGCGGGGATCATACCCTCATTTAGACTAGCCCCTCTTACATCAAGCACGTGCGTTTGGTCTTTTTCCGCATTCTCTGGCACCGTCGCAAGAAGGCGAGCCACCTCGTAGCTTCCTGCGGCAAGTGGTTGCGGTGAATAGAATCCAACAACCGCATGACCGGGCTCCAACACGTTTATTAACGACAGGGAATCAGATGGCATACCTGCTGCCAATTCAATGCCGGAAATACTCAGTAGTTCGGCGTTGTAAAATAGCTCCATATCAAGTGACATGACTCCTTCCGATGCCGTCACAACGATTGGAATACCACCAGCAGAAGAGGCCGGAACATTAACTTCTTGACCAGCAGTCTCAAAAAATCCTGGAACACCCACAATCGCAGTGCCGACTGGTAGTGGCTCGATTGTAAATGTTGATACATAGTTGTCGCCCACCACGCCGTCACTATTTCCATCAAGTTGTCGACCATCAACCGCCACAATTCCACTCTCTCCACTTCGAACAGTAAGCGTGTAGTCTCCAGCGTCCAAGACACCGTTGTTTACCACCAGACGAAAGCCGTCTTGCTCATCATTGATGGCAATGGCTGAATCGATCAGAGTTCCGTCTATATCACGCAACGTCACGTCAAGAAATTCAGGAGCAACTGCCCGATTGTGGAAATCAAGATTTGACACATCAAGCTGACCATTGAATCGAATGCGAAAACCATCTCGGTCTGGAACAAGTTCCTCAACAACAAGTCCCTCTGGAACATCTGTGACCACAATCGTGAAGACTCGTTCCACTGACTCTCCTGCCGCATCGGTGGCACGTACTCTTATTGAGTGAGCTTCACTTGTTTCAAAATCGAACTGCCCCACTGTTACAAGAGCACCGCCGTTTATTGTAAATAGCGTATTGCCATCGCTCCCCTCCCCATCCACTAACATCAAGGTATGAGTATCACCAATGTCCTCATCGAGCACAGTGAATTCCCCGACAGATGTACCGGGTGCTGCTGCCTCAGATACGACATTATCTGATAAGAGTATTACCGCTGGGACATCATTCTGATCAGTCACTGAGATAACAAAATTTTTCTCAAAAGAATCCTCTCCGGAAACTGCTAGGACTCGAATCTCATATGACTCATTCGCTTCATAATCGAATGGGCCCGATGTTTCCAATGTTCTCCCATTTATTAGGAACCTGCTGTTATCGTCAGAGCCGTTTCCATCAACCAAAGAGTATGTAACATTTTCACCACCGGCTGCTTCGAAAACACCGACGAGTGCCCCCGCAGGTAAATTCTCATTAACTCGAGAATTACTGAGAGAAATATTGGTGATTGGATCAGGTGGGACTGGAGCGTCGAGAGTCAACGCTAATTCGATAGATCCCGTTGCTCCGCTCCATCCATCGACTGCAATCTGATATGCCTGCCCAGCTGCGGCTTCAAATGTAACACGACTTTGGAGCACAACTCCGTAATCGATATCGTCGTTGCTGACAATTCGAGACAGCTCATCTACGCGTGATCCTTGATAAACAGCAAGCACAGTATCAAAACCACTTCCAACAGTATTTATTTCAACACTTCCAGAAGCTGGTGATGTCCACGTCCACCAAACGCTCTTTCCACCCCCAACACCGGCATGTGTTGGCTCACCAGACTCTTCTGTGGCATCCAGGTTTGTTCCTAAGGCATTCGCTAGAACGCCCTCAAGAACTATTCTGTCTACGAAAGCATCGTTTGGTGATCGGCTTGGTGAATGAAATCCACGGTCAGAATCACTTAATGGACTTGTACCAAGATTATTTGTTGCAGACACCCAGTAGTAATAACTTTCATTCACATCCGTCTCTAGATCCTGATAGCTTGTGGTGGAAAGACTATCTGCGATGACCACTGCAGTAGAAGCATCATCTATCCGACTTCTCCATAATGTGTAGCTATCAGCAAATAGCGACGATCCCCAAGAGACTTGTACTGAACCAATTGTCGTACCGTCACTCGCATTCAGCCCGGAAGGTGGCAACGGAATTGTTGGTTCACTTGAAAGACTTTCAACAAGCCGACCAACATTAAGCCTTCCTCCTGTCACGGTTTTACCGGACAAACTTGCTACTGAATCTACTGTTCCTAAAAGCCCAGTCCTGAGTTGAGACACTGTCAGTGTAGGATCAACTGCCAAGGCAAGCGCGGCAGCTCCAGCCACATGAGGAGTTGCCATACTGGTACCACTGTATGATGAATAGCCACCAGATGGCACAGTGCTGACG
>JALCBP010000069.1:0-13621 GCA_028066355.1 Pirellulales bacterium
CAAGACGTTTTAAAAAAGACCTTCGGCTATCAATCATTTCGTGGTACGCAGCAAGCGATTATTGAACGAACACTCGCTGGAAAGCACAGTCTTGTTCTCATGCCAACAGGCGGTGGGAAAAGTCTCTGTTATCAGGTGCCCGCACTCGTACAGGACGGCCTGACGGTCGTACTCAGTCCTCTCATCGCACTGATGAAAGATCAGGTCGATGCGCTCAAAGCTCGTGGTATCGATGCCACATTTATCAACTCGTCACTCACCAAAGAAGCGCGCATAGCTCGCTATCGTGCAATTGAAAATGGTTCGTATCGCTTGCTCTATGTCACACCAGAACGCTTTCAGAAATCTGATTTTCGTCGCGTACTAGGTGGCCGCAAGGTGCCATTACTCGCTGTTGATGAAGCACACTGCGTAAGCCAATGGGGCCATGATTTTCGGCCAGATTATACGCGTGTTGGTGAAATTCGTGAATTTCTTGGTTGTCCCACTTCACTCGCGCTCACAGCAACAGCGACACATGAGGTACAGCAGGATATTATCCACCAACTAGGCTTTGAAGAGGCTGACGTCCAGGTTTTTCATGAGGGCATTGAGAGGCCTAACCTTGCACTGCTTGTGGAAGAGGTTTGGGGCGAAGACGATAAGTTGCAGCGTCTTCTTCACATCCTTAAAAAGTTTCAGGCTGGTGATGGCGGCCACATTGTTTACTTCACGCTCATCAAAACTCTTGAACGATTTAGCCATCTGCTTGAAGAAGAGGGTATTACTCATGGCTGTTACCATGGGAACCTACGGCCAGTCGATCGAAAGCGAACACAGGAACACTTTCTTAGTGGTAGAGAGCCAATTGTTCTCGCGACAAATGCTTTCGGAATGGGAATCGACAAAGCAAATATTCGTACTGTAACGCATGCCGAAGTTCCTGGTTCACTCGAAAGCTACTATCAGGAAATTGGTCGTGCTGGTCGGGATGGTTTACCGTCACAATGTACTCTCCTCTATGACCAAAATGATCTGCCGATGCTCATGGAATTCATCCGTTGGGCAAATCCAGATGCTGACTTCTACCGTCAGATTGATCATGTACTCGAACATGATCTTGAAAAGGTGAATGCGTTTGGCATCGAGTGGCTGAATGAAAAACTTCTTGGCCGACAGGCACGTCATGACCGACGTCTTGAAAGTGCCCTCATCATGCTCGAGCGGTTTGGGGCCGTTGAATTCAGCAAGCAGATAGCTGGCACAGAAAAACAGATTTCACGCTATGGACAACTTCCGGAGTCTCTTACAGATGAACCTTCTCTGGCTGAAAAGCTTCGGCGAGACCAACAGAAACTGCTTGCTATGGTCGAATACGCTCGCTGCGAAACCGATCGACGTGAATTTTTAAATAGCTATTTTCTTGGTGCACGAGACGCAAAGTAGCTGTGTACTTCGGACTACGAGTTACTGATTTAATCAAGCATTGTCAGCATCTCTTCAACTTTTTTTGAGATCGCCTTTTTACCTTGAGCACGCTCTAGTTCATTCACCGATTGTTCCAGGTCTGCTTTACTTGGATCAGCTTCGACAGCCTTCTCAACAAGTTCTTTGGCATACTCGATCGAACTATCGATCATTCCAGCATCAGCTATCTGCTGGAGTACGTCTCGAAGCTGATTTACAACTGAAGGAGGCGCAACACGAATCACTTTTTCCCTGCTCCCACATCCAATAACCATAACCAATCCAATAACAAGGCATATTAGTTCTTTGCGCATCTGTTTCTCCACAAGTTACATGAGATACTTATGTCGTCTCAAATAACAAAATAAATTTAAGGAAGCTTGGCTACGTTCCCATCCTGACGCGCACCAAGATTCTGCCACGTGGTGAGGTCAATAGTGTCACTCACTGTGTGCGTTGCACCATCCGCCGTCACCGTATTTACTACACCAGGGTGCTTGCTTCGAGCGGGATACACACCATTCCGGTCTGCTGAATCGCCATAGCGTCCACCCGTTGCAAAAGAAACATGGTTCCAGTTAGGAGGTGCCACGGTATTGAATGCTGATTTCGTTGGTATACCACGTTGCCAATCTCGACCAGCATTACTTCGGTGCCATGTCAATGCTCCGGCATCGGCTGCCTGACCCATGGTTTCAAGATTTGCAGCTGTTGGAAAGTTTGGGCTACCCACCAAAGATATCTGAGCTGTTGTATCTCGTTCAAGATTCAGCAGCGTATCATCATTATCACCTTTTAAGCTCTCTGACAAAAGAATCGTGTTTGAAGTTCCATCGGTAATTTCTTCAAACGTTGTTGTATTGTGCTTCATAATTGGTCCATCAAAAACACCTGGGGTTACAGGCTGTAGACCATTGGGTCCTCCGCCACCGCCAGTTCGGTAGATGTTGACTGTTGACCCTGCATTGGCAACATAATTAATTCCACCAAATCTGGGATCTCCGTATGGTAAATCTGATGGACAGATAAAGGCTGTAATAAATTTTCGACGTATTGCAGCCGAGCCGTTCACTCCCCCGGTGGACCATCTGTTCAAATCCATCGCATCGTATGTCGTTGTCTCCTCGAGCCATGGCAATAACTGGGTCCATAAACTATGACCGAGCCACATATTCCATGCTGGTGCCCGATGGCCTGTACCGTTTCCAATATCAACACTTCGCTCTCCTGTTTGTGGATTCCCGTCAAACATGTACATAGGGAAGTGCTTATTAGCGTCGTAATAATTATGAAGGGCCAGACCGTGCTGTTTGAGATTGTTGGAACATGAAATACGGCGGGCTGCTTCACGTGCCTGTTGAACAGCAGGAAGAAGGAGCCCAACAAGGACACCGATAATTGCAATGACAACAAGGAGTTCGATCAGGGTAAAACCCCTACGATAGTTCGTGTTCATAATTCCACGTTCCCTTCAAAATTCCCCAAATGTAAAATGCAAGAAAGAAAACGGAGTTTGAAAAATCTGCCTCAACAGATCAAGCATTTTTCTTCAAAACAAATTGTTTTGGTATAGAAAGCTTTCGACTTGGTACAGAAACCGCACTGCACTCAGTTGCATGTGATCTGAAGACAAGCCTCATGTGGACGACAGTGTGATCAAACAAACGGTGCAATTAAATCAAATGATTTGCTATGCCGCTTCGGTTGAATCCAGAGGATTCCCGGGCGGTGTTTCACCGAAGTAGTATTTCTTGGCATCCGGATTACTCAATACTTCTTCTGCTGTGCCATGGCAGAGAATCTTTCCGGCCCGCACAATATAGCTGCGATCTGTGATCGCCAATGTCTCGCGTTCGCGGTGATCAGTAATCAGGATTGAAATTCCATCATCTCGTAAACCCATGATAATTTTTTGAATCGAGTGGATTGTCACTGGGTCGATACCGGTAAACGGTTCATCAAGCAGAATAATCCGGGGTTCAGTGACAAGACAACGAGCAATTTCGAGCCGTCTCTTTTCACCACCTGAAATGTAATGTGCTTTCGACTTCCGAATTCGTGTGATGTCGAATTGTTCCATTAACTCTTCACTTCGGCGTCGGCGTTCTTTGGCTGGCATGCCAATGAGCTCCATAATTGCCAAAAGATTTTGTTGGACTGTCAGTTTGCGAAAAACACTCTGCTCCTGAGCAAGATATCCCATACCACCATCTCGCGACCGCTTAAACATCGGCCACTTTGTAATCTCTTTATCATCTAAGAGCACACGGCCGCCATTTGGAATAACAAGCCCACACGTCATCCGAAAACTTGTTGTCTTTCCAGCTCCATTGGGCCCAAGAAGGCCGACAATTTCACCTTGCTGAACTTCAAATGAAACACCATCGACAACGCGACGACGTCCATAAACCTTCACAAGTCCTTCAGCTTTTAGCAGTGACATGTCCCATCCTTGATTTCACTTCTTCTACATCCGCAAATCAAACTATCAGATCTAACGGATGAACTTCATCCTCGCGAAGTTTGGCCACGAGGGCAATCGCAACTCTCCAAGTACAGGGAGAGTAACGGTTATATGGCGGGATGCGGGCACCATATGTGGCCAAACAATCGATATTGCACGGCCCAGAAGGAGTCGGCGATCAACATAATGGACGTCAATCCAGAGTCGCCCATCTTTACTGGCAGCTGAATTATCTCCCAAAACAAAGAATTGATCGGACTCAAGTGGGAATTCAAGAATGGGTTCATCCCGTATTTCACCTCGGCGACCAAAACCCACAGCACCAATATAAAAAATGTCCCGAAGTACTCTGATTGAGGAAACTGTAACAGCAACAGGTGCATCTTCTGACTTGACTGTAATGCCAACAGGCGCAAGGTCTGATGGTACAGTCGATCCCGGCTGAACAACTTCGAGAACCGGATCACGAATCGACTCTTTGTTAATCTCAGCATCCCAGAGGACTGGTGTTTCTGTTGGCATGATCTTTTTATCTACAAAAAGCCTCAGTTCATCATCCACATTTGTGAACATCACTTCCCACGAACCTTTTCCCCGAATCGGAGTTGTCGCTTCTGCTGTGACACCACTTGCAGCTACGAGGGTCGCTGTACCGTCGGCTAAGTCAATCGAACAAAAATGCTGCTGACCACCATCAACGAGATCAAAGATGATACGGCCATTCTCTGACTTACTTTCAAGAATACATTCAACAGCCAGATCACCTACCCAATGACCACCCTGACTGATCGCGTTATATGCTTGAAAGTCTTTGACAAGTGCTGGCTTGGCATCTTTACCAACGCTATTCCCGAGCCGAACTTCTTTCCAGTCATCTGCCGTGGGATTAAATCGCTGATACCGAAGACTTGCTGACTGTCCCGCAGAACATGTTGTTGTAAATTGCCGCCGGCTCTTTTCAGGCTGCCACAGACCTGTATCTTCCCAATCGGCCCAGGCAGAAGGCCAACCTTCTTCCTGAAGAAGAGGCGCCGGAAAGTTACTGTCGTGAACAACCTGTAACATAGCCTGCATTACATGCGGTGGTTTCCTCGCAATCGTAGCTGGTTGCCCGTCACGACTTGTCCAGATGTCTCCCCCAGCAATACTCACCAATTCATTTGGCAATCCGACAAGCCTTTTTATGTAGTTTGTATTTGCTCCTTCAGGATACTTGAAGACGATGACATCCCAACGGTTTGGCTCTCGAAAGTCGTACGCAAATTTATCAACGAGGATCCGGTCTCCGTTGTATGACGGATAGCGCGCATCATACGTCACACTCGGCCCCTCACCCTCAATCAACTTCATCACGTTTCCACAATTTGGGCAGGTCGCTGAAGCTATCATCTTGCCAGCGAGTCGCATCTGAAGCACCGACAATTTTCCACCCGGTGCTTCAAGGCTAGCAATCTGCTGCTTTGCCACTTCTCGCTGTTGAGGCCCTGCAGATGAGTCATCAGCCAAACGTCGGAGCCGATCAATCTCACGATTCACTCGACCCAATTCAGTTCGAAATGTGTGTGATTGATCATCCTCTTCTCGACTGGCTCCAGCCTGAAAGTTGAATTCACACTCGCTGCAATCAAGATCCTTATGTCGACCCATAAGTGTTGGGGCCATGGAACCAGTTGGTATCACAAAAGCCTCTGCCTCAAATGCACGAAACAGAAGGGCCAGCGTAAAAGCAATAACGAGAGACTCAACGGTTTCTCTTCCAAAGCCAAGTGGCCCACGAACAACATCGTGTTCAGTTGGTCCATCCACAGACTCCTTTGAAATAGCTGATGCCACCGGTGGGCTCTCTTTGCTTTTCTCATTGACCATCGTTGCATTATTCCTTTGACTGCGACTCAATCGACTGTTCAACCACCCGACGTATGTCATCATAGGTAAAAGATCTTTTGAGTTTTTCACTAGCATATTCATCGTCAAACTGTTGTATTAGCGTACCATTACGATCCCAGACAATGACAACGGGGACACTCGTAATGTTCATTTTTTTATACAACGCATCTGCCTCATCACGATTGAGGAAGTTCTCAATCTCTCCAGCTGAGACCTGCTCCAAAAATGTCTTCACTGGCGGGAGCACGTCTTCGGGTTCACCAAAACCTTCATAGTCAAATGAGAGTGAAAGACAGGCTACTGTGTCACCGTAGTCTTGTTTAAGCTCAACCAGCCCAGGAAATTCTTTAATACACGGTGGGCATGATGTACTCCAGCAATCGAGGACAACAACCTTCCCTCGATGCGAGTCAATCCGCTCCACTATTTCAGAATAACCTGCAATGGCAACAGACACTGTGGCCGGCTGTTGAACGACGGCCTGCGGACCGTGATCAGATGGGTCATCATTCGACCATTCGCAGCCAGCGATCAAAAGTACGCCGACAAACAGCATCAGCCGCTTTAGAAATTGCACGTTTCGTGTCATGCTACAAATCATGTCATTGCCCACCGGACTATCGTTTGAACATATTCGACATCGACCGCCACACCACTTGGCTGGTCCTCGAGAGCTGGTTGTCGCCTGCCCTGCTTTTCGCAGCAAAGTAAATCTTTCTAACATCGTACGAACCTGTGGATGTTTTGGCATCCGTCGCTTAATTACCTGCGGTTCTAGCAAGCTCGATGAGAAAATTGCCCGGGACGCGGCGCAAGAGATTTCAATCGAAGTTCATCGGAGCCTGTCTCCAGTCCTTGATAAATTGAAGAACTCTGGATGGGAGTTGGTCGGTCTTGAGCAGTCGACCTATTCTGAGTGCCTTTTTTCATTTCCGTTTGTAAGCAAGACTGTTCTTGTCATTGGGAATGAGCGGCTTGGCATCGATCCAGAGATCCTGAGCCGACTCGATCGTGTTGCAGAAATCCCTATGGCCGGACTACCTCATAGCCTGAACGCGGCAACTTCAACTGCTGTAGCCATCTACGAATATTGCCGGCAATTTCCAAATGGGACGCCACAATCACCGTTAGGTGCAGGGTCATGACTCTGGTTATTGGCATCGACGAGGCGGGGTATGGGCCAAACCTTGGCCCACTCGTTATCGGTGGTTCCTCATGGCAGATAGATGACTTACAGAGCAATCAGTCATCCACAGACGTGGCAGAACATTTTCTAGAATTACAAAATGATATTCAGGATGACTACCGTGCAGGACAAGGACCACCTTGGGGTGATTCGAAGAAAATATTTACTCGGAGGGGCACAAAGTCTGAAACCCTTGAACCACTAGAGCGAGGTGTATTCGCAGCAGTTCGCATTGCAACAAATACACTGCCAGCGACGAGTGAGCACCTGCTTTCGTTGCTTACGCTAACGCCACCTGATGATTATGATCTCGCCTGCTGGAAAAAACTCAATACACTGAGGCTACCGCTTGCAACAGAAGTGCCAAGGGCGATTAAAGAATCCGATAAGGCGGCCAGACAATTACAGAACCACGCTATTCGATTGACTGGTCTGGCGTGTCGATGGATATTCCCAGAAACATTCAATGCTGCACTCAACACTGGACTGAACAAATCGGACATCCTGTCACAAACATCTCTGCAACTTGCCTTTGATCTTCGTAACCAGCACCCTGACTCGCCCGCTGTTATCTGGTGTGATCGGCATGGTGGCCGTAAACGGTATGCAGGCGTTGTTTCGCACTGCTTTGATGCTGCACGAGTTGAGCCATTATCAGAAACAACGCATCACTCTCATTACTATATTCATGACTGTGAACATCCAACATCTATTCATTTTAGTGTAGGCGGTGAATCTCAATTGCCTGTTGCTGTTGCAAGCATGACGGCGAAATACACACGTGAACTCGCCATGGATGTATTTAATAAATTTTGGACAGATAAGTTACCATCGCTCCAGCCAACTGCTGGCTATCCAGTAGATGCCCAACGCTGGTGGAAAGAGACAGAGAAAAATCGCCGTGGCATGAATATCAAAGACGATGCCCTCTGGAGAAAATCCTGATCTTGCTCAAAAATGATCAGGACTTCACACTTATTCGATGCACATGTTACCAACACAACTTTACATTATTCGTCATGCGTGGGCCGAAGAGTGTGGCATCGATCAAGATGATTATGATCGTCGCCTGACTAAAAAAGGTCGCAAACGATTTGAAAGGTTCGTTCGCTATATGCAGGATTTTGGGCTGGAGATTGATCTGGTCGTTACAAGTCCATTGGTGCGAACACGTGAAACAGCAGAAATCATTGTGGATACACTCAAGACTCCTCGTATTGAAATCCATGACTCGCTTGCTCCCGGATCGCACTGGCAGGAAATTGCGGAATGGACCACTGAAGAAAACGTGCCCAAGGTAGCCTGGGTAGGGCATGCTCCCTGTGTTGGTCGACTTGTTGCAAGGTCGATTGGGGACAAGAACGCTGCTATTCGGATGCAAAAAGGGGCTATTGCCTCAATCTGTCTCGAGAATGGGTTCAGTCAACCAGGAGAACTGCAATGGCTTGTCACAGCACAAGTCATTGAAGCAGCGCTCTAGCTGTCACATACTTTAATTTGAAGATACTGAATCAATATGTAACGATCTCAAAGAATGCTTCTTTTTCCTTGATGAGGAATCGCATCATGAAACGACGAAAGAACTCTCACGCAAAAGTCCTCTATTTGATCCTCTTCATGGGCTCAAGTATTTGCTGTACGGGATGCTCTACGAAAGAACCGCCTCCGAGTGAAGTTATTGAAATTGAGACGATTGAAATTCTTGATCTCAATAAGAAAGACGGGGCATTGGAACCCAGTACTGCTGAAAAAGAAGTTGATAAAGCTCGCTCTGCTAAACAATCAGCTGACGAAGCAAAGGCTGCTGCTGATCGAGAAATAGAAGCAGCAGGAAAATCAGTCTCTTCGTCCGACAAGCCACCTACTGGATCAGAAGAGCAGCCTGCCAGCTCAGTAGAACCCGAAGCTGCTGAAAAAAATGCACCCAAAGAACCTCCCTCCGATGCCAGCAACTAAATCACCACACCTGCTTATACCGGCTGCCGATATATCAGGACCTTTGTTTGTTGGGATTGATCTAGGTGGTACCAATATCAAAGCTGCACTGGTTGATGACCACGGCCAAATGGTGGCATTTCATACTGAACCGACGCATGTCCAAAACGGTCCGGATGATGCTGCCATTCGCATGGGTCATTCTGTCAACCTTTTGGCACAGTGTGCTGGCCTTGACCGTTCTGATATAGCAGCCGTTGGTCTCGGAACTCCTGGCCCACAAGATCTCTCGACAGGCGTTTTGCTCAAACCTGGCAACTTTCCTGGCTGGGAAAATTTTCCGGTGCGTGATCGTGTTGCAAAATACTGTAGTCATGCAGTCACATATGCAAATGATGCAACCGCAGCTGCCTACGGAGAATTTTGGGTAGGTTCCGGACGAGATGACACAAGCCTCATCCTCCTGACGCTTGGCACAGGAGTTGGTGGTGGCATCATTATTGGTGACATGACTATTGAAGGCGCACACAGCCATGGGTCAGAGTGCGGTCACATAATTGTTGACTCCTCACCTACAGCTCGCATGTGCCCATGTGGGCAACCAGGTCATCTTGAAGCCTATGCAAGTGCTACAGCACTCAAGGCGATAGCGTCTGAACGAATTCATGATGGCGGTACCGGAACTCTTGCCGATGCAGTCAACCAGGGAGAACCATTAACACCTATTCTTATAGGAAAACATGCCGAACAAGGTGACCAACTCGCAATGAGCCTCATCATGGAAACGGCTGATTGGCTCGCAATCGGGATTGTGACACTCATGCACACGATTGATCCATCAGCTATCATCCTAGGAGGAGCAATGACGTTCGGCAGGGATGAACACCCCATCGGACGAGCATTTCTTGACCGTATCGACACATCTGTTCGCCGCCGTACATTTCCAACACTCGCAAAAAAGACAGCTCTTCGATTCGCTTCGCTTGGTGGGAATGCAGGATCCATTGGTGCAGCTGGCCTTGGGCGACTCACCTGGAAACAACAGAACTCTCAAACGCACGCCTAAAATACTCATCATCTCACGGAAAGATTTCCTGAATGCCGTTCGACTGCAAGCATATTCGCAACTTTTCGATCGTTGCTCACATCGATCACGGCAAAAGCACGCTGGCTGACCGGCTGTTGGAAAACACTGGCACGGTTGAAAAACGTCAACTCAAAACACAAATGCTTGACGACATGGAGCTTGAACGGCAGCGAGGCATCACCATCAAGGCTCGAGCTGTTCGGATGGAATACCGTCACAATGGAGAGTTATACGAACTGAACCTGATTGATACACCAGGCCACGTTGACTTTCATTACGAGGTTTCCCGCTCTCTCGCTTGCTGTGAGGGGGCTGTTCTGCTTGTGGATGCATTTCAAGGTGTTGAAGCTCAAACAGTTGCCAATGCCTATGCCGCCATCAATGAAGATCTTGAA
This sequence comes from Pirellulales bacterium, assembly GCA_028066355.1. Classification (GTDB taxonomy): domain Bacteria; phylum Planctomycetota; class Planctomycetia; order Pirellulales; family UBA1268; genus UBA1268. The sequence goes on from JALCBP010000069.1 coordinate 10,401, forward strand.
ATTGTTCCTGTTATCAACAAGGTTGATCTTGTTCACGCACGCGTGGATGAGGTCCTTCTCGAAATGGAGCAATCGCTTGCTATCGAATCAGAAGAAGTCATTCGTGCAAGTGCAAAGACTGGTATTGGCATTGATGACCTACTAGCCGCCATAATCGATCGGATACCACCACCGCAGGGTGATCCAGAAAAAGTATTACAGGCAATGATTTTTGATAGCCATTATGACAGCTATCGTGGGGTCATAACCTATGTACGAATCATCGATGGCACAGTAACCAAAGGACAGAAGATTCGTTTCCTGAAAACAGGTGTGACTCACGAGGTTCTTGATCTTGGCCAGTTTGTACCGCAGCGACGATCATGTGACGAACTCGCTGCCGGTCAGGTGGGATATCTTGTTTGTAATATCAAAGATGTTGAGCAGGTTCATATCGGCGATACGATTTCGGTACCAGGTAAGGATGCAGCTGAGGCTCTCTCTGGCTACAAGCCACCGCAGCGCATGGTCTATTGTGGGCTCTATCCCTCAGAAGGTGAGAACTTTGAGGAACTGCGAGAGTCTCTCGAACGGCTTGCGATCAATGATCCTTCCTTTGAATTTCAACCAGAAAGTAGTGAAGCCCTTGGGTTTGGTTTTCGCTGTGGATTCCTCGGCCTTCTGCACATGGAAATCATCCAGCAACGACTTGAGCAAGAGTCTGACCTTGATCTCGTTCAGACTGCACCAAATGTGACCTACCAGCTGCTTTTGAAAAATGGCAAGACCCTAGAGATTACAAATCCTCAAGACGTTCCTGATACAGGTCAGATTGAGGAATTTCGTCAGCCAATTGTTCGATGCAATTTTCTTGTACCGGTAGAATTTATTGGTCCTGTGATGCAATTGTGCAGTGATCGTCGTGGAGTATTCCTGAAAACCGAATACCTTTCTCCCACACGAGCGATGCTTTCGTTTGATCTGCCACTTGGTGAAGTGATTTATGACCTTCATGACAAAATAAAGAGTGTGACCCGAGGGTACGGCACACTTGACTATGAATTACAGGGATACTTTCCTGCAGATCTTGCCAGACTCGATATTCTTGTCGGTGGCAAAAAGGTGGATGCGCTTTCAATCATCTGTGACCGTAGAGATGCTGATAGGCGAGGACGAGCGATTGTCAAGAAACTCCGTGGTGAGATTGATCGCCATATGTTTGAAGTCGCTTTACAGGCTGCAATCGGCACAAAAATTATTGCTCGAGAAACGATCTCTGCTCTACGAAAGAATGTCACGGCGAAGTGTTATGGCGGCGACATCTCTCGAAAGAAAAAACTCTGGGCAAAACAAAAAGAAGGCAAGAAGCGGATGAAGAGTATCGGCTCAGTCGATATTCCTCAAAAGGCCTTTATGGCTGTTCTTGAAACGGGTGCAGAACGGCAATAGGGAATCGGGCTGCTCTCTTCTCTCTATCTTTCTTTCAGGACATGCCATCGCTGGTAGTTATTTTGAAGAAGCCATCTTCTACTGGCGTGGTCACCACACATTTGTGCAGTGACCTCCCGCCTTCGTTCTCAGTCATCGGCTTAACGCCAACGACGGAATGGCTCATATATTCGCACTGTTAACAACAATTCGCTAGCTGCATAATTTGTTGTGTACGGCGTTCCGGTTGCATAAGTCGCTGTTGAATCACCGATTGAAAAAAAGCGATAGCCCAAATCTACCGCCATGTGGTCAGACACGTCATAGATAAGACCACCACCAGCCTGCCATGCAAAAGCAGAAACACGATTATCTGCGCTGAAAGCCGGAACCGCAGGTGTAGTAGAAGCAACCGAACGATAGCCACCTGCACCAATGCCACCACCTGCATAAATATCAAGATTTCCTACAACACTGAAGTCTCGCCATACATTTGCCATTGCTGACCAACCATTCTTTGCGAATGTAGACGCATTCGTACCCGAACCCCCATCCAATGTAAAACCAACCACATCTCTACCTCGTCCTTCAAATTCCATCCGAAGGGCACCATTTTCACGGAATGACCGCATACCCACAGTACCACCAGCTGTGAAAAGTGACTGATTAGGCACTGTAGTACTACCTGGAATTTTATCCAGCGTGCCGAAATCCGCACCAACGATACCGCCAAGATAAAATTGTCGACAATTTCCACCGGTGTCACAGCATGAGAGAAATGAATCACATTCATTAGCTGCTTGGACAGAATTGATGGCCATAAGCCCTAGCAGACTTAGTGCGAAAACAACAATAAGCTGGCATCGCTTAAACAACTGACGCATTCCAGAAACATTGGTTTTGCTACGATGCGAATATGTGTAAATCATGTTTCTCCACCCAGAAATTGAGACCGAAGATTCAAAAAAACCCAGACGACTGTGATAACGGGTACTATCGACACAATTCGAATCTGGTGGGGCAAAAACAGTTTCACACAGGAGACTCCACCTATTCCGCAAAGTCAAAAAGGCAGCTGTCACGTCCATCAAAATAGTTGTTCAAGGATATAAAGGCGGAATTTTCGGCCGACAAGCATTGAGACAATTGTTTGTGGGTGTTTAACCGTCTCTTCAAGAGAATGATCTATCGATCACCGTAAAATTTACATGCTTTATCTATTTTCACTTCCACGGTGTCCTCCATCAACGACTGCTCTCAAATTTCTATGCAGTCTCAGAGATTTTCAGTGAACACAATGGAGTCTAAGCTATCCGCATGCTTTTCCATCCTGCGGCCTTAGCAGCAGCTATATCAAGCCTAGGATCATCCCCTATAAGAAGAAGGCTCTCGGGCCCTTTCTGAAGTCGTGACTCTACGGCCTGAAAGAACTGTGGTGCTGGTTTCCTCCAGCCAAGTTCGGATGAAGCAAAAATTTTCTCGATACCATTAAGAGGTTCGACATGTTTTGCGAGTTCAAGCAGTCGCTCATCAAAGTTACTGGCTACTGCCACCTCAATGCCGAATTCACGGACAGTCTCAAGAAGACGACAACCCTGATCTACTGGCTGCCATGATGAAGGCTTACCGAAATGGATCCACAGGTCATCAAAAATTTTGTCGGCAGCCGGTGAGGCTTCAAAAACATCAAAGACGATCTGTCGCCACCGGTCATATTCTCGCCTTCTATGTGTGATGAAAGCTGGTTTATTTTGGGCATCAAGAGACTCCTGTCTTTCCCACGCGATTGAAAAACGCTGGGCAATCTCTCCTAC
>JALCBP010000070.1:0-13517 GCA_028066355.1 Pirellulales bacterium
CCAGGCACTCTTTGGCCAGGCACTCTTTGGCTAGGCACTCTTTGGACGAGCCGCTGGAACAGGTAAAATCGGCTGCTTTCCATCAACATGCCCTGCTTCGATCAGATAGCTACTGCCTGCGTTGTCGGGGAGATCAAACATCACATCGAGCATGACATCTTCCATGATTGAACGTAGGCCTCGAGCTCCAGTTTCTTTTTTCAGAGCCCTACGGGCAATAGCCAGCAAAGCATCATCAGTAAACTCGAGCTTGCAATTCTCCATCTCGAAAAGCTTCTGATATTGCTTCACTAGTGCGTTCCGAGGTTCGAGGAGAACTCGAACGAGAGCCTCCGCGCTCAAGGGCCCAAGCGAAGAAATCACAGGCAGTCGCCCAACGAGCTCTGGTATCAGACCAAACTCCAAGATGTCATCGGAATCAATCTGTGGGAGCAATTCCGCCAAGTCCGCCTCTGCTTCTACGCTATTCGGCTGCCCGAAACCAATGGTTCGCTTCCCCAGACGACTAGCAATAATCTTGTCCATGCCAACGAACGTTCCACCACAGATAAACAGGATATTCGAGGTATCTATTTGCAAATACTGCTGTTCGGGATGCTTTCGACCGCCCTGTGGAGGTACGTTGGCTACCGTTCCTTCAAGCATCTTCAGAAGAGCCTGCTGCACGCCCTCTCCTGAAACATCACGAGTAATCGAGACGTTCTGGCTCGTCTTCCCAATCTTGTCAATCTCATCAATATATAAAACACCTCTCTGAGCGGCTTCAACATCAAAGTCCGCCGCGCTGAGCAGTTTCAACAAGAGATTCTCTACATCTTCACCGACATAGCCAGCTTCCGTAAGAGTAGTCGCATCACCAATAGCAAATGGTACGTCAAGAAGTTTCGCGAGTGTCTTTGCAAGGAGTGTCTTCCCGCAACCCGTTGGCCCCATCAACAAAATATTTGATTTTTCAACATCAACATCACCACCTTCTGCCCCAATCATTAGCCGCTTGTAATGGCTATGTACTGCTACAGAAAGAACTCGCTTCGCATGATGTTGACCAATGACATACTGATCAAGATGCTCAACTATTTCTCGAGGTGACGGTATTGACGTGAAGAGTTGCTTACTCGTTCCTCTTCGGCGCTTCTCTTGATCAAGAATTGATTGGCACAACTCAATGCATTCGCCACAGATATAAACATCTCCGGGGCCTTCAACCAGCGGCCCCACATCCCGATAGCTTTTCCTACAAAACGAACAGAAGGCATTTTTTTTGGTCGTGCCACCGGCCCCCCGGCGTCCAATTCCATTCCCGTCTTTTCCGGTCGGCATCTATTTACTTCCTCCTGTCGTCTCTTGTCGCCCGTGTTTCAATGGGTGACATCTCGGGTGAACTCCCAGCACCTTTAGAAAAAGGATCGCCGAGTGTTCTTATTCTTCGGTATTCATCTTCTTCCAGCACACCTCTATCCCGCAGTTTTTTGTATTCCGTGAGTGTTTGCTCCCACGTTTCGTCGCAATCGCCACGACCCGAATCAGTTTCACGTAGCTTTTCACGGATCAGAACGATAACAACGATCCCACAAGCAACAACAGCCAGAAGTATCAAAGAATTAATCAGCAACGAAAACAAAGTTCTCTGCCTTTCTTCGAAATACGATCTTCGCGGTAGAAACGGTGACCTTCCACCTCAAATTCTCACAAAACAAACCGCTAGCATCTCTTCGTCACCCCAGACTGCCAGTCTTTTATCGTCTTCCTGGGCACCCCCCTCCCCCCGAGTCGAAAATTTAGACGTCACATTGCACATTTGAGTCTATCTCAAAATCTGTTGTATCGGAAAAGCACGATTTTCCGAAACAAATGGCCGATACCGATTATGAGGTCAATGTACGGAGATTTGGGAAAATTCATGAAGTCTATGAATACATTTCGCTTGAACGCCTTGCTATTCATCTTTTTCTACCTTGCTGCAGGGTTCCCTGAAGCCTTTCCAGCAACGATGTCGGAAAACTCGGCAAGGCTACCAGAACTTATCCGCACCACCCAGCGACAATTTGCGATACCATTTCGACTGCCCAAGCCAGCCACACCGGACGCCCAGGCGCAGCAGGTCGAAATGAGTGTCTCAACCGATTTTGGCCTGACTTGGACACCGGCAGGTTCGACCTCACCACCAAATTCGTCGATACCATTCGAGGCGAATACTGATGGAGAATATTGGTTTCGTATTCGCGCAATTGACCAAAAGAGTAGAGCACGCGGCGGTGAGGGGCCTGACGCTCGTGTTCTCGTTGATGCTGCAGCACCTCGACTCTCAGGTCGTGTATGGAAAGGTACAGATGGTGAAATCGTTTGTCGTTATGCTGCAGCAGACGACTCAATTGAAATGGATTCAATTCTCTTTCAATATCGGCAAAAAAGTGGTGATTGGAAATCAATTGCAACTGAGCCGGTTCTTTCAAGACGCTCACCAGCGCACCTCATTGGGGAAGAGATCTGGTGGGCTGGGCAAGAGGTTGACGGGCTGACTGTAAAAATTTCTGTCGCAGATTCGGCTGGTCATCGGACTACGAAGACATTTTCAATGCTACCTGCTGACCCAAACGTATCTCAGGCTGATCTTGCGAGTGAAATAATTGCACCTCCACTGCCATCACCACTTGCTAAGTCCAAACGCCAGACAAAATCTGTAGTAGTTAAGAATTCGAACTCAGAAACAAAAGCTACAGGGGCAGATTGGCAACCAACTCTTGGCAATTCGTGGTCAAGCGGAGAGCCTATCGCCAGAACTCAACAATCGCCTCCACAAGCCGGAATTATTGGCAGGAGTAATGAAGTTAATTCCGCAGCTCCCATTCTGACAATTTCATCACCAACCCTCGCAGACGCGATAGAGGAAAAACTAAGAACACCTCACTCCTCACAGAATCGAGAAACTGGGTTTGTGGCCGAATACCAAGGCAGCCCACTGCATCTTATGCGAATGCGAAGTTTCAGTTGGGAGTACAGTTTTGACGTACCTGAAGACCTGCAGGGCCCGTTCCGGGTGGAACTTTGGAGCACCCGCGATGGAGGGCACTCGTGGGAACGAATCGCAGTTGATGAAGATACATCAAGTCCTATTGATGTCACATTCCAAGAAGAGGGCCTCTTTGGTTGTCGTCTTGAAATTGTCAAAGACGTCTCTGGCTCTCCAATCCCACCTCGGGCAGGCGAATCACCATCAACATGGGTCGGCATTGACACAACGCCGCCTCAAGTCACAAACCTTGACGTAGTTATGGCTGACGAAAATAACACTGATGCTTTTGCCATTCGATACACGGTTGACGACCCCTTGGCAGTTCCAAACAGTGTTCGTTTGTCGTATTCTCCTCACAAAACTGGCCCCTGGGCCACGATAGCGACTGACCAATCATCCGATGGGACATTCACATGGAAGCCACATCGCTCGCTTCCAAGTCGTGTATTTGTTCGAATTGAAATGCCTGATGCGGCAGGGAATATCGGCGAGAGAATTACGCCGGAGCCGATTACGCTACGCACCGCACGTTTTATCGGCAGACTTGGCAGTCCTCAGATTTCGCCTGCGGACACACCCTGAAATCAATACCCATCTTCTGACGGTGCCCTTCTCTACCGGGTTTTACCGAAGGCTTGCGCCCTTCCCGATGAATCTCGCTACACTGCGTACGTAAGAATTTCGTTCATTGTCTGAGGAGGATACCTGTGGCAAAAAAAACGGCAGCAGTACTGGGACTGGAGCTGCTGCTCGCGCCAGATGGCCTCGAGAATTTGATCATCACTGGGAAGAGCAAAAAGCCTTCTCTGATAGTACTTGTTGGTGAAGATCCATTTGTAAATCGGCATATCTTATCTCAACTGCGAAAATGCATACACCAAGACGAAGGTGACACTGCGTGGGCATGCCGTGAATTCTCCGGTGATGACCAGCCTGACCCTAGGGATGTTCTCGACGAAGTTGCAACAGTTCCGATGTTCAGTGATGCAGCACGAATAGCCATTGTTCGACGGGCTGATTCTTTTGTTTCAGCACATAGAGAAATTCTTGAGGGTGTTGCCAGTCATAAATCTGATGGAGGTGGATTCCTCATTCTGGAGGTGCGAAGCTTCCCTTCCAACACCAGACTAGCGAAGGCTGTGCAGCAACACGGCATCGCTATCACCACGTCGATCCCGCCCCGATTTGACCTTAAAAAATGGCTCCGACAATGGGCTCAACAAGCACACTCGATTGATTTGCCTGCAGCTACAGCAGACACCATACTCGATCGTCTTGGTGACAAACTTGGTCAAATCGATCAGGCCCTCACAACGTTTGCGACGACCTTACCGAAAGACGGAAACCGGACGCTTCTTCCAGAAATGGTTGACACAATTGAAGGTATGGGGAACCAACGAACTGTATGGGAAATGGTTGACGCAGCAGCGGCAGGCCGAACGGCTGAAGCCATTGGACTTCTTGAGCAACTTATACAATCTGGCGAAAGCCCTATCGGCCTGAGTGCTCAAGCAGCAACCGTTCTTCGACGCTATTCGACAGCGGCACGATTGCTGGCAGGCCCCAAGCGTCCAGCCAGCCTTCGCGAGGCACTGAAAGAGGCTGGTGTTGCGACCTGGCCAAAAGCAATGAATCAGGCTGAAATGGCATTACGGAGTCTCGGCAGTCAGAGATGTCGACAACTCCCAAACTGGTTGGAGTCTCTTGATCGATCACTGAAAGCAGAGGCATCTCGAGGTCCAAGAGCAAGGCTCGCGATTGAGCGTTTCTTCTGCATGATGTCAGCATCGAATGGAGATCCCTATAAACGACCCGAGGGTCAAACACATTCTTAACGAAAGCTAGTGATGACTGAAAAAATGTTGAATGAGCAAGCCGAGGAAACTGAGCGGTGGGGCAATCCATTAGCCGAACGTTATGCCTCAAAAGAGATGGCACATATCTGGAGCGATAAGCATCGATATGGTTTATGGAGACGAATGTGGCTCGCACTTGCTGAAGCTGAAGCTGAGATGGGTCTACCCATAACCCAATCCCAGCTTGATCAGATGAATTTACATCTAGACACTGTAGACTTTGTGAAAGCTGCAGCATTTGAACGCCAGACACGACATGATGTATTCGCCCACCTTCACACCTTTGGAGAAGACTGCCCCGAAGCCAAGCCAATTATGCACCTTGGGGCAACAAGTGCCTACGTAACAGACAATACCGATCTTTTTTTAATCAGGGAATCACTTGACTTAGCAACAGCTCGTTTAGCAACAGTCATTGAACGACTCGCAAGCAAAGCGCGTGAAACCAAGTCAATAATCTGTCTGGGTCGTACGCACCTACAGCCAGCCCAACCAACCACCATTGGAAAACGAATCTGCCTCTGGATTCTCGACCTCCTTCTCGACCTTGAAGAACTTCTTCATCGGCGGGCACATCTGTATGCCCGTGGCGCAAAAGGCACAACTGGCACGCAAGCAAGTTTTCTTGAACTATTTGATGGTGACCACGAGAAAGTGCGGCTCCTCGATGAACTCGTCTCGAAAAAGATGGGTTTTGAAAAATCATTCCCAGTGACTGGACAAACATACCCTCGGAAAATTGATTCTCAAGTCCTGGCAACTCTTGGTGGCATCGCAGAATCTTCTCACAAAGCTGGAAACGATCTACGAATTGCGGCAGCATGGGGTGAGCTCGAGGAGCCTTTTGAAACTGATCAAGTTGGGTCATCTGCAATGCCCTACAAGAGAAATCCAATGAGAGCAGAACGAATGTGCGGCCTCAGTCGGTTTATCATGGGACTTCAGCAAACAGCCAGCCAAACAGCTGCAGTGCAATGGTATGAACGAACACTCGATGACTCGGCTCCTCGTCGCCTTGTACTACCACAGGCTTTCCTCGCAACAGATGCAATACTCGTAATCTATTCAAACATTGCTGGCGGACTCGTCGTACTCCCTGGCAGCATTCGCCGAAATCTTGAGCAGCACGTTCCATTCTTGGCTAGCGAACGCCTCTTGATGGCAGCTACAACTGCCGGTGGTGATCGACAAGAACTTCACGAAGCCATTCGTCGCCACAGCCACGCAGCCACAGCAGGCATCCGAGAAGGCCGTGACAACGACCTGGTCGAACGTCTCGCGGCAGACCCGCTTTTTAAGAACGTTGATCTTCAGGCCGCACTGACAATAGAAGGCCTTGAAGGAAGAGCGGTTACTCAGGTTGATGAGTTTCTTGACGGCCCAGTTCAAGAAGCACTGAGGAGATGCCCCGAGCGGCCTACCGAGAGCGAGCTGCGCGTATAAAGTCTGCTACTTATTCCGCTGCCACCGCACCTTAGGATTTGCTTTCAGGCTCCGCAACTCTTCACGCAACTCACTCGGAGTCATTCGAATCTTTCTTTCAAAACGGAATCGTTGAAGCCACCAATCCATGACAGTTACAGCGATCGCAACGGTGAGAATGCCCCACAGATAGCCCACAGCAGCAGACATCACGGCACCACCCTGCCCTACCCCACGGCCGAGACTCGCTGGCAACTCAGCAAGAACAACGAGGAGTGGGCCTGCCAACAACCACGCCGCGGTGGCAAGAACAGCAAAACCAACAAAAGAAAGCACCACCCGAACACCAGTGGCCGAGGATGCGATACGCTGCAGCCCAACCCTTGGATCAATCCGTTCAAATCGAAAAACGATTCGGTCAAGTCGCCAGACCGCACCATCAAAAAATGTACGAACTAGTAACATGACACCAAGAGCAAGGCAGACAACAATTATGGTTGGAAAAACAATGGGCAAAAGGACTTGTTCTCCTCTGCCTCCATCAGTCATCTGAATATCTTGGATTGCAGCGACTGCGGCCGAGGCAGTCGCACGAAACCAAAATGGCAGTGCAATTAAAACCACTGCTGCCATAGCAGGCCATCCCAATACTGCACCTGTTGGAGCCAGACCCTTGTTTCGAGCGTCTTCTCTGCGACGAGGCGTGGCTGGAATGGTTCGATCGTGGCTTTGACTCATTGATTCAACCTCCCGCCTCAACAGCATCCTCGCTGGCTGCAGAACCTAGAGCTCCTGCTACCCCAAAGCTGTTCTCGAATGGAGTACGAAGGATTTCCCCGGCATGACCTGCCCACTGCTGGCTTCCAACAACTAGGCCGCCAAGCATCACGGCAGCTGCGATGCCCTGTAGAACCCCCGGGCCAGGAGTAACCGCTATCGAACGCATACAGATTGTGGCCGTCAGATGTGCTGTGATTAAAGCAACCAGAATAGGAGCGGAAACCACCAGGGTCAGCTGAAGACAAAGAGATGGCAATTCGATCAACCTCATTACCACTGGCACTCCGAGTAATTCAGATGTTTCTGAAAGTGCACCTACAGGCATCTGCAAAAAGCTATTAACCAAGCCGCCAACCACCAACTGCTGACCACCGGCTGCAACAAACGAGGCAAGGCCGACCCACCCGCAAAGACGAGCAACACCTGGCCCTCCACTACCACCCGGCGTAAAAACATCTGCCCAGTTCAGTCCGGCGACATTGGCAAGCACACTTCCTACAGACTCGAAAACTGTAGCCAGAAAACTTATTGATAAGCCAAGACAAACACCAATGAGTAATTCTGAAAATATCAGCAACAACGACAACTGACCAGAAACACTCTGCGACTCTACTACTGAGATCGCTAGTGGGGCAGCGGCAAAACCAAGAACAAAAAGCAGCCCAAGCCGAAGATGAATAGTTCCTCCTGGAAAAAGCCGCATGCCGCCACCAAGCAAAACACCAGCAATACGAGTCAGCACTCCAGCAAAGACGGGCAGTGTTGAACCAGCGAATAAGTCAAAGAGCCCGATAGTGCTTAAAGGCACAGCGGCCAACGAAACATACGCCATTGACATGAGGAACAAAAACTCCACTAAGGCGAAAGAACGCTAGCTTGAAAAAGGCTCACAAATCGTTCTACCATCCAACCACCTGTTACGAACACGACAGCAACAATGACCACAATTCGGGGAACCATGCCGATAAGGGGCTCGTGGATCCCAGTAGCTGACTGCAGAACACCGACCACCAAAGCCACCGACAAGCCAGCCAGAAGCGCTGGAGCCAGCAGCAAACCACCTTCGACAAGTGCATGCCGAACAAGTGAAACAAGGTCAAAACTTGCCATACTAAAACTTCCTGTGAGCCGCCAAAACAGAGTGAGGGAAACAAAAACCTTCAAAAACTAGGACGCATTCAAGCGGACTCCATCGAGCAGCCCCCGCACAACAAGAGACCAGCCATCCGCCATGACAAACACGAGCAACTTCAACGGCAGAGAAACGATCGTAGGGGGCAACATGACAAGCCCCGTTGAGACAACAAGCGTTGCGACAACGCAATCAAGCACAAGGAATGGCAGCAGAATACGAAAGCCAATCATAAATGCGACCTCCAACTCACTCACAAGAAAAGCTGGCAGCAGAACCTCTGTGGGTATTTGGTCATAACTGTTCACCTCCTTCGTGCCACTTGGGTGCTGCTGGAGAAACAACGCAACAGTGTCACGATTACCTGCTTCTTCTATTTGAAACGCCATCCAGCGACGCACCGGCAAACTTCCTCGTTCGAGTGCTTCTTGGAGTGTAATTTCGCCTGTCTGATAGGGCTCAACCCCTGCTTGATAAGCAGATGTCCAAATTGGCCACATCACAAGCGCGGACAGAAACAACGCCAACGACGTAATAATTTGGGTTGAAGGGAGATTCACAGTACCAATTGCCTGTCTTGTAAGCGACAAGACTACCGACATCCGAACGAAGCAGGTTGTCATGAGTAAGAGCGCTGGCGCGAGACTCATGACGCCAAAAGTTAATGCCGCTGGCAGGAGACGATCAGCCCAACGACGATCAAAAAAGTCAGATATATCAGCATGCATCTGATCTCCGTCTACCGACAAAACGCTTTGGGTAGTATCCGCCACGTCACTCCTGTCACTTCCTGCCACCGACTGCGACGCATCAGCATCTGGCTGGATTTCTTCCGCGTTTGCACCTGACGCAACAAAAGCGAGCAACAGAGCGAGGATATTTCTTTTCGATACTGAAGTGAGGGCATTCATTACGCCACCTCAGACTGCTGTGAACAAACGGAAGCACTTCCATCTTCTTCCTGAACTAATTGACGAACATTGGCTCCATCGGCACCACTCGCACCATCATCACTTGCTGCGTGGCTCGCTAAAGACCGGAGCGTCTGTTCTCCACGACAAGCCGCAGCAATCCATTCCGTAGCCAAAGGATCATCAAGTTCAGAGAGCGTCTTGGGGCCACCGTTCCCCGTACTAACCAAAAGTGTTTTTGGGCCAAATCGAACAATCCGAACTGTTTGCCCGTTTCCAAGCGTCGCCTCGCCAAGCAACTCAAACACATCGCTGGGGATTTTAAACACTGGCCGGCGACCAAAGAGCCGCACGCCAATCAATACAATTCCTGCAACACCAACTACGGCCCACGCCTTCCAGTCGAAAGCCATCTCACCACCCCAGACGAGGTCACTCGCTTGCTCCGAAGGGCGACTTACTACTTCTCCTTCCAAAGAAAGTGGGATACTAGGCAGGCTACCTGTCGTAATGGCTGTGCCAAGAACGTCATCCGCTACTAGCACAGCAGGAGAAGACATGAATATTGCCATGCTTAAAAAGACATGAAGCAACCTATCCTCACAACAATAATTTTTTTCCATAGGGCTCACTACGCCTCATCTTGCCCTTCAGGCTGATACGATCGCCTGAAAGTCGCCCAATCAATCAGATCACGGTTATGATCTTTCGAAGCGTTCAACCGTTGCCCCTGCCTTCGCCACGCCGGCCACCACATAAGAACAACAGAGAGGCCTAATGCCAGGAGACCGTATAACGCGATACGTGTTTCTGCCACAGAGGATGGGATTGAAAAATTCTGTTCAACTGGAAAAAAAGTGGACAAAGAGTATGCCGGCGGCGGCGTGGGATCCACGTCATTACGATTCCCTTGCCTCGAGAGTTCCTTGGTATCTGGCGCCCTGCGAACTGCACCATGACCTGCATAGCGAGTAATCGTAACTACAGCACGGCCCCACGGCTCAGTTGCAGGAACCAAACCTGCAACAAGAACTCGCAGCCTCTCAAGCTCAGAACCGGTTGAATCTGCAACATCTGCGTAGACTTCCTCACGCAAACGATCGAGGTATGCTTGGGGAATCGCTACGGAAACATGAACAACCTGCCTCGCGATCTCCTTACGATTCATAGCAACTGGGCCAACGCCGACAATGGCGGGCACATTTGCTGCTGCCCGGACACTACCTCCTGTTTTTCTTTTATCCTTGACACCATCAGCCGCCTGCTCGATGGCAGACGCGTTTACCTCAACAAAAACGCCTGGAATGAAAGCCAACGCCTGCTTTATCTTTGCGGTGACGTGCTGCTCATACGCAACAGCTCTAGCTCGACCTGGGTCTGCAGTAACAAATTCAGACTCCGACACGAGCGGACCATCAAAGACCTGTCCGCTTCGCAGATCGGTAAGCGCTACTTGCTCTACTCGCAGCCCTGCGATTGAAGAGGCCACTAGCACACGAATCGCTTGCACTCGGTGTCGATCCAACTCTTCGTCTGAATCTGTACGGACACTGACACTCGCTGTAAGTTCATCTGCCTTCGCATTACGAAACAGTCCCTCTGAATTACTTCCCGAACAAAGCACCGAGGCCTGCTCAATCCCCGGCATTGACCGAATAACCAGCGATAACTCTTCTTGAGTAGCGACCCGAACCAACTCGGCCTGGGTCTCTTTACTTCGCCAAGGACTGTCACTTTCAACGGCCCGCCGAAGACTTCCACCGAACTCCAGAGGCAATGCACCCGCGTCGACAACCGCTCTCAAATAGCTACTCTGCCGCCCACCATCCACATAGAGCCGACCGTCTTCCACCCGATATGAATCAAGGCCAGATCGATCGAAGACGGCCTCGATGACAGCCAAATCAGCAGGGCCGAGTACCGCGCCAGCGAGCAATTCGACTTCGCCAGCCTTTTCCCTTTCAGGAAATTTGACAAAAATCCCACCCGCTAATCCTACAAGCAGAAAGAAAAGCAGCCCAAGCACTTGAACTAGTCGCACGCCAGACTGACGTCTTGAACCCGCTTCGATTGCTGCATCCATGCAGAATCTCCATTTCAGGAATGGTGAAAAATTAAGCAGCCATTCGCCGCGAGACCACCTTTGGAATCCGTAACGTCACCGCCACACCACCCTCAGCACAATCGTCAAGTCGCACATCCCCACGGACCTGCTCAAGCAACTTCTGCTGAGAACTTAGATGAACTTGACCGACTACACCCCCAGCAAAACTCCGCCGCTCTGCGAGCGATGGACCGCTGTCGGCAATTTCAATCTCAACACAGTCTGGATACTCAACACTTGTTACCAGAACTTCTGCTGTGCGTGCCATCGCAGCATTACCAGCTGCAGCCCGCACCGCATCCTGGAGCCAAAAACTAAGCAAGTCAGCCAGAGCAACAGCATCACCCTCAAACCTTTGAGAACAAGGAACATCAACGACGACACGAGGTAGAGGCACCCCTGTATCAGCATGCTGCCGCTGCAAATCGCTGACAACACGATCTACAATACTGGGAAGATTTACCACCAGTTGCCAGCCTGCAGTGGACGGTAATGATACTTCTGATTCCTTCATCTCAGCACCTACTTCATTTTTGAGCATGCCCGACTAAACAAGGGCGGTCACCTGATCATCTGGCACGCGGCACACTTCATCCATAATCCACCGGTCAATATCACCAACAATGTCTGCCAACTGCACCTCGGAAAAACTATCCTTGCTTTTATCACGATAAACCCGGAGTGAGAACAGCCCACCTGCAGCATGAAAGAGTCGCAGTGTTGCATCAATGTCACGGACCATCAATGAATCTGCTACGTGCAATCTTTCGTCACAGCACAACATCATCGGCAACGAGCGAACGCACTCAAACTGCCCGAGCAACCGTTCATTGAAAGGAAAGCGGCCATTCACTGAAACAACGCCGGCCAATGATTCTGGATTTTGACACGCGAAACGAAAAGCATTTTCCCCACCTGCACCAACACCAACAAGATAAACTCGTCGGCGATGGACACTATATCGATCAATCATTGTATCGATTGCAGAAAAGCAACTCTCGGAATCAGACGGAACAGTGGGCACTACTGCAAGATAGTTCCGCAGACTCATCCGCATCATCGTGCGGCCCAAGTCAAAGGAAGCATCGTCTGATTGCGGGAGCCACACCAGGAGTGGGTAGTCATACCCCGGTTCGTACCCCAGAGGCAAAAAGATGCGATCCTGTTCAACCGCAGACTGGCTAGGTAGGCGGCCCCCACATGATGTGTTAGGCCCGCTGCTGCGGTCTCCCATCCAGCAGTTTCTTTGCTTAACCATTCCTGCTCCTCTACAAAACTCTCGGCCAACCATCAGTTTTCACTGGCCTGTTTCAGCACAAACAAACATGCCCGTGCCACCGTGTTTCGGGTTTTTAACGCAGTCGCACAATCCGAGCAATGGCAGCATTGCCCTCTAAAAACAACATGATTGAGGAGAATTTCGTTAACAGGGGTAAGCCAGGAGGGCTGGCGAAGGCCAGGCTTAGGCGGTTAGCCGTCCCATTGCAGCAACAAGTTCTCGGACTGCCTCGATGCTTTTATCCAAAGCTGCTTTTTCATCCGGCAGCAGCGAAAGTTCAACGATCTTCTCTACGCCGCTCCCGCCGAGGATGACTGGGACACCAACAAAATACCCGCCAACCCCATACTCTGAATCGCAATAGGCCGCACACGGCACCAGCCTTTTCTTGTCACGAACGACGGCTTCAACCATTTGGGCACTTGCTGCTGCTGGAGCGTAATAGGCGCTGCCTGTCTTGAGCAAACCGACAATTTCAGCTCCTCCTTTTCGTGTTCGTTCAACAATTGAGTCAAGTCGATCACTGGCTATCAATTGCGTGACTGGAATACCCCCGACACTTGTACAACTCGGGATCGGGACCATCGTATCTCCGTGCCCACCGAGGAGAATTGCAGTAATATCTTCAACACTCACACCTAACTCCATCGCCAGAAATGCACGATATCGTGCTGTGTCAAGAATGCCCGCCTGGCCCAGCACGCGCGACGGTGGAAAACCAAGCACTTGAAACGTTCTTTGCACCATCGCATCGAGTGGGTTTGACACAACAATAACAATCGCGTCAGGGCTGGTGTTTTTGATCTGCTCAGCAACGTCACCAACTATTTTTGCATTCGTAGACAAGAGATCATCTCTGCTCATGCCAGGCTTCCGAGCAATCCCGGCTGTAACTACGATGACATCACTTGCGGCTGTATCAGACCAATCAGTTGTTCCTGTAATCTTTGAATCAAAGCCCATGATCGGTGAGGCCTGAAAAAGATCAAGCGCTTTGCCTGCGGGCATGCCCTCAGCGGC
>JALCBP010000012.1:0-52940 GCA_028066355.1 Pirellulales bacterium
GAGAAGAATATTATCAGACAACAGATGAAGATCGCGAACGAGTGAAGGGTGAGGCCGAAATAATTGTGGCAAAACAACGAAATGGACCTATTGGTGATATCAAACTCCTGTGGCAACACGACTACACACGATTTGTAAATCTCGAACACCGCCCTTATGACGAATTCGAACAATTCTCTGACTTCTAGATCGAGGTGATTCAGGCAGCCCTGCAGGAGCAATTACCTCAACTAAAAAACTGTTCTTAGGCGACGAAATGGCGTCATCACAAAACCACCTTACCTCGCGACGAGGGGTGCTGCGATCGACCGGGGCAACTGCAATTTCGGCACTCTTGCACGGGCTGAGGCCATTGGAAGCATTTCGGCCGGCCGTTGCTGAACAGCACGGCGAACTCGGTCTTGGCGTGATCGGCTGCCGCTATCAAGGCTCGGTCATTGCCGGACTTGCCAAAATCCACGGTCGTCTTCTCGCTATGGCTGATGTTGATGGCTCCGTTCGCGACCTCTCCGCGATTGATCCCTCCGTCGAAAAGCAGACGGGACTTTCGCCAGAATCGATTTATGAGGGTGTCGATCGACATGAGGACTACCGACGACTCCTCGACGACCGTCGGATCCACGTAATTTTGATTGGCGCTCCCGACCACTGGCATGCCGGCATGTTGATCGACGCTTTGAAGGCTGGAAAAGACGTCTATGTTGAGAAGCCGATCACGCTGACAATCGATGAAGGCAAGCAGATTCGCAAAGTCATTAAGACTACTGGCGGGATTGTGCAGGTCGGTAGTTGGCAGCGGAGTGACCACCGCTTCCGTACTGCCGTGGAAATGGTCCATGCTGGACGGATCGGTCAACTCAGACGGATAGAGGTTGCACTCGGTAGCAACGCGATGGGTGGACCATTTGCTACGACCACCGCTCCTAATAACCTCAACTGGGATCGCTGGCTGGGGCAAGCGCCTCTCGTGCCTTACACCAAAGAACGCTGCCACTACACGTTTCGTTGGTGGTTTGACTACGCCGGCGGAAAGATGACCGATCATGGTGCCCATCATCTCGACATCGCCCAGTGGGCGATTGGCACCGATCCGATTGAAGTGATTCCAGAAGCGACAATACCGCAGGTCAACAACGGCTACAACGTGCCCACCGCATTTCGCGTGCTGTTTCGGTATCCCAACGATATGGAGATGCTCGTCACTGACACCGGCCGCAATGGTATCCTGTTTGAGGGCAGCGAAGGCCGCATCTTCGTAAACCGGGGCTCGCTAAGTGGGGTACCCGTCGACGATCTGGTTGAGCAACCACTGCCTCGCGAGGCGTTCGGGCTTTACGAATTCGACAATCTCAACCGACCAGAGCGATCTGGTAAGATCGAGGCGATTGTGAATCACATGGGTAATTTCTTCGACTGCGTCGCGGCTCGCAGGCAACCAATCTCTGATGTAGAGAGTCAACACCGTTCGGCAACTACCTGCCACCTGGGCAACATTGCCTGTCGTCTTGGACGACCACTGAACTGGAACGCCACCATCGAAAAGTTTGTGGCTGATGAAGAGGCAAATCGTTTTCTACGCAGGCCACAACGAAAGGGATATGAGGTTTCGGCATGAGAACCACGCTTAGCCGCCGTACCTGGATGAGTTCTGCTACAGCTGCAGTTGGAACAGCCGCTTTAGCTGTTGAGGAATCGGTGACTAATCACTGGCGTCCCAACTATATCCTCTCGTCGGCACTCTACGGGCCTGCTACGCTCCCCGAAATCTTGCCTGAAGTTGCCAAGACTGGCGCCACATCAATTGATCTGTGGCCAAAACCACACGGCACACAGCGAGAGGAAATTGAAAGCCGTGGTGTCGAACAGGTGCAGCAGCTGCTTGAAAAACATGACGTGCGACTCGGCGGCATTGCCTGCTACCGGCCTGGGGCTTTCAAACTTGACTCTGAGCTTGCGGTTGTGAGACAGCTAGGCGATGCGGAAACCGTCTTGGTCACCATGGCTCCGGGCGACTGCACGCTCTGTGGCAAGCCTCTCGATGCTGCAATTCAAGCGTTTCTCAGCAAGCTTAGTCCCGCAATCAAACAAGCCGAGTCAGGAGCAGGCATCATTGCAATTGAAAACCACTCCAACTCGCTACTGAACTCACCCGAGTCAATCCGGCGATTCACCACATTAGTAGAGAGTGACCACATAGGAATTGCCCTCGCCCCACACCATCTTCCTCAAGATGGCAATCTGCTGGCCGACCTAGCAGGTGACGCAGGCTCAGCAGTCAAGTTCGTCTATGCCCAGCAATATGGCAATGGGTCTTCAGAGCAGCTTCCCAAGAAGGAGGAATTGCTTCAGATGCCAGGCCGTGGCAGCCTCGACTTCAAACCTCTGATGCAACAACTGTCGTCGCAACGGTTCAATGGTCCGGTAGAGATCTTCATGCACCCCGTGCCACGAGGTGTGCCGATTCTGAACTCGATCGCTGAGATCACCGCAGCGGTCAGGGCAGCTAGAGCATATCTCGATGGCCTGCTAGCATCATGAGGCCTAGGAGGTGATTCACGAAAGAGCATCCCGTTGAGCGGTGGCTCCTTCAACCATCGCTTCCTGTTCACAAACCCGATATAAGCAGCACGTCTAAAGCTACCACAGGATTTTCACAAAACGCTGCAACTTTAGAAACTGGTTGGTGCGAGACGCATGTTGTCTGGCGGCAACGCGATGTCTCATTCGGTCACGGGAAACGAAGCCAAAAAATAAACCACCCTGTGTACATTTCTCGCTCATTGCCAAAACTTGGAATTCAATCTCGCACAAAAGCATCTACAAGGAGCACCGCCTTTGGCCGTATTGATAAACTAGCTGATATTGTCCGTTATCTTCTAAGTGCCGCGCCGACACGGTCTTGGCAGGCACTTACCATGGCTTCTACAAAAGAGTTCGCCTGTTCAGCCGACAGTGTTTGTTTGAAACTCCTGAGGCGGATTGATACAACCACACTTTTCTTGTCTTCGCCAAGACGGTCAGCATCTCTCCAAATTTGACCAATGCGAACACTTTCCAAGGCATCACATTGCGTTGATTCAATCGCAGCACGTATTGACGACCATGAAGTTGATTCATCCACAACAAGATTCATGTCACGATCAATCGACGGAAAACTGCTCGGCGAAAAGAGTATTGGCTCATGCTTTGTTGTAAACTCAAGTCCATCTAGTCGAAGCTCTATTCCGACTGAATCTATATCAAGACCACACATTTTCATGACGTCTGATGAAAACTCACCAACAACGCCGATCCTGCGACTACTCTCGCCCGAACGATGAAACAGAATCTCAGCAGAACGACCTGCCTGCATGACCTCAGACTCAAACGGATAATACGTAAGCCCGCATTCGACTCCAGTGTGCGAATTCATATGCTCTGCAGATGAACATTCTTTCAATCCCAACCGTTCAAGAATAGCCGCAGCGAAACCTTTTCCGTGAAAAAAGTCACCTCCTGTTACCAACGCAAGCAACAAAGGCTCTTCTATTGGCGTTGTTCCTTCCGACGCATCACTTTCACGATGAAGATAGCAATGTGCAATCTCGAAGAGATCACCATGAGAAGATCCTGAGCTAAGACTGTTCGACCGTGCTTCCAGTAAACTTGGCAGTAGGGTACGGCGGAGTCTATCTGCCCCTTGAACCAAAGGGGGGCTGCACGCGAGCGCTGGAGCGGTCCCCCAAGGACTACTCAATTCTTCAAATCTTTCACCAATGACACTTCGTGTCATTGCTTCACAAAAACCAGCAGCAACACAAGATTCAGTTACTATACGCACCATGCGTTCACGTGGTGAACGCTGGACAGGAATAGCCGATATCGGAATATTCTCGGGCACGCAATCGTACCCTTCGATGCGAGCAACTTCCTCAACGAGATCGATTTCTCGCGTGCAGTCACGTCGCCATGTTGGAGCAAGCCAACGTGTTATATCCGCCGCTGACTGTTGTTCAACAAAGCCAAGAGATTGAAGGATCTCCCGTTGGCGTTGATCAGGAATTGAAACACCGAGAACCTGTTCCACACGATCCATGCGTAAATCAATAGTGGCCTGGCTTGAATTAAGTCTTCCTGCCTGAATCACTGGGGCAGCGAAAGTACCACCAGCGAGATCAAGAATAAGTTCTACTGCCCTGTTACCTGCCCATTCCACCGCAGCCGGATCAGGCCCACGTTCAAATCGATATGATGATGGACTCCCTAAAACCAAAGCACGAGCAGCGGACCGTACAGGCAGGGGGGCAAATTGGGCTGACTCAATGAGAACATCTGTTGTCTCAAGCGAGATTTCGGTCTCAGCGCCTCCCATTACTCCTGCAATGGCCACAGCTTTCTTCGCATCTGAGACAACACACATCTCGGATGTCAGTTTGTACTCCTTGTGGTTGATTGCAACGAATGATTCACCTTCTGTTGCCCGCCGAACAACGATGCTATCACCGCTTAGGCGAGAAAGATCGAAGGCGTGTAAAGGCTGACCGCACTCAAGCATGACGTAATTTGTGACATCGACAACGTTGTTCACACTTGCAACACCAACAGCCTCAAGACGACGAACGAGCCAGTCCGGACTTGGGCCAACAGTCACACCACGAATTAGACGTGCCGTATAGAAAGGGCACATGTCCGGTGCGTCGATTGCCACCGTGAAAGAATGTGAAGCTTTTTGGCCTGCAACTTGAGCCGTTGGTATTTTAAGGGGACGCTGAAACAAAACGGAAACTTCTCGTGCAATCCCTATATGACCAAGACAATCTGGACGATTGCTCGTCACTTCGAGATCAACAGCCGTATCACTATCAACTGTTTTTGTTGACTCATGATTCAGCCCTGAAAGAAGAAGTCGCTCTGCCAACACATCGACTTCTGGCAAGTCAACATAATCTGAAAGCCAATCTAAGGACACAATCATGCCTGCCCCCGATCATGAAACTGCTCGAGAAATCGAATGTCGTTTCGATAGAAGTCTCGGATATCCGCGACACCAAAACGGCGAGCAGCAATTCGCTCCACACCCAAACCAAAAGCGAATCCACAAACCTCATTTGGATCGTAACCAACAGCATGAAGAACAGACGGATCGACCATTCCTGCCCCACCCATTTCAATCCAGCGGCCATTCCACTCCATATCAACTTCTACGCTTGGCTCAGTGAAAGGAAAGAAGGAAGGCCGAAACCGAACACGCACATCACCACCGAGAAAACTTGAAGCGAAAGACCGAAGCACACTCTTCAGATGGGCCATGGTTATACCAGGCTCGACAAGAAGACCTTCGACCTGATGGAACATAGGGTAATGGGTTGCGTCAGCTGTATCCGGCCGATAGACACGACCCAATGAAACTATTCGAAGCGGTGGCTTTCTTTGCTCCATCACACGTATCTGTACGGTACTCGTCTGCGAACGCAAAAGTAGTGACTGGTCAGAATTTGCTACGGCGATATAGAAATTGTCTAGTGGATCACGAGCAGGATGCTCATTTGGTATTGCCAAGGCCTCAAAGTTGTGCCACTGGTCCTCAACTTCCGGCCCATCCACAGCTTCAAATCCTAGATTAGCCATGATCGAAGACACCCGGCGGATTGTCTGGGTGATTGGGTGCACACGACCAAAGCGAACGGGGTTTCCCGGAAGTGTCACATCGATCTGCTCTACACACTTCGCTTTCTTTGATGGTGCCTCGACTCGCTCAGAGGCTTGGCGGAACAATGCTTCAACAGATTTTTTTGCGGCATTGAACTGCCGACCGCCCACCGGCTTATCTTCACTGCCAAGCCTACCAAGGCCTTTTTGCAATGCCTTGAGGCGTCCGTTTTTAGCGCCTAGAAAAACGACACGCGCTGCCTCCAGAGATTCTGAATCAACTGCGTCCGCAAGGACTTTTTCTGCCTCAGAGCGCAGACTCTCAAGATCAGCGACAAAAGCATCAAGATTGAGATTTGTCACGAGCGGCAAACCGTAATAGGGAACTTCGTACAGCAGACATGCGGACTATGCGACAACCGCTTCCGGCAAGCCAAGACCTTCTCGAACCTGACTTACGACAACATCAAACCCGGTTGGATCAAGGACTGCCATTTCAGCAAGTGTTCGGCGGTCTAGTTCACAACCAATTTTCTCAAGCCCCGAAATAAATTGACTGTAGCGCAAACCACGTTCACGACACGCTGCATTAATTCTGATAATCCAGAGGCGTCGAAAGTCTCGCTTCCGGCGACGACGATCTCGTTTGGCGAATACTCCGGCTCGAATTATGGACTCTTTGGCCGTACGCAGCAGACGTCGACGACCGCCGACTGATCCCTTGACTCGCTTTAGCAATCGCCGCTTGGCACGCAACCGTGGGACAGCATTTTTAGTTCGCATTGGAAAACCTTTTCAACTTTTTGAATCTCTAAAATTTGGTAATTGGCATCTTGCACAAGCTACAAATCAAAAAATACCACTTACGTGATTTCTAGTAACTATTTGAAGCAAGTGCTTCAACGATATTTGCGGTATCAGACTTATCTAAAACGCCGGTACCACGAAGATTGCGTTTTCTTTTTGCTGAGACACGGACCTGAAGATGACTAGTCCCACTACGACGGTGCTTTACTTTACCTTTCGCTGTCACTCGAAATCTCTTTTTGGTCCCTTTGTGTGTTTTTTGCTTTGGCATGGGTCTTCTCTCTTAATTCTACTTTGTATTTTGTTCTATAAATACCATTCCACTGATAAAGCTGACTTGCTAACAGCAGAAAACTTTAATGCTTATTTGGGTGCTAAGGTGCAGATAAGCCTGCGTCCAGTCTGTTGGGGTGGTGATTCTACCTTGCCAATCTCTTCGAGTTGCTCGATGACGTGCTGCATGATCCTCTGCCCCTCATCGATATGAGCCATCTCTCTTCCACGAAATATTACTGAGACCGTCACTTTATCTTTATGGCCTAAAAAGGTTCGGGCTTTATTAATCTTAAATTCAATGTCGTGTTCACCAGTCTTTGGACGTAATCGAATCTCCTTGAGTTTTGTCTGATGAACGTGCGTCTTATGTTGTTTCTTCTTTTGTTGGTACTTAAATTTTCCATAGTCCATGATCCTGCATACAGGCGGACGTTCATTCGGGGCTACTTCAACCAAATCGAGTCCCGCCGTCCGTGCCTCGGACAACGCATCGTCGGTTGGAATAATACCCAACTGAGCTCCATCTGCAGATATCACACGGATCGGGGAAATCCGAATTTGTTCATTGATGCGTTGCTGTTTCTCGATGGCCAAAAACTCCAAACCCATGCTGGCTGATGCCTGGCGGGCTGGACATTCCCACGCACCTTACACCACGGCACAGCTCCTTTTACTTGTAAATTTAGGAACCAGCGATGCAGTGCAGCGACTTCGAGCCTGGCTTGTGTCATTCAGACCAAGGGTTCCAACCGAAGATCCCTAGTATTCCAGCAGAGATAGGGCGTAGTCAAGCGGTGGCCCTATGTTTCGATGCCTGAGAGGTCTTGTCACGAGAAACCCTATTTCAGAGTGAGATCAACCCCTTCAATATAGTGACGATCTGCATTCGAAAATCTATCTATATGCCGAGATTCAACCATAAAAGCGAGGCTGAGCCGCTGGCCCTCGATAGCCCTCAGATGATAGTGAATCCAATGAAAAGGCAAATTTTCTGCCTCGCCAACGGAGGCAACCCGCAAGATCTCGGTACCATCATCGCGTTTGTATGTCGACGCAGATACCAGATTGCCAAATTGCTCCCCGAGAGCTATTTCAATGTCATTCTCAAAATCCGAAAGCGTGAGAACATCTGACTGTGGAGGGAGTGGTGTCACGGTAACTTGGCCAATTAATGTACCTCGGTCGACAAGCCGCATCATAGAATAATCACTGCTCTCCTCTATTATTTTCCAGTTGGTTCCATAAACAACGTCATATCGATTGCAAGGATCACACATCCAGCGAAACCCATGCTTGCCCGGGCCACGTCGAGATCTACCGTATCTAGATACTCCACCGTTCGAACTGGTAGCAACAATTCGAGGCAATGATGGTTTCTGAGAATGACAGGACATTTTAATGACTGCCTCAATGTCAATACCGGGAGCCGTATAAGATACATTTCTTGCTTCTTTAATCACGACATGAAGCATCGAGACATTGCCGGCTGTATCTCCCCCGGCTGTATCATCTCCCTTGATCCAGTCATAATTCCCATCGACTACGATCGAGGCTTTGGCGCCGCTGACTGCTCCTTCAACGTCTCCCTTGATTTTTACCACTACGCGATCGCCAGTGCTCTCCGTTATTGCGGCCTTCAGACCACCCAGATGCACCGTATCAATACAAAGCAAATCCGCAACAGCAGCCTGATTAAGCTCCCACTGGGTTCCACAAGAGTGATTGCGTGGTGGCACCAACGCATTGAGATAGATAGGATCAAATGCCACGGTGAGCAAATCAGCTTCAGGCTGTGTAAGAAAGCCTTCGCGATACCAAAAATCGAGGCCGGCTTCATGCGTGCTAACATGAATATCTTTCACGCCCTGAGGAAGTTGTGTGTTGATGCGTTCCCGGCCAACAACGGCATGTGACGTGGCGTGGTCATAGTGCCTCACCAACTCAGAAGCGTGCTCGGATCCATCGGTGTTTGCCTTGTGACGGTAAATAAGAGTCGAGTGGGCGTGAACCGGCTGTTCGACAACTTCCAATGAGTCTGATCGCTGTTCACTCCCCACTGGAAACTTCAGTTTTCCAGTGCACGAAAGCGCAATCTCAAAGGTTGAAGATAAATCGCGGAAAACGTCCGGTTCGATAGCCAAACCGAGGGTTGGATGACAAGCAACAAAACAACAGAGCCAAAAAAAAATGTGATATATCCTGTGTCGACGCTGCGCGCATTGTTCGCAAAAGCTATTCATTTCCCGGCCCTTTAAACCCTGAGTCGCACCAGTCAGTTTCTCGGCAACTACCAGAAAGCAAGCACTCTGTCCAAAATCGGTTTCTGGCGGCCGGTCTCTATAACGAAGCTAAACTCGACCCAATTAGGGGAAGCGTGTGAAGCCACAGCACAGAGACAGGAGCCATAGGTGAGCCACCAGAAAACAACTCCGGGCACTTTCACTCGACATATTCGAATGAGACAGTTACAATGCAGGCAAATACTAAGTGTCCAATTAATAAAATCCCTATAAATCAAACATCTATCGCATAATCAGCAGATTGACTGAAAACACCCTGAGCCATGAGACAAAACTGTAAGTCCAGTGCCGGAAACGATTTACGGCTGAATAAGGGCATGTGCAGAACTTGCATAATCCGAACTTTTATTGATTTTCTAAATTTTTTGCTGTTTCAACAAACCATCTGTCCCACTGCGACGTATAAAGAAGGTGTCCGCAAACAAGGTGTGGTGGGGTCAAGGAGGATCCCGAAGCGTGGACGCAGGATTGGTTTCATTGCCTGTAATGGGGATGTGACGGGGCTTCAAGTTCTTTGTCGGCATCGTGGATGAGCGTAGGGGTGAGTTGACGCTGTTGTCGAAGTTACTGGGAGCACGGAGCATTCCGCCATGGAGGAGTTTCATGCGTTCAAACATTCTAAAAGACGATACATGTTCTTTCATTCGTATTCACGACGACAATACATGCGCTGGTGGTGCACAATCCGTCAATCTTTGCAACACCACTGCTCCAGATGAGGAAGTTCTCTCAATTGAAGATCTTGCGAGAAGATTTAATGTTTCAACAAAGACCATCTCGCGCTGGCGAAGCCATGGACTTGTAGCACAACGCGTTGTCATTAACGGCCGTAAACGTGTCGGCTTCCTTTCCAGTGCTGTTGATCGTTTTGTCCATGAGAACCCAGGACGAATCCAAAGAGGAAGTCGGTTCAGTCAGTTAAGCGACGAGGAACATGACAAACTCATCGGCTGGGCTCGTCGCCTCGCGTCTGCAGGTGCCTGCCCGGCTGACGTGCACCGCCGCATTGCAAATCGTCTCAATCGCAGTGTAGAAACAATTCGATACACAATTAAAAGATACGATCAAGAAAACCCTGAATCAGCAGTTTTTCCAAATGCAGATGGAAAATTACGTCCAGAAAGTTGTGCACGTATTTTTCGTCATTACCAGCAAGGGGAATCGGTAGAGTCAATTGCCCGCCGGTACCATAGAAGTCGGGCAAGCATCTACCGAATCGTTCTAGCACAACGAGCAACGGCAATCTCCCAACTGCCACTTGACTACATGCCAAATGCTCTCTTCGCGAGAAAAAGCGCAGAGAAAGTTGTTTTCCAGCAGTTTCCAGAAAATGCAGATGCTCCCAAACGGGTTCGACGACCAACTGGATTGCCTGCTTATCTAGCAAGTTTGTACGAAGTGCCATTGCTTACTCGGGAACAAGAAGTCTGGTTATTTAGAAAGTTCAATTACCTGAAATACAAGGCAGCAACTCTACGCGAGCAATTACAGCCAGAGCGGCCTAGCGGGCGATTGATGGATCAGATTGAACTTCTTTATCAGGATATTGTCGATCTTAAAAACAAAATTGTACGATCGAACCTTCGCCTTGTTGTCTCGATAGCGAAGCGGCGAGTGTCGGCTTCGGATAGTTTTTTTGATCTCGTGAGCGATGGCAACATGTCATTGATGCGAGCAGTAGAGAAGTTCGACTATGCTCGTGGAAATAAATTCAGCACCTATGCATCGTGGGCAATAATGAAAAACTTTGCTCGTACGATTCCGAACGAACATAAAGTACGTGATCGTTTCCGTGCGGCTGACATAGAATTCCTACATGCTACTGCTGATGAAAGTACTGATGAAAGCTATAGAAGGATGGCTGAGTCAGACAGGCTTCATCAGGTAGAAAAGTTTCTCGATCGGCTCGACCCGAGAGAACAGACAATTATTGTCCGTCGTTACGGTCTCAATCACGAACATGACCCTCAGACCCTCAAAGATGTTGGGTCGGCTCTCGGAGTCACAAAGGAACGTGTCCGACAAATTGAAGCAAAAGCTCTCGAGAAGTTGCGAAAAGCAGCCGAGACTGAAGCAATGCTTCCGGAAATAGGCTAACCATTCACGGTATGAGCCCAAAGAAAAGGAAGAGAAAGCGGCCCTATGGCGAACCTCGGTTCACCATAGGGCTGCTTATTCTGTTGTTACTTCATTCTGATGTGCTCGTAACTCTGATCCAATGGCACGGCCGATCTGCTTGACGGCTTGCCTGATTCGATTTTCATTTTCGATTAATGCCATTCGCAAAAAACCCTCACCGGCTGGACCAAAACCAGCCCCCGGACTTACGGCCACATCAGCTTCCTCTAAAAGTTTTGCGGCAAAGTCCATGCTGTTCATCCGGCTTGCAAATGGCTCGGGGATTTTGGCCCACACGAACATGCTGGCCTTGGGAACCTCCACTTGCCAACCAATACGGCCCAATCCCTCACAAAGCACATCACGGCGTCGTTGGTAAACCTGCGACTGATTGGCAACATCAGCTTCCCCATTACGCAACGCTACTATCGCTGCAATCTGGATAGGACGAAACATTCCGTAATCGTAATATGTTTTTACTGTCCCCAACGCTTTGATAATGTCGGCATTGCCGGCACAAAAACCGACTCGCCAACCAGCCATACTGTAACCTTTGCTCATCGTGGTGAATTCGACAGCACGTTCTTTCGCACCCGCTACTGCCAAGATGCTCGGTGTTTCATATCCATCAAAGACCACGTCGGAATATGCCAAGTCGGAGATAACAGGGAAATCGTATTGTTTTGCAACTGAAACGACATCCTCATAAAAATCTTTTTCTACAACTGTTGTTGTCGGATTATGCGGGAAATTAACAACCAGAACTTTCGGCGGCCCGGCCGTACTTTCACAGCGGGCTGATATTTCAGATAGAAACCGATCCGGTTTGGTTGTATCGATGGCAATTGGATTACCGGAGGCCAACGCCACAGCGTAGACATGGGCTGGGTAGGAAGGAGCAGGCACAATAACATCGTCGCCAGGATTAATCATCGCCAGGCAAAGGTGCCCGAATCCCTCTTTTGAACCGAGTGTGCCAAGCACCTCTGTCTCCGGGTCAAGTCGCACACCCCATTTACGAAGATATCGAGAGGCTACTTCTCTGCGTAAACTCACAACGCCAGTTGCAGGGGCATATCCATGATTGCGGCTATCGCTCGCTGCCTCGGCAAGCTTGTCAATAATAAACTTGGCTGGAGGATCTGACGGATTCCCCATGCTCATATCGATGACATCACAGCCACTGCGACGCTTCTCATATGTAAGTTTATTGATCCGTGCAAAGAGGTACGGTGGGAGTTGCTCAATGCGTGACGCAGCCTGTATGTGCAAATGCTTCTCCTCTGCCATTTTCTTAACCGACATTCGTAGGCTTTTAGTCGACACCGCTAGATGCCTGTTGGCAACCATTACAGTAGTTTATCGCTCAACACTGCTCTACGGGAGTCTCGTTTCACAACTCTCCGGAATAAATCCGTTTAATTGGCGAACCATCACCGTAAACGCTGTGCTTTTGTCGGCGACTACACCCCAAGGCAACGTTAGAATAGGAAGTAGCTATTTCACCAAAGGCTCGTCAAACGACGCTGGCGACACACTACGGGATGACTTTTCCGCGGCTCGACTCCCAGCACGAGGCCTTGATAGTTCTTTTGTTTCACGCTGAGTTAGTGTCGACGGTGGCATCTCGCTTGCTGCAGGAAGGGGTTTTTTTGGTGACTGGCTTGTGCCTGCAAGAAAATTATCAATAGAGGCTGATTCTCTTAGGTGGGTGAAGTAACGTGCCATTTCTATTCGTTGTTTTTTCTCAAAAATATCTCTATACAACTCATCACGGACCTCACTGAACGTTACTTCTACCGGTTTAGTGTATCCTTCGCATAGCAGGATCATAAATCGATCAGCTATTTGGATTATGCCAGATAACTCACCAGGTTTTAATGCAAATGCTTCCCGCTCCAAAGCAGGCTGCCCGCTGTATTTCTGAATAGGCGGAACCTCACCTCGCAAAGCCTTACTTGTTGGATCGACTGAGTATTGCTCGGCCAGATTCCCAATAATTTCTGGCGTTGGATTCTGTCTTGCTAGCTGCCATACCTCCTGTGCCCGACGTTGATTATCGAGTACGACTGCTCTACACCTAACTCGAGGACCAAAGGTTGCTGTAAAAGCTTTATCGAGATCATCTTGGGTCACGGCTACAGGACCTACGAGCTTCTTCAAAGCGACAGTAGGCCGAACGATATCGGTTAAATAAAACTCGATGGACTGTCTATTCTCTTTTGATATTCGTTCAAGCCAAGTAGGAATATCCGGCTTGCCTTCTGGGGTCTGAAAGCCCATTGATTCAGCTGCTCGCGCAACTTCAGCGTCGACATCTTCTTGACTCACTACTAATTCCTGCCGAGCGAGGGCCTGGTTTAGAAGAACTCCTGTGAGTAGTGCTTGTAGAACATCTTCACCATACCGTTCAACACAAACAGCACGAACATCACTAATCGTAATTGGGTGGCTATTCACGCGTGCAGCCACATCAGGTGATGCGAGCCTTGAATCTGGATTATTTAAAGCATTCTCGATAACTGCGTCCGCCTGAAGCTCTGCAAAAATCTTGCTAGAAAGCACACGTGATTGCTTTTCGCGAAAAGCCTCTGCCAGACGAGGTCGTACGTCAGAAAACTCGACATCCGAAGCTGGCAAATGCCCTTCACATTTGATGATGATAAATTGGTCCGCAACCCGGACGACTTCAGAGATCCCGCCTTCAGCAAGTGCAAAGGCCGCTGACTCAAAATCAGCAGAACCAGAAAAATGTCGAATTGGCTGGACCCAACCTCCAACACTTGCGCTACCGATATCAACAGATTTTTCTCTTGCTACGACACCAAATGAATCCGGGTCTTGAAGGACTTCGGCTCGTGTTTCTTCGGCCTCTTTTTGGCTACCCAGCACAATTATCCGAGCCTTGACCGTAGGGCCGTATTGGTTCTGGAATTGTTCCCTTAATTGGCCATCTGTTGGTTCAAGGCTGCCTTTAGCAAGTCGCCTCAATGCAATCATCGGCCACACAATGTCTTCCCGATATTGTTTTTCAGAAACGCCGCGTTCGCGTTGAATGAGTGAAATCCATTCATCCCGTGGCACATTAAACCGACGCGACATCTCATTGATCTCATTATCGACATCAGCAGTTGTCACTGCGACACCGTTACGCTCACAGGCTTGTTCAATAATGACTTTATTAATGAGCGAGCCAACAACAAGCGATCCGTATCTGGCCAGACATGCATCAGCCAACTCGGCATCACTAATATTTGTCCCGTTTACAATTGCTGCTGGTTTCGTAGATGGAAACTCCGCAGCCGACTCGACGGCCAATGACTCAAGGATGCAGCAGAACGATAGCAGAGGCAGGAGAACAATGCGCTGAATTAGTTTCCGAACCCGCGACGGTGACGTGAAGCAAAAGAAATGTTGCATTTTGTTGCCCTCTATCCGCAGATGCCTCGGTGAGATACCCACCCTTCACTCAATGAATTGGCTTCAATGAATTGGGAAGGTAGGGTGTCTGGCCTGTTCAGATCAAGCACAATCCCCACGTTTCCCTGCGATTTTCTCGTGAAAAAATAAGATATTTTCACGAGAAAACTTATTTTTTCACACTTGAAAGGTGAACTTGCCGATAATACTGAATAAATGGATTTCGCAAGCAGGAGGATTTTTAATGAGTTCAGCAATCACACCCATGGGAATTCGGGACGATATTACGCAATGCATTGGCCGCACGCCTCTAGTACGCCTGCAAAGAGTGACGGAGAACAGCAAGGCCACAGTCATTGCAAAAATCGAGAATATGAATCCACTCTGGAGTGTAAAAGACCGAATCGCCTGCGCGATGATTGATGCTGCTGAACAAGATGGCAAACTTGATCCAGATACAGTCGTGATTGAACCGACAAGTGGCAACACAGGCATCGGCCTTGCCTACGTCTGTGCAGCGCGTGGCTACAAGCTCCGTGTCACTATGCCTGAAAGCATGAGCCTTGAACGTCGTCGGATGTTAAAGGCACTCGGAGCGGAACTTGTCCTGACACCTGCTGCAGAAGGCATGCCGGGTGCTGTTCGGCATGCAGAAGACATCACCAGTTCAAGTAGTCATTTTTTCATGCCCCAACAATTCAAAAATCCTGCTAATCCAGATGTTCATAGAAAAACAACTGCGGAAGAAATTTGGGCTGATACAGATGGTCAGGTTGACATCATCGTTTGTGGGGTCGGCACTGGTGGAACCATTACTGGCTGCGGCGAAGCACTCAAGGCGAAAAAACCAGAAATCCGTGTTGTCGCTGTTGAACCCTTAAATAGTCCAGTTATTTCTCAGCAATTAGCTGGTGAGGCGATTAAGCCAGGAAAACATATGATCCAGGGCATTGGTGCTGGCTTTATACCTGACATTCTCAACCTCGACATTATTGATGAAGTCGTGAAAGTCGACGACGAAGATGCCATGGAAACTGCTCGACAACTTGCTAAACGCGAGGGCTTGATGTGTGGCATCAGCTGTGGTGCCGCTGCGTGGGGTGCCCTCGAGGTGGCTAAACGGCCTGAAAATGCTGGAAAAATGGTAGTGGTTGTCCTTCCTGATCTTGGTGAGCGATATCTCTCGACACGGCTTTTCCCTGAATAAATACACTCACCACGACTGCGGATATCTGGGCTGTCTCTTGCCTCGGTAGTAGTGGCTGGTAGCATCACAAACCTCTAGCTTTGCTATGAGAAGTGTCACTCGCCCGAGTGGCGGAATTGGCAGACGCGCAAGATTCAGGTTCTTGTCCAGGCAACTGGGTGGAGGTTCAAATCCTCTCTCGGGCACTTATTGCTGTTCAAGTAGTTTCTTTTCTAGAAATAGCACTTATCATAGACGGCTGTGGTATGGAGTACGGCTAAACTAAACTCTAGTACACCCGACTCTAGTACACCCGAAATTGATGCCTGCCGTTTGGTAGGTGATTATCCGCGGCCGCTCTTGGCTGTGGGTACAAAAATGAGGGCCTCTAACTCAATTGGTTAGAGTAGCGGTCTTTTAAACCGTTTGTTCCGGGTTCGAGTCCCGGGGGGCCCACTTTTCATTTTGAATAAGTTCCCTCTACGGATCCGCTCAACACGGTTTCGGGAGAAAATCCCTTTCTCCGTAATTCTCGAATCATGAGCCCATTCGTACGTTTGGCCAATCGCTTCGAATCAGGACCAACAATCAGATTCGTGTGAAAAAACTGTGGAGGTTTCCAACCAAGTGCTTCATACAAAAGAATCTGTCTTGCGGTGCTTAGCAGAAGATCTTTTCCACGAACTACTTCTTCTATCTCCATGTAATGGTCATCCACAACAACAGCAAGTTCGTATGCTGCGAGGTTGTCTCTCCGCCAGATAACAAAATCACCAAAATCTATTCCTGCAGTCTGTTTGACAAGACCCACGTTCTGATCGATGAATTCAACAGTCCGCCCATCAGGAACCCGAAATCGCCAAGGAATACGATCCGGACTTTCTGGCACCGTCCAATCATTCGGCCGCAACTCTACGGGAAATAATGCTTCTCCACCAACGGACGCGTGAGGAGCCAAAGTAGCTTCATTCACATCTCGACGAGAGTGCGGGCTTGGATAAATCATTCTTCTTGCGGCCAATTGCTGCCAGGCCTGTTGATACAAGCCTGTTCTTTGGCTCTGAAAGTACGGGCCGGTTCGACCACCGCAGTCAGGCCCCTGCGCCCAAGAAAGCCCCAGCCATCGTAAATCTTCAATGGCGGCCTCTGTGTATTCGTCTGTACATCGCGTAGAGTCTAGGTCATCCACCCGAAAAACGAGCTCACCGGCAGCACGCTTTGCGGCAATACCGAACGTATAAGCGTGCCCTACGTGCAGAAATCCAGTTGGTGTCGGAGCAATACGGCCGCGGTAGTTCATACTTTGGATTCTCTCAACATGGTGACCTAATTTCCAAAATCAGCGGCTTGCGTGGGGGCGGTCTGTCACGTTTGATCTTTGCGGAGTATATTCTTTTTAGACGGAATGCCGGCTTTCCGTTTCTTCGACTAATGCCGGCACGTTAACTGAATCGTCACGGTTGAGAGACACCTGACGATAAAGAAACTCGACAACCCTTCCCCCGCAAAAGGCCCTCAGGGCACAACCAACAGCAATGGATCTTTCCAAACTTCGTAACATCGGCATCTCTGCTCACATCGACTCAGGAAAAACAACTCTCTCCGAGCGAATCCTCTTCTACGCTGGTCGAATTCACCGCATACAAGAAGTAAAAGGTGACGGCGATGGAGCTACGATGGATCACATGGATCTCGAAAGAGAACGTGGCATCACCATCACATCGGCAGCTACAAGTGTTGAGTGGGATGGCCACCCTATCAATCTGATTGATACTCCAGGCCATGTTGACTTTACCGTTGAAGTAGAAAGAAGCCTTCGAGTACTTGATGGCGCTGTCCTCGTTTTATGTTCCGTTGGTGGCGTCCAGAGCCAGTCAATGACTGTCGACCGACAGATGAAACGCTACAAAGTTCCAAGATTGGCATTTGTGAACAAGATGGATCGAACAGGTGCTAACTTCGACCGAGTTGTGCAGCAACTTCGTGACAAGCTCGAAGTTGATGCTGTCCCCATGCAGATCCCAATCGGAAAAGAAGACAAACTTGAAGGCGTTATCGACCTCGTGTCAATGAAAGCAATCTACTTTGACGGAGACAACGGAGAAAATGTCCGTAAAGAAGATATCCCTGCTGATCTAAAAGAACAGGCTGAGACGCAAAGGCATGCAATGCTTGAAAGCCTCACAATGTATTCGGACAGCCTCATGGAGAAACTTCTTTCAGAGGAACCTGTGAGTGAGGATGAAATTCACGCGGTCGTAAAAACCGCGGTTCAAAGCCAGAGCATCACCCCTGTTTTCTGTGGCTCAGCTTACAAGAACAAGGGTGTGCAACCTTTGCTTGACGCGGTGAACAGATATCTTCCGAGCCCGTTGGACAGAAAAGTCTCCGCAAAAAAATGGGACAATCCTGAAGAAACGTTTGAGCTTGTTCCAGATAATTCAAAGCCTGCAGTTGCCATGGCATTCAAGATTGTTGATGACCCTTACGGGCAACTGACATTCATGAGGATCTACCAGGGGACACTCACAAAAGGCGAGGGGTACTACAACCAGCGAACCCAGCAGAAACAACGATTTAGTCGGATCGTGCGAATGCACTCCGACAAGCGAGAAGAAATAGACGATGCCGGTGCTGGTGATATTGTTGCAGTTATGGGCGTTGATACAGCAAGTGGTGACACGTATGCAGCTGAAAATAAATATTGCTCCCTCGAAAGCATGTTCGTTCCCGAAGCTGTAATCAAGATGGCTATCATGCCTACCAAACGAGATGGACTTGATAGGCTTAGCAAAGCTCTGCAGCGATTCACGCGAGAAGACCCTACCTTCAAGGTCGCCACTGATGATGAAACTGGAGAGACTGTTATTGCGGGAATGGGTGAATTACATCTCGATATTTACGTAGAGCGAATTCGTCGAGAATACAAGGTAGACGTCGAAGTCGGTGCCCCGAAGGTGAGCTACAGAGAAGCCCCAACCCAGCCGACCGACTATGACTACAAGCATAAGAAGCAGACTGGTGGTTCTGGACAATACGCTCATATTGTCGGTGATCTTGCACCAATGCCTGAAGAAGCTGAAGAAATTTTTGAATTCGAGAATAAGGTCGTCGGTGGTCGAATTCCTAAAGAATATATACCTTCAGTGGAAAAGGGTTTCCGTATGTCAATGGAGAAGGGCCCCATCGCAGGCTTCCCAATCGTTGGCGTAAAAGCAACGCTTGCAGACGGCTCGTATCATGACGTTGACTCCTCTGACATGGCATTTCAGCTGTGTGCACGCACTGGGTTTAGAGAAGCATTCTTGAAAACAAAGCCTGTTTTGCTGGAACCGATAATGAAACTTGAGGTCGAGGTTCCTTCTGACTTCCAAGGTGCAGTGACTGGCGAGTTAAATAAACGCAGAGGGCTTATTGTTTCCACAGAAACGGTCGGCAACACCTCTACGATAATCGCTGAAGTGCCTCTCGCCCAAACTTTCGGATACTCCACTGACCTGCGCAGTGCGACTCAGGGGCAGGGAGTTTTCTCCATGGAGTTCTTTAAATACCGACCTATGCCTGCGAATGTGCAAAAAGAAGTGGTCGAAGAGAGAAAGCAGGCAGAACTGGCCGCAGCGAAATAACAAGAACGAACAAATAAAACAAAATTAGAGCGTAGCCAACCGAGTTGCTAGGCCGTCCCACAAGTTAATTCGTGCCTCAATAGCGAGTCGGGCAGCCTCCGATGCCTCTGCCCATTTGATCGGATCGCTACCACACATTGTTGCTACAATTCTCCGGCACACTGGTCCATGCCGTTCATCATCATGTTCAATGTGGCGTTCTAGGTAGAATCGGAACTGCCCCCATGTTTCAGGACTGTATTCAGCCAACCTGGCAACAACCTGCCTAAACATATCAGGAATGACATCTTCCCGGCCGAACGTGAAGGCTGCGACGATTCGGTGAGAACTCGCTGAATTGATGATTGAGAACGATTGCTCAACAAATTCTTTTGATTCTTTGGGAATTGATGGGTCAAGAAGTGCCTCAGCTAAAACTTTCCCGGATCTGATCTGTTCAATCATTCCAAGCATCGGAGCTGTGGCAGCCCCAGCAACTTCCATGCTTCGCAGATACAATTCGAAATGGGAAGCGAAACTACCATTCGGCAATTGGTCGGACTCCTCATCAAGAACTATTTCGTTGATTAACCGCCGCGCCTCTGCATCCGCGGTTGGGGTCCATGGAACAGTTATGCACGACAGATGCCGCTGAACTGCTTTCAATAGACTTTGGAAGTCCCACACGGCCCAAATATGAGATTCCATAAATGTTCTCATTCTCTCAGGGCTATTAACCAAATTATAGATGGGATGCTGAACGAGCCTCTCACGGGAATCGCCAAGCTCAATTCGATAATCTGTCATGTCTTGCTGGGTAACTGCTTTCTCTGATGGTCCCGTGGTGGCAGTTTTAAGGAATGTTGGCTGGGAGGCTAGTGATGCGGATCCGCTCATGCTGAAGGCTACTTTCGTCAAAAAATGGTTCTATGCCAACACTAGCTGTATTCTAGCGTGCGTTTGACAATAGACGAGTCTCGATCAGTAATGACCTGCGAGACCATTCATCGCGGTAGAAATGTTGTTTTACAACTTGTCTCAAGGCTCCCATCGAGCTTGTCACCACCGATCGAAGCGGTGGCTTCACCGCTTTCGCCCGCCGGCATGCTATAGACGAGTTCAAATGTAGAGCGTTCGCCCGCTGCCAGGCTTTCAATTCCATCGAACGTGATTTCACCACCGTCAATACGAACACGTGACGGCATTGGATTTCCAACAAGACGCCCATGATCAGGCAATCGAATAACCAACTTAAGCGGCCCGGTGGGCGTGTTACCACTGTTCAATATCGTACATACGAGCGTGGTTCCGCTTCCGACTCGAACAGGATCATCAAGGTCTGCCAAATTTAGCCGAACGCCAGCCTCTTCTGGTGAACGGGCACGAGGCTCAGTGGACTTGATCACCACACATTTCTCATCAGCGACCATCGCCCCTCCAGGCAAATCACTTAAAACCGTGCGCACACAAGCACGGGTTCCTGAAGACAAAGCAGTTTCACTCGTTCCAGCTATACCTCGAACATTTATTTGGCGTCGTATTGTCTCGCTGACTGCTACTGGGGGAATGGACCAGTTTGCCTTATTCTGATCGAGCTTATATCCATCTGATGCTTCTAGAGGTGTAAGAAACGGATCCCATGTTACTTCTAATGCTGTCTGCCCTGAAGTGACGGTCCCTACATTCTTTATTGTCACAACGAACTCTCCAACACCACCTGCACTTAATTCGGTTGGCCCAACGAGTGCAACTTCAAAGGCAGGACCTGCTGGTGGCGATGTTGACAGAGACGCAACATTGGGCATCGTCGCACTTGGTGTCGCTGTTGCCTCGCTATCTCTAGATGGCACAGCTCCAGATGGCACAGCTCCAGATGGCACAGCAATTGGCACCGGAGTAGATTCTTTTTGAGTCTTGTCATATCGACCAGCGGTTGATTCCGAACCCATGACTTGTTCGGCTCCTGATTTCGGACCTGATTGCTCCACGAAATTCCCTGCATGAGGCGGTGGTGGACTTGAACCCCCCTCAGCAAGCCGAGGCAAGACAGCAGAACTTGATGGTTGAGAAAGTGAGTCTGTCTGACTACTGTTTGCTTCGGAACGAACGGGTCCTGGCCCCTGCTGTTGTGCTGGCTTCGTTGACGGCACCGGGTTTCCCCCTGCTGCTGCCCGAGCTGCCGCCGGTGAATTACGAGGAACTACTTCGACGCATGCGGTGCCACTTCCTACGGACTTGTTTGACTGATCGATTACTTCTACTCGGTGACATTGCCTTCCAAGCTCCGTGACTTGAAATTCTAATGTCAGCCTACGAGAGGTACCCGCCGCAAGAACAATTGTTCCGGCCTGTTCAATAGGACTCGATGAGACGGCGTGGCTCAACCCTTTATCGAAATAATCAATAACACGAAGCTGTGACAGCACCGTGCCAGAGCGGTTTACAAGTTCGACTTCAAAAGAGACTTTCTCACCAACCGCAGCTTTCTCAGGTCCTGTGAGAAGAACACCGACAGAGTCATTAGCATAAACAGTCCGTGTATACAGTGAAAATATACAAATGAATAAAATGAATTTTTGCCGAGTCAAAGACATGCTTGCCTCTCTCTGGTTTTCATGGACAGACTCTATGCTCGGGAATTCACTCTCCCAACATCCAAAAGGTTACTTCCCCACACTTATATTCGCAAAACTCAAATATCACGCGTGCCAAAAATGCTAGAACTGTTGGCCTTTATTCACGATCCGGACTTCCTGCAATCTAATAATTGGCTTCAAAAGCAATGCGCCAAGACTCCCTGAAGTGGGAGCCATAAACATATCCATATGAAATATCACTATGCTATAGACTTGATTCACTACTTTCGCTGGAACCCAATACAATGAGCGATCCAATACACTCTCCATCGCCTTCTATTGAGTCCGAGCTATCTAAGCATGGACATATTATTCTTCCTGCACTTCTACTGTGTGACTTTGGGCATCTTGATAATGAAGTAAAAAAACTTGAAACAGCAGGTGCGAAAGCAGTCCATCTGGATGTCATGGACGGTGTCTTTGTTCCTCAACTCACGTACGGCTTAGTGGTTGTCGAGGCCGTTCGACGTGCAGCTAGTGTGCCTATAGAAGTGCATATGATGGTTGAGCGACCAGATGACTCAGCAATTCAATACGCCAAAGCCGGTGCGGATATTGTAACGCTTCATGTTGAAGGGCTTGACAAAACAAAGGAAACACTGACCGCTATCGAAGCTGCTGGCTCTCAGGCCCACCTCGCCATCAGCCCCAACACACCAGTGTCCCGAGTCGAGCCATTCCTCGATAGCTGCTCAGGCGTACTTGTGATGAGCGTTGAGCCGGGATTCGGTGGCCAGGCTTTCCAACCATTAGCAATTGAGAAAATACGAAGGCTTGAGGAAATTCGTGCTTCCAAAGGCTACGATTTCCGAATTGGTGTAGACGGAGGTATTTCGACTAAAACCATCTCATCTGTGGCGCAAGCGGGTGCCGAACTCATCGTGGCAGGTAGTGCAATTCTCAAGCAAGCCAATTATGCAGATGCCCTCGGAGAACTTGAGACTTTGGCACGAAAATCGAAGTGATACTCGAAACCTGGGAATAGTAGTAGCCATGTGATCCCTGCGCTTGGTAGTCTAAAGATGGCTAGTTTCCTTAACCAAATCCTGAAAACGAAATAATAATCAGAAAAAAATCCATCCCGGAAAATAGGAATGAAGCAGAAACAGGGTACGCGAACAGACCAAAATCCGGAGTTAGCGTCTTGTCGCAATCAGCAAGACGCCTCTCAGCATCCATCACGGGTCGAAGGGCCACGAATGCCAGGACCACGCCCCAAAAGAGGCGTCCCTGAAGGATTGTGGCTTAAATGCAATGGCTGTGGCTCAACAATATATCGAAAAGAAGCTGAGCAGATGCTTAACGTCTGCCCCCAATGTGGCTTCCACTGGTATGTTTCAGCAAAGCAAAGAATTGAGCAGCTTTTTGACCCCGGAACGTTCGAAGAGTGGGATGGGGGATTGCTGCCGACTGACCCACTGTCTTTTAGCGATAAAAAGCCTTACGCGAAACGAATCATATCCGAACAAAAGAGAACGGGCTTATCTGAGGCTGCTCTGACCGGAACAGGGATGATTCGGGCACGACGTGTAGCCTGTGGCGTTACCGATTCTTCCTTCATTATGGGAAGCATGGGAAGCGTCGTCGGAGAAAGACTAGCACGGCTTGTTGAACGTGCGACCACTGAATCTCTCCCGCTCATAATAATCAGCGCTTCCGGTGGGGGGGCTCGAATGCATGAAGGAATACTGTCTCTCATGCAGATGGCAAAGGTTTCAGCTGCACTTGCTCGTTACTCAGAGTCTGGGGGGTTGTTCATTTCAGTACTTACC
Organism: Pirellulales bacterium; assembly: GCA_028066355.1. Taxonomy (GTDB): domain Bacteria; phylum Planctomycetota; class Planctomycetia; order Pirellulales; family UBA1268; genus UBA1268. Next base: position 23,749 of record JALCBP010000012.1, read on the forward strand.
AACCCAACAATGGGAGGTGTCGCCGCCAGTTTTGCATCACTGGGGGATCTCGTATTTGCTGAGCCAAGAGCACTGATCGGGTTTGCTGGACCAAGGACGATAAAAGCAACGATACGAGTCGAACTTCCCGCAGGATTTCAAACAAGTGAGTTCTTGCTCGAGCATGGTTTTATAGATCGAATCATAAGTCGTCAAAATTTAAAGAGTGAGATAGCACGAGCTATTGACTACTGTGGTGGCTGAATCGATTCAGTCATCCGACGTTGCGGCATCGATTTTTGCGGCAAGAATGAAATCGTTCTCAGACAATCCGTCGACCGCATGTGTGTACAGTTCAATTTGCACAAAACGATATCTCACAAGATGAAGATCAGGATGATGCTGTTCTTGCTCTGCTAGCTTGGCTACAGTGCTGAGAAAATGAAAAGCAGATTCAAATTCTTGAAAAACCCAATGCCGGGAAATTTTGTTGCCTTCTTCGCTTAGTTTCCAATCAGGAAGTTCTTTCAACTGGTCTGTGACTTGATGCTTCGTGTACTTCGGAATACCTCCTTCACAGGGTAGGCATTGTTTTGTGCGTAATACGTTAGCATCCGGAACAGACATTGCATCACCTTCGTGTCGGCAGAAAAACTGCCACTCTCTTCATGATTTCTTCAGTGCCCAGCCGAATATCGAATGGCCACAAACACACAGAGGAACACTGGCACAGCAACTCAAAAGTTTCTAATAACGACTTTCAAAGCCGGCAAAGGCTCCATGAACAATCGATTGGGAGCCTGTTTCAATTCCCTCAAGACTTGCTGCTGAAGCCGGCAAATTCGATGGCCACTGTCCGTCAGCTTGAGCGATGTTGCCTACTCCGACAACTCGATAACCAAGCCAGACGCTCCACCGTTCGGTTATATCCCACGCCAACGATGTATCAACTGACCCCAACCAAGAAAAGACATCCAACACTGAGCGTACGTCAGCTGATATTGCTCCACTTTCAATCGCTCTGGTACTGCTTGCATTCCCGGCAAGCAAAAACTTTGGAACAATGACAAACCTCATCTTGGGGGCAATCTCCCAATCAAATCTGCCTCCGAATTGACCACCAAACAAATTGTTGTTTGTTGTTGTCTGAAGCTCAAGATTAGACGGTACGTCGAGAATCAATTCATCCTCGAGTTGAAAAAATCGGAATCCCGCTAACCACATCCAATTGACACGTTGATTCCCCTGATGAAATTCAGGACGTGTTTGTGCTGCATAAAGCCAATTAATTTCGATATTATTTATCATATCAGATCGTGACAGCACTCCATTAGTTGCTCCTGTCTGCTGTTGTGCAGAAGAGCCTATGTTGTAAACACCCCAATAGATCAATTCGACAGCGTGCTCCTGTCGATCCCCAAACCATCGACCAAGCCTCAAGTCCACACCACCAGGCCAACTGGCAGAAGCTGACCGTGTCGATACTGCTAGCCCTCCAGGCCCTGTTGAATTTGCACCATCAGGAAGCGATCGAGTCATGACTAAGCCACTTGCACTAGCAAACCATCGTGGCCAGCATTGCTTACTTGGAAAGCTAATACAGGACGAATTACCGCCATACCTTTGGCACCAATCATCCTCATAGAAATCACAGTTTTCACCGTCGATATCAACAAGGATGGTTGAAGTGTGTGGCCCTTCTGCAGCTAGCAGGGGCATCTCAATCAATTGACCTGAATCGTCAAGAATGTACTCAGCAGCTTGAAGATAATCCAATTCGCAAACAAGTCCCACTAAAACAAATACGGTCAACAACTGACACGAGGCGCGCATCGCTAGGGGCCGGAAAAGTTCCCGAAGCGATAAGGCGTAATTTTGTTTTGTGTTATACAATTGTTGCAGCCTAAGAACGCTTGTGGCCATTCGCGAGAAGTATTGAATTTACGATTTTGCACCCTTCGATTGCAGAGCGTTGAAAAATACTCAGTGGAATGCAACCGCGGTTTCATCAGAAACCCACCCAAATTGCTACCCAGAACAACCACCTTTCCTGAATTGCCGAGATACTTCTATGGGAGTCTTCTCCAAAAAATCACACCCTCGCCTCACGCGGCTTGGAGCACTCCAGTGGCTTGAAAAAAGATCTAACTTTGAACAACAACCAATTGGCCAAAATCACAAAACGGCATTCACGCTTGCCCGAATGCGAACTTTATTGAGAGCAATTGGCAATCCACAGAAACAGTTTCCTGCTGCGCATCTCGCCGGCACAAAGGGCAAAGGATCCACTGCTGCTATGTTGGCAGCTATGGTGCAGTCTGCAGGCTACAGAGTCGGCTGCTATCTCTCACCTCACGTCAATAGAATCGAAGAACGAATTACTGTAGCTGGTAAAGAGATCTCTACACCAGATTTACTAACAGCATTTCATACAGTAATTCCTGCTGTTGAAAAACTTGACGAAATAGCAAGTCAAAAGAAAACAATCGGCCCAACTTGGTTCGAAGTACTCACGGCTGTCGCATTTACTCATTTTAAGCAGGCACAGATTGATCTTGCTGTCATTGAGACCGGTCTAGGTGGACGGCTTGATGCAACAAACCTGTGCAACCCTATCGTATCTTTAATTACTAATATCAGTCTTGATCACACCGACATTTTGGGAGATACAATCTGTGCTATTGCGAAAGAAAAGGCAGGGATAATACGGCGGAGTATTCCTGTAGTATCAACGGCAGTTCACCCAGATGCATCTCGTGTTATTGTTGATAAGGCACGAGCACAACGAACAAAGATCTTGCTCCTGAATCGTGATTTCGCAATCAACCAGGTCACAAATACAAAACCGAGAAGCTCTCGTCAGCCTGCCTTACATTCCTTTGAGATTCAGGCTCCACTTGGATCACGAGGTACGGTGTACAAAACGGCAATGGAAGGTATTCATCAAGCAGAAAATGCTGCATCAGCAATTATGGCTACAAAGGTACTCTCAGAACAAGGATTTAAGATCGACGAGCAAGCGATCGCCACGGGCCTCCGAAAAGCTCGGCTTCCTGCTCGTATAGAATGGGTGTCTGATTCTCCGCCTATCATTCTTGATGCAGCACACAACGTGGCTTCAATGGAATCTTTGGTACAAACACTTGTTGGTCGCAGTGGTTTACCAAAGAAAAGAGTTCTCATTTTTGCCGCAAGTGCTGATAAAGAACTTGGTGCGATGCTATCGGCTAGCAAAACTTACTTTACTGATATTGTCCTGACACGATATGCGACAAATCCACGAGCTGCCACGATAACAAGACTGCGAAAAGCTGCCGGAGAGGGCGGGTGGCAGGATCCTCATGTTGCGGCCTCGCCAACAGAAGCAGTAGCGGTTGGTAAACGGTTGGCGGGAAGGAGCGGCCTGTTGTGCATAGCGGGCAGTTTTTTCCTGGCTTCTGAAGTTCGCCCCGCTCTAGGCGCAATCATTGATTCATAAGATTTTTGCGATTTACCCTCTCATTATTTAAATTTGAATGTTTTTCATTCAAAAAGCGTCAGTGCCCGGCCCAAAACAGGATCCGCATGTCTTGGCAAAAGTCCGCCTGGGTCAAGTGCCTTACCGGACTGGACTGAACTAACCCGATCGCGATCCTGCCTCCAACTAATCCAATCCTCTAATTGCTTCCTTGTCGGTGAAAACGCAAAGTTTGAATCAGGTCGAACGCCCCACACATCGGACTCATTACTTTTACTAGACCGATTTAGAGAAGCACCGCTAGGTCGCTGATACTCATTCGTTGTCAGTCTTATAGCGCCAGGTCCACTGGAAAGTGTGGTGACTGTCTGCACAGACGCATTACCAAAAGAGCGGCTACCGACTATTGTTGCCCGCTTGTGGTCCTGAAGACAGGCTGCAACTATTTCGGCCACACCTGATGTAAATTCATCAACCAAAACAGCGATTGGTACACCTCTCAGCACCTGACCAGACGTTGCCAACCACTTTTTTTGAAACTGCTTTCGATTAGAACGACTTGTCTTCCTGTCATTTGTTAGTACAGCTATCAATCCCTCTTCAAGAAATAGATCACACAATTCAACACCTGCTTCTAGACTACCTCCAGAATTACCACGCAGGTCAATGACAAGTCCTTCGGGACTATGCTCAATTAAAAGCTGCTCGATCAACTCGGTAATCTCAAGGCTCGTTCGGTTGCCAAAGTAGGTAATTCTCAGGTAAGCGATTCTTGAATTACCTTCTAGCCACCAATCCCACTTCCCACTAGGCAAACGACGGTCTCCACGCACGCTTTCAATTCTAATATTTTGGCGACTGATCGTAATGTCCTGAGCAGCTGCAAGCTCATTCGTGCTGAGATCCTGTCTTCTGATACCAAGATTGACTTTACTGCCAACTTCACCACGAAACTGAGATACTATCTCAGAGATTTTACGTCCGCTCGTCTCCAGACCCTCAACACTGACTATCCGATCACCGGGTCGAATGCCTGCCTGCCAAGCAGGTCCACCAAAAACGGGAGCGACAACAACTACGTCACCAGAAGATCGTTTAGCATCAAGCTCTACCCCAATGCCTGCGAACTCTTCTTTGGATTCTTTCTCATACTTTTTTAACTCTGATGACTCGATGAATTCAGAGTCATCATCAAGTTCACGAAAGACACCCTTCATTGCTGCTTCGAAGAGTTGCTCTGCATCAATAGTACGGAAATACTCCTTATCAATACGATGGATGACTTCAGCAAAACGCTTCCCCTGACCAGTTCGATCCTGAGCGGCGTAGGCTAGGAGGCATCCCGGCACAACAATCACAAGAATAAGAAGGTTTCGTCGATGCATCTTCCTATTTCACCAGCAACAGGCCCATTATGACAACCTCGCTACAACAATGAGAAGTCAAAAAGGCAAAATAGGAGCGATTCCCGTTGTCTCCTTGAGAAAAACAGTCGTCCTCCCGAGCGTGAGCAATGGCGTTAAATAGGGCACTTTACAGCACCTAGAGACGAATCAGTCTGAGACGAGCACGGTGAAACAACTCACAAATTCAAATTCTTTCAAAATCCGATGCGTTGTGGATCATTTCGCAGAAGCGATCTGGAACGGATCTCCTCCCTTGTTTAGTGTCTTAGAAGTTGTCCGATTTCCATAGCATCAGGAGCCATTCTCGATGGCACGTCGATCCAAGTCAAAACATCGTAGAGAACAACCTAATGATCCTCTCGAGGCGCTGCGTCCACTCATCGTGCTGGGGTTGTTAGGCATGATTCTATATGGTGCTTATTCAATCATTCAGAAAGATCCCAGAGAGACCAACCAAGAATGGCAACCCCCAGGGACAACACACACCGCGACTTCTGACGCGCCACCATTCAATCCATCAACTGCTGCTCCACAAGTAACTACACCACCTTCAATAAAGATACCGAACCCTCCTGATGCGCTGTCGAGTCTTCCTCCCAATCACATGCCACCTCCTTCACCGAACCTTAGTGTACAGGAACTGGCTACCGATCAGGCTGCATCTCCCAGTACTGATCCCAATACGGAGAAAATGCCACCAACATACATTGATGCAGTTCCTGCGATTCCCCCTCAGTCACAATCACCAGATAATACAACTGGCCTAGTTGCAGGCAATGTGCCAGAACAAAAAGAATCAGCAGCTTTTACTGCTGCGTGGACAGACGCTCATAATAAACTTGAAACTGGTCGATACGCCGAAGCACTAGCCGTTCTTTCGGTCTGGTATGACAATCCCTCCCTTAGTATTGAGGAAAACAATCAACTGGAGAGAATTCTCGGGCAACTCGCTGGAACGGTTATCTATTCAACGCAAGACATGCTGTTGCCTCCACATACCGTTGCTGACGGAGAGACACTTCAAACTATTGCCAAGCCCCTTAACATCCCTTGGGAATTACTCTCAAAAATAAATGGTGTGACATCAGATGAACTTACCACAGGCCAAAGGATCAAAGTTTTGCGTGGGCCATTTGACGGTGTTGTGAGTATTTCAAGACGCAGGGTTAGCCTGCAAGTCGGTGGTCGCTATGCTGGCAGATTTCCTGCCGCTATTGGCAACGGATTTGCGGGCCGTACAGGAACCTCAGTAAAGCTCATTGAAGTTCAGAACGAAACAGGGTTACTAACGGCCCAGACTGTTCCGGTTGGATTTCGTCCAGCAACTCGAGCCGCCATTATCCTTGATAGCGGCTTGCGCATTGAACCAGCGGATGATCCGAGTTTCGTCATGAAAACACCAGAGGACAATGTGCTACTTGTCTCCTCTACTGACTTCAATGATCTGGCTGGCATTCTTGGACAAGGATCACAATTGCTTGTCCGTAAATAATGATCTTTCTCACGTCTTGGCATTTTTCCTGAAGTTCTTGGCCTTGACAGTCCGAAGAGATATACGGGTTATATGGGAATTACGGGGAACAGCCGCCGTATTTGATTACGCCCCGGCTAAATAGGCAGTGGAGGCAGACCGGTGGATTTTCAAACAAGGACCGAAGAAAAATTCTCTCTTCGACCCTGCCTGTTTTTTGCCTTCATAATTACACTCTTTAGCAATGGATGCACCATGTGTCCATCGCCTTTCGACTACTCAGGCACAGTGCCCGGCTCTGCGAATCAAAATGATTTTCGAATACGAGCAAACGGCATTCTACCAATTTGGAAACGCCCAAAGCCTTGGCCTCCTATAGTTTCCTTTGAAAAGGAAGAGCCTCGCGTAGCGACTGCTGAGGCTATCGAAGACACTTCATCGGTACCTCGTGTAATCGTCGCATCGCATGAAGAAGATTTACAAGCGGTCCGAGAAAACAGTTCTGTTCTTATCCGGGACGTACCTCAGGCTGTTCCTACTGACGAAGACAAACGGACTGGCGTAAGCACGCCTGCTTCTACTGAAAAAGAAGATGTCTCTTCTTTCACCGAATCCTAGTGAACAGTACGAGCTAACTGGAAGCTGGAGTCCCTTGCGCTTCAATTGGAACCTAAAGCAGGCCTCCATCCATCTCCGAGAACCGCATTTTTTGGAACGACAATCACGCCGTCTCGAATAGAAAACTGCTGGCTTTCCGGAAGTTCAGTTAATCCGCGGTCGTTGATAACATTGGCCTGACGTCCAATCCGTACGTTTTTATCTATGATCGCCTTCTCAATAACAGCTCCATCACCGATACCCAGGGGTGGGACATTATTCGATACGTCGACTTCTAAATGTTCAGGTGTTTCGTAGTAATCATTTCCTAAAATAACTGAATTACGGACAACTACGTCTTTTCCGATCTGGCACCGCAAGCCAACAACACTGTTCTCAATTACTGTACCTGCACCAATGGTACATCCATCTGAAATGAGGCTTCCTTGGACTCGGGCGCCGTCCACTCGTGAAGGTGGCAAAAATCGAGCCCGTGAATAGATCGGAGCATGAGGCGCAGCTAATTCGAAAGGTGGTTCTGACGATGCGAGATCGATGTTGCATTGATAGTATGATCGAATCGTTCCGATATCTTCCCAATATCCATCAAAAGGGTGGAGTTGAACATGCTTTGCCCGAATAGCAGCCGGGAAGACCTCTTTGCCAAAGTCTTGGTAATCAGTTTTGAGTAGCAGATCTAGTAAGCAATCACGATCGAATAGATATATTCCCATACTTGCCATGAGGCTACGGCCTGCCGCCTGAATACCGGCTTGTTCAATCCACTCGGGATCAGTCCGAACTAAATCGAGTTCAGCCTTCGTCGTAGGTTTTTCTAAAAACCCTTTCACTCGTCCTGCAGAATCAAATCGCATAATTCCGAATGATGAGGACACGTCATCAGCAACGGGGATTCCAGCGATTGTTACATCTGCGTTATTTGCCTCATGGGTCGATAGAAGATCAGCATAATTCATTCGATATAGTTGGTCACCAGAAAGCACAAGCACCTGTTTAATATCAGAATCCTGAAGCAACTTGATATGTTGCCGAACAGCATCCGCCGTTCCCTGGTACCAAGCCATCGCTTCATTAGTCTGCTGCGCAGCTAATATTTCAACATAACCACCACTAAAGGCATCAAATCTGTATGTACGTCGAATATGCCTGTGCAGACTCACTGAATTGAATTGAGTCATTACATAGATTCGTTGCACCCCACTATTAATGCAATTTGATAAAGGAACGTCGATGATGCGATACTTGCCAGCAAGTGGAACAGCTGGCTTGGAACGATCTCTGGTCAGAGGGTACAGCCGTGTGCCACGGCCTCCACCAAGCACTAGAGCCAATACATTACGTACACTCATCCGATGATTCTCCGTGTTGAGGGTGCCCCAACAAAACTACAAAGTGGACATGCGTCAGACAACTCCCCACTCATACATGCTACGTTGCTCGAGCCTGTGGACCAAGCAAACTCATTGAAAACTGACAAACAGTCTCCTTGATAGGTCATTTCGTACCAATTCTTCCGAACGCCACCCCTGTATCATTCATCTTCTTGATAAACCCGGGCTGTTTCCGATCATTTCTTGATAACGAAGTTCACCATCCGGCCTGGTATTGCAACCACTTTCACTATCGTCTTCCCAGAAAGCAAGGATACGATTTTGGGATCTGCAGATGCGGCAGCTTCCAACCCGGCAGCATTTGTTCCGGTGGGAACCGTAATACGTGCACGAAGTTTGCCCTGGACCTGTACCGGAATTTCTACGGTTTCATCCTTAAGCCAACGCGACTCTACAGAAGGCCAGGTCGCCAATGAGACGGGGCTCTTGTTACCCAATACAGTCCAAAGCTCTTCTGCAAGATGAGGTGCGAACGGCGAAAGCACAGAAACGAAAAGAGAAAGCATTTCCCGCGGTCTTTCTTTAAGTGGCGTCGCGAAATTTACAAATTCCATCATCTTGGCTATCGCAGTATTGAATGAGAGTGACTCAATATCTGACGTGACTTTGTCAAGCATACGATGTACTGCACGCATCTGTTCATCAGTAGGCTTTTGTTCTGTTACTTGTGACGCAAGCTGAATAACTTCAGCTCCTTCGTCCACCACGAGCCGCCAGCAGCGATCAAGGAAGTTTCTAACTCCTCCAACACCGGATGTACTCCATGGCTTTGTTGCCTCAAGAGGTCCCATAAACATCTCATAGAGTCGCAACGCATCAGCCCCAAAGTCACGGACGATTTCATCTGGATTAACAACGTTCCCACGACTTTTTGACATTTTATACGCCCGGCTCTCCACACGGATGTGCGGTGCATCCCGGAGCACGAAGTTCTCACCTTGCTTTTCGACATGTTCGCCAGAAACCTTCATCGGTATGTCTGAACTGCTTTGCTGACCAGCGGACACCCAACCACCCGAACTTCCTCTATACCCAGTGAACTCCACCTCACCGAGAATCATTCCTTGATTCACCAGTCGAGCAAATGGTTCAACCGTGGAAACATACCCACGGTCATAAAGCACTTTATGCCAAAATCGGCTGTAAAGAAGATGAAGAACCGCATGCTCAGCTCCTCCTACATATAGATCGACCGGCATCCAAGCCTTTTCAATCTCTGGATCTATGAACTGTTCATGATTCTTGGGATCGAGAAACCTCAGGTAATACCAGCATGAACCGGCCCATTGAGGCATCGTATTTGTCTCTCGACGATAGATTTTGCCATCTCGTTTAACATATAGCCAATCATCACTGGCCCGTGATAGTGGTGGATCAGGTGTATCTCCTGGTTGGAAATCATCAAGCTCAGGAAGTGGCACCGGAAGTTCGTGTGGCTCAAGTGGTCGAACGACACCCGTTGGCTCACCGGACTCATCAAGCTCGTGCAAGATAGGAAATGGCTCACCCCAAAACCGCTGACGGCTGAAGAGCCAATCACGTAATTTGTAGTTGGTAGCATGCCTCCCAAGGCCTTGATCAAATAAATCTTTAGCAACCTTTTCAATAAAGGCTTCGCTACGCATACCTGTATACGGTCCCGAAGCAATTGCTTTTCCGTACCCAGTAAACAGCTTGTCGTCCTCAGCAGGGGGGGCGTCAATCGGCTCAACAACTGAAACAATATTCAACTTGAATGTCTGTGCAAATTCAAAATCCCTGCTGTCGTGGGCAGGTACTGACATAATTGCACCGGTGCCGTATGAAGCGAGTACATAATCCGCCACCCAGATTGGCACAGATTCACCGGTCAATGGATGGATGCAATATGATCCAGTGAAAACCCCAGTTTTTTCTTGTGCTAAGTCTGTTCGATCGAGATCACTCTTACGACATGCCGCCTCGCAATACTCATTTACAACATTTGCTTCACTAGGGCTTGTTAGTCGACTTCGAAGTGGATGCTCTGGCGCAATGACCATGCAACTTACTCCGAACAAAGTGTCTGGCCTTGTCGTATAAATCCGTAGACAATCCTTTGGTACCTTCAACGGATAACCGTTATTCTCACGACAGCTTTTCCAATTAAGAAAAGCTTTTTTGGAATCTTCGTCTGATGAGCCCGGTGTTGGAAGAAAAAAATCTACTTCTGCACCCGTGCTGCGTCCAATCCAGTCTCGCTGAAGTTTCTTGATGCTCTCTGGCCAATCAAGACCGTCTAACTCTGCCCCAAGTCGATCAGCATATGCTGTGATCCGTAACATCCACTGCCGCAGTGGCAATCGTACGACTGGATGACCACCACGCTCACTGAGTCCACCGATAACTTCTTCATTAGCAAGTACCGTCCCAAGTTCAGGGCACCAGTTGACCGGTGCTTCTGACTGATATGCCAGTCGGTGATCATCGCGATACGCGTTGACTGCTTCCTCACCTGATTCCTGAACATTCTTCGGGATTGGAAGTTCTGAAATCGGGCGACCCTTTTGTTGATCGAAATCAAACCACGTGTCATACAGAAGTAGAAAAATCCATTGCGTCCAATGAACAAAATCGGGATCTGTTGTCGAAGTCTCCCGCTCCCAATCGTAGCTGAATCCCAACATTTTCAACTGCCGCTTGAACGTGGTGATATTTCGCTCGGTACTCTCTCTTGGTGGAGTACCCGTACGTATGGCATGTTCTTCAGCTGGCAATCCGAAGGCATCGAAACCCATGGGATGAACGACGCTTGAGCCCCGCATTCGTTCAAAACGGCTCACAATATCTGTCGCGGTGTACCCCTCGGGATGACCAACGTGCAACCCGTCACCACTCGGATATGGAAACATATCGAGAATGTATGCCTTTTTGCCGTTCGGAAGGCGTGGTGAGCGAAATGTTTTATGCTCATCCCACCAGATTTGCCATTTCGGTTCTATGACAGAAGGGTTGTATTTTGGCATTAGGCAAATAACGCTAAAGGTTAAGGCATGTATGATTAAGAAGCAGTACAATTTCTTTGAGTCTAATAGACTGCTAAGTTCCGACAACGCTCGAGCAAGAGCCGCGGGTATGGCAGCAAAACCCACGCCATTCCAGAATTCATCTACTCAAGAGGGCTAGACTTTTGAATCGAGAGACACCTGCAGATGAATCTGTGAGCCACTCCTACATTCCTACGGACGGAGCAATACTCCACCACCAACTTCTTAAAAGTCTGCGAGATGCTGGCAAGCGTCTTAAAATGGCTGACTCACTTGGCACGCGACTTAGTGGTCGCCAACTGCTAACTCGAATTCTTGCCGCAAGACTTGTTCTTGAAAAAACTCTTGAACCATCAGAGAAACGGGTCGGCATTCTACTTCCTCCTACTGCGGGCGCTGCAATCGTAAACGCTGCACTCGCACTTATGGGTCGCGTTGCTGTTAATTTAAACTACACATCCTCGCAATCGATACTCGAAACGTGCATCGAACGCGCCGGGATCAAACACGTTATATCCAGTCCAACATTTTTATCGAGGATCGAATTGGATGTTGGGGATTATCTTCTTGATGCTGCTGATCTACGAAAAAGACTCACCGTCCTGCAAAAACTTCAAGCGTTGGCAGAAGCAACGCTCATGCCGCTCTCAATGCTTGAACGTCACCTCAACCTAGGAAATATTAAGCCCGACGAAGTTCTAACAATCATCTTCACTTCAGGCTCGACAGGTGACCCGAAAGGCGTTGTTCTCAGTGTAGAAAATGTTGGGAGTAATGTTCGGGCAATTGCTGATTTACTTCACCTTTCGCCGGCTGACACAGCACTCGGCGTGCTACCTTTTTTTCACTCATATGGCTACACAACGGCTCTATGGGTTCCGCTCACACTTGAGCCAGCGGTTGTCTATCACACAAACCCCCTTGACGCAAAGGTTGTTGGCAAACTTGCACGGGACTATCACGCAACAGTTTTAATGGCTACCCCTACTTTCCTGAGAACCTATATTCGCCGTACCGACCCAGATGACTTTTCAACGCTCGAAGTTGTTTTTGGCGCTGCGGAAAAGCTGACGACTGAGGTCACAAATGCATTTGAAGAGAAGTTTGGTGTCCGTCCCCGTGAAGCATATGGAGCAACAGAACTTTCTCCTTTAGTTGCAGCAAACGTTCCGCCTTCTCGCCATGTTCCCGGTAGAACGATTGACGCCCGCGAAGGAACAGTCGGAAAACCCATACTCGGTTGCACAGCTAAGATCACTGACAGAGAGGGGCTTCATGAACTACCTGTTGGCGAAGAGGGGCTCTTATGGATTTGTGGGCCCAATGTCATGCAAGGCTATCTTGATCGCGATGACCTCACGGAACAGGTCATTTGTAAAGGCTGGTATCGTACCGGTGATATTGCAAAACTGGACGCTGATGGCTTCATTACAATAACAGGGCGACAAAGTCGATTCTCAAAAATCGGTGGTGAAATGGTCCCACACATGCTTCTTGAAGAAGCTGTCAATACGATTTTAGGTGCGGCAGACGGTGAACTTCTTGCTGTGGTCACTGCAGTACCGCACATAACAAAAGGTGAGCGACTTATTGTCTTAACAACTAAAAATCAAATAGCACCAGAGGACATCTGTCGGAAACTTGCTCAGTCCGGTCTTCCAAATCTCTGGATACCATCGTCGGACAGCTTTGCCGAAATTGAAGAATTGCCTGTTCTCGGTTCAGGAAAACTTGACCTAAGAAAAATAAACGACATTGCAAAGGAACGTTTTTGTGACAAGTCAGGCACCAAATAGTGAAAGCTGCCACAAACTTCCTCTACCCACTCAATTTAGAGCAATCCTTGGAAGATCCGATGATCTTCAAGCCAATCTTTTCTTTCAAATAATTATGCCCACTTGGACGCAGGCAGAAAACCCGCTGATACTTGAAGGTGTTTTAACTGGCCCAATATCATCACGTGCAAGTACACTCCCTATTCGACAGAAAATTAGAATTCAATCTCAAAAGATTGTTAATGAGGGAACTGAAATTCTCGCCCATTCTGTTCTGACAGAACCAGCATTTTGGACGCCCGATGTGCCAATGCTCTACTTGGTAAAATGTAAGTTTACTTCTTCTAGCGAAGAAGTAGCTTCGCTCCGCCACACTATTGGTCTTCGTCGTCTTGGTATTCGCAACCATTCTCTTTGGCTTGACGGGCATCGATTTGTTCTGCGCGGCATAACACAAAGCAACAGAGCAATTACCCTATCGAACAAACAATTCACTTCCTCGGAAGATGACAAGACCGCGCGAGTTTTTGACTTGCCTGTAGACGCTTTATCTCAAGCAGATACGCTGGGAATTCCACTAGAAGAGGAGTTGAAAACTGCTGATGAAATTGGGCGTCCAATAGCTATCCGCATACATCCTGAGAGTCATCCTGCGGTCCTTCCGTCTTTGATCTGCCGGCTTACAAGCCATCCCTCAGTATTTCTAACGGTTCTTCCAAGCACACTTTACTCAGAAGCATTAAAACTTTCGATTTACAAAGGCACCATGCTGTTAGCGACAGAAACACCTGCTGATAGTGCCCCACCGGAATTGCCGAAGGGTATTGACCTTGCTGTTGTTCGAATAATGAAAACAATGCCCGATTCTTCGTGGAAGACTCCGCCGCCTTATCCTGTCATTGCTTGGCAGACCGGGACACCCTCACAGCGAAAAGAATGCGATCGGCTTCAGGCTTTGCTCGCCAACTGGCGAACTACTCCAAACAGCCCTCCCGCGTCATGGGATTGGGCTGGGTATCTCGTTGGCGATGAACCAATCAACACGTAATCTTATAAGTCGTTCAATGCAAACAGAAAACAACTTCGATGAATCACGTTTTATTCGTCAGACACGATATCAAAAACTGGGTGCAGTCGGGCAGCAAAAGCTTTCCCAGGCTCACGTGGGAATAGTTGGATGTGGTGCACTCGGAAGCGCAGCAGCAGTTGCACTTACTAGAGCTGGCATTGGGTCACTCACAATTGTTGACAGGGATGTACCCGAGTGGAGCAATTTGCCAAGGCAACTTCTTTACACAGAGAGAGACGTTCGCAATGGATTACCAAAGGCAATAATTGCAGAAAGAAGACTCAAGGAAATTGATAGTACGTTACACGTGATACCCCACGTGACTGATCTTACCGCTCATAATATTTCTGACCTACTATCGGCCGTTGATATTATTGTTGACGGCACTGATAACTTCGAGACTCGGTTCCTGGTGAATGATTTTTCCTGCCGCGAAAAGATCCCTTGGATCTACGGTGGTGTCATTGGTGCCGAGGGAAGAGTCATGACAGTTATCCCGGGTAAAACTGCATGCTTGCGATGCCTCATGCCAGACCCTCCTGCTCCTGGCAGTTTGCCAACATGCGATACAGCCGGAGTCCTCGGAGCAGCAGTCATGGCTGTTGCCGGAATCCAGACGTTAGAAACGATTAAAGTACTTATTGATTCCACTCAGTACACAGAGAGCAGACTATTCGCATTCGACCTTTGGGATTCTACATGGAAGACAATTGATCTTCGAGTACTTTCAGAAGCAGGGTGCTCAAGCTGCCACGGAGATGAGCACAAATGGCTTGACACGTCTCAGCACCAGACAGCCATTCTCTGCGGACAAGATGCCGTACAGCTTCACTACACTAACAAGACACCAGACCTCTGTAACATCGCGAAGAACCTCAGTTACTTCGGCAGCGTAACAGAAAACAAATGGTTAGTCCGCACTGAAGTGGAACCTGGGATAATCATATCTGTTTTTGCTGATGGCCGGCTTATCGTTGCTGGAACACGCGAGCCTTCTCGGGCACGGTCAGTTGTTTCAAAATACATTGGAATGTAATTCCTGTATCAGCCTGAAGTCGCCGCAGTCATTACCCTCCTCTCGTCGGCGTCATTTTTTGAAAATTCAGCAGTTACACGCCCCTCCGCCATAACAACAATGCGATCTGAAAGCGTCAATAATTCTGGCAATTCACTAGATGTTAATACAACTGCCAAACCACTTTTGCACAATGTGTCAATGAGTTCATACAACTCTGTTTTGGCACCAACATCTATGCCACGAGTTGGGTCGTCCAGCAAGAGCACACGAGGATTCGTCAGCAACCAACGGCTGATAATACATTTCTGTTGATTTCCACCCGACAGTTCAGAAATCCCTGCTGTTAACGATGGTGTCTTGATCCCAATCTGCTCAATTGGGCTGACAACAATTTCTTCTTCTTTCTGCCGGCTTAAAAGTCCATTCCGAATTGCATGAATCAAGCTACATACACTTATGTTTTCTGCCACATTCAAATTTGCAAAAATCCCAAGCCTCTTCCGGTCCTCTGGCACCATTACCAAGCCGGCCTTACAAGCATCTGACGGATGTGCAAATCGGACCAACTCTCCCCCGAGTGTAATTTTTCCGTGCCATTGATATGGAGATGCTCCAAAAATAGTTTCCAACACTTCGGTTCGACCAGCACCCATCAGGCCGGCTATACCAAGCACCTCACCAGCATGAACACGAAATGAAACGTTGTGCAATTGCCCGCTCTGTTTTGAATCCTGTGGTTCTACACATAGATCTTCAACATCAAGGAGGCACTCTCCTATGGTCCGCTGCCCACGAAAACTGTGCTCTCTGATCTCGCGGCCAACCATCCAACCCGTCACCTCGGAGGCTGTTGTTTTTCTCTTATCCACTGTACGGACATGACAACCGTCGCGTAAGACAGTTATCCGATCAGCTAACCGAAAAACTTCATCCATTTTATGGGAGATATAGAGAATCGTGCAGCCCTGCTGACATAGCATACTAATGGTTCGTTCCAAACGCTCTGCTTCAGCCTCTGTCAACGCACTGGTTGGTTCGTCCATAACGATGATTGATGCAAGAAGAGAAAGCGCTTTGGCAATTTCGACAAGCTGCTGGTCACCGACTCGCAAATCTCCTGTTATGTCACCTGGTGAAATTGCTGCCTCAAGTAAAGCCAATAATTCACTTGTTTTTCTCTCTGCACTAGCATCGTCTAGCAAGCCGAATCGTGTTCTTGGTTCACGCCCAAGAAAAACATTGGCAGCAACCGACAACTCTTCAACAAGTTCCAATTCCTGATGAATGATCGCCACACCTGCATCCTCGGCATCACGAGTGCAATTAAATTGCACACTTCGGCCAGCTATCTCAAGCTCACCAGCATCTGGCTGATAGACTCCTGACAAAATCTTCATTAACGTGCTTTTACCGGCTCCATTTTCACCACAAATAGCGTGAACTTCACCACGGCGAACCTGCAAACTCACACGATCAAGAGCGACTACTCCAGGGAATTGTTTTGTAATCCCCTTCATTGCAACGGCAACTTCTATCAGTTTGTCCATCATGAATCGCTGACTTGTACTATTTTGGTGTTACTACGATTCTCCCAAATACGTAAGGCAGCTAACACAATAAAAGCCGTGAAGCCAGTTGCCAGACCGACAGCCGCACCAGTCGTCATGGATGCAAGACTTCCTGCAAGCAATGCGAGAACCGGAATCGTACAAAGCCCCAAAGATCCAGGCAGAAAACGACGATCGTTCCGCAAACCATTCAAGCCCTGAGCAAATGTGACCGCAAGAACAACAACGACTCCAACAATTAATCCTTCGTAGACATCGGCACCAGTCTTTATAATTTTTGACACAGCATCGATTACTACCCTTAGAAAAAGTGCGCCAAGAATAGTTCCCTGAACTGTTCCAACACCGCCAGAGAGTGAACAACCACCAACAACGGCAGCTGCAATTGCATTAAGTTCATGTCCCCTTCCCTGATTGACGGGTGCCGCAACAGATTCATTTGCGACATAGAACAGGCCTGCCAAAGCTGCTGTCATTGCACCAAAACAATATGCGAACCATTTCACATTTTCGGTACGGATGCCCGCAAGGCGCGCCGCTTGCTCATTTCCCCCAAGAGCTTTGAGGTGACGGCCAAGTACTGTCCGTGAGAGCATAATCCATGTAAAAAAAGCCAGAACTAGAAACGTGATTACTGAAAACCAGACATTATCTCGCACTGCTTTGAAAGTCGGGTCAGCTACGTTTATGAGTGCACTTTTTGTGGGTGTGAGGATCGCTGTACTACTTTCACAGACTGCCCTCGCAAAACTCCGTAGACCTACAAGTGTCGCAAGTGTTGCGATGAAAGGTGGCAAGCGAACAACCGTAATTAGCCACGCATGCAATGTCCCAACAAAGAAGCCGGTTAAAAGACTCGCGAGAACTGCAACGAGCACCACCACCGAGCCCACCGGCTTGAACGCCATCATTTCAGCAGGAGCTAACGCCAGCATGGTCACAGAACAAACAGTCCCTGACAATGCAATCATGGAACCACTCGAAAGATCAATGCCACCAGCAATGATGACAACTGCAGCGCCTAGTGAAAAAATTCCGAGCATTGCACTGTTACGGGCTATATCGCGCAGACTTTCCACAGGGCGAAACAAATAGGTGTGGTTAGTGTCAACAATTGCTGTGAAGATGATTGCGATCACAATCGCTAGGAGTAACGACCACTCGTTATGCGATGGCCACCATTTCCTCAGTGCATGAAGCGGAAACGAGCTCCACAATTTCATCAGGGGAACCTTTCATCATGAGCAGCTTAAGAGTCAGGAGCTAGACAAGCCGTATTTCTTCAACCATTCACGAAAGGCCGACAGGGACAGGACCTCTAAAGTGCCTGCTGACACTGCAGATTCTAGATCCCTTCCTGAAATAGGTGCGTCTTCATTGTTTTCCCAGGCGTCAGGAATTATCAATCGCAAGCCAGTCGTGTATTTATCTCCCCCAGGCTGACCAAAATCTGGAAACATCTCCTCGATGACAGCATCCTGCCCTTCTTGCATTGCAAGCAAGAGTCTTACGGTTTGAATACCCATTTGAAACGGATTCTGCACAATCATACAGTCGATGTTGCCGTTCGCCATGTGTTCGATGGCTTGAGCGGCTGCATCAAATGTAAAGATAGAAACCTGATCACGAACCCCGCGTTCTGCTACAACCTCAGCAATTGCTGGAGCATTGTAGGCCCATATTCCAACCAAAGCTTTGACATCTGGATGATTCACAAGAGCCGTCCGTACATTATCTCTGGCTCGTGAATGGTCAAATGAATCAGCCATTCGGTCAACTTCACTGTAGCTTGCCCCAATTGCATCGCGACAGCCATTCATCCGAGCCCTGGCGTTATCGTTATCTGTAAATCCCGTAAACTGAATGAACTCCCCCTCAGTAACTCCCCGAGACTCCAAAACCTTTTTACCCGCTGTACCCAACAGACGTCCGGCAATCGAATTATCTGTCCCTATGTAATAAGGACGCCCATCTGAGAAAAGCTTCTGATTAATATCTCCATCGACGGTGATTACCGGTACACCCTTGTCAGTAAGACGCTTCATCTCTTCAACGATGGCAATGTTTTCTGCCTGAATAACTGAAATAGCAACTCCGGCTACATCTGCCTGCGTCACAAGCTGTCTAAGACGATCAATCTGTCCTTGAGCGGTTGCGTTATTCTTTTCCATAACAACCTCAAAGCCTTTGTCGACAAGAGCAAATTTTTTCGCGCCTGCTTGCAAACCTGCATTCAAGACATCGAAATATGGATCATCACCATTTGTGATAAAAATAAAACGTCGGGGAGCCTCTGTTGCACTTTTTTTCTCGGCGGGCGATTTAATATCCGACTTATTACAGCCAGTCAAACCGAGACCAATAAGGAGAAAAAGAAGAAAACAGGGACGGATGGACTGCAAGTTAACAAATGACATGGCTTCTTAATCTCTTTACTCGTTGTTAGCTAATACATGGGTTGTTTGAGAGTTCGTGTCGCAGAACACTTTCCCAACTTACTGTTTCCCGCCCCCTCTGATCTACTCGTTCATCTGGAATTAATAGTGTAAGCCACTTTTCCGAAGATGTACTATCGGCGTACCTTCAGAACTTCTCTCTGCAGCAAGAACATCAGCCACGACAATAGCGTGATCTCCACTACTTTGCTCAGTTGCAGCTGGTAAAAAGGCCGGCCTTGCCCTGCACTCCATCCAGCCAACAGAATCCCGAAGAATTCCAGCTCCACACGGAGACCGACGAATGTCGAGGCCAGAGAATGGCTCATCGTCTCTCGCCGGCGGCTTACCGAATTTACCAAGAAGGCTTCTCTGATTTTCAGAAAGCACATTGATAACAAACCGGAAATTCCCGCTCCCAACCGCTGAAAGAAAACGTCGGCCATCTCCCACAGCAATTGATATAGCTGGTGGATTGAATCCTGCCTGCATAAGCCAACTCGTTAGCATGGTTTTATCAACTGCCTGTTCTTGCCACGTAATAACAAAAAGGCCACTTGGAATACGTCCAAGAATTGAACCAATCACCTCAGAAGAACTTTTCTGAAAATCACTGTCTGACACGGAGCAACTCCTTCCAAATAAACCTTGCCGAACTCTCCGGAACAATCACTGGTTGAGATAATAGCAGGAAACACGTTTCCTTTTTAAAAGATGGGTGGTTTTGGTGAACGGGGGGAACATTCAGACACCAACCTTTTAGGAGCTCACGTCCGAACACGTGGAAACCAGGAAATTAGAATAGACAAGGGAACTAACCTATCTGAGAGCATTTAGGAAATATCAGATAGACACTCAAAACCGTATAAAACCGACGATGGCTCCTGACGAAAAAGACTCTAGAGTGAAGTTTTCGCACATGTGTTCGAAAACCATTAAAAATATTTTGGCGTGACAAACAGTACGTTCTCATCTTGCCACCACACGATCACATATCACCAGAAAACACACACACGGTTCGCTCCAAAATCTTGTCCATGGTGCGAGATGTCCTCACGTACTTACCATTGATTTCCATTGTTGCAACGCTGCTGCTGTCCACATCGCATGTCGATTTTGTATTTGCAAAGCCATACGCTCAGGATTCAAAACACTGGGATAGGGCTTCCTCATCAACCAACGACCATGGACAGAAACGGAAACTTAAATTTCTCCAGCTAGCCTCGATACTTGCAGAACCAGAACTAAACACCAATTTCTACAGCAAGTCCTATGAGCAGGAACTCGGGCCTGCGGTGCCAGTTGCAGAAACACCCATTTACAGCCTACCTCCAGTCGAACCATATGGACCCGTTTTTTTAGACAGGCCATACAACGACATACCAGGCTGTGAAAGCTGTACCATCCCGAGCAGTAACCTCAATAACTGCTTTGATAATTTGTGGGCACCAAGACCTTGGTGCTGGCAGATACTTCCAAATAATTTAATCTACACGAGCTATCTAGCAGGCCCCAAAGAACCACGTCTGGCAACCGTTTGGTACGACGACACCGGCCCATCACCTATACCTGGTCGTCGCGGAGAACAAAACGGCTGGCTCTGGGACTCAACCCTTGGTGGGAGAGTTTCTGTTCTTAGATACGGTTCCACAACGGAATTGCATCCACAGGGTTTCGAACTCCAATTAGAAGGGGCTGCCTTCGTGCGACTGGACCCTGAAGATGATCGTGATCTTCGGTCAGCAGACTACCGCTTTGGTATTCCATTGGTTTATGGTATTGGCCGCTGGCAAACCAAAATCGCGTACTACCACAACAGCGCACATATAGGCGACGAATTCTACGAAAAATATCATCCTCTAGGCTTTGAACGTGTGAACTATGTCCGTGACGTAATTGTTATGGGAAATTCATACTACATGTACGACTGGCTACGAATTTATGGTGAGGTTGGCTGGTCATTCTTCAATGACGGTGGCTCAAAACCTTGGGAATTTCAGTTCGGTACAGAATTAATACAGGCTCGGCCAACAGGAATTCGAGGTGCGCCTTTTTTTGCGGTAAATGGTATGACTCGCCAAGAACTCAATTGGGGAGGGAATGTGTGCGTTCAAGTAGGATGGGCTTGGCGAGGATACCAAAGTGAAAAGCTTTTTCGGCTTGGCTTTGAATATTTATACGGATCTGATCCACAGTATGAATTCACAAATACTGACCCCGTGACTGGTAAAATTACTGCATTGAATCAAAATCGTGCTGGTATTGGCATGTGGTACGACTACTAATGGTACTCGACTGTAATGAATGAACTTCGGTACATGCAGGCGAACTGATGGGATAATGTAGTTCATGCCACTTCTTTCTATCGAGACAACCTGTGATGAAACGGCCGCTGCAGTCATATCGCAAGAGCGACGCGTTCTTTCCAGCGTCGTGGCAAGTCAAGATGAACTCCATGCACGCTGGCGAGGTGTCGTACCAGAAATTGCTTCGCGGGCACATGTTGACCGCATCATCCCAATCATTGACCAAGCAATAAACAAAGCTGGGATAAAACATTCACAAATCACAGCGGTTGCAGTGGCCATTCGCCCGGGATTAATTGGGTCACTTCTTATTGGCCTTTCGGCCGCAAAGGCAATAGCTGCGTCCCTGCAGATACCTCTCATTGGATATGACCACCTGGCTGCACACCTTTATGCCTGCAGATTGGAATTTGGCGACGAACTCACTTATCCAGCCGTTGGACTTGTAGCCAGTGGAGGCCACACCTCTCTGTTTCAGTTGCACAGTCCAATTGCTCTCGAAGTTCTTGGTGGTACTATCGACGACGCTGTTGGTGAAGCTTTTGACAAAGTCGCAAGCCTCCTTGGACTTGGATATCCTGGTGGACCACAAATTGAGAAATTAGCAGGCCATGGAAACCCGCGTGCGTACCGATTGCCACGGCCGCTTGCCAACGATACTACTCGTCTTGACTTCAGTTTTAGTGGTCTCAAAACTTCTGTTCGCTACCAAATTTGGCCACCAGAAGCACCGCATCCACGGACTTTGACGGACCAAGAACGCGCTGATCTGGCAGCCTCTTTTCAACAAGCAGCTATCGAATCTGTTATCGCCAAGGTGGTCTTGGCCATTCAGAAGACTGACTGCCGTGTTGTTGCCGTTGGAGGAGGAGTAACAGCGAACAAGCTGCTGCGAAGTGCACTTGAACGTTTAGAGAAACGACATCGCGTCAGGGTCCTCATTCCTTCGGCAGCGCTTTGCACCGACAATGCGGCGATGGGCGCTGTTGCCTGGGAACATATTGAGCGTAATGACATTGCTGATCTTGATCTAGATGCGCGTCCGAATATCTATCGACAAAAACAAAAGTAGGCTAGACGCCGTGACGTGTCTCATCAATAACCTGGACTTCACCACGTACTACGTCATACATCATTCCGACAACACCAAGCCGCTTCTCTTTGACTTGACCAGCAAGTGCCGGACTTCCCTCGAGCAGCTTTCGAACTACTCGAACAACATTACGGCGTGCAACTGAGTCAACAATCTCTTGCTGCGTGTCCGTTATCGAAGCCGCAACACCTCGACAGTCGTCCTCGTCAACAACCTTTGCCACCTCACGAAGAATACCCTTGGCATGCACACACTCCTGAAAGAGTGACTGATCAGGACAACAGTAATTCGTGACAGCTGACTCGATCGCACCGCACCTTGTGTGCCCAACAACCGCGACCAATTTCGCGCCAGCGACAATCGCAGCAAACTCGATACTACCAATTACTTCCTCAGTTGTGATATTACCTGCCACACGAACACTGAGAACGTCTCCGAGACCGAGATCAAAAATCGCCTCAGCCGGTGAACGTGAGTCAATACAACTCAAGATTACAGCAAGAGGATGCTGACCAGAAGCGGTTGCAGCCCTTTGCCTCTCCATACTTCTTTTTAGCGGCTCTCCTGCACGGAAGCGATCATTACCCTCGAGCAGCATCGCCAGCACCTCTGCAGGACTCGTAGACTGCTGTACTTCATGGCTCGAATGCTCAACAAATCGTATCTCGTCATGAAGGCTTGGGTATCGATCACCGAAGCCAACCAGACTCAATTGGACCCATCGGGCAGGCGCACCAGTTTTTTGAAAGTCGGACAATAAGTCAATCACATCAGGATCGATATAGTCGGCGTTTGATGCATCTATCAGCAGTGCCCCGCCTGGTGGAACATCGTACAACACCGACTGCAAGGCTGCGCGATTGAAGAATGTTACTTGGTTCGCCAAGTCAACGCGGACAAGATTCCCGGACGCATGTCGCTCAAGTTTCTTCGTAAGCGGTCGCCGGTAATTGGAATGCAAGATGAAAATAATACTGCAGGTCAGTCCAATGCCGATGCCAACCAAGAGATCTGTAAGAACAATTGCAAGAACCGTCGCAACAAATGGTATGAACTGCGAGTATCCTTCTTGCCACAACTGGTAATACCGTTTTGGGTTCGTCAGTCGGTACCCTGTTTTAATCAAAATTGCAGCGAGCGTTGACAAAGGAATTTCATTAAGCCAGGCGGGAAGAAGAAGAACACACGTCAACAATAGAAGGCCATGCGCGACAGTAGCGAATCGTGTCCGTGCGCCAGCATTGACATTCGCAGTTCCTCGAATTACCGCAGCACTCACAGGCAGCCCACCGAACAAACCACAGATAACGTTTCCCGCTCCCTGTGCTAAGAGTTCACGATTCCGCGGTGTACGCTGCTGTCGAGGATCAATCTTGTCAACTGCTTCAATTGCCAGAAGTGACTCAAGGCTCGCAATTATCCCAATGGTTATTGCAGAGACATAGACTCTGGAGTCTGCAAGACTTGAAAAATCGGGGAACGTTATAAGGCCCATCAATCCGTCTGGACCATTTGGTAACGGAACAGAAACAAGATGCGTAGGACCAACAGCCCACGGACTGCCCACACGTTTCAACAGAATATTTACAGCCGTGCCCCCTACTACCGCGATGAGCGGGCCAGGAATACCTGTTCTCCGCAACCATTTAATTTGATCCCAGGCAATAACAACAAGAAGAGAGCCGATGCCAATTGTTGCCGCACCCGGCAGAAAGTATTGAATAGACTTCGGAAGATCTGAAAATGTTGTCTCGCGGTCTGGTTGGTTAAAGGACATCTCGCCGATTGGATCAATGTCATACCCAATCAAATGCGGGAGTTGTTTCAGTATGATAATTACACCTATTGCTGCAAGCAGTCCCTTGATGACACTTGTCGGAAAAAATGAAGAAATAAAACCTGCTTTAAAAAATCCTAAAGCCAACTGAATCACGCCTGCCAACAAGACCGCTGTCAGAAATGCATCGAATCCACCTAACGCTGTTGTCTGCGCGGAAACTATCGCAATCAATGCCGGTGATCCACCAGAAACACTCGTGCGAGAACCGCTCAATCCGCCAACAACTATGCCCCCTACAATCCCTGCAACAATACCCGAAAACAATGGCGCTCGAGCAGCTAAGGGCACACCGAGACAAAGTGGTAACGCGACCAGAAAAACAACAACACCTGCCATGAGGTCAGACACAACATACTCTGGATAGAGGCCACGTTTCGGCATCTCACAGGGACCTTAATAAAAAAATTATTAACCAATTGTGCCTACAAAAGCTGTTGTCAATTTAACGTGCAATACATTATCTCGTCCACGCTGAGCACAAACATAGCGACGGCAAATGGGTTGCCGGTACGAAAAACAAGAGTAATCTACTCTTAAGACTCCAAGTTTAATGGATCCCAATTAGAAAAGACTCGTGATGGCATCAGCTGGCTACATCACTGACCTCGATTATATTCCGGGCTTCTACCCTCACATGGCACCTACCGCGATGCGGTATGCTGCATCGCTGAATCGTGTCATGCCTCCAACAACTGCTGATGGCTTTCGTTACCTTGAGCTTGGATGTGGTCTTGGACGATCTCTCACCACGCTTGCTGCAGCAAATCCGCAGGGTGAATTCTTGGGTGTCGATATTAATCCAAGTCATATTGAGTCAATTGAAAAAGATATTTCATCAGGTGGACTAACTAATGTAAAAGCTATTACTTCCGATTTCTTAAACCTGAGCAAAGACATCGGTACATTTGACTTCCTGACTCTGCATGGTGTCTTTAGCTGGGTCTCACCGGAGGTCAGAGAACAAATACTCGCTGTTGCAAAAAAGCACCTTGCTCCAGGTGGTCTTCTCCTCGTTAGCTATAACGCAATGCCGGGCTGGGCTCACCTCCAGCCCATCCGGGGAATTCTTCGCCAGTACGCTGCACTGAGACAGGGTGACACAACTCAAAGAATACGAGACGCCCTGAATTATCTGGTTTTCATTCGAGACAAAAAGGCAAAATATTTTGAGGACAACCCTCGCGCGGCAGCTTACGTTGATGGTCTTCTTAAGCAAGACTTACGGTACCTAGCCCACGAATATCTCAATGAGCATTGGACTAGTTTTTACTTTTCAGAAGTGGCTTCCATGTTCGGCACAGCAGAAATGTCATTTGTTGGGAGCCTCCCTGTTCATACAAATTTTTGGGATCTATGCGTACGACCCGAGTTTCAAGATCTTTTCCGAACAACCAGCAATCGTCTTGTTACTGAATCACATAAAGACTTTTGCGCTAACACTGCATTTCGGTGGGACATCTATTCAAAGCAACCGCAAGTTATCGAAAGCAATGAGGCTCGGATCAACCTTGTTGACGGACTTTACTTTCGTTCTAGTCGTCATGACCTGAAACTACCGCATCAAGTAAATCTTGGTGTTGTAACCTCAACAGTCCAAGGGCCTCTCTACGAAACATTGCTCTCGATACTCTCCCAGGAAACATTGACCCTATCGCAACTGCTGAGTCACCAGCAACTCATCGAAAACGCTTCTGCTGACGTCATTCGTGCCATTGATGCCGGTGTGGCTATGGGGCTCTTTGAAGTCTCTGCCAATGCAGTCCCCCCTACAACAGCCACTGCCCAACGAGAACTCTTCGTCCCCTTACTTTTCAATCAGTCTGTCCTTAAAAACGACCTCCTTAGTGGCCGTCCAGTATCACTAGCTAGCGTGAAAACAGGCACCGGTCACTCACTGGGTGACTTTGATGCAGCTATCCTGCACGAACTCAACGAAGCAGGTGAGACACATTTAGTGGAACGAGTCATTGCACGGCTCGCTGACTCCAAACGATCTCTTCAAAAAGATGGAGAGCCTGTTTCTGATAAAGCAACTCACCAGAAAATGGTCGAGCAAGCCTGTGCTCAATTCATCAAAACAAGCCTGCCCCAAATGTCTCGCCTCGGCATTGTCGAATATAGATCCACATAATGCAAAATCTTTTTGTCTCTTCTCGCTGCGTTAAGAAGGCGGCTGTATTGGTACTATTGGCGGCACTTGAGGGGACGATGGTTGAACTGGATTTGGTGATACTGGAATGACACTGGATGCTGGAGTAACACCGGGAGCGTTGACAGGCAGGACACTCGGTTGAACACTTGGCTGAACACCGGACTTCGCATTGAGATCAGCAACCAGTTGCTGCACCTCCGGACGCACAGTAATACCATTACTATTGAACACATCGGCAGGACTAACACCATATCGCCCGTAAAGAACGCCATCCGCATTGTGATCAACGGACAAGTCAGCACCTCCAAGGGACACGCCTAGAAAAAGACCACGACTTCTAGCATACGAATAAATTTCAGCACCGAGCCGAGCATCCGTTGCCGCATTTGCTTGACGACCAACAGGCCCCACAGCAACCGATGCGTCTGCTCCCAGCGTCACCTTCTGGCCTCCAAGGATGTTTGTCAAACTTTGCGGTGTTTTAAAAACAAGCACAATGTCCGCTGCCTGTACACCTGCTTGAAAACCAATACTGCCACCACCCATGGTTACCATAACAGGAGGGCTCCATGACTGATCCTGGTTTCGTACATGAAGAACTCCTTTTCCATAATTAACACCAAGAATAAATCCTCCTTTGACCATGTTGGGGAAGATAGCAACGCCTGCCGCAGACTGCAGCATGCTCGGTGGAATAGCCTCAATTTGGATACTAAAAAACTGGTCCAGGGTTTGTCGTGCCGCCACAACTGTCTGCACTTCAGTCCCGGCAGCTACTGATGTCTGTGCACGAAGCTGAGTTCCACTACTCATTAAAGCTACGACTGCAAGTAAACAAAAAATGGCTTTTGGTTTAGGTAGCCAACTGGGAACAACTCTGACACTCATTCATTCAATCCTTTTCATGACATTTGATTTAATGAACAAGAAAATAGACTGAAACAGAGACACACGTCGACGCCAATTTTCAGTCCTTGAAAATTGGCATTATCAATCAATGCCCTCCTACTCACCCTGCTTGGCAACCCGAAAGACTTCATCGAGTGTAGTCGTGCCATTCAGAACTTTTTCTAGGCCATCATCAAACATGATACGCATTCCTCCTGCAATAGCCGCTCGACGAATGTCTTGTGTAGCAGCGCCTTGGAAGGCTAGCTCACGAATTTTGTTATTGAGGACCATTAGTTCAAAGATGCCCATCCGCCCCTTATAACCACGCTTTTGGCACTTAGCACAACCACGGCCTTTCATAAACGTAGCCCTTGCCAACTGCTCTTCGGTAAAACCGGCCGCCTGTATTTCACTCTCGAGAGGCTCATGTGGCTGTTTGCAATTCGGACAATTAAGCCGCACCAACCGCTGTGCTAAAACAGCCACAACACTTGACGCAACGAGGTAGGCAGGAACACCCATATCAATCATACGAGTGACAGCACTCGGGGCGTCATTGGTATGCAAGGTACTGAATACCAAGTGACCTGTAAGTGAGGCCTGAATGCCCATTTGCGCTGTTTCTGTGTCACGCATCTCGCCAACAAGAATAACGTTAGGTGCTTGCCGCAACATTGCTCGAATCACTCGTGCGAAATCAAGACCTATCTTGTGCTTAACCTCAACTTGGTTAATTCCACTAAGATAATATTCAACAGGATCTTCAGCAGTAATGATCTTTGTATCTGGCCGATTGAGTTCATTCAGCGACGCGTAAAGCGTCGTTGTTTTCCCAGAACCCGTTGGCCCTGTGACCAGAATAATGCCATTGGGCCGACGGATAAGATTTTTGAATATCCTGAAGTCCGACTCGCTGAGACCCAATTGGCGAATCCCGACTTTAATATTGTCTTTATCAAGCAGTCGCATGACCACTGATTGGCCATGGTTTGTTGGCAGCACGCTGACTCGCAAGTCATAGTCCTTACCATCGTTCGATGTGATTTTGATCCGTCCATCTTGCGGTCGCCGCCGCTCCGCTATATCGAGACGAGAAAGTATCTTTATCCTTGAGAGTATCGCTCCTAATAGGCGTCGGGGTGCACTGTCACGAACTACTAAACGACCGTCAATCCTATACCGCACACGAATTTCATCTTCAAACGGCTCAATATGAATATCACTCGCCTTAAGATTCACCGCCTCCGTGATGATAAGATTTACCAGCTTAACAACTGGTGCTGACGACTCATCTTCGTCTTCTTGAAGCGCAGCCTCTTGCTCAACTGTCGTTTCAGTGAAATCAATTTCAGTATCCGTAAATTCCTGAGTCAACATGGAGTCAGCGCTTTCCCCGTCTCCTGCACCGTAGTACTTGTTGATACTCTCGACAATCTGGTCTCGCATCGCGATTGACATTTCAACATCACGATTGAGAATAAAACGAAGTTTCTCTTGTGTATCGATATCTGAGGGGTCACTCGTTGCAACCCGCAACCGTCCGCCATCTTCTTGGTATGGCATGATTGCATTTTCTCGAGCAACACTCTCCGGGACGAGATCAATAACTGTTTCCGCAACCTCTGTACTTTGAAGGTCTACGAAAGACATTCCATTCGCCTTGGCTAAGGCCTTCATGATCTTATTCGGGGGTGCATAACCAAGACGCAACAGTTCCT
>JALCBP010000013.1:0-31906 GCA_028066355.1 Pirellulales bacterium
TCTCGAAACGAGTTTCCGGAGGCGATAAGTGCTCATCCAGGCATTTCGTGCGAGTGTTTGTTGGATCATCAGGACAATCAGTTGGGCAGTCGGAAGTCTGTTGATTGCAATTATTGGTGTCTACCGATTACTGATTAGTCCGCTGCTAGGGAAACAGTGTCGCTTTACTCCGAGTTGCAGCAAATATTTTCAAGAATCTGTTGCAATGTACGGACCAATCCGAGGTTCATGGAAGGGCTTCACTCGTATCTGCCGATGCCATCCATGGAACCGTGGCGGTTATGATCCTCCCTAATTGATCAGCAAGAAATCGCGGAGCCAATCCACAGCATCCCTGTTGGCAGCAGGGAACGTACACAGATCAAGTTTCGCACGAGATAGCCATTTGAATGGGGTATATGGCTCAGGGTTCACGCTTGAATGAAGTGATCCTAAGAAAAAAATAATTTCAAGGCACCCCTCATCAGTGAAGGATTTGTTAACTTGTCGCTCGATTGAAATGTGAAGCCCTGTCTCCTCGAGGCATTCTCGTATGGCTGCGGTTGATGCAATTTCACCTTTTTCAATTTTGCCACCTGGGAATTCATGAAATCCTTGTGCTGTCTTTGCATTGCTTGCCCGCTTGCCTACCAACACTTTTTGTTGGTGGACAACAATGGCAACCGCAATACGTTGTTTTTCATTCACGTCGAAACGATCAGTCTTGCTTTGGCACTAGGTCGAGGAGCCGCCCCGGCGATCCCATGATGTTGTAACCAGCATCCACGTGAAGAAGTTCACCAGTAATTCCGAGTGAGTCCCGTGATACGAGCCACGCGCCTGCTTTTCCCACTTCCTCGTGGGTTATATTTCGGCCCATTGGAGACATGTGCTGGTACAAGCCAAGCATGTCTTCGACCCCCGCTCCTCGTCCTGCGAGTGTGCGCAGAGGGCCTGCGCTAATTGCATTGACTCGTACACCTTGGGGGCCAAGATCAAAAGCCATATATTTTACGCACGCGTCCAATGTGGCCTTGCAGACGCCCATGATGTTGTATCCAGGGACAACTTTCTCGCCCCCAAAATAAGTGAGAGTCAGAATTGAAGCGTTTTTAGAAAGTATTTCCCGTGACAATCGTCCAACGGCAAGAAGACTATAGGCACTTGTTTCCATCGCAGTTCGAAAACCGTCGCGGCTACAGTTTGTTGTTTCACCCTTCAGGTCATCCATTGGTGCGTACGCAATGGAATGAATAAGGAAATCAATCTCTCCAAATTCTTCCTTTGTTTTTTTCATGACGGCAGCTATTTGTTCGTCACTTGATACGTCCATTGGTACTAGGAACTTTGCATTTGGCTCATCGTCGGTGAGTAAGGCAACTCGCCGCCTGTTTCTCTGGCGTGTATCGTCTGGTCTGTCAGGGAGGTGACTGAAGCCAATCACTGCACCTTCGGCAAGTAATTCTTTTGCGATCGCCCAAGCAATCGAGTGGTCGTTAGCAACGCCAAGGACAAGGCCCTTCATTCCGTCATACCGGCCCATATAAGAGTCTCCCGATGAAAAGTGTCTAGAGTTGAAGAATGTAACTGCTTCGATCAATCCACTCAATGCGCGATCAAGAACGCGAGAAAGATCCACTTTTCGCGGTGGGGGGTGCCGCTTGTCACATACTCAGTTGAAGAGTACGTTTTCGCAAAGTTGTCCCGTTAGCTCGATAAGTTAGAGCATCTTACTCTTAAAAATATCGCATGATTCAGTTGCGATTCGGTTATGCCCTAGTTAGCGGGTTTTAGCCACGTTTCCCCAAGCTTGCCGGGTAATAATTTCTTCTGTCAAATAGGGTTTTAGTGACCATCCTTGTGACCAAAGGGAGTTTGGACTCATGGGTAATGTGCGGCAGGATTCGTCTATCCAAATCCATGTGTAGGGTACGGAAAACCCACCCAATTATGATGTGTGGATGGCATCGCAGAGGCCAACCGATCCAGCGTCGGTGGCGGCAGCGTTTATTCGTTGCTGCCCATTTTTTTCTAACATACTGGAGCATCTTTCATCGCCTGTCGATAACACCACCCAAAAAACCATGCTCCAAACAGGCCGCCAACCATTGAATACAAAAGCCAGTAATCGAACACTTCAAATAACGGAGCATAAGGAAAAACAGCACACAGACAAAAAAAGGAAATAACAGAACACATCAAAAAGGAGGGTGGCCAAACAAGAAACCAGACTATGAGGTTGTCTACTGCTCGTTTCTTCATGATTCCCCTGCCTCTAATCATTAGAACGTCGTCGAAAAAAGAGGCCCAATACAATAGCCAGAAACACCACCCCCTGCACAGCTAAAACAAATTTCAAACTCATCATTCCTCCCCGTACATATTTGGTGATGTGGTGGGTGCGTCGTCCAGCATGTCATTCAGGCCGTCATCATCATCAGGCGGCTGTGGTGTCTGGTCATCACGGTTCCATAGTAGTGTGCCAATCTTTGTGACATGTATTGTGACCAGAAGCATATAGGCGGCTCTTGTATTTCGCAAAACTGTTGTAAACTACGAGCCGCAAACAGATGCCCCGTTAGCTCAATTGGTTAGAGCATCTGACTCTTAATCAGAGGGTTCCAGGTTCGAGTCCTGGACGGGGTACTCCTCATTTCTTTTTGTTGCGTTTGCATATAGTTCCTAGTGACGCTTCTCTTGACCGCGGGCTCATCTGCTTTTTTTCAAGGCAGTTCTTTTATGGTCATTCAACAAAAAGCATGCCATTCAAGATTTTGTTTCATATAAATGCACTCCTCGATTTTGTTAGGAGTGGGGTGTCTCTTGATTGCATAGGTAACTTTGTTGCACCAAAGTGCAACAAAGTTAATGCAAATTTCGTTCATTATATGCTTAGGGACCTGGTTTGGTTGAGATGTCATTGCCACAAATGCCTGTAAGTCATGGTTGGTGGCAAGTGAAAATACATGTGAAAGTTATGTGAAGGTTTTGTGCAAATCACACAGGCCTTCAAAAACAGCCCAAATTGTTTCAATCGATGGCAGCTATCGGGGTAATTACTATTCTCTGATTATCTAGGGTCTGCCTAGAATACGCACTGCGACATTCTTCCTGCTTTCGTATCAAGAAAGAGACGGTGCCGGTGGCTATGTTGAACCATGCTCAGAAATTGTTTGTTCTCGATACCAATGTGATTCTGCATGATTCGAATTGCATTCGGAATTTTCAGGAGCATGACGTTGCAATCCCCATCACAGTTCTTGAAGAACTCGACAAGTTCAAACGTGGTAATGAAGACATCAATTTTCAGGCACGGCAGTTTCTGCGTGACCTCGATCAGTTGACAGGTGATCTCTTGTCAACAACAGGAGCGCCTCTTGGTTCTGGCAGGGGAGGGGTTCGAGTGATCTTGGGTGCCGAGCAGGATGATCGAATTGCTTCTGCATTTCTGCAGAATACGCCAGACCATCGCATACTCAATACAGCTGCGAGTCTTCAAAAGGAGCGTCCTGCCCGTAAAGTAATTCTTGTCTCAAAAGACACGAATCTGAGGGTGAAGGCAAAAGGGATCGGGGTCCTCGCGCAGGATTATACGAGCGATAAGATCGAGAGCTTCGATAAGCTCTACATGGGGAAACGAGTTGTTGAAAATGTAGACGCAGATGTCATTAGTGGTTTTTACACCGGTAGTGGTGTGGTGTCAGCTGAAGCTGTGACTGACGTGCAGGACCCAATAGCAAATGAAAATTTTGTTCTTCGTGCGGGTAGTAAATCAGTGCTGGCATCATTTAAGGCAGCTACCAATAGCTTTGTAAGGGTAGAAAAGAAAACGTGTTATGGAATAAGCCCGCGGAATGCGGAGCAATCATTCGCAGTCAACGCCCTTTTGGATGACGACATAAGGCTTGTAACTCTTGCTGGTACCGCTGGCACTGGGAAAACACTGTTGGCCTTGGCGGCAGCCCTTGAATGCCGTCAGCAATATCGTCAGATACTTCTGGCTCGTCCTGTTGTACCTTTGTCGAATCGGGACCTTGGTTTTTTGCCAGGTGATATTTCCGACAAACTCGATCCCTATATGCAGCCACTGTATGACAATTTAACAGTCATACGTCATCAGTTTCACGAAAGTTCTCCAGCGGCACAGCGTATTCAAGAGATGCGAGAGTCTGAGAAACTGTTGGTTACACCCTTGGCCTATATTCGTGGTCGCAGTTTGCAAAAAATATTTTTCATTGTGGATGAAGCTCAGAATCTCACACCTCACGAAATTAAAACAATAATCACGCGTGCAGGAGAGGGGACGAAGATAATCTTTACCGGCGATATACGCCAGATTGACCAGCCTTATCTGGATGCTCTTTCAAATGGGCTGAGCTATCTCATTAATAGGATGGTGGGTCAGTCAATATTTGCTCACATTACACTTGAAAAAGGAGAGCGATCTGCACTAGCGGATCTTGCAAGTGAGCTTTTGTAAAACGTGGTGAGATTAGTAATTGTCAAATCCCTGTCGGACAGCCCAAACTGCGGCTTGGGTGCGGTCTTTGACTTGGAGTTTTCGTAAAATGTTTTGGACGTGTTCTTTGACTGTTTCAACACTAATGCCGAGAGAGTTGGCGATTTCTTGATTAGACAGTCCGAGAGAAATAATCTTTAAGACCTGAAACTCTCGTGGGGTGAGTGGAGCGTCAATGCCGGGTGGTAGTCTTCGTTTCGATAAACGTGTCGTCAGTTTTTTTAATTGACTTTCAGGGTGAGGTGTTGCATGAGCTGCAGTATGATCGATTACAGCACATAATCCATCTTTGCTCGTTGTCTTGAGGAGAAAGTCAGTGGCTCCGGCAGCCGCAGATCGTGCTATAGCAGTGGGGCTGTCGAAAGCGGTGAACACAATAACGCGGCACTTTGGGCAGATATCCCGTAATGGCTTAATAAGTGAAATGCCATCTTCTGCATCTTGTAGTCTCACATCAAGCAAAACAATGTCGGGCTGAAGTCTGCGGCACTCTTCCAGCCCCTGTTCCCCCGACTGTGCCGTTCCCACAACAGTAATGTGCTCGCCATGCAAGATTGCAGAGATTCCTTGAAGAATAACCTCATGGTTATCAATGAGAAAGACGCGTATTGAACCAGCGTTCATCATCATGAATTTTCCCTCTGCACAAAATAATTTTTCATATCGTAGTCGTGCGGGTGTCCGTTGACATTCCCAACGCGAAATGGTTGATCTTTTTCATTTCTTTTTTGACTGCACGCTAATTAAAAATGATCGCTGGTCTGGCTGGTTTGTTGGCTTGTAGTGTTATTTATAATTAAACAACTCGTAGAGCCAGGGATGCGTCCATGGGTTCCACGTAGGTGCTGCGACCGACAGTACAGAAAGCCCTAGTAGTGTCAATAAGACTGAATATCCGGCCTTGCTGGTGGCTAAACGATCGGCTGCCGGTGTTAGTGCAGATATCCAAATGGGTGCTAACCAAAATACCCAGCGGAACCCACTGGTGGATCCGCCGTAGTTGCGGTCCAACGGCTGTCGAGTCAAATAAAATACAATAACAGTCATGGAAACAGTAATGAATGTAAAAGATAAAAGTTGCCATCCACGTCCATGTCTTTGAAGCATAAGAACGAGGCCAGGAAGTACGAGCAACCAAATAGGCGTTAGTGAAAATATACCGTGGTGTCCAATAGTTGCGTGGAAAGCGTAGCGAGCAATTGACGCTTCCCCTCGGTCTATGCCGTTTGGGGATCGCCAATAGCTTTCAATCACTCGGCCGTTCGGCATCCTGAATCGATAGTCATACCAATTTTCTGGATTCCATTGATTTGCAGAAACTTGTGGTTCATCAGATCGCGTTAATCTTTCAGTATGAGTCGGTGCTTCACGAAACGCGTATGGTGGCCATACCGTATTATGAGCGAGCAAGTTCGATCCAAGGGCTGCCATAAAAACGACTAGTACAGCTGGAATCGTAGCAAGAATAGTTTGCCGCAAGTCATAAAGGACCAGTATTCCTACGACAGCAGTCGTCCATGCAAGTGCAGGCAAGTCAAAGGCTGCGGCTAAACCAGCAGTCAGACCGGCTGTAGCAAAAAGTAACCATGGCGGCCGTTGCTTTTGAGTAATGACCAAAACACAGTAAAGGCTTATAGCCGTACACGCTGCAGCAAAAGAGTGGTTGGTTAGTGCCACTGCAAATGTCGTAAGGAATGTGCCAAAAGCAATGGCCGCAGCGGACCATATTTTCCCTCGGTCCGTGGTCCCAATAAGTTCAATGCAGCGGCACGATGCAAAAATCATAATTCCCAGAGGAATCAGTCCGTAAAGAATTAGCATGAGACGGCCAAGAAGAAACGGATGATCTCCAAGTGTCCATCCTGTTGCTTGAATGATCAGCCAGTACGGTCCAGCCAGCAGAAGAGACAGGAGTGGTGGTTTGCTTGAATACAGATGTAACGTTCCGTCTTTGTCCGGATGCACGACAGCATCAATGGTATCCCATCCTGGTTCCGCCGCGAGATCTTCAATTGCAAATGTTCCTTGCTCTGCAAGACTTCGAATTGTGAGCCATCGGCTACGATCGTTTGCCGAAAGAAAAGGGCGAAAGAGTCCTTTCTCTCGTTGGATACGGTAAGCCAGTTCTTGTCGTAGAGCTGATTCTTCAGCAGGCTTGAGTTGAGTCGCGTTGTCCTTCGTTCGTCGTGCAATGGCTTCTTGAACTAACCTTTTCTCGAGGGCCAACCGATCGACTGTGGTAACAGTGGTTATTCGACCGAGAACACTGCTGCATGCAATGAGAGTAAGCAGTCCATATATAAACTTCCGAAGAAGAGCTGTAGGGTCGACTGGAGAATCCGTCTGCGATGCTGTGCCAAGTCGACCTGTCTGTAACTTGATCCATACGGAGCTGAGATCGAAAAGCCCACGAAAGAAACGCCCAACTCCATATTTAGAGACTCCTCGAGTACGCGGGCGGTGATGGACCGGCTGTTCAACAATACGGTTTCCGGAGGCTGCAGCTAAAACAGGTATGAATCGGTGCATGCCGGTTGCTAGTGGAAGCTGCTGAGCGACTTCACGACGCATTGCTTTTAGTCCACAATTATGATCGTGCAATGGTACGTTTGTAAGCCAACTGACAAGCAGGTTAAAAACACGAGAAGGCAGCGTTTTATGCCAAGGGTCTAGCCTTGGTGTTTTCCAGCCGTTAACAAGTTCGGCTTCTGCAGTCGGTGCCGGTTGTCCATCAGGAGCCATGCCCAATCTCGTGAGCATTTTGGGAATTTCAGCCGGATCGTCCTGCCCGTCACCGTCAAGCATGACGACCGATTCACCACGAACGCATGCGAACCCTCTTGAGAGAGCTGCTGATTTTCCGTGCCCATCTTTAAGGTGAATCAGATGAACTTTGTTTGTGTCATCGCACACCGATTCTACTTCGCCAACTGACTCATCCGTTGAACCATCATTGATAACTAGGATTTCCCAAGAGAACCCAGTTTCGTCCAGTGACGCCCGGATTTCCTTTATTAATGGGCCGATGTTGCCCGCTTCATTGCGGATGGGAATGACAAGTGAGACCTGAGGGCGATCAGTAGGAGGAGTTGACGTCATGCAAATAAAGATACGGTGGGTCAAGGAGACCAGCAGTCAAAGATATATTCACTCAACTTTAGTATGGCACGGGATAACCATATGCTACGAGTCAAAAAATGAATTTTTCCAATTTATTGGCATGGTGTTTACAATCGAAAGTCCATGGTCGGCAGAAACGGCCGTAATTCATATAGGACCAGAGCTCTGAATCATCATGACACGTCTGATTTCACTCGGTGTAATTCTCGGGCTGGTGGTGATATTTGGCTTGCTCTCGCTGAGGGTCATGTCGATTTTTCTGTTGCCGCTGCTGCTCGCTGCAATGCTCGTCGTGATTTTCGGACCAATGTACAGAGCATTACGGCAGAAGCTAGGTGTTCAGGAGTGGTTGGCTGCTGGCCTTACAACAGGATTTGTTCTGATAATAGTCCTTGTTCCTCTCGCCCTTCTCGTTGTTCGGGCAGGGGGAGACGCTATTGCGATGGCACAAAGTCCCAATGGAATACGTCTTGACCCAACAGTGCTATCAGGACTCATTGAATCAGTTAATGAAGCGACGGGGCTTTCCCTCACGGCTGATGATATTAACACGGAGTTGAGAAAAGTAGCAGAAGATATTTTTGGTCCTATTGCGACTCGTGCTCCAGTCGTGTTGGCAAAGTTAGTCATTGGCGTGATTGTTATGACTGTTGCTCTGTTTTATTTCTTGGCTGATGGAGCAAGAATGTTTGATGCGGTCACACGTTTAATCCCCCTTGATCAACGATACCAGTGGCAATTTTTAACAGAATTTGAAGAGGTCAGTCGTGCTGTGGTGAGCTCTACGTTATTGGCTGCGATAGTCCAAGCGATTCTGGCCGGTTTTGGTTTTTATGTCGCCGAGCTTCAGGCGGTTTTTCTTCTAACGTTATTAACTTTTTTTGGTGCACTCATTCCTTTCGTTGGTGCTGCGGCAGTCTGGGGTTCAGCTAGCCTTTATTTGCTCTTTTTCGCAAAGAGTACGTGGGCAGCTCTTGGGCTTGCACTTTGGGGGGCTTTAGTTGTCTCCACAGTCGATAACATTATTAAGCCATATGTTTTGCAGGGGCAATCAAAACTTCATCCACTGCTTGCACTGTTGAGCATTCTTGGCGGAGTCGGGGCCTTAGGTCCTATAGGGGTCTTCATTGGCCCTATTGCCGTCGCGTTCTTGCAAGCGGCCTTAACTATGTTGCAAACTGAACTCGATACGCTTTCTGATGAGACACGAGGAGAAGGGAATAACGCTCTTGAGGGGCAATAAATTTTATTTTGCAGTCGCACGAACTGGATAAAAACACCGATTGACCAACTTTATTTAAGGAACAGCTATGTTCATCGAATTACTGACATTAACAGCTGCAATGTTGGCTGCAGGTATTGAGACAGCATTTGTGCCAAGTGATTCAGGGGGAGGGGAGTACTTAGTTCGGGTTGAACCAGACCTGGTATCAAGCCGGAGTCCCTACACATTTACCAGTGACATTCCAGCTGATGTAGGAGATGTTAGAAGAGTCTGTATTTATGTTGCAGATAAATGGCCTGCGGCTGTAGAACGAACGGTGATCGAAGCAGCGAAGCAGCCGAGAGTTGGGTTGGACGAACTATCTGCTCTGGAGAACGATAGGGCGGATACGGTTGATGGTCATGAAGAAAAGCCGTGGTCTCTCTTGGTTGGGTCATTGATTGCGCTGTTCCTTTCGCTTGGTGGCAACGCCTACCTCGGTATTCTTCTTGGAGGTATGAGAGCGAGGTATCTATCGTTAGTCCGGGAGCGTATTCCCGAGGTGTCGGAGGTGGGATAGCTTCTCAGGGATTCAATTCATTATTTTGCTCAAGATGCTCTCGCGCAGGATCAAGTCTGATGCAATTGGCTACTCAGCTTCACCAAAAAAGTATTCTTCAGCTCGCCAAGAACGCTGCTGTGAGTCATCGCTGTCCGTTGCGTCGGCAACTGGGGGGTGTCTCGTTCCAAGGGTCCGGACAGTTGCCTTCGCTTTCCGAAAGAGAGCGGCAACGTGAGCATGACATGTGAGAACCAGCATCTGGTGATCCCCGTTTCGGTCCTGCATGAATTCAACAAGAGTACGTGATGCGGCACGAGCGCGTTGGTCATCAAAGTTCACCAAAGCGTCATCCATAACTACAGGGAGGGTGATGCCCTGTTCGTGCAGGTCACGCACAAGGGCAAGCCGCAGCGCGAGAAAAACCTGTTCTCGAGTCCCGCGGCTAAGTCGTTCTGGGTTCCAGATCACACCAGCAGCGTCATGAACGTCAAGTCTGGCTTCATCAGCCGCCGTAGTGATCTGACTGTACCGGCCCTCGGTTAGTCGAGAAAGCCAGTGAGACGCTTCAATGAGGGCGGCAGGTTGGTGGTGCCGTGCGACCTCCGCCCGGGTGCGTTCTAAAAGCTGGCGGGTGCATTTAAGTAACTCAATGCGATGGTCATGTGCTGCTATTTGTGCATCAACTACAGCAGATTGATGCTGCATGGTTTCCGGTTTCGTATTCTTTTCTGCCAACCGGATGTCTTTTTCAACTTCTGCAAGTCGAGCCTTATGGCGGTCAAGGTTCTCACGAAGCTCTTTTGTTGCAACTTCAGTATCTGACAAACGTCTCTCAAGGGAAATTTCTGATGATTGCTCAATCCATGTGTCGAGTAGCGGTGGGTCTTCAAATCGGCTCCTTGCGTCATGCCAGTTTCGCTCTGCGATACGCGTCTTTTCTGCAAGTTCATCAAAGTATGGTCGGCGATCTGTCTTTGAAAGAAAGATCTCTTCTGTTTCAGCGTCCCATTGGTCCAGTCTGGCTTTGAGAGTGCGGTCACACGCTTTAAGTCTGCGAATTGCCTGCCGATGACGAATTCGTGCCTTCTCGAGTTTACGGCTACATGTCTTTTGTCGCTCGTGGAGTTGCCGTTGCTTGCTTAAAAGATCATCGAGTTGCTGAAGTTGATCGAGTGCAGTGCCTTCTGGCAGGAGTTCACAATCAACAAGGACTGCTTCTATTCGTCTTGAAGCCGCAGCTAATTCTTCTCGCTTATGACGGGCTTCATCAGAAAGCCTCCGCCGGTCGTCGTCAAGTGTAAGCAGTTCGTGGCGGTGTGTGCCAATTCGCCAGACTTCCGATGGGCGTAGCGTATTGGGTAGCCCTCGGTGCTCAAGGGATTTCTGCCAACGCGCAATACTTTTCTTTCTTCGGCTCAATGCCAGCTTCAATTTTTCCTTGGATTTTGAGATGCGTTCGTTGTGGCTGCGAAGGAATCCTTCATGAGTCGCCATGTGTTCCAGTCGTATAATTTCAGCCTCTGCCCTTGCTGCACGTCGCTCGAGATCTGATTGAGGTGGCTGAGCCATTTCTCGTGGTGGATCATGAGTCTCTGTAAGGGAACTTGAAAACTGATTTGTGAATTTTGCAATTGTTGCGTCAAGTGTCTGACATTGAGCAGCGACATGGTCTTGCTGCTTTTGTGCAAGGGCGTGCTGTCGTCGAGTTTCCCCAAGTCGTTTCCCCGAAGATTTGTCGAGTGTCCATGTCATTACGGAGGCTACTCCTGTGCCCGCCAGCCCAAGCGCAGCGATGACGTAAGCAAGAGGGCCAGTCACAACTGACGGTAGCAGAAGACCAGAAAGAAGCATTCCAGATCCAATAACAAAAATGCTGCCGAGCCCAAGTAACCAATTCAGTGGCATCACCTGGCTGGCAAGTTGTTTGCTCATTTCCTGTTCGAGTTGTGTGATTGTCTGTTGTAGTTCAGTCATTCGTTGTCCCGCGCTTATTCGGTTGCGGATTGCGGCAGACTGCTCTGTCGCTGCTTCGATAGCGGCGGTTAGAGTTGAGCCGCTAAGAACTCCTCCGTCTTCGTCAAATACTCGTTCGGCTTTTTCAAGTTCTGACCTTGCTTTTGACAACTCCCTGCGGGCGGAAACGACCGCACGAGATGCGCGTTTGCAGCTTCGCGCCCGATTGCGTAGTGGGCCAAATGAAAGTGAAAGACCCTCCGGTAATACAACAGCCATGCTAAGTTCTGTCGATTGGGGATCCTCAACGGAAATGACTTTTGTGAGTCCGCACAGTCCAATCTGCTCTCCAAAACGGCGGGCGGCAAGTTTCGCGTGTGCTTCAGTTCGAGTAACGTCGGCGACAAGCCGTTCAATATGGGAACGGTCCTCAAGGAGACCCTTGATTTCTACGCGTTTTTTCCAGATGGCTGTTTTGGTTCCACGAGTGGCGAGTTCTCGGGCTAGTCTCCTTCTCTCTTTCAAACGCTTTTGAACAACACGGAAAGCATGTCTTCGCTTTTTTACATCCTGTTGCCATCCATCAAAGTCGGGATGGACTAAAGAAACCTTTCGAAGTGACTCAAGTTCGTCAGAGAGTTCTTGCCAATCGTGTAGTAAACGGCTTGTAGGCAAAGCGTCACGTGCAAGGTTTTCAGCAACACTGGCTTTATTTACCGCCTTTTCAAGGCTGGATATTTCTCTTGTAATTTGGGCGTGTTCAATGAAGAGGTCACCAACATAATATTCAGATTGTGCCTCATGTTCATCTTTTCGTAAGCTGTCTCGTTTTGCAAGGAGCTGCTGCCGCGGTGTTTGTTCCCCATCTCCTTGCTCGAGTCGTTGGAGAGCTTCCTCGATCTGGTGGATAGTTCTTGATACCCGTGAGCGATCAAGGCCATTTGCGAGTTCATACAACCGACTTCCGCACCCCTCTGGTTCGAGGGTGCGAAGCTCGTGTAATTCATCAAGACCAAATGCCATGACATTCGTGAACGTGGATTCGTCTATGTCGCCTACGATGTCTTGGAGATATATACGTTGAGTGTCTTTGCGGGTGCCATCAAGTTGCTCTACGGAAATTGTGTCTCCTTCATCACCGCCCAGTCCAACGATGTTGTCCTCGTAACTTTTCCTTGTGAGCGTTGCAATGTCTGGTCCTTCATGGCGGCGTTCGATGAGGAAGCGTTGGCGTTCTCGTTTGCCTCGAGGTCCTTTCCCTGTAACAACGGTTAGTCGGCCGCTACAAGGAACTTTCGGGTCAAGAACACCACGTCTGAATAAACCCTCAAATCCAAAAAACACAGCTCGTATGAATTCAAGCAGAGATGTTTTGCCGATTTCATTTGTACCATGAATGACTTCAATGCCTTGTCCAAGGTCCTCCAACCTGACCTGTTGAAGTCCTCCGAAGCTATCGATTTCAAGTTGTTCAATATGCATGAATAAGGTCCCTTGGAGGTAGCCGTATTAGCTTTCTACTCACCGTTCCTTTTCGAATAATTTTTAAAAGGTTTATTCACTCTCTAAGAGTTCGAGTGCTAACCAGGCTGCTTCGCGATCGGTCAATGCTGCAGGAGATTCGCTTTCGGCCTCTGTAACAAG
Source organism: Pirellulales bacterium (assembly GCA_028066355.1). Taxonomy (GTDB): domain Bacteria; phylum Planctomycetota; class Planctomycetia; order Pirellulales; family UBA1268; genus UBA1268. Next base: position 12,982 of record JALCBP010000013.1, read on the forward strand.
GTCAGCGAGAGCAGATGTAAAAGAGTTACTGGCACCCGGTCGTCCTCCAGAGCGGTTCCGCCCCAGGGCTGCGAGTGGTTCTGTAACGTCGGCAGAAATACTTGCTATCCAAATGTGTGGAGACGCTGCGGCACAACGTTCGCGTAGAATTCTTTTTGTCTCCTGAGCGATTTCACTGACCTCCAGTCGCCGAGTAATACTTGTGCCACACGCTATTTGGCAGTTCATTATTACCAGCGGCATCGCGTCTGGTATCAACTCTTTAACTTTGTTTACCTCATCTTCCACTAATGAATTGCATGCTTCCCAGAGAAGTTGAGCAAGTGCTTCATGGTCCTCGTCCGCTGATTCAACACGAACTGTTCGCCAAAGAACCTCACTCACTGGAAGTTGTTTCCACTGGTCGACAGGACTTTTTTTTACAGAAGTCAAATCGTCGCCATCGGTAGATTGAGGGCTATAGAACGTGAGCCCATAGCAACCAGAATTCTCAGCGTCCGTATGGCTGCGAGACTGAATCGTTGGGAGTAGGGAAATGTGCTGTGGAAGCGCTCTGATCGAATTAGTTGCCCAGATGACCAACGTGTTGGCCTGCGTTGTATGGGTTGAAGACAGAAATGAGGTCATAGGCCGAGAAGGGGCATAGCAAGCATCCGAGCCAATGAGAATCTGGCGGTGCAGTGGTTCAAAAGAACTCTGGGTAGCGAATCGATCGAAGTCGGTATCATTCGAGAGAGCCCAGAGTTCAACGGTGGTGGAACGAATAGTCCGGGTCCAAGGATGAACTGGAGTGGCAAAGGAGAGGCCTTTCGGTTCGCCAAGGATGCGGAGGAATTCCTGAACATCAGTAGGGTTGCTCGTAACCCACAGTGTTTCGCAATCCTCGTCAGCAGCCCGGAGAATCAACCGACGCAACGATATGAGTTGTGCTGGGCTCACACGAGCGGGATTCAGGATTGATCCACAAAGAACAATCGCTTGAGCCCTCGATTCAATCGCTAGATCGTACGTTTTTTCCAGTGTTTTAAGAGTTGCTCTGCGGAGTCGAGCAATAAGTGACTGCGGCATGTCTTCGGGCTCCGCAATTGCCTCATTAACCGCTGGATTGCCGACAAAGAGCAGATCGAACATGTCTCCTCCCTTTCGCTGTAAGGCTAACACTGCCGAGACCAAGAGAAACATTTACAAAGACTTATGAGTCACTTGGCTGGCTTGCGCCGTAAACTTTACTTGGCTTACCTTGTCTTCCAAATCTAGAGAAGAACTGTACCGGTAATCTGCTGTATTCCGCTACTGCAAAAGGGCTGGTTGATGTGCAAATGCCTCCGCTGTGGCCATGCACCAGCCTTTTTTGGTCTGAGATGGTCCTATGACACCTAAAATTCGACCGCGATGAAGCACTCCCTTTTCGATAATTGTTGGAAATAAATAGCTTTTTAGCAGGTATTTCCGCGTACCTGACCCACAACCCTTCTTGGCAGGTTCAGATCTCATCACCGAGTAAGAGATCTCGTCACTTCTAGTGAAAATTGCAACCGTGTCGTCAGTGTCTGGAAGTTGGAATACATAGCATTGAACTGTTATGTTTTGACCTCCGCCGTGGCTCCAGTACTGACAAGTTCCTAGTATTTCTGGTTCCCAGTGAAATGAGTTGGCGTACCATCTTCCAGCCTGTGCAGATGTCGCTACTAATGAGCTGTCGACAGCAAGGGCTCCATCACTTTTTTCTCGAAGGGTTTCGTTGGAAAGAATCAACTCTGCAGCAATAGCTTGTTCAATGTTTTTCGTTGGGCACCATGTACCCTGCCGCCTCCATAAGCCACTGGTTTTAAGTTGACGGGCGTCGTCTGTTAGATAGAGCCCGGTGGCATCATTCCCACGTACCCAACCATCGCAAAATTTGAGGGTCTGCTGAGGAAAACAGATTCCTAGTATGGACTGTGATATATCCCCAGATTTTATCGTTATACCAGTTCTCGGCATCTCTAAATCCAACTGAGTCGTAAGCGACCTAATCTGGTGCTTCCACCCCAAGCCAGTTGATAGTAGTTTGCCCTCTGAGGCATCTGCGTCAGATAGTCGAGTGTTCGTTTTGGAAGTTTTTTTCTCAATCTTCATACTGGAAACAAAATTTGCGAGCTTGGTGAGGCAGCGGACGTGCTGACGAATTTTGAAGCCAACGAAAGAGTGTTATACACACTTCGCTGCCACAGCGTGTCTATTGGAAAGTTTTCTGGAAAGGTTTACATCAAGGTCGTTGATCGAAAGTGTAAATACGAGTCTCTATGCTCTAAAGCCCGATATGTGTATTTCGGGGAGAGAGCATGTGTATTTCGCATGCTCTAGCTTGTTGCGTTTGAGAGCCACGTCTGTCGCGTCTAGTACTAGAATCCTTGCACTGCTGCATCGCCCCGGTCTGGTGGACGAGTTTCTTATGAATACACTTTTATTGAACAAAACTGTTGGAGAATAAGTAAATGAATATTCCTTCAGAACTGGTGAGTTCCGAACAACTGCATGAGTACGGCGAATTTGCAGAGGTAGCAGCACGCGCAGGGGGTGATGTTCTTCGGGATTGGCGAGGACGATTTGCTGTTTCTGCAAAGGGTCCGAGAGATCTTGTGACTGAGGCAGATCTCGCTTCTCAGAAAACAATTCGGGAAATTCTTCTGAGTAAATTTCCGAATCATGGATTCATTGGAGAAGAAGGCGATCAAGATTCTTCAGTTCCGTCATTGCGTTGGATAGTGGATCCACTTGACGGTACAAGTAACTACGTTCATGGATTTCCTGCCTATTGTGTCTCAGTAGCCTTGGCCTATGACGATGAAGTTCTAGCAGGAGCGATTTATGATCCGGTGGCTGATGAGTGTTTCACTGCCGTTCGTGGAGGAGGAGCTCGACTTGAAAACACGGTACTTCAAACGACTGACCCACCTGAACTCTCAGATGCCCTCGTAGCCGTGAGTTTCCCGCCGCGCGTGGATCGTGAGTCGGTTGCAGTGGCAGACTTCCTCTCAATAGTGCCGCATGTTCACTCCGTACGCAGGACTGGCTCTACGGCAATCAATCTGGCCTACCTGGCGGCTGGCAGGCTTGATGGGTTTTGGGTGCGTCGCATTGCGTGCTGGGATGTGGCTGCTGGATTGTTAATTGCCTTAGAGGCAGGGGCGGTCGTTATGCCTTGTCGACATCCAGAAGATTCCTGTGAATTCCCGCCTCAGACGTCGGTGTCGTTGAATCGTCCGGCATTTGTTGCTGCAGCTAATCAGCGGGTGGCCATGGGGCTTTATGATTTGCTGACTGGATGAGAGTAGGCCGAACGTGCCGTTCATGTCACTTATGCACAATTCATTAGGCCTTAAACCACCTGGAAAACAGGTTTTCGCTAGTCTTTGGCCTTCACGTCGTTGTAGGGTCATAATAGGCGGTAGTTTGCGCAACCGTTAAAAATTACCAAGTGCACAGGTTTCTGTAGCATTTTGTATTACCGCACAAGACTTGGAAGTAGCAGGGCATTGGCCATGGCCAGCCGAATTACGGAGCGAAATAACATGTGGACAGTACGCCTGCGTACTGTTTTGAGAAGTTTGCTACCCGGGTGTTGCCCGCAGGTGCCCCGGTGCTGCGTATGGGGGGTTCTTTTCAGTCTTGTGGGCAGTCTTTTGTTAGGCATGTGTCTTGGAGAAGAGACTCGTGGTGACCGTGAGGAACCTGAGTCGCAAGACGTGATGCAGGTAGAACCAAACCTATATTACGTGGAGGATGACTTGGGCCGTTTGATTCCGGTTCCGGGATTTCGCTATCGAGACTTTATAGATCTTGTTCGGTTGCGTGATGGTTTGCCAGCCCAACCAGAGATGCCAGGAGTTATACTTGAGAAACTTAGAATAAAAATCGTCTTGCCGGCTCCAGCAGAGAAGAGTGTTGCATATGCTGACATTAATGTGGAGTGCGTTATGCGGAGCATGCGGCAAGGCTGGAATATGCTCCCAATACAACTGCCTGAACTGATTATTTCAGAACCGCCTGTAGTTATTGGGGACGGAGAAGTTGTAGTCACGATTGATCCATCGCCTAGAAATGGCTTGCCCCAAAGTTCAGACGATCGATCATCTCTTCAAGAGAATATATCAAGTTCACGATTGAACTTAGATAAAGGGTTTCTTGTCTGGGTTAATGAACGAGATGAAAAATCTGAAGATGAAGGAGTGGAAGAAGGTGAGGGTGAAACAGCCCATACTATTGTTCTCAAAGGCCAGATTCCTGTTGATGTTTCACTCGATCGCGACCAGCTTAGCTTTACGCTGCCGGCTGCTACAGATTCAAAAATATCTATAGAGACACAACGCCGCGACCCTTTAGTCAAATTCAACGCTGGTGTCATCAAGCCTGCAATACAGTTGATTGAGGAAGACGATGATGCGGTGGGCAGTGTTGTAGAAATTCGCGGTGCGGTTGGCCCGACACGTCTGCAAATAGAAGAGCCTCTTGGTGGGGAAATACCGGCAAGGAAGATTGCTGACTGCAAAGTTGAAAGTGTTGTTCGAATAGACGGGCGATTGGCAACGATCAAAGCCAGCTTTGCTTTGACGAATCTCGGGCAAAAAGAGGGGCTTTTCACTGTTCAGTTGCCGTCCCGTTCGGTGGTGCGATCGGTCGGGAGTAATGCGAAAATACTTAGCCGTGGTGGCTCTTCTTCAAGACCACAGGTAGTTGTCCGGGTTAATAAAACAAAAGACGGTAATGCCTCTTTTGAGCTTGTTTGTGAGCGAGCCATCGACACTTCTAGCGAAAATCCGATTGATGTTGGTGGCTTCTCAATTGAAGAAGTTCCATTATGGCGGCAATGGGGTCAGGTTAGCATATCTACTGCTGAAGACTGGACTGCTGAATGGAAAAATCAATCAGGTAACAGGCGGATTGATGCTCCTTCAACACTCTCGCAGGAGGGCTTTGTTGCGGCATTTGCATTCGACTCGCAACCTATGTCACTGCCATTACGAGTGCTTCCGCGGAAAAGTCAATTAGTGGTTGAGCCAGAGTATGTCTACCACGTTAGCAGGAATAGATTAGAACTTTCGATTCGTCTGCAGGCTGTTGTTCGTGGGGTTGCAGCAAAGCAACTGAGTGTTTTGGTTCCTGGCTGGAAAGTCGAGGCAGTTGGTCCTTCCAGTGTCGTTGACAGTGCCTCTGTATCAGAGGTCTCTGGCGTAGTCACGGTGCCATTCAACAAACCTATAGCCGGAGAGGTAGTAGTTGAACTGCAGTGCAGTCAATACCTCGATCCAAATACCGATGAATTGCGTTGGGTCACACCCATTCCAGAAGCTGACCTTGTTGGCCCTGCTCGTATGAGTATTACATCTGAGAGCGATATTGAGATAGTTCCGGATACAGAACGAATTACTGGTATGAGTCGTCAGGTTTCGTTGCAACCCAGTAGTTCTTCTTTTGATTTGCCGAGGATGTCATATCGGGTTCAGGCTGATAAATCAACTTTTGTAGCTACAAGACGTATTCTCGATCAACAGATTGATGCGTCGGTCACTGCACAGGTGAACGTAGGTTTACGTCAGGTGCTCGTGCAACAGGCAATACGGCTTAACGTGGCTCACGTTCCACTTCAATTTGTTGAGTGGATGGTACCGCAAAGTGTTGCTGAGACAGGCAGGATAGAAGTGCGGTTTAATGGTCAGTTATTGACACCCGAAGTCATCAGCCAGTCCTCTGGAATAAACGAGTTGGGGCCAGATGCATTTGTAAATGATAACCCGGAAAGCCAATCCGGAGTGGATCGGAATGAGCGCGATTGGCGAGTTGTACGAGTCTTATTGCCCAGCCCATTGTTTGGATCTGGTGAACTTGTCACACGATATAGCGAGGAGATGCCTGAAATACCGGAAGAGGCAACAGTTCCGATATCTATTCCTCTTCTGCTTCCGACGGGTGCAATTGTCGGCCGTCAATCAGTAACACTTTCTTCAGTTGAGGAATTAAATGTTGACGTTCGCGACGAGCGGTGGAATCGAGAAGGAAATCTTCAGACGATTGGACTCGGTAGGACATGGAACACCTCTCAGGGTCAAAAGACAATCGATATAGCAATAAGCCAGAGCCAAAGTGCTCTGCTCGGTGAAACCGTCGTGGAAGCAACTTGGGTTAGGACAACACTTCGCGGCCCAATGCGGTCTGATCAGTGGGCCTTTGCCGTGACAAGCGCTTCCGATTCTCTGACTCTCATGCTCCCTATTGCAGCGGAACAAGAAAAGGGTGAGATGGTGGGTGATCGGATAGCTAGAGCTCGAGTCAATCGTTCACCGTGGAGTGCTGCAGATGAAGCTACAGGAAGAATCGATCTCGACTTAGGGCAAACGAGCGGAACTCATCTTGTTGAAGTAGAAGTGCGTCAGGCACGAAAAGAAAGTTTGGTTAAGGGAGCAATACAAGGGCTCGATTGGATTAGTTTTCAAAGGCCTGCGATGCCGTCATCGTCAGTTTTTAGCCGCGTTGTCTGGGAGATTGTAGTGCCGGATGGATCCGAGCTTCTCTGGGGGCCGCAAGGGTGGACAAGCCAACAAGTCTGGGACTGGAGGAATCCGAGTTTGAAGCAAAAGCCTGCTGTTTCTATTCAGGACTTGGCATCATGGGTAACAGCAGCGTCGAGTCCACAGCCAAATATTCAGGGAAGCCTCGGGGTGGGTTGGCTTTCGATATCAAAAGATTTTACTGAACAGAGACGCGTATTTTGCGATGTGGGAAGTCCGTCTAATGCCGGTGCTCTTCTTGTACCGTGGTGGCTACTTGTGCTTGCCGCAAGTGGGATTCCGCTGATATTTGGTGGAGTGGTAACTATTTTTCCCAGATTGACAACCCTCGTTCTAGTCGTTGTGTCTGTTGTGTTTGTGTGTGGTATGGCAATTGGGCCAACAGTTACGCTCTGCATTCTCCGAGCAAGTTTGCCGGGTTTAGTGTTCGCTGTACCAGCCGGCTTTGCTAGCTGGTGGCGTCTTTTACTCAAAAGTCGTGCGCACACTGCGTATGAGCTGGATTCTTGGGAGATTAAGCATCCTGAGTCCCAGAGAAGTGCACCACAAGAGTCGGTGGTTATTAATATGAGGCCATCTACTGCGCAGACGGTTGCCCCCGTTGCATCGTCTCAGTCAAAAGCTGAAACGGAGTAGTAGAAGGTATGAGCAAGCAAAATCATTATCATGAAATGCTTTGTCATTTTCTCCTTCTGGGCATTGTTTTTCTTTTTTTTACAGACGATGTGAAACAAGGCGGTTTCTCATACGGAGCTGACATAAATGATGCTAAGGAAGAGGCTGTTTCCGGCCTTGAAACCGGCGGAATATCGTTCTCTCGCGTGCATGTGCCAGCAGGTCGTCTCGCTGATGTTGTTCGTGATAATACCCGTTATATCCCCATGGATATCGATGACTTTAATAGTGTTGTTCAACAACTTCTACCTCGTGACGCGAGTGGTGCTTTGAGCCCACCTCAGCCAGTTGCTGAACATGTTATCTACGAGATGCGGCTCGACGAATCAGGCTCTCTCCGTGGAAATATTTCAGTGCGCCTTAATAGCTTAGGTGGAGAGTGTGAGGTTTGGCCGGGAGACGTTCAGTTTAAAAATATTCTTTGGTTTGGTGAGGAAAGCACTGATTCCAACCAATTTGATTGGCTGAATGCACAGGCGCAAGTACAGCCGATAGATAGTTCACCTGAGCCGAATGGAATCCCCATTGATTTGTATGGAAAGCCTGGTGGTTCGATAGGTTTTCAGGCCCTCGGTATGGGTAGATTGTTTGCAAATCTTCGACTTATGCCATTACGTGCTGATCGTCTACTCGGTCGCGGTGTTTCGTTGAGTGTCGGTGAATCAACTTTTTTGTTCCCAGAAATTGCTTCTTTATCGACCGTTCTTGTTCTAGATCTTCCTGAAACGTGTGTGCCATTGATAACCGGCAATGTGCCAAGCGTAGATACGGGAAGTAAAGGTGAGTCAGACTCTGATCAATATCGTCGTTGGCGGTACGTACTCGGCCCAAGACAGTCGCTCGAGGTCACGCTATCATCTCGTCGCAACAGTCGTTGTTCGCTTTGGTCTCGTGCTTCTATTGGAGAAAGAACGGTAGAGATTGGGACAGTTGTCCTTCCGGAGACTGTTTGGTCAGAAAGGTCTCTACGGTTCAAAATCGAAGAACAAGTAACAGTCGTCAGTGCTCGATCTTTCGACGCGAGTTCAACTCGGATGACTACATTTCATGAGATGGAGGTCTGTCGAGAATCAGCCAATGTGGTCAGCGTCGTGTTGCCTGCAACTCTTATTGGTACAAATACCGGCATTTTGGTCCGAAGTACTATTGCAAGTATACCCCGAGAGAATGAGCGATTGCGACTTCCTGGTGTGGCGATTGATCCAGAGTTCTGGGTTGGAGGCGGTTTTGTTGTAGACGTAGTAAACAGCCTCCAAGTTTCCGATGTGCAACAAAAAAATTGTTCTGTGGTTTCGCCGGTAAAAGCAAAGAACTGGCCGCAGGCAGTTGATATGGATGTTGGCACCACTACGCGTCAGGCAAGTGAGTCCACCAATATGCCTGGACTTGTGTTCGAACAGCAGTACGCAGATGGTTCATGTGACATTTCACTTGTAGAGAGACAGCCAGATTTTGATGTCTCACGTGTTACGACAGTCGATGTTTCTTCGGCCTCACTTATTGGACGTGCTGCCTGTGATATTCACGTGCGTCGTGGTAGTGTGCACAGTATTGTCGGACGCATTCGCAAGGAATGGTTTATTGACTCGGTCGAGCCACTTATTGCTGAAGATACGACAGGTACGCGTGGCGAAGGGACAGAAGAGTTCACGTCAGAGGGCCCACGAAGTGACCTCGGTAAAGAGTTGAGAGCATCGTATGAGTGGAAAGTAGTAAGAGGTAAGAATGGTGATCAGTTTGTGCTTGACCTGCCTCAGGCTGTTCACGATGGAGAGAGCCTGCGGATAAAAATAATAGGGCATCGTCGCGGTGTCCCAGCAGGTACCCTGATGCGATCAACAGACGCCGATATGATTCAGCTTGTTGGTGAGACTACAGAGCATGCCTGGCTTGACTTACGGACGAGTCCAGAGACTACATTGGTAAAAGTGAAAGGGCCAGGAAATGAGCTGCCTTTTGAACATCGCTTGACACAACTGGCCGAGGAGGGAGTCTGGCGACAACGAGTTCCTGTGGGTCCTCTTACTGAGCCGATGGTATTCCGATTTCTTCGCAGGCGGCCCCCGCTAGAGGTGCTTACGCAATCACAATTCACAGTTCGTGGAGATCAACTGAGTGAAACCTATAGTTTTTCATGTCAAGAATTTCAGGGTGAACTTGATGCGGTCACGGTGCATTTTTCGGAGCCAGTTGGAAAACTCGATTGGTCCATTCTTTCTGACAATAAAACAACGGCTATTGCTCGTCGTCTCAATATGACTGAGTTAGATACGAGAGCAGAGTCGAATAGCACAAAAAAAAACGCGAAAGAGTCATGGTTGGTCGAATTGAATCCTCCGGTAACGGGTGCAACAACTCTTAGGGCAACTGGGAAACGCGACTTCGCCGAACAGACTGCTATTCCACTGGCGTGGGTTGAATCAGCAATTTCGCCACAAGGTTGTATCGATATACAGGCTGTCCGCGGAAGTCGCCCCTCGGTACTTAATCATCATCTCGTTCAACTGCCACCTCAGGCTGGTCAGTCGAACTTGCCAATTCAGTCAGTAATGAAGTTGTTATACAACGAATCGGCTTTGTCACAATCGGGGCCATCCTTAGAGATTTTACCGCTTCGTGATAGCGTTCACTCCGTCGCCCGTGCTTGGGTATGGAGGGAGTGTGTCCGAGTGCAATGTTATGCATCTGCAAACGCAGAGTATGAAACAAATTTCGTGATTCAAAATGATGGTAGGCAGAGTGTTACCGTAAGTTTGCCAAGCGGACATCGTCTCATTGGGTTAGAAGTTCAGGGCGAATCCATACCTTTGCAGTCGTCTAAGGTAAGGGAGTTCCCTGTTTATCTCCCAACTGGTCGTCAGCGAGTTTTTGTGACAGTTCATACAGCTGTTGCTGCTCAGTTTGTGCAAGGCATTTGGAAACTATCCTCAGTGGTTCCAGCAGTTGATGCCCCAACCCTGACACGGGAAATGCAACTAGATATTCCTAAAAATGTACGGTTGGTGGGAGTGCCACGAGGGTATACAGAAATTTTCCAGCAAAAGACGGATTGGATTGAAAGGATTTCTGGACTTTCGCAACGAGAGTCATGGTTCGCAAAAACGAACCCGAAGGCTGCGTTGTCCGCATTCGATTCACGATGGTTTGTTCCAACAAGTGGACGGTATCAGCCGAGATTATTTCTTCTTGTCAGCCGTTGGCTGTTGGTCGTGACAGTTCTTGGTATTGCCACTGTCGCAGCGTTGTTCTCACTCGCTATTTTTTGGAAAAGTGCTTGGTTTTCGTTCACTGGTGTTGTGGTTGCTTCAGTAGCTGCACTATGGGTGCCTCAGCCGTTTGATTTAATAGCTCGTGCGAGCCTGTGGGGGATTCTGGCTGCCGCATGTTTTCATGTTTGGTTATACGGTCGCGTTAAGAAACAGATATCGCTTGCTGTCTGCCTGATGATGTTCTCAGGAGCTTGTGCCTATGGAGATGATGTTCCTTTACAGGTGTTTGTTACACCAGTTGATGGAGTGACAACAGCATTGGTGCCAGAGCCACTTTACAAAGCCTTATCGAAAACAAGTGTAGATCAGTTGTCTGCCGTGCGTATTTTGAATTCAAAAATTGAAGTTCCGTCAGTTTTTGATTCAGCCGCTGAGGACGATAATGAAATTTGGCAGATCAACCTCCTAGTTGAAGCCGATTCAAACGGAGTCCTTCTTCTTGATCAGTCGCATGGAGGAGGCCGTTTTGCCGACGAGCCATTTCTTCTTGACGGAGGGGTGTTGAAGGCGACGTTATCTGCAGCTCGGAATCAGGTGCGTTTGGTGCTTCCTTCGGGAGGAAAGCACAGTCTGGTCATTCCCGTGGAACCCAGAAGAACACACCGGGGCGAGATTGAAGTCTATGAGATCTGTCTCCCGACGTCCCCGCAAACCACAGTCACAATGACGTCACCCAATGGAACAGCCAGTCTTCAGGGTCTTAATAGAGGTATTCAATGCGAGTGGTCAAATAGTTGGGGAGTTTTTTATCCAGCGCAAGAAGTGATATCACAGGGGCCTCGACAACAAATGTTCAGGGTTCCGCCTGCCAAACATCTCCGCCTCGTTCGGTCTTTGGATCCCAATGATTCATTAACAACAGTTGTTCGTGAATCACAAAGCAGAAATCTGATTTCATGGACACCCAACAATATTGTTTTGACTGCAGAATTTAATATTGATGGAGGAGGGGCGATATTACCATCATTCTGGATTCAGGCAGACCCCCGCCTTGTTCTTGATCAGGAACAATTTAATAAAGATGCAACTCGCAGAATTGGCGATTTCGAGGTGCACTCCTTGGGGCTGGGTATTTACAGGCTCGATCACTGCGAACCCAATGCAGAAAAGACGATTTTTCAGTTGTCATTTCGTATGCCATTATTCAATCTTACGGGCAAATATGAGTTGCCTTATGTGTGGATTCGTGGAGTTGAACGCGACATTCGTGAGTCGATACTCTCGGCTTCTCAGGGTGTTTCATTTGATGTCCAGTTTCCCCGTGCAATAGCTCCTCCTCAGGTGAATGACATTGGAGACGGGAGTTTACAGTGGTTTACGGAAATCATTCAAAGTGGTGACGAGTCATTTCCTGTAATCAGTTCCAAAAGCTTTCCTTCAGAAGAGTTGGGAGCCAATCGCCTGCCTACTGTGTTACGAAGGCAGGTGGCATACGTAGATGTGAGCCGTGCGCAAACACCTTTACGAGGAACACAGCAGATAGAGGTTGTAGAAAGTGCAGACAAGAATCATCTGGTTTATGAAACAACAATTGATTCGAGTGACATGGCGTGGGCGGAGGATCACATTACTATTCCCGAGGGCTATCGGCTTGAGTCTTGTTATGTATTCGAGAAAGATGATTGGCAAAGTAGCCCTGAGGATGATCGGTTACTCGACATCTCTGTTCAGAAAAAAGATCGAAATACGTATGGATTAGTTCTGCAGCAACCGCGTTCGGGAGTTTTTCTTTTAAGAATTCAGGCAAGCAGTGACGCTCGTCTGCCAGAAAACGGAGTTTTGCCCCTAGTGCAGTCCTCATCTGCATTGAACTTTCCCTACTCAGTGATTTGGGGAAGTCTTTCTCAGCGAGCGAACATCACGATCCGTGGTGATCAACACGGATCAAACTTCGATCCAGTTCAAGAAAGCAAACCGGATGGTCAGGGGCTGACTGAAATACGAGCAATCTCGGACGGTCAGAGTAATATGTGGCGTGTTGAATTACCCTCAAACGATATAAAGTGGTCGTATTGCAGTGAGATAGAATCAGGGCTTGAACGTAGTGACCGGCCCGAATCGGTGTCGATAAGCTTAGAAGCAGATCCAAGACCTATAGTAGAATCTTCTCTCACTGTACCACTTCTCGATATCGAAGTTATGATCGATGAACGCGGTAGGATTTCAGGAGTTTGTCGTGTTGAAGTGCCAATGGCGGCTCCTGAAGTGAAGATTCGAGTGCCTACCGGTTTTCGAATTTATGAAATCCTGCTGGACGGCCAGCAGATTGAAGCCAAAACACCTCGCCGTGACAGTCCGTCGGAAGTATGGACAGTTCCCATTCAGCTAGCTTCATGGCCCCGTGAACTGGTCTTTGTTTTCGTTGGAGAATTCGAGCCAACAACAATGGAAGGGCAACCTGTGTCTTTGGCTTTACCTGGCGTTGTCGGTATGCCGGTAGAGCAGATTTTATGGACAATCAATCACCCTGTGAGCCGATCGGTACGTTTTTCTGGTCCAGTCGCTGTTCTTAATAAAAATGAATCTCGCGAGATAAGGATGGAAAAGCAAGCAGAAATTGACGATCTTATTGTAACGATATCACCAGCACTGCCCGAGAGAGTTAGGGTGCGATTGGAAGCGTTCCGTCTGAGTCGACGAAACACGCGAGGTGTTCCACCACTCGAATCCTGGGTGAACAACGCACCAAGCAGTCTTGACATCCATCACATATCTCCACAGGTGACATCGCCATTTCTCAAAAGTAGACGTTGGAAAAAACTTGTCATTCAGCCGCAAACATCTCGTGAAGCTATAACTATTCGATTTGCCGACTCTCACCTTTCAGGGACTGGTCGCACAACTGTAACCCTGCTGATTTTAGTTTTTGGAGTATGGTTTTGTTTGGGGGCAACGAAATACCCTCATGTGATGCTTACGCTGGCGAATCGGTGGTGGCCAGCTTTTGCGTGTGTTATCGCCACTGGTTGGATCATCTATCGAGAGCCAGCATGGCCTGGTTTTATGCTTTTTTTGATCAGCGTTGGAGCCGGGCTAGGACGACTACTCCATATATATTCAGGTTTGGAGTTGTACTCGGTGGTCGCAGATCAGCCAACTGTTCGGTACGGTGCAAGACCCGGCGCGAGCATTTCGGCATCAACACGTATCATTGACAGTATGCACGAATCATCAACAGTTACGCACTTTGATTCAAGTAATAACTGAGGTATCGATTCCTACATTTTTTGCTCAGCCACCAGAGTTAAATTTGTAAGCTGCATTAGTAGGGTCAAAGTCTGCGTCCGTGAATCCATTATTCACTTTGACATTCATGTAGGTATATTCTTCCATGAGTATCGGTTGGCCACCTTGCTCTTTAGGCCAGTCGTAGGCTTCATAGCGAATAGGAATAAGATATTCATCATCCATGTATACCCTGGCAAGGTGAAAACGAAAATTTCTTCGAGGCACTGGGTGAACTACCTGAATACAGGTGCAGACTCTACCATTCACTTTGGCTTCAGGAAAAAAGTTGACATCACACTCACCGAATTGCTTGTCGTGTTTAGCAACCTCGACGAGACGCTTCGCCAGATTCTCGACACCAATTTCTGTTATCGGATAGCGGTTTCCTTGCATTGCTAGCATGCTTTGTGGCTTGAGCGAAACGGTTCCAACCATAGCACGGACGCCACTGCCAGCATGAGCCAACATGTTTCCATCATTTTTACCATCCGAATAGATAACTTCCTGTCCCTTTACGGATTCTGGGGCAAGAAAGTAGAGGTAGACACTAAAGGGCTCGTGCCGAATTTTTGCGAACATGTATTCGTGCGGTTGAAGTTCACCTCCAATTCGCTCCCGTTTTACAACCGTACATGAATAATCTGTTATGTTAGAACGAAGATTACTCAGGCCTTTGGCAGCGAGAGCTAGAGCAGGTTCCAAAGGATGCTCGCCTTGACTTGTAAGAGATGCTGCCTCATCTGCATTAATGTTGCCTTGAGCCGTGTCTCCGTTTGGTATGAGGCCAAGCTGATTTCCTGGAGTTTCTTCGGCTTTCAGACCAGTGAAGAGAACACCGCAAGCAAGCGTCCATGCGCATAAGCCATAAAAAAGATTTTGGCTAAGGGAAAGATATTTGTTTGTGTTTGCTTTGATCGCAGTCATCCCTGATCTGCTCATGGCTTACTCCTCTTGCTCTGTAAAGGTGATCAAGAAATTTCCTTGAACACCGTGCCGCTTAAAAACGACGAATTATGATTTAACAATCCTTTGATTACGTTATCGCAACACGGGCAGGTACTTCATTTGGTGGATCGTTTGTGCGTGGCTTATTCGTACAAACAGAATGATCCAACAAACTCATCTAAACCGCAAAAATGCAATTCATAACCGATATGGAGAAGTTAGCGATCCATTGAGGTATGGGAAATGGCAAAAAATGCCTGTTTTGTAATGTTTTATCAGAGGTCGACAATTTCGCGTATCATTAAGCTATCAGTTTTTCCGTACTTCTCCTTGCTCGCTACTTTCACATGCAATCTCCTCACCCCTTGATTACTTCATCGCCGTTTGAGGTGTACCGAATTGTTTCTCGCCCATTTTACGAAAATACCTACGTGCTCACGCAGGCCGAGTCCACGGACTGCCTTGTTGTGGACCCTGGTTTTGAACCTGAGGCTGTGATTGAAGTAGTTGATGAACACGAACTTAATCCGAAGGCAATTGTACTGACTCACGGCCATTCTGATCATATTGCAGGTGTTTCCTCAATAAAACAGCGGTGGTCATCGATTCCGGTATTAATTGGTCACGGTGATGCAGGGAAACTTACCGACCCAGTTGAAAATCTTTCAGCAGGATATGGCATTGAAGTTAAGAGTCCACCTGCAGATGGTCTTTTGCGTGAGGGTGAAGATTTGCAGGTAGGTAAATTTTCCGCTTCCGTGGCGGAGATTCCTGGTCATTCTATTGGCCACATTGTTTTTTGGTTTGCAAGTGATCCAATTCTTGTCTTCGCTGGTGACGTATTGTTTCATGAAGGTATTGGTCGAACGGATTTTCCAGACGGTGATTTCTCAGCCCTCGAATCGGGAATTCTTGACAAGCTTTATAGCCTACCGGACTCTGCAATTGTTCTGCCCGGCCATGGTGATCCAACAACCATTGGTCACGAGAAAAAACATAATCCTTTTGTATCACAGCCCTAACTCGCTCATTCCCTGTATCTATTAACTCATTTATGCTTGCCCCAGCTGATATGCCAACACCATCAATCGACCAACCAGCTAGCCGGTCGACATTATGTAAGCTAACCGGTCTTGGCTTAGCTGGCTTGGCTCGCTTGTTGGCGGGCGCGAGTGTCCGCTGGATCGCGAGTCAACCCGATACATGCCAGAGGGTATACTTCGCAAATCATACGAGCCATCTTGATGCGCTTCTTATCTGGGCATCACTTCCACGCCTAGTCCGAGAAATAACCCGTCCTGTAGCGGCAAAAGATTATTGGTCTCGTGGTGCTTTGAGAAGATGGTTGGCGGAGGAAGTATTTAATGCGATTCTTATTGATCGAACTGATATTAAAGTTCACCAGAGTCCAGTTGATCTGATGTTACGGCAGGCGGGGAGTACAAGGTCACTTATTGTTTTTCCTGAAGGGAGTCGAAGCACGAGTGGTGAGATCGGTGAGTTTAAAAGCGGGCTTTACTACCTGGCGAAAAAACGTCCAGAAATTGAATTGATTCCGGTTCATATTGATAATCTAAATAGGGTATTGCCGCGTGGAGAATTTTTACCCGTTCCCTTACTTTCCTGTATAAGTTTTGGGCCACCTCTTTGGTTGGAACGAGATGAAGCAAAGCTAGACTTTTTAGCTCGAGCTCGCAGAGCAGTTTTGTCGTTGAAGGAATAGAAAAAATTGCAGTATGATAGCTCAACTGCAATGTTAGAGAGGACTCATTCCAAGTGAATGATATTCGTACGATTGCTTTAGTTGCCGGCGTCCTTCTTTTGCTATCTGTAGTGACAGGTGTAGGACAATTTCTGAAACGGCATCCGGATCGGGGTATCGACGCTGCCGCCGTGCGAACGTTTAATATGCGGATTCGGGGGTGGTGGGTTCTCTGTACGGTTTTGGCTGCTGCTTTTTGGCTTGGATCAACTGCTACGGTCGCCCTGTTTGGTCTGGTTTCTTTTTGGGCATTGCGGGAGTTTATAACACTCACGCCGACCCGGAAGGGAGATCACAGGGCGTTGTTTTGGGTGTTTTTTCTTTTCACACCCCTTCACTATGTGCTCGTCGGACTGAATCGATACGATGTATACAGTGTGTTTCTGCCTGTCTATGCGACACTTTTCGTTCTTGCTAGAGCGGCATTAGCTGGTGATTACAAGCGATTTCTTGAACGAACAGCAAAAATCCAAGCGGGTCTCGTGGTGTGCGTGTACTGCTTGTCATTCGCGCCAGCTCTCCTTGATCTCCAGGTCGATGGAGGAATAGAGCGCGCCGATGCATTGGGTGGTCGTGACGCAAACTTTCGGCTGTTGTTCTTTTTGATTCTTCTAGTGCAGTTCGCTGACTGTATGCAGTATGTATGGAGTAGGATGTTAGGTCAGAATTTAGTCGCTGCTGCAGTCAGTTCGAATCGAACATGGGAAGGACTGCTTGGCAGTGCCACGAGCACGGCGCTCCTTGCAGCGGTATTGTGGTGGGCTGCACCACCGTTTCAGCCATGGCAAGCAGCTATTGCGGGGTTGGTAGTGTCCGTTATGGGTTTTGCTGGAGGCATGACAATGTCAGCTATCAAGCGAGACCGTGGAGTAAAAGATTATGGGACGCTGGTAGTTGGCCATGGGGGAGTGCTCGATCGTATTGATTCAATTTGCTTTGCAGCACCAGTTTTTTATCACATGACAGTACTGGTTCTTGGTAATTAGTTGCGATTTGTTTCCTGTTGTGTGCGCTGGGCTCGCTGGACATAGATTGATTGCCGTGCTGCAGTAGAAGTAATTCTGTCTCTGGTGGCGGCATTCATCTTTATTTCGTCAGGGCTTTGTCCTCGCGTAGCTCGCGTGATGTCTCGAGCCTGAGGAATCGCAGCGGCAACAGACGCTGGTGGGGCTGGGCAGCCACGCTTCACCCATTCAAGCCATACGTTTTGTAATTTGGCGATGTCATCAATCCCGTAGTATTGGCTCAATGACTCAGGCCAATTGCTACTTGCTAAACCATCACCAACAAACTGTATGTATCGTTTTCTGCCGCCTCGCTCTATCAAGTAACGAGCAAGAGAGTAACCCTGGGAATATAATGGGAGTACATCCGCTGGATATTCTTTCATAGCGAACATTTCAGGGAATGAAATTCCTCTGCCTGTTCGTAAAAATTCTATGAGAAGTCTATGCTGGCGAGCTCGTTCCACTGGGTGTTCTACGGTTGTGCATGCGCCTTCATCAGCCCATCGTGGTAGTGGTTGCCGGAAGTGGCTCGCGAAAATTGTGTGAGTAACCTCGTGTGGGAGGACAGAGTCCAGAATCCGTTCTTCACTGCCTTGAATAGTCATCGTCCAGTTGAAGACTTCACCCCGATCGAATACGAAACTTGTTGCGCCACCCGCCCCGAGCGTCGGGGCTACTTCTGCCGTTATCGGACACGGCTGGCTCCATCTAGGAAGCGGTTGTCCGATCCATTCGATGGCGAGGTCGTGGCGGTACTGTTCGGCAGCATCCCCAATCTTCTGTGCCAACTGAGGATTGGGGGCTTCAACGACAAAGTTGGCTGTTCTATACCCTGCAGCAGAAAGAATATTCGCCGGTAGGACTAGAACTGTTATTGCAACAACAAGAAAGGATTTTCTTTCAAGTTTTCTAGACTGCATGTATTTGCTACCTCGGGGACAATGTCATCTACGTTAATGACGATGACGGGACGTCGGACGGTAGCGGTGAAAAGAAGACGAGGCCAGAGCGATTTTAGCCCCGAGCCTATTTAGAGGGAATCAGTCTCGGCCATGCTAATTGCAGTTGATTCATTTGTGGTATTTCGAGGGTTGTACCTGGTGATAGTGACACCCTTGGCTGAAGAGTCTTATTCCAAGCAAAAAGGCTCCGGTAGTAACGGCCGTCGCCGTAGGCGCTTTCTGCGAGTTGCCACCATGAGTCACCTTCTTGAACGTCATACAGCATTCCTGGTGAAAGCTTTTTGATTGGTTTTGTGGTGGATCTTTGAGGTAGTGAATTGGCGATGGGTGGGGGCTGTAGAGGCAGCTGTGAATTGACGCTATCTACAGATTTTGTGGATGCTTCAGGAAATGGTTGTATTGCTTCCTCTGTCTGCCACGGCGCAGCGTTCTGATGTTCAACGTTGGGAAATCTTTCGGCATCAGGGGCCTGAACATCAGGGGCCTGAACATCAGGGGCCTGAACATCAGGGGCCTGAACATCAGGGGC
>JALCBP010000013.1:32006-52224 GCA_028066355.1 Pirellulales bacterium
ACATCAGGGGCCTGAACATCAGGGGCCTGAACATCAGGGGCCTGAACATCAGGGGATAGAGTTTTATTCACCGGTTCAAGTGTAGGAGGTGTATCAAGTTTTATTGCTGGAAGCGGTAATTCATTCGTTTGGGTTTGAACATACGAGGGCTCAAAACTGGCTTCAATGTTTGGGAATTGTTGCTGTTTTTGCTCCACATCAGAGACGATGGTTTCTTGCTGAGGAGAATTATTTTCCGGACGAGGGGTAAGGTCTGGGGGAGAAACTGTTTCTGAAAATGGGTTGAACGTCATGGTATGAATGTCTGGACCGGTTCCCTCAGGTGGCCGTGGTATGAGCAGTCTCAGGGCAAGTGCAGTGACAAAAATTCCTGCTAAGAGACCGAGCAACGACAGAAGGAATTTAGATTCACGTCCCATTTAAAGTCCGCATAAATAAGAACTTTCAGCGGCTGCATAATTTTCCAGCCTCATAATCTTCACTGAAGTGCGGTGATTCTGCTGAAACTGTGCTCTCGTTGCTAGAGCGGCATGGAAAGAAAAACCCGGTAGTTCTAAGACGAGCACCTATTTACGAGAAATTGCCGGACCACTATAGAAGTAATCATGTTGTCACACGTGCTTTTTGGCAAGATAGGAAACGCACGTAACGTTTTGGGAACTGCAAAATTTTTTCAGATTCGTTCAGCAGCCCGAAGTCTCGCCGAGCGAGAGCGTCGGTTCGTGGCGACTTCGTCTGCCGCAGCCTCAACCGGTGATTTCGTGAGGCATTTCCAGATTTGAGGACTACGGAAAGCCAGCTTCACGAGTCGGTCTTCAAGAGAGTGGAAAGAAATTACAACCAGCCTGCCTCCAGATTTTAAGCGGCTCGGTATTCGTTCAAGCGCTATTTGAAGAGACTTCAGTTCTTCATTCACTGCGATTCGAAGTGCTTGAAAAGTGCGAGTTGCTGGATGTATTCTTTTTTTATGCGTTGCTTGGCGAGGTACAGCAGACGCAACAAGTTTGGCAAACTCCTTGGCTGTTTCTATTGGTTGGCGTTCGCGGGCCTGCGCAATACGTCGCGCGATTCGGCGGCTATGTCGTTCTTCTCCGAATTCATAAATGAGGTCTGCGAGTGTTTCTGGTCGTAGGCGGTTCACAAGCCTCCATGCGGGCTCACCTTCCGTTGGATCGAATCGGAGATCAAGTTGTCCATCAGAGTCAAAAGAAAACCCTCGATCACGGTCAGCGAGTTGGTCGCTTGAAATGCCGACATCTAAAAGCATGCCATCAATGCTTTGAACCTCCACTGCATCGAGTACCTCGGGCAGATTGCAAAAGTTTGCCTGAGCAAACCGAATTGGAAGGTTTGCCAGTTCTTTCGCGCTGCGTTCGATCGCGGAAGGGTCCCGGTCAATAGCGATGACTTTCCCTGTTGGTCCGACAATGTCAGCCAGCAGTCTTGTGTGACCTCCTCCCCCAAGTGTTCCATCAACAACAGTCATTCCTGAGGCTAGATTAAGAAACGAGAGTGACTCCTTCACCAGAACGCTGGTGTGGAGACTCGTTGAAGAAGAGCGTTGGGTAGAGTTTGAGTTGCACACAACTGTAGTTTAGACCATTCCGAGCACTTCGTTTATTGGGTACCTTAATACGCATGACACGTTCAGCAGATATAAATACAGCGGAGTTTTACGACTACGATCTCCCTAAACCGTCAATTGCCCAGGAGCCGCTGTCGGATCGTGCTTCGGCTCGCCTGCTTGTTTTGGATCGTGCAACGCAGTCGATTCAACATATGCATATCCGTGATTTACCCAAGATTCTTGAGCCGAATGATCTTATGGTGGTAAATGATTCGCGGGTTGTGCCTGCTCGCCTGCATGGACGACGGGAAAAAACGAATGGTCGTTGGGAGGGCCTTTTCCTAGCAGAGGTTGTTGGTGATAACGAGCGTCGTTTATTGCGTTTGTTGTCCAAAACAAGAGGTGCCCTGCACGTTGGCGAAAGAATCGTTGTAATTGACAAAGATGGACAAGATCAGGCTGTGCTAGAACTCGTTGCTCGCGACACAGGAGGAGCCTGGTTAGTTGATCTGTGCTCGACTGAGCCAGTACTGGATTTCCTCTCGCGAGTTGGGCGGGTTCCTCTACCTGGATATATTCGCGATGGACTAGCTCGGAATGAAGATGTTGAAAGATATCAGACAGTTTTTGCAGAGCGACCCGGTTCAGCTGCAGCACCGACGGCAGGCCTGCACTTTACGCCCGCGCTCCTAGAAGAACTACAGAGAAGGGGTGTGCAGCGTGCAGAGGTTACTTTGCATGTCGGAATTGATACGTTTCGGCCTATTAGTACGAAAAAGATCGATGAACATGCAATGCACTCTGAGTGGTGTGCTATTTCTCAGGAAACGGTAGCAGCTATTCGTCGAACTCAGAAGCTGAACCAAAGAGTTGTAGCTGTGGGCACAACAGCTGTTCGATCTCTTGAAACCGCGGCACAGTCTGGAGCAACAGAGTCGTTCGTTGGTGCGACGGACCTGTTTATCCGCCCCGGCTATTCTTTTCGTACTGTAGATTGCATGTTGACCAACTTTCATATGCCTAAGACAACACTAATGGTTCTTGTGAGCGCTTTTGCCGGCCATGAGCTCATCAGGCATGCATACCAAGAGGCTGTTCGGAATGGATATCGATTCCTGAGTTATGGTGATGCAATGCTGATTTTGTAGGACCAAATTTGATGCTAGATTTTGTCTTTGGAGCCTTTCAGAAAGTTTTAGCGAATCGTTGTATGATTCTACGAGAAGTTGCATGCTAAATAGTTCCCGATTCGAAACATGAAAAGGAGTTGTGCTCGTGTCCTCTCTGCCCCAGGAAGATGTTTTAGTTGTACCTCGCTCTGTGTTGGAGCAGGCGGGGTTGTTCCAGGGGTTCTGCAGAGACGTTGAAAAGTATCTCCCGATACTTCTTGACCCAAATCAAACGCGCTGGATGCCACGCGAGAAAGCAGAAGAAGATCCGTCATTTAAGCAACTCATACCGTATTGCCTGCTTGCATGGTCTGATCCTGCTGGAGCTACGCAATATTTTTCTTATACGCGTGGTGGAGGGCAGGGTGAAGCTCGACTTCGGACAAAGCGATCCATTGGTGTTGGTGGTCACATTGCCAGTACTGATGGAGAACACGGTGATAATGCATCGTATGAGGCAGGTATGTTACGGGAGTTAGAGGAAGAGGTGGCTATCAGCGGCGATTTTACAAGCCGATGCGTGGGGCTTATTAACGACGATGCGACTCCTGTTGGAAGCGTGCATCTTGGGATTGTCCATGTTTTTGATTTGCAATCTCCCCAAGTGGTATCTCGTGAAGCAGACCTGCTCGAATGCGGTTTTCAATCATCTCAGGACTTGGTGGCTGATCGCAAACAGTTCGAAACATGGTCTCAGATTGCTCTAGAAGCAATTGAAGCAGGCATTCTTCATTAATTGGCGAAACAGATGCGTCAGGTGCGTTATGCAGAACTGGTGAGGAATATTCAGTGATTCCAGACAATGGCTCTGTCTATCTCGATAACCACGCAACCACTCGAGTGGATCCTGATGTTGTTCAATCGATGGTTCCATGGTTCACAGATAACTATGGAAACGCAGGTAGCGGCACTCATGCGATGGGAACTCAGGCACGTGAAGCGGTAGAAGTAGCAAGGCAACGTGTGGCACAAGTTGTCGGTGCGACATCTCGAGAGATTGTTTTTACCAGTGGAGCTACAGAAAGTATCAATCTGGCGATGGTTGGTGCTGTAAATCGTCAATCAATAAAGCAGTGCGTTGTCCCCGAAACTGAGCACGCGGCGGTCCTCGATGTGGCTGATCAGCTAGAGAGGCACGGCCTGGCTGTCCGTCGTTTGCCAGTTGCAGCGAAAGACAGCAAAATTCCTGGTGCTCTTGATTTGTACCATCTTGATGAAATTGTCAGATCCGGGCCAACTCTTGTTTCAATCATGTATGCAAATAATGAGATGGGCTTGGTTCATCCGATCTCAGACATTGCTGATATTGTGCACGCTCACGGGGCACTACTTCATGTTGACTGTGCTCAGGCAGTCGGCACCTGCTCGTTTGATGTGGCTGCAATGGGGGCTGATTTGGCCAGTTTCTCAGCACACAAGTGTCATGGTCCAAAAGGTGTTGGTGCGCTCTATGTTCGGCGTCAACAACGAATTGTGAGGATTGATCCACAGGTTTTTGGAGGTGGCCAGGAACGTGGTCTTCGCAGCGGAACGCTAAATGTGCCAGGTATCGTCGGCATGGGGCGAGCCTTCGAGCTTGCAGTTGAATCACTAAGTGTAACGACGAGTCATATGCATCATTTGCGTACCAAACTTTGGAGCCTCCTGCGTGGATACATTCCAAGCATTCAATTGAATGGTCCACCGATTGATTCAGACTCACGACTGCCCAATAACCTGAATATACGTATACCTGGAATTGATGGCGCTACTCTTCTTGCTGAGCTTTCGCGAACGGGGGTGGCTGCGAGTTCTGGCAGCGCGTGCTCCAGCGAACAGCCAAGGCCGAGTCATGTCTTACGCGCTCTTGGATTATCTGATGACGAAATCCGCCAAAGTGTTCGGTTTGGAATCTCACGAATGACCACACTTGAGGAGATCGAGTTTGCTGCTGAGCGGTTGAAATTGGCGGTTCAGTCCCTCGGCAGCGTGTGATGTCCCTGCAGTTTTCCTGCGTAACCGTTAAAAAGTGCGGCCAACCAGTGAACTTCTGACTTGTTCAGTGCATCGCCCTTTGCCCTCAATCATAAGCGGGATAAACTATTAACGTGTGCACGAGGATATTCGTGCGACAGATAGAATGATGCAATTCATTCGAGATCAGCTGTTTTGTAGCTCGCGCTTCTCGAGACAATTATTAAACTTACGGAGAATCCATACGATGTCGGTTACGCTCACTGAAAAGGCAGCTAGCGAAGTCAAGAAAATCATTACGGACCAGAAACTTGAGGACGGCACAGTCCTTCGCGTCGGCGTTGCCGGGGGTGGCTGTAGTGGGTTTCAATATTCGCTCGGTTTTGACACCCAATTCGATCCAAAAGCTGATACAAAAACTGACCAGCACGGCGTTTCAGTTGTAGTTGATAAAAAAAGTGATCTCTTTCTCGACGGGACAACGCTCGATTTTCACGAAGGAATTGATAAGCGAGGCTTTACCTTCAACAATCCAAATGCTTCGAAAAGCTGCGGTTGCGGCAGTTCGTTTCAGGCCTGACTAACTATGGCGGTAAGGCATAGAGGAGATCCGGTGGCGGCCGAGAAAATTTTTATTGTTGGTATTGGCGACGATGGCATCGAGGGAATGACGGCTCATGCCGTAAAAATCGTCGAATCAGCCAATGTTCTGCTCGGCCCTGACTCGTGTAGTCCACTACTGTCTTCAGAAATGCAGGGGCGCCTTCAGACCGTTTCGGGCCTTGACGAGTTAGTTGACCGAATAGAAGCGTCCGACAGTCAGCACAAACTTGTTGTGTTGGCATCTGGCGATCCCCTGTTCTATGGAACGGCTCGTTACGTTTGTTCCAAACTCGGCAAGGATAGATTCGAAGTTGTTCCGCATGTAAGTAGCATGCAACTCGCATTTGCGAGGGTCAAAGAGAGTTGGGAAGACGCTTATCTGGCAAACCTTTCAGGGTTGCCAGTAATCGAACGCGTGATTGAAAAGATTCGTACGGTTGATACCGCTGGCCTTTTTACAAGTGAAAAGTGGCCTCCAAATGCTGTAGCCCAGTCTCTCCTCGAGCAGGGAGTGACTGGTCTACAGGCTTACGTTTGTGAAAATCTTGGTTCGCCTGATGAGCGTGTAACACAAGGTTCACTGCATGAGATTTCAAAGGAACTATTTGGTCCTTTGAATGTAATGATCCTTATTCGTCCGAGTGGATTAACTGAGCCACCGAGTAAGGCAGGCAGACGTGTGTTCGGAAACTCCGATGAACTTTTCCTACAGTCGCGTCCGAAGAGGGGGCTACTCACTCCTAAAGAAGTCCGTAGTTTAGCTCTTGCTGAACTGTCACTATGCTCTTCAAGTACCATGTGGGATGTAGGGGCTGGAAGTGGCTCGTTGGCTATCGAAGCCGCGAGGCTCGCCCCGAACGGTTCTGTATATGCCATTGAGATGGACGCTGATGATCATCAGTTAATAGAGGAAAATGCGGTTCGATTCGGTGTGGATAACCTTCAGGCTATTCTGGGGCAAGCACCAGAGGCTTGGAGTGAGCTTCCAGAACCTGATTGTATTTATGTCGGTGGAAGCGGTCGTGCTGTTACTTCACTCGTAGAACAGGCTTGGGATCGTTTGAAGGCAGGAGGTCGTTTAGTCACAAGTTGTAACAGCATTGAAAATCTGGCTGCTGTTCACGCTTTGCTGCGAAGCCGTTCGGATGATGCTGAATACTGGATGGTCAACATTGCCCGTGGCATTGAGCAAATGGATCGTATTCGATTCGAGGCGATTAATCCGAGTTTTCTTATGGCGGCTACGAAGGCGGGGTAGGGTGTGACCAACCAACTTCCTGAGCCACTTGATGTCATTGCTGTCGGAGCCCACCCGGATGATGTTGAAATTGGCTGTGGCGGCACTCTCGCAAAACTGGTTTCTCAGGGGCTTCGAGTTGGTGTTGTTGATATCACTGATGGGGAGCCAACACCACGATCGAGTGGTCCAGAAGAAAGACTCGCTGAAGCATCGGAAGCCGCTGGTGTGCTTGGTGTAGTGCATCGTGAACAACTTGGTTTTCCAAATCGAAAATTATTCGACTGTTTTGAAGTTCGAGTAGCACTTGCGAAAACCTTCCGTCGATATCGACCACGTTTGGTTCTTGGGATAGGCGATAAAACACCTATGGCTTCACCTGATCACGCTCAGGCTATGGCGATAACAGAGGCAGCCGTTTTCTACTCGAGATTGACAAAATGGGACGATGTCTTTGATCATCTACCGGTTCATACTGTTCCTAATCTT
Organism: Pirellulales bacterium; assembly: GCA_028066355.1. Lineage (GTDB taxonomy): Bacteria > Planctomycetota > Planctomycetia > Pirellulales > UBA1268 > UBA1268. The sequence continues at coordinate 39,025 of JALCBP010000013.1, forward strand.
TTGACCTATTTTTTGTTTGCCGGGGTGGCCGATCTACCAGTCGGTCATTGGCCTGTCATCGTGAATATTGCGGGACACTTAGAGCAGAAATTGAAAGCGGTTCGCTGCTATAAGTCTCAATTTCCGCCCGAAAAAGCAGATGTTTTTATACGTGTGGAGGCGTTCTCGAGAACAGTGGGTGTCCTTGGTGGTTGCACTGAGGGGGAGTTACTTGCCGGAAGCCGCATCCCCTGCACATCAGACCTGATGCGACTATTGTAAGAGGGTTGGGTGCTAGCCACGGAAACACGTCTTCAACGCCAAAATTAAGAACTTTATGAATCAATCCGAGCAGGCAAATGTAAAACCTTGGATGAGGTGGTCGCTTTATGCAGCTGGTGTCTACAACATCATCTGGGGTGGAGGTGCTATCCTTTTTCCGCTTTGGGTATTTCGGGCTACCGGAATGGAGCCACCTCACTATCCGGAGTTCTGGCAATGCATTGGTATGATTGTGGGGGTTTATGGTATCGGGTATCTGATCGCCGCCTCTGACCCGATTCGTCACTGGCCCATTGTGTTTGTTGGCTTTCTTGGAAAAATACTTGGTCCGATAGGGTTCGCTGAGGCCCTCTGGTCTGAAAAGCTTCCACTTGCATTTGGCTTGAATATCGTGACCAATGATTTGATCTGGTGGCTTCCGTTTTCTTTCATCCTCCTTACTGCTTGGAGGGCTCGTGGTGAATCCACAAACTAACCAATCTTCTAATGAGTATGATGTTGCTGTCGTTGGGGCTGGAATAGCCGGCCTCATGGCATCAAGGCACCTTTCGAAATGCGGTTTGCGCGTGGCCGTTCTCGAGAAAGCTCGTGGGGTTGGTGGCCGAATGGCAACTCGTAGGTTTGGTGAGGCAGTCTGCGATCACGGAACACAATATTTTTCTGTTAAGGGAAGAGCGTTTGGAAGTGTTGTCTCGGAAGCACAAGACTCCAACGCTGTCATGCCGTGGTGCGATTTGTTTCCGCATTCAAAAACAGAGGACGGACCACTTGTAGAACCGCTCGATGAAGTTGGGCACGCCCGTTGGAGAGGTGCTCGTGGGATGACGAGTCTCCCAAAGTATTTAGCAGCACAACTCGCGGAGCCGGTTCGAACAGGAGTTCGTGTTGGCTCCATTGGTGTTCAAGACAATACAGTCCGTTTGGTGTGTGAAAATAATGACGTTGTTGTAGCTCGTGCCGCCGTGCTCACCGTTCCTGTTCCGCAAGCTCTGGAAATATTCGATTCTGGTGGATTGCGGCCACCAGTTGTTGACTCAGCAGTGTGGGATGTACTTGCATCAGTAGAATACGTTCCTTGTTTTTCCCTTATGCTTTGGTTATCGAAACCGAGCCTGCTCCCTGACCCAGGTGGTCTGGAAGTTTGTTCTGGCCCGATTGCCTGGGTTGGGGATAACTATAAAAAAGGAATATCTCCTGTTCCAAGCCTCACGGTTCAAGCTTCTGCCGAATTCAGCAGGGAGTATTTTGATGCTGATCCGAGTCGGGTGGAAGAGAAACTCATAGAAGCGGCACATCGTTGGATTGATGGGAAATCGTCTGATAGGGTTCGCGAGACGTCGCTGCAGCGATGGAAATATGCTTTTCCTGTTTCGCCACTCAAGACACCAATGATTGCTGTGCAGAACGAACCACCAGTTGTTTGCTGTGGTGATGCCTTTGGTGGCGGTCGTGTTGAGGCTGCAGCATCAAGTGGCCTGGCTGCTGCCCGCTGGATCAAAAGGCTTCTGGGGTGATGTTCTCATCCTCATTAAACGTAATGCCTCTTTAGAACATGAGGCATATAAAGTCTCAACACAGATGGCGACACATCACTCATTAAGCGGGTATGCTGTAAGAGAGGTTTTGACTGTGTCATGCCTTCAGTCGAGTAAGCCGCATTGTGCTGTACTCTGGAGCAACACCGGCCCTTCATTAGCTTGGAGATAAATTATGGCGTCAGTAACGGCCACAGAACTTTCTGAAATTGAATCATATCTATCAGGAGGAATCATCTCTGGTGTTGTTGGTGGTGAGGACTGGTCCGGCTCGGGAGAAAAAACATTCCAATCTTTTGATCCAGGAAGTGGTGATGCACTTGCTGAGATACATGCCTACACTGAAGCCGATGTGAACCGAAGTGTTGACAAGGCGAACGAGTCCTTTATGAAATCAGGCTGGTCAACGCTGGCTCCAAATGATCGTGCTGTGCGGCTTCATCGGTTTGCTGACTTGGTAGAGGAACGAAAGCAAGTCGTGGCCCACATCGAGGCAATTGATGCAGGGAAATTGCCAGCCCATGCTCTTGGGGATGTTGAAAACTTTGTTGAATCAATTCGTTTTTTTGCGGACATGGCCCAGAATGTGCAGCGGCGCAACCAACTTGCTGTAGCTGGACATGAAGCGTGGACGCTCCGCAGCCCATGGGGGGCATGTGGTTTCATCTTTCCTTGGAACTTTCCGATTCTCCTCATGGGTTGGGGTATAGCGCCCGCTCTAGCAGCAGGGAATACTGTTGTCGTTAAGCCTGCTGAAGATACCCCTCTTTCGTCGATTTATGTTGCTCAATTAGCTCGTGAGAGCGGCATGCCTGATGGGGTCGTCAATGTCATTCCAGGTTATGGAAGTGAAGCCGGAGCAGCTTTATCCGCAAACCCAGGCATTCGTCGAATGTCGTTCACAGGGTCTCCTGAGGTAGGCAGGCTGGTTGGTGAGTCTTGTGGCCGAAATCTGGTTCCGGTCAAACTCGAACTTGGGGGTAAGGGGGCTGCAGTAGTCTTTGATGATGTTGACATTGAAGCAACTGCAAAAAAACTTGTGGGAGCAATCACGTTCCACACCGGACAGGTTTGTTGTGATGCAACGAGATGGTTAATTCATCAATCGATTTATGATGATTTTGTTGATGCCTGCAGGCAAGAAATGCAGGAAGTCAATGTTGGGTATCAACTTGATGGCACCACAACCATGGGACCTGTTGTGAACTCAAAGCAAAGAGATAGAGTCTTAAGTTACCTAGAGAAAGGTGTTGCTCAGGGCGCAAATGTTGTTGTTCCTGGAGGGTCCGCTGAAGTAGCTGGACGGAATGGCTTCTATGTGAAGCCATGCTTATTAAGCGGTTCACTTGGTAATGTCGCGGCACGAGAAGAGATTTTCGGCCCTGTTGCATTCATGACGACATTCGAAGGAGAGGCAGAGGCCATTAGTCTTGCCAACGATACAGATTATGGTCTTGCTAACAGTGTTTGGACGACTGATCTGGGGCGAGCTGCACGGGTTGCCGAGTCAATGATCGCAGGGAATAGTTGGATAAATTCTCATAATGTTTTTGCCAAAGGAGTACCGTATGGTGGAATTCATAAGAGCGGTATGGGCGGCGGTGTTAATTCGATAGAAACACTTTTCGATTATTGGCGAAGCCAGTCAATTGTGAGGCCGCTGTGACGAGAGTCAGGAAAGACTATGTTGGCAGTGTTTGATCATCGTTGGATATGACGCGTGGAAGATGTTGATTGTATTGTTGTTGGCGCCGGGCTATCAGGGCTCGCATGCGCTCAAACGCTGGTACAGAATTCTAAGTCTGTACGTGTGCTTGAAGCATCTCATGTTCCAGGCGGTCGAGTTGCGACCGATAGTGTCGATGGATTTCGGCTTGACCGTGGTTTTCAGGTATATCTGGACTCCTATCCCGAGGGGCAACGCTTTCTTAACTATCCGTCGCTGGAGTTTGGGGCTTTTGAGCCTGGAGCACTTGTTGCCCATGGGGGCAGATTAGTTCCGGTAAGTGATCCGTGGAGACGACCTTTTGCTGCCATTCGTTCAGTGTTGTCAGGAGCGGTTGGCATGCCTGATGCTTTACGGATTGCTCGGTTGCGAAGCGAGGTTCTCGCTGGAGTAAGAAGAGGCGATATTGATCCGTCCTTGAATCGTGTTCATGGAGAGAAGACAACACGTGAAGAGCTCATTTCTCGTGGCTTTTCATCTAGGTTTATCAAGTTGTTCTTTGAGCCATTCTTTGGTGGTGTTTTTCTTGAGAGGAATCTCGCAACGGCCGCGTCAGTCTTTGAATTTACGTTTGCGATGTTTTCTAGTGGTCGCGCATGTCTTCCAGCAGGTGGTATGTCCTCGATTCCTCAGCAAATGGCCAAACAACTTCCTGCTACTTGTCTACAGACTGATGCTACTGTTGTTCAGATTAAACATTCTGTAACGGGTGGCGGCGAAGTAGTTCTTGCAGATGGACGGCGGTTTTGTGCCGGCTCGATTATCGTTTCCAGTGCCGCTATAGCAAACTCAACCCTTTTTTCAGAAGATGTTCCGACGGAATGGCAACCTCCCTTGTGGAAGGGTACCCGCCTCGTGGCTTTCGAGTCTCCTAAGAAGCCTCCATGCGGGCAGATGCTGGTTGTTTCTGCTGAACCTGTTACTGCAGGACCAATTGATAATGTGTCAGTGCCGTCGGCTGTCACCAAGGGCTATGCACCCGATGGAAAAAATCTGATCTATGTCTCAGTTCGCAGTGATTGGGAGGGGGGAGATGATCAGCTTACGAGTGCGGTTCGCAGACAAGCTGAAGCATGGTTTGGCCCGGACGCCACGTTATGGAATCATCTTGCAACAGTCAAAGTTCCTAAAGCTTTGCCTATCGAAACACCACTGTCACGACAACAAAGACCACGTTCAAGTTGCGTTTCCTCAGGTCTTTTTTTATGCGGTGATCACCTGACAAGTTCTTCAATAAATGGAGCGCTCGTCGCTGGGCGTCTCGCTGCTGAAGATGTTCTTCGGTCTTATTACCGTTAGCGGCCACGAGTATTCAACAGCCGTGGCTTATGAGTCATGCTGAGGGTGACGCCGTACCTCTGGAAACGCCGAGGTACCTTCTTGGGAAATGACTGTGTGCAGGAAGAAGAATCGGTCTAGTCTTCTGAGCAGTTGCGAGATGTTGCCCAGATACCACGCACGATTGCCGGAAAATAGAAAATTGCACGTATGAATCCAGTCATGTCACTCTTCCCTCCTTGGGTTTTCACGCCCGAAAATCTACCAATTTTTGAAAAATCGTGCTCTCGCCATAGCAATCACAGAGGATACAATAGAACTAAACAGTTGTTTGAAACGGTGGTTTATGGCATCCGCAAATACCAGAAAAACGGGTCCAGTCGAAGTCGAAGGGCAAGACGATCCTCGCGGCCGAATTCTATCCGCAGCGGGGCAGGAGTTTGCCGACAAGGGGTTTGAGGCTGCGACGATTCGAGATATTTGCACCTTAGCTGCAGTGAATGTTGCAGCGGTTAATTACTACTTTGGTGACAAGCATCGTCTCTACATTGAAAGCGTGAGGCATGCACACGAGGAACGGTCTCAACAAGTCCCACTTCCTCAATGGGCTGATGGTACTCCGCCAGTCAAAAAACTGCGGGACTTTGTTGGGAATATGCTTCAGCGGATGCTTGGTTTTGATCATCCGCCATGGCAGGTTCGACTTATGCTCCGAGAGATTCTCCATCCAACCGATGCGTGCAGACAACTGGTAGAAGAATATATTCAACCGCACTTTACAGTTCTGTGTTCGATTCTTGATGAATTAACAGATGGTGAACTGTCGCCCCCCGAATTGCGTCGCATTGGACTGGGTATTGTTGGCCAATGTTTTCTGTATCGTGCTGCTGGTGATGTTGTAGGAATGCTTATTCCTTCAGATGAAAAAGATAATCTTCACAGTCCAGTAAAGCTTGCAGACCATATCACATGTTTTTGCCTGGCTGCTCTCGGTAAGCAACCGCCACTGTCTGTCGAAATCTCTGCTAATTGTTTCTGAGCATGACTACGTGATTAAACTTAAAATTGATTGAAAGAAATTGCTAACAATGACAATGATCCGGACAATTTTTGGATGGATTGCACCTCTTCTCATTCTCGGTTGCGGTGTGGCCGCATTTATGGCAATGGGAAGTCAGCCGCCACCGCCACGTTTAGCGCCTGAAAGTGTTGCTGCAACGGCTGTTGAGACAGTCATGGCTGTCCGCGAAAGAGGTGTTTTCCAGATTGATTTTGATGGTGTGGTTGTCCCGCTACGTGAAGTAACGCTATCAGCTGAAGTTGGTGGACGGATCGTCAAAAAGTCAGCTGGCTGTCAGAGTGGGGAGTTTGTCAATAAAGGTACGTTGCTTCTTGAGATCGACCCACGTGATTATGAACTCGAGGTGCGTCGCCTGAAACAGGAGCTGAAGCAGTCGATGTTATCAATTGAGGAAATTGATGAAGAGATTGATCAGAATGCTCGATCGGTAGAACTTGCGAAAAGACAGGTTGAACTGGCGCATCGCGAAGTAGTAAGGCAAAATAGTCTGAAGTCCGATAGGGTAGTAACTGAAGCAGATTATGAGCGAGCCCTACGAGATGAACTGTCAGCGGACAGTAGTCTTAATGCATTGCAAGGTCAGCGTCGCGTCCTTGCCAAGCGCCGTATTCGTTTAAACGAAGGCAAGACTCTCACAGAGACAATGCTTGAGCGGGCCCAACTCGATTTAGAGAGGACGCGAATCAACGCTCCTTTAAGCGGTGTTGTTGTCGAAGAAATGGTCGAAGCAGAATCCTTTGTTAGCAAAGGTAGTCCGCTGATCACTATTGAAGACACCAGTGCAGCCGAGGTGAGAGTAAGCCTTCAAATGGATGATGTGTCACGGATCTGGAGTGACAGTCGTCGGGCTTCGGGAATGTCTCCATATGATTTTCCTGATACGCCAGCGACCGTCATTTACCGCATAGGGAAGCGTCAATATCGATGGAAGGGTGTGCTCGAAAGACAGGAAGGCAAGGGGCTGGAAGCACGGACGCGAACACTTCCCTGTAGGGTTCTTGTGTCTGATCCAACTGGTGTCGAGGCAATTGATCGCTACGGGTCAGCATTACCTAATCTCCCACTTGGTGCACCAAAATCACTGCTTCGTGGAATGTTTGTTGATGTTCAGGTCGAGGTTGAAACGGATCAGCCGCTCGTTTCCATTCCGTGTGAGGCATTACGCCCAAATGGGGATGTCTGGGCTGTCAGGAATAAGACTTTGACAATTCTACAGCCACCACTTATTCAGATGTCAGCAGGAAGAGCTGTTTTTGAATCAACGCCAGATGGAATTCAGCCAGATGACCAGATCGTGCTCAGTCAGATCGCGAATCCGCGTGCAAATATGCCAGTTGTCGATAGCGCTAGCCAGTCATCTGCTGAATCAAGAGATCTGCCTCAGTCCGCAAATGAAAGTTCCTCAATTGCTTCTCCCCAGTCAGGTAAGTGAAAAGCCCCCATGCGCAGTTTGATCTCTTGGACAGTTCGAAATATGCCAGCGATGAATACGTTGGTTGTGGCAATTCTCATTGTGGGAGCGATGAGTTTTTCGAGTATGCGGCGAGAGGTTTTTCCAGAATTCGAACTTGAAATAATTCTTGTTTCTGTGTCGTATCCGGGAGCGACACCAGAGGAAGTCGAAGAGGGAATATGCCAAAAAGTTGAGGAAGCCTGTCGCAGTGTTTCACGGGTTAAAAAACTCACTAGTGTTGCTCAGGAAGGTATAGGATTCTGCATATTTGAACTGGACTCTGGCACGAAAGACGTACAAAAAGTGCTCGGTGAAATTCGGTCGGAAGTGGAGCGGATCCCCAGCCTTCCGGAACTTACCGAGGATCCTAAAGTTGAGCAGATAACTCTTCGCAACCCAGCAATAAAGGTCGGCATATTAGCCCCGCGAGTTGCTGGAGGTGTCGCCGAATCTGAATTACGAGATGTCGCAGAGTTTGTGCGAGATGACCTTCTCTCTCTGCCGGCCGTATCTGCCGCAAATCTCCAAGGGGCGAGAGACTATGAAATCGACATAGAGATCTCAGAACGAATGCTACGAAAATACGGGCTCTCATTACGGAATGTTGCTGATATTGTTCGTCGGGAGAATCTGGAGTTGCCGGGTGGGACCATTCGTGGTGAAAGTGGAGAGATTCTACTGAGGGGCAAAAACAAGCGGTATGTTGGAGAAGAGATCGCGACGCTTCCTTTGGTTACTTTGCCTGATGGGCTTGTCTTAACGGTCGGCGACTTGGGTACCGTGCGTGACGACTTCGCAGATGTTACCGCAACGAATCAAATCAATGGTCGGCAAGGGATGGTTGTATCCATCGATAGGAGTTCAGGTGAAGATCTTTTGGCTATGACAGAAGCAGTGAACGCCTATGTTGCCAAAGTGTCGTTGCCGGAAGGCTATGAGATTGTGACGTGGGCAGATCAATCAATAGATGTTCGTGATCGACTTGAAATGCTTGTGAACACAGGAGCGCAGGGACTTCTCATTGTTTTTGTCATTCTGTCGCTTTTCCTCAACTTGAAAATTGCCTTTTGGGTTGCCTTGGGCATCCCGTTCTGCATGCTAGGGGCTGGAGGTCTGATGTTTCTTACTGACCAGACCCTCAACATGCTGTCAATGTTTGCATTTCTTATGGCAATTGGAATTGTGGTGGATGATGCGATAGTTGTGAGTGACAATATCGAGCGTCATCGTCGACTTGGTAAAAATCTAGTTGCTGCTGCAATCGATGGTACTGCTGAGGTCTCGCCAAGTGTTGTGTCGAGTGTGACAACGACAGTTATTACGTTTCTGCCGCTTTGCTTTGTTTCTGGAGTAATGGGCAAGTTTATTGCTGTGATGCCATTTGCATTCATCACGGCTCTGATCATGTCTCTTGGTGAATCGTTGCTGATACTTCCTGGCCATCTTTCTCACGAAAAGGGTTTGATTTTCACAATACTCGGGTGGCTGCTTTTCCCGTTTCGTGTGTTTCTGCCCGTGTTAACGTGGCTGCAGAAGGCGTGTGACCAAAGTCTGCAGTGGCTTGTGCGAACATGCTACAGACCACTTCTGAACCTTGCTCTGGCGAATCGGCTGAGCACCTTAGCGGTGGCTGTGAGTGTTCTCATGATGGCTATAGCACTTGTGCGAAGTGGTGTTACACCGTTTTCCTTATTTCCGAAAATTGATGCGAATCGACTGCTTGCTAAGGTAACGTTTCCCGATGGCACGCCTGCAGCGGTGACAGACGAAGCAACTCGAAGAATTGAACAAGCTGCGTTCCAGACAGGGCAGAAGCTATCAAATACAGAAGACTCGATTGTGCGTCTCGTGCATCGCTCTGTGGGTCAGGTTGCGGCTCAGGGAGAGGTCGGTCCAGATGCACGGGTTAGTGGGAGCCATGTAGGAGCCGTAGCAGTTGAGCTTATTGATGGAGAAAGTAGAGATGTAACAAGTGAGGAGTTTATCAGTGATTGGCGACTTTCAGCCGGTAGCTTTCCAGGCGTAGAAAGCCTTGTCTTTAAAACAGAAAATATTGGTCCCGGTGGGAAGGCGGTAGAATTTAAATTGCTGGCTCGAAGTGATCCAGATGCTATTCGTCAGCTTGAGGAAGCAGTTGAGCGATGTAAAGAATGGCTGGCTCAATACCCGGGTGTAATAGATATTGATGATGATTCTCGACCAGGTAAGTGGGAGTATCAACTTCGTGTCAAGCCCGAAGCTGAAGCAATGGGCGTGTCTCTCGCGGATCTTGCCGGAACCGTTCGGGCGAGTTACTACGGCGAAGAGGTGATGCGGCTTCAGCGAGGTCGCCATGAAGTGAAACTCATGGTGAGATATCCACAAGAAGAGCGTCGAAGTGTTGCAACCCTGAATGATATTCGTGTGACGAGTCCTGATGGGATCAAGCGGCCTCTTGACGAGTTGGCAGAGATAGAAATTAAGCGGGGTTATTCTGAAATCAATCGATTGAGTCAGAAGCGGTCCATAACAGTCGTTGCTGATATCGACGTAGCAAAAAGTTCACTTACAAGCGGTCAGATTACTGGAGATATGGAAAGGCGGCTTATGCCAGATTTGCTTGCTGAGTATCCGCTGGTAAGCGTTCGGTGGGAGGGCGAGCAAGAACAAACTCAGGAAAGTCTTGAAAGCTTAGGAGTAGGGTTTATTGTTGCCCTGTTTGCAATGTTTGTCCTTCTCACAATGGAATTCAAATCATATTTCCAGCCTCTCCTCATCATTGCGATCATACCATTTGGGTGCGCCGGAGCAGTTTTTGGTCATGCGTTACTTGGCATGCCTCTCACCATATTCAGTATGTTCGGGCTTGTTGCATTGGCTGGTGTTGTTGTGAACGACTCTATTGTATTAATCGACTTTATTAATCATCGGGTTCGATCTGGCATGCCTCTTTTTGATTCCCTTCGCGAGGCTGGGCAATTACGATTCAGGCCTGTTTTTCTTACGAGCGTAACGACGATAGGTGGGTTATTCCCGTTGATGACTGAAACAAGTTTCCAGGCTCAGTTCTTAGTTCCTATGGCGACGTCTTTGGTCTTTGGTTTGGCGGCTACAACACTAATAGTCCTTGTCCTCGTGCCTGTCATGTATTCCTTTTTTGGAGCATCAGCGTCGGCGACCGAAGACGAGCCTGCGTGGCAGAAAGTAGATGTTGATTCAGCCACTCATGCGGTGGTCTGATATTCATTTTCCCACTGGGAGTAGTGCGGTAAGATCCGCTCGGTGGTATTCTTGGTTCAGTCTGATTGATTGGATTGATCGCTGGCTTTTACGAGAGGAATGAATGGAAATGAGATCAGCGAGTTGTTTGTTCATTGGGTTGGCCGCCATCATCTTGGCTTCCGTTGCGTTTTCCCTTCCCTCGTGGGGAATAACGAATGAATCCTTGGATATAAGTGTTGCACAAAATCGATGCTGTAGTTGTAGCGGCGCTTTTCCTCGTGAAGCTGCTCGTCTTTGTGGAAGTTGTTCAAATAAATACAGTTCAAAATGTTGTCTCTGTAGCGGTGCTTTTCCCACTGATATTGCACGACTATGCGGAAGTTGTTCGAACAAATACCGCTCAAAGTGTTTTATTTGTAGTGGAGCCTTTCCAAAAGAAGTCGGAAGGCTTTGCAGTCGGTGTACGAGCAAATATTAAACTGGACGCAATTAATGCAGCACGCACATGAAGGCTGATTAACGATTGCAGAGAAAATGGCAGATGTCGCCGTCTTGCATGACATAGTCCTTGCCTTCAATCCGTAATTTTCCCGCAGCACGAATTTCTTTTTCGCTGCCAAGGCTTTCAAGATCTTCCACGGAATGAATTTCTGCTCTGATAAACCCCTTCTCAAAATCGGTGTGAATGACGCCAGCAGCCTGAGGGGCTGTTGCCCCTATCGGGACAGTCCATGCTCTGACTTCTTTCTCACCGGCAGTGAAGAAGCTTTGTAGGCCAAGGGTCGTGTAGCTGGCTCTGGCCAGAACGGCTAGTGCTGGTTCATGTAATCCAACATCTGAGAGCATCTCGAGACGATCGTCATGGTCTAGTTCGGCAAGTTCGGCCTCGAGTTTTGCGCACACGGCAACAACATCAGCATGGGCAGCGGAGGCGGCTTCACGAACTTTGTTTACAAGTTCACCGGTTCCTTCGAGGTCAGATTCATCAATATTTGCTACGTAGAGAATGGGCTTTGCAGAAAGGAGGCCGAGTTCCTTGATAGCTGCTCGCTCTGTATCTGTGAGATCAAGTGTTCGGAGTGGCTTCTCTTTAATCAAATGGTTTTGGCACTTCTTGAGTACCTCAAGTCGGCTCTTTGCTTCTTTGTCCTGACTTCGTGCATTCCGCTCTGCTTTTGGGAGAATAGTTTCGAAATGCTGTAGATCAGCGAGCATTAATTCAAGTTCGATGGTTTCCATGTCAGCTACCGGATCAACGGTCCCGGCAACATGAATGACATCTGGGTCATCGAAGCATCTCACAACTTGTAGAATCGCATCGACTTCACGGATGTGCGAGAGGAACTTATTTCCTAAGCCCTGCCCCTCACTTGCCCCTTGCACGATTCCTGCGATGTCCACCAATTTGAGTGCTGCAGGGATCACTTTTTGTGTCGGAACATGGGTCGTAATGCGATCGAGACGATCATCAGGAACGCTTACCATGCCCTCGTTGGGTTCAATCGTGCAAAACGGGTAATTCTCACTTTGTGCTGCCTTGGAAAGAGTCAGCGCGTTAAATAGCGTGCTTTTTCCAACATTGGGCAGGCCGACTATACCAGCTTCCATAAATGTTACGAGGTGGCAGTTGCCGCCCTTTCTCCGCCAAAAATAGTTCTTTTTGCAACCACCCACCAACCCGGCCGATCAAGTCCTCTGTATGGAGAGTTCTCTGGCAGGTGTTGAATAAGGTACGTATGTGCTCCGGCCAGATTGTGGTACGGAAGTGAGGGGAAGAGATGGTGCAATGCGTGGTAACGGATTGAAAAAGGAAAGAAAAGAAGTGTCAGTGGATCATTACGAGTGAAATTGCATGAGTCAAGAATGTGTGATTCCACATCACTTGTTTCGCCATCTCCATCAAAGTGGTGGTCAGCAAGTTGGCGCATCTGGTTCATAATGAGCGTTGACAAGCCTAGAAGGTAAAGCAGTGGGATGCGGCTTAGTGGAGCAGCGCCTGTAAAAACTGCAAGAGGGATAGCGGCTGCTCGTATGAAGCAAAGCAGTTCCATTGCCGTGATCACTCTCCTGTCGAAGTCGTTAATTTGTCGTCGGTATTTTAAGTTCAGCGTGAGTGAACTGCCCCGCTCAAGTACAAATTCACGAAGTCGCGGGTGTAAGAATGTCAGTGGCGCTAAAAGGAAACGAAGGAAAACGATGACAGGATATGCCATTATGAAGAGGCTGTAACAAAGAGCGCTTTGCCAGTTGCCAGCTTCGAGAACGTTGGCGACATACTCAGGATCTTCAGGTGTTCCGTACATTCGCTGACTGTGGTGGTCACGGTGATGTCGAGTGAAAAAGCATGAGGGTGTCAGTGTGAAAACACCAACAAGCAAGTTCCAAGCTACCTTAAATGTTCGCATCTCATTCGCACCGAGGTGACAGACTTCATGAATCAGCGAGCCAAGTCGGTAGAGCCAAAAAACTGCAATCGGAAAGGCAAGTATTTGTTGCCAAGAACCAAGCGGGGCAAGAAGATAAACCGTTGCTGCAGAGTAGGCTAAAATCAGGCTTAGCAAAAAATCAGCCCAGTAACGAATCGGTGAGACCTTAAAAAAATTAGTATCTGACTGGCGGATGGTTTTACGAGCATCACGAATCCAGGTTGGGACACTGCCTGCGT
>JALCBP010000071.1:0-12920 GCA_028066355.1 Pirellulales bacterium
AATTTATTGACTGAATTGTCAGTCGATCCTCGAGCCTTTGACTTTTTGCATCCAGCGGCCAGTCGCCCGAATTATCTTTTCGGCCTTTGGGACCCGATGTGTATTGACGAAAGTGGCTACTATCGACGCCTTGTTATTCAGCAGGCAACACTCGAAGGAATTTTGTCATGGTCAGCTAAACCCCATCCTGGCATCCCAGTTGAAGAACTTCAGCAGGAGTCTGCGGCTGTCTTGGCAGGTGTCATGTTAATGGCTTCCGGGCTCTCTGGTCGTGGGCCAGGTGCTGTTCAGGCGAGTCTGTCTCTCGCAGACCTTCTTCCACGGATTGCTGCGTATCGAGATAAATTTTATCGTTGGTTGATAACTCAGCTCCCTGATAATCATCGTTGTCGCCTTGAAAAAGAGGCGAAGAATCTTCAGCAGCCATTTGGTGGTGTGCGTAGGCATATCAATATGCTTCTTGCTGACCGACGTGCGAGACAAGTTGGGAGCGTTACTCTTGCATCAGTACTTGCCCGCCTTGGACGAATCGATGCAGCTGAGCGTTTGGTAAGTCTTGTTCCTGCAGCAAGCGCACGAATGCTTGCGAGAATTACGAGCCGTATTGTTATTGCTCAGGGACTTTCTCGTCGCGGTGATCAAGACTCTCTCGAAAGGGCCGTTGATACCCTTAGTGAAGCCAAAGACCTTCTGTTACGGGGGATTGATTGCGGGGCGTTGGTTGATCCCTGGAATATTCTTGGTTTTGCAGGACAATTTCCATTGCATGAGCCAGGTGGTGAGTCGCTTCCAGATTCGCGTGTGGATGACCTCATTGGGAGTGTTGGCAACCTGCTTGAGTGTGCGTGCATGGTTTGGCAGCGATCCTGTCTCGATGCAAATAAAAAGATTTCAGACCAGGCCAGGAGTCTTGTTGAAGAATTAGCAGCCTGGTGGGATCAATATGCAACAACCTCAGTTGCTGGCATAACGCACCTATCCGGTCTCGAAATGGTGCAATCTGCCCGTGAAGTTGTTGCCGTTTTGGAAGAACGACAAGCAACAGCTCCTGTGCCATTATCGCCTGTATTCTGGCGAGACGCTGTTGCGGATTTTTCGTCAGCAAGAACACATGCGGCAGCAGCCGATGCGCTTCTCCAGGAAAAGGATTTTGATGCGGCAATGGGACTGCTCGTGCATTGGATAACATTGCTAGAGGGGGAAGAAATTGATCATTCCGGAAATTCATGGCTGGTAGCAGCTCATCGTTGGCTTCGGTCTGCTCTTACTGATCTCAGTGATTCAGGCTGTGTTCGAATACGACGATTCCTAGAATTGATTGAGGCGAATACGTCTGGACTCACTGAAATGATTGACATTGCTGCATCAGGCCAAGAGCCCTTGAGTCAACATAAGTCAGAAAATCCAGTGGTTGATGAGACGGATGACGATCAGATTGGTGCTGATGAAAGTGTTGCATCGGCCTATGAGTCGATGGTGTGGGAAGACTCAGCAGATGATGGAATCGATGGCGGAATGCTCGACGTTGATCTTCCCGCTGGTGCTACAAACCCTGTTGTGGCGGTAGAAGAAGCAGCTGATTTTCTAACTGGGGTGATTGTGATGCTCAGACAGACCGTTGTTACGGGTTGTCTCGATGCAGCTGCCGGTCGTATCCACACAGCATCGGCTGAGATCGATTCATTTGTTGGTTGGCGACAGACGCTGAGGCGTCTTCGCCAGGCCATGGTACGTGCGGCGACGCATATTATTGCTCGAGACCAGGAACAGTCACCTGGTATGACGGCGGCAGAGTTTGACCGTCTTCGTTGGCAACGCGACATAGCTTCAGAAAGACTTCTTGAGGCAGCTCTGCAAACCGGTGAGACGATCTGGATGCTCTCAGCCAGAATTGCGATTGCGAGAGGTGTTGTGCAGAAAACATCCCTGTCTCAGGAAGATACAACGCGAGAATCTGCCAGAAAAATTCCGAAACCAGCAGTTGGGAAGTTACTGGCTGCTGTCTTCGTGGATGACCAGCAAATGATCCGTCAGCAAATGGAATCTATCCGGTACCATCTGCGCGGCAAGACGGTTCTCTACGTGCCATTGTCGCGTGGAGGTCGGGCAGATCGTGTATTCGCAGCAAGGATGCGAGAACGACTGCTGGAGATGTTGGTTGCTGTTTTGCCCCGCCGAGGTTTTGTTGAGGAAACAATAGGCCTTGTACGTTTGGCAAAAAAACTTGAAAGTCGGCGTCCACCTGGAGCAGCGAGTGTCAGTGAATTTGATAGAGTCTTCGAAGCCGCGACAACTGCACTCGTAGGACGGATAGTAGCGAGTGCTCCAATAGCTGGACCAGGTGAGTCAGAGCCATCTAGCGTCGTGACAACACAGCGGATTCTAGACGGGTTGGCGATTCTTATTCCGAAATTACTAGAGACATGGACTACGCATGCTCGGCAGCTTCGGCTTTCTGTGCTGGAGAGAGTTCGTGAGGATAAAGCTTTCGGCATCATCAAGAAATTTATCGAAAGTTATGGTGAAGGGCTTTTCACGCAGCATCTCCTTACGCCGCCATCGTTGCGAAGTATTCTTCGTGGCGGTGTTCGCCCATTTCTCGAGCATCTTATCGAACAAAATGCTTCCGAAGCAGATTGGCGCAATTCTGATTCAGATGGTGAATACGATAAAAATCATCCGGATAAGCTAATAGAAGCAATAAATTCTGGTGAGATTTCGCTGAAACAAGCAACGAGTCGACTACGATTGGTTCTCGAGAGTGTGGCTGAGAATCATTCGGAATATAGAGATTGGAATTCAACCACAACACAGTCTGATCGTGGCAACCATCTCTATATTTTACTCGAGTTTCTTCGGGTTAAAGCAGAGTACGAAAGAATTGTCTGGACACTTCGCCCAGTAAGCATGGCTCATCGTGTGCTTGTAAAGAGCGGTGCAGCGGAAGCTGCATCTGCTTGGAGGCAACGAATGGAGGAAGAGACAGGGGGCACCGCAAATGATCTGATCGAACGTCTTTCAAAACTTCAGGCTAAGACGGGTGTTCATTTGGCCAGTGTTTCCGATCGAGTACAACGGCCTTTTACAGCCATGCTCGAGCAGGATGAGCTCGAATCACTTGTCGAACCTGCCGTTCGGGAGCTTCTTGTGGGTGAGCCTCAGGGAGCTGGGAATCAACTCGAGACACATGCCGAAGAATTTCTTGGCGTAGCAACTGGCGCAGGAGTTGAAGTACCAGATTGGCTTGATCATCTGAGTGCGACAGTCGATCGAGTACTGGAAGAGGCAGAAGCAGGAGGGCTTGTATCTGATGATCAACGGCAGGTCATGCCATCGTCACTTGCTGAGCCGCTGTGCTGGAGTCGACTGCCTTGGCCGCAACTTCTAGAGGTAGTGTCTAGGAAGCAAGGGCGGTTATAATGTTGCCAAACAACAAGCATGTGAGCGGTGGTCAAAATAAAAGTCAACGATCATTGAGTGTTTGGCTTGCAGGGCGACTGCAGCACGAGGTCTATCAGAGTATGGCAGAGCGGATTGCTTGGGATGTTTCAGAGCCGAATGGCCGATCTCCAACACTGGTTATTTATGAGCCAGCTGCAGGAATTACGATTGGGAGGCTTGGTTCGTATACCGACATTGATATTTCTGCAGATGAATTGGCAAGTAAAGGTCTTGTAGTACGTTTCGTCGGTCGTGGTGGTGGTGCTGTACTTCACGGACCTGGCCAAGTTGGCATTGCCCTGTTCGCTCCCATGGAAAAACTTGGTCTATCATCCAATGACATCGGTGGTTTTCTCGAACGGTTTGAATTTGGCCTCGAATCAGCTATTCAGAGCCTTAACTGTTCTACAACTCGTGATTCAAATCAGCCAGGGATTTTCGGTCGATCAGGTCTGGTTGCAGCCGTTAGTTTTGCGGTTCGTCGGGGAGTTGTCTGGCACGGCGGTTTTGTCAATATCTGTCCGGATATGGGTCTTTATCGCAGAATTCACACCGTGCCTGTCGCCATGGGTATGAAGAAGCGTACGATGGGATCAGTGCAGGCTGAAATACGTCGCAAGGTGCGTTTACAAGATGCCCGTACCGCGATAGTTCGGTCTCTGGCAGATGCATTTGGTTGTGTCGATGTCTCCATTCAATCTGGTGTACCAATTTTTCAAAACACTGAAACACGAATGCATGTTCGAAAAACCAAGAGTGCCTGAGGACTTATCCGTGCCGAACAATGAAGATATCTCAGCGAGTGCCGCGAGCCTACTGCCAATACTAAATAAGCAAGATTCCACAGCACAAACCAGTTGCGCAACTGCTCAAGAGCCCTCTGTACTCATCTCACGTCGGCTTCCACCGTGGCTGCGTCAGAATCTTGGTGAGGGAGGAGGACACGGTGAAACAGCTGGACTCATTGAAGAACTTGAATTGGAAACGGTTTGTTCATCTGCGAAATGTCCTAATCGGCTGGAATGTTGGTCTTCAGGGACGGCAACATTCATGATTCTCGGCAATGTATGTACGCGACCATGTGGATTCTGCTCAGTGCCAAAAGGGAAAACAGAAGAGCTTGAAGATGATGAACCAGAACGCGTCGCTGAGGCAGCCAAACGTCTTGGTTTGAAGCATGTGGTGATTACAAGTGTCACGCGGGATGATCTGCCTGATGGTGGCGCGGAGCATTTTCGGAAAACTGTGGAGGCAGTCAGACAGGCGACAGGTGCGTCAATCGAAGTGCTTGTCCCTGATTTTATCGGTAAATCAGGTGCCTTAGAGCGACTGCTTCAGAGTCGTCCTGATGTCTTTAACCATAACACCGAAACAGTGCCACGTCTCTATAGGCAAGTGCGTGGGCGCAAAAGCGTGTATGAGTGGACTCTCAAATTACTTGCAGATACAAAAAAAATCATGCCGCGGACTAAAACCAAGAGTGGTTTAATGCTCGGGCTTGGAGAAACAAGAGAGGAATTAATGCAGGTGTTTGATGATCTGTTGAACCACAGCGTTGACTTTCTGACACTTGGTCAGTACCTACAGCCGACACTCGACAGTCTTCCAGTAAGCCGATACGTTCATCCCGATGAATTTAATGAGCTTGGTGAACTTGCCCGGAGTATGGGTTTTCAACAAGTTGCGTCAGGCCCTCTGGTTCGGTCAAGCTATCATGCCCGTGAGATGGCTGAAGCCTAGTGAATGCGATACCTGCAGATCTTCTATTAAGTGCATCTATGCTAGAGACATGAATGCCGGTAGGAATTCACTCTTCAGACGACTCATCTAATCCGTGATCGAGTAGTTTCTTTCGCAGCGTGTTTCGATTGATTCCCAATCTCGTGGCAGCCTTGAGCTGCACGCCATCACAGGCTGCAAGCATTTGAGCGATGAGTTCTCTTTCAACACGGCTGACAACACGATCGAATAGATTTACATCGCCATCTGGTGCAGATGCCATGCCCTGTTCAACAAGATCACGAGCAAGGCTGTCGAGGTCACCACCCCGACCTGGCATGGCAACAGTAGATTGTTCACCACGAAATGCTGGTGGTAAAAGTTTGAGCGTAAGTTCATCGCTATCAGACATAATGACACAGCGTTCAACAACATTTTGGAGTTCGCGAACGTTACCTGGCCAATGATGCTGCGTTAGCGCTTCCATCGCAGACGGATGTATCGTCATCGTATCGCGTGCATTTTCACGGCAATAGGTGTCGAGGAAGTGATTGACAAGCAGAGGAATGTCTGTGCGCCTGCCTCGAAGTGGTGGTAGATAAATCGGCACCACATTGAGTCGATAATAGAGATCTTCACGAAATGTCTCTTTGGCAACTTCATCGAGAAGTTCTCGATTACTCGCAGCTATCACTCGAGTGTCAACTTGAATAGTCTCGGTGTCTCCAACACGTTCGAATTCACGTTCCTGTAAGACTCGAAGCAACTTGACCTGAAGTTTTGGTGTTGTTGAATTAATTTCATCAAGGAATATTGTTCCTGTGTGCGCGGCTTCGAACCGGCCAGCTCTGTTTGCTACGGCCCCGGTAAAGGAGCCTCGGACATGTCCAAACAGTTCACTCTCTAGAAGGCTTTCTGATAGAGCGCCACAGTTTACTCGGACAAAGGGTCCGCTTCCGCGTTGTGAGAGTTCGTGGATGGCACGTGCTATAAGTTCCTTGCCTGTGCCGGTTTCACCAACGAGAAGAACTGACGCGGTGGAGGCTGCTACGCGGTGGGTCATTGCGTAGACCTCCTGCATGGCAGGACTTGTTCCAATGAAGCCTGCTATAGATTGTGGGCAGTCGTCAGTTGGTTTCCGGAGCATCGGCAGACGTTGATTGTCTTGGCGGTTGGAAAAGGGCAAGGAGGGAACGGTCTATCGAAGAATCACTTCCTCGATCCGCAATATTGTACATATCATTGATGATTCGTAAGGTACTGTTTGTCAGAAGAATGCCGTGGAATCGAATGCTGTCTCGAAGGGCCTCGACAGCTATTTTACGAACGTTTTTGCCTAAATCTGGTGCCCATGCCAAATCAAAAAGTGATTGCTGGGCATCTACGCTTGGCATGTTTGCCATTAATCGAATGGCTGGCTCAAATGTTTCGGCATGTCTGAGGCCATTCTGGGCGACAGGAAAACCGCTCCGAACATCCCACCCGAGGACGCTCAGTCGAGCAAGGGTATCAAGTGCTATCCGAGCACGCCGAAGACGATGACTGGCCTGTATCTGTCTCCAGTTTTGATCTATCGCCTCTGGTCCGGCAAGACGGATGAGGGTTTCGGGGAATCGTGGCGGTCTGATGACTTCGTATGCCGTTCCAGGCTGATGGACAGAAGAAAAGAACTGACTCTCGAGTCTGTCGGTTAATAAGGCGTTATCAAAATCAGCAAGGCTTAATACGAGCCGTGTGCGACGTCGACACGCGTGATTGTCGTCGAGAGGATCGAGTATTACAAGTACGGGTAATTCTTCACCAAGTGCTTCGTGTCGTAAAAATTGGATAACCTCTGATGCGCTCAGATCTGGTAAGCGAGCAGAGAGAATAACCAGACGGGCATCAGGCGATCGTCGAGCCTCTTGAACGCATGAGCGGCCATTCGAAGTAATCGATGCTTCAAAGCCAAATTGAGTAATGCTACTTTTGAGTAGCTCAGCAGTATTGTGATTGGGATGCGTAATAAGGACTTGGTCTGTACCTTTTGCTGATGCAAAATAGAGCAATCGATCAAAGAGTCGACTCGATCCTGTAAAAGGAGGTCTTGGGGAAACGGCAGTCAGTGTCTGTACAGCCTCAAACTGAACTAGTGTGGAGGGGGCAGCTAACGCTCGTACAAGAGGCGGACGAATAATAGAAGGTCTATCGACGGGTAATTCCCGTATTGCTCGCGCAGCGACTGCAGCAGCAAGTGGCATCGATCGGTCGATCGCGTCATCAAGAACTTCTGCCGCTAATTCTGTTGAAAAACCAGCCGGTCCGCTTAACGTTTCTGTAATTGCTTCAGTCGATAAGGCATTGAGAGCTGAAAAGTGGTCGTCTTGGAAAACGAGTAAACCTTCGGATTGTGCTAAAAGTACAAGCCGTATGGTACGGGAATGGACACATCCAAGGCCGGAAAGATCTCGGGCAATATGACCAGCACGAAGACTTCTACAAGCAATGGGTGGAAGGTTGCGAATTTCAGGCCGGCTCGTTTGTGTGACCCACAGATACTGCTCCACCGTGGGTCTTGGGCTTGTGGTCGATGCTTCACCCTCGGTCAGGCTGTCAGGAGTTGGAATACCTGCCGGCGTGAGGAGTTCATCAAGTTTTTTTGTAAGGATTTGGCAGGCAAGGTCTTGAGTTAACGGTTGGCCACCAAAGTCAGTATGACCCTGTTGTTCCAGCTTGACTAGGAGCCGAATTGCCGTTTCTCGTGTCGCTTCGGGAAATTCAGGTATAAAAGCTGGTGCGAAGAGGACACTCGCTAAATCTAATTGTGCGACTGCATGAGGGTTTGTATTTTTCCCTGCAGGTAAGCAACCGGAATCGACTAGAATATCAAGAGCATGAATGATTCCTGGAAAACTTTGGAAATCATCCGATCCAAGCCACGCGGTTAGCGCACGAACACCCCTTTCTCCCGTCTGTTGAATGATTGTCTCGGCAATGGTTCTCTTTTGGAGATCTACTTCACTCAAAGGTTTTTCGTTGAAGGCAGGAACTGTCTTCATGAAAATTTCAACCAGTACTGGAATCGCGTGCGTTCCCCCCTGCATCAGAGTCGTAGCAGCTTGCTGCCGAACAAAAAATTTCTCAGAACCTAAATCAACAGCAGCTTGTTTCAGCCTGGAAGAGTCGGTTCTTTTTTTCTGAGCGGCGTTTTGAATTCCATCGATTAGGAATGATACGGCACGTGACTGTTCGGGTAGTGTGTTTTTCTTCAGGAATCTCTCGAGACGACTCAGTTCAGCCGTTTGAAAAAACTCACCAAGTTGCGCCAGGGTTTCTTCCTTATCAGGCTCTTTTTCCAAGGCAACATCAAATTTTTTGAGAAACTCTAAGGTGGGGTCGAGGGCCTCGACGGAGGCGGCACGTATTGCAGCTTCAAAAAGTTCCTGAGGCTTCATTCGCTCCGGAAATTTCAGGGAATCAATTACAGCCTGCTGGTATGAGTCGAGTGGATCATGATGCTTTGTGTCTTCAGTTGTTTCAGTGAAAGCTGGTGGTGACAGCACCACAATAATCACCAGAGAAGACCACCAGGTGAACCAACCAAATCTAGTCACGTGCCATCCTTTAACTGCTTACGAAATTATTTCGTGGCAGTCTCTAATTTTTGATGCCACGCAGCAATTTGTTCGGCAACAGAAGCCGGAGAGGTCGAGCCAAAACTCACCATCCGTTCAACTGCCCGTGAGGACCCCAAAGCCTGCCGGAGAGAGGCATTCCAGCCGTCATATTCTGCCTGACAGGCATCATCAGTAAGATCAGCCAGGCTACACCCTTTTGTGAGGGCGAGTCGAACCAGTTTACCAACTGTTTCGTGTGCAGTACGCTGCGGCACACCTTCAACAATGAGTGCCTCCATAAGTGTTGTTGCATCGAGGTGTCCTTTTTCAATTGATTCTTCGATCCGACTACGATCAAAATGCGTTCCAGCTACAAGTGGAGATGCAACTCCAAGCATCGCTTCAAGCGTATCAACTGAATCGAAGACCGCCTCTTTGTCCTCTTGTAAATCACGGTTGTAGGCAGTTGGGAGCCCTTTGAGTAGCACTAGAATTTGCTGCACATTACTGATAACTCTCGCTGACTTTCCTCTCACCAATTCAAGTACATCAGGGTTGATCTTTTGAGGCATAATTGAACTGCCAGTACAGAATGCCTCCGGTAGCTTTAAAAACCCGAACTCATCAGTGCTGTAGATAATCCACTCCTCAGCCCATTGCGAGAGATGTACTGCGGTGAGCGAGAGAACAAATGCAAGTTCACAGACAAAGTCTCGATCACTCGCGGCATCAAGGCTGTTTGTGGCGATAGCATCAAATCCAAGTGATGCCTGTGTTTTTGACCGATCAATGGGCAGACTTGTACCAGCAAGAGCTGCTGAACCTAACGGCATGATGTTTGTTCGCTGCCGACAATCAGCAAGCCGTTGTCGGTCGCGATCAAATTTTTCACACCACACCAATAGCTGGTGTCCTGCAAGAACAGGTTGGGCCCGTCGAAGGTGTGTGTATGCCGGGATGACTAGATCACGTTCCCGTTCAGCCATCTCAAGAAAGGCTCTTTGTAACTCAAGGATAGCGGCATCTATACGATCAATCGCGCGTCGGCAAAAGAGACGAAGGTCCGTGGCAACCTGATCATTCCGGCTTCGCGCTGTGTGGAGTTTCCGGCCGGTATCCCCGAGTTTTTCTGTAAGTGCAGATTCGATATGAAGGTGAATGTCTTCTTTGCTCGCAGTAAACAGAAATGTTCCTTCATGGATGTCTTTCCGAATTTCTTCAAGACTTTCCCGTATATCATCGGCTTCAGCCTGCGTGATTAATCCGCACTCAGCAAGCATTTGTGAGTGGGCTATCGACCCGTCGATATCATCATCAGCCAACCGTTGGTCAAATGAGATACTTTCGGAGAAGGATTCAACGCGTTGGTCTGTTGGTACACGGAAGACACCACCCCAAGCTTTTCCGTCTGATTTTTCACTCATAATGATATTCGTTCTGTACGTCGCGGATTTACCGGTTTAATTGAAGGTCTAGTTTTTCTAGAAAACATGGAAGAGTAGTCTACCAACGGTTCTTGCCAGGCGTTTCTACTTTCCGTGTAAATTGTTGGTATGGATTCACCTTCGTCTTTTTTAACACCGAACGGTCGACTTGCTGCTCGTATTCCGGGTTGGGAATCCCGTCCCCAGCAGGTTGTGATGGCTGACCTCGTTGCTGAGGCAATTGATCAAAAAAAACACGCCATTATCGAGGCTGGGACGGGAACGGGTAAAAGTCTTGCTTATCTCATACCCACCGTGCTTGCTGCCACGGCTGATCAGGCCCATCAAGAAACTAGCGAGTCAAGTCAACAGACAGAGACTGGACTTGAGGACCATCAATCAGAGAAGACAGATGGGAAGCGGCCTCGTCGGGTCGTCATTGCAACTCATACGATTGCGTTGCAAGAACAACTGGTGAAAAAAGACATTCCCGTGGTGTCGGCTGTCATGCCACATGAATTTTCTGCCGTGCTGGTAAAAGGTAGAGCAAATTATATCAGTCTTCGTCGACTCTCGTTAGCGAAGGAACGTGAGAACAGCCTTTTTCAATACGATGAAGAAGTCTTAGAACTGGAAGGGCTTGTTGAGTGGTCAGAAACGACACGTGACGGTTCACTAGCAGATCTCCCAAACATTCCGCGCGGTTCCGTATGGGATGAAGTTCATAGTGACTCGGGAAACTGCATGGGACGTACCTGTCCCCGGTATGATGACTGCCACTATTTCGCGGCTCGAAGGCGTATGAGCAATGCGCAGGTTCTGGTTGTGAATCATGCTCTTTTTTTCTCAGATCTAGCGTTGCGTCGAAATGGAGTAAGCCTCCTGCCCGAGTACGACATTGTCATTTTGGATGAAGCTCATATGGTTGAGTCTGTCGCAAGTGACCACCTTGGTGTTGGGCTATCAAGCGTTGCAGTCGAACGACTCCTTTCCCGTCTCTACAACGAGCGAACAAATCGCGGTTTGCTTGTGCACTATAAACTTGATGACCTGCGGCCAGATGTTATTCAGGCTCGCCGTATTTCTGAGGACTTTTTTTCTGGAGTCATTCATGCTGTTGCGGATCGCGGTGATGGGCCTTGGCGAATTTCAGACCCCGATCTTGTTCCCAACACGTTAGGTGATGCGCTTCTGTCATTAGGACGGAAGATAAGGAAGGCATCGAGTCGGCTTTCAAAGGATGACGAAAAACAGGACTTTCAATCGCTTGCAGACAGGTTGACATCACAAGCTGGTTCCATCCGTTTTTGGCTGGAGCAAGATGATCCCGGAAGTGTCTGGTGGGTTGAATTGGCTAATAGTCGACGTGGTACACCACGCGTAAAACTCGCAAGCTCACCGATTGACGTAAGTGGTGTCTTACGGCGAGATCTCTTCAATAAGGTAGATACGGTGATTCTCACGAGCGCAACACTTTCCACGGGATCTCAGAATGAGTCGGTAGACGATACATTTGAAGTTGAGGATCAACTTGATTCCAAAGAGGCGGGCTTTCATTATTTGTGCCAAAGACTAGGCGTTGAATCCGCCATCAAGCGTCAGTTGGATAGTCCGTTTGATTATGAATCGCAGGCAGAACTTGTTCTTGTAAACCGGTTACCCGATCCAAGCAGTAAACATCAATATGACCGAGCAGTTGCAGAACTACTTCGTTCCTTTGTGGTTGATCAGCTGGGCAGGACAATGGTTCTTTTTACGAGTCACCAAGCACTTGCCAGAGCATCTGGTGAACTCGCTGGGTTTTGCATTCGCAACAAGATTCGACTGGTAAGCCAAGCCGATGGACTGTCTCGAGGGCAGATGCTTGAAGAATTTTGTGGTAGCCCCCAAGCAGTACTGCTTGGGACAGATACGTTCTGGCAGGGCATTGATCTTCCTGGTGAACTGCTCACCCAGGTGATTATCCCACGCCTCCCTTTTGCGGTGCCTGACCGTCCACTTATTGCCGCCCGTATCGAGGCTATCAAACAGGCAGGAGGAAATGCCTTTACGGAATATCAGTTACCTGAGGCGGTCATCAAACTCAAGCAGGGCTTTGGCCGATTAATCCGAACTCGTGAAGATACGGGGAGAGTAATTATTCTTGACCCACGAATGATTACCAAGCCGTATGGAAAGATCTTTCATAAGAGCTTGCCGCCCGCGCAACTTCGCATTCATTCATTGCATGACTCGTCGGAAATCCCTTACTAAAGGATCACAGGAAACGAGTAGGGACCGAATGGTGCGGGTCTCTCATTTCCACTACATAATAATTAAATATTTTAACGCGTGAGTAGTAATTCGGCCCAAGTTGTTGGATCACTCTCCCAAGGAAATTCGGGCGTACCAAAGGCGGGTATTTTTCCAAGACGGCGATCAACGGTTGCAGCGAAAAATCGCAGCCTTGGGCTTTCCTCAGGATCCCAGCCAGGAAGAGCAGCCGCAGTAATGAATGCTTCTAATTGCCAGCCTATTTCAGATAGGGCAGATTCAATGAATACCGCATTGGGAGGCAAGTCCGCAGCCTCTTCACTTGTTCGCGGAATTTGTGCAGCGACAGCCACTGGTTTGTTGGCAGATTTTCCACCACCAGTTGGTAGGAGAGCCAGCCGGCGGCAGAAGCGACCCGCACGATGGCTTTCACCCGTGGGTCGGGTTGCAATCCAGAGATGAAGCCCGTCACTATCCTCGGGCTTGG
>JALCBP010000072.1:0-1640 GCA_028066355.1 Pirellulales bacterium
GTTTGTGCAATATTTTCTTGCTCAAACCGATTTCCAGAGAATTCTCTTGAACTTATTTTCGACGAGTAATCATACAGTTCTTCTGAGAGTACTTTGCGAGTTTGCCAGTCAATCCATCGCGTATATCGTTTTGATGAGGTGCGAATTGAATAGCCCATCACTTCTGGCGTTGTGCTTTCCCAGGGTCTATTGAATTGACTAAGAACAGCATGTCGTCCACTCGCGGATGGGTCATTGAGAACATGGAGAAAACTCTTCCCGTCAAGATTGTCAGGTGGCTTTATTCCGGCGAGATCAGTTAGTGTTGGATACAAATCAACAAGTTCCACAAGAGCATCTGTAACCACACCTTTTTGGGGTATCCATGGGGTTCGAATAAAAAGAGGAACACGTGTGTCGAGTTCAAAGTTTGTTGCTTTGCACCAACGGTTTTGTTCACCAAGAGTGAAGCCGTGGTCGCCACAGAGAACGACAATTGTATTTCTGTCGAGATCAAGTTCTTGTAGGGCATCAAGTAGCCGGCCTACTTGCTGATCGATGTAACTTACGCACGCATAGTAGCCATGACGTAGATGAAGCCGCTGTTCAGCATTTACATTCTCGTCTTTAGCCACATCTTTGTAGCCGCCAAGTTCGCGATGTGTGTGGAGTGCGATGTTCGGCATGGATGTAATCGATGCTCGAATTTCTTTGGGAACGTCGAATGATGCTGCATCATGCATGTCCCAGTATTTTTTTGGGGCACTGAAAGGAAGGTGCGGCTTAAAAAAACCAGTTGCAAGAAAGAATGGTTTTTTTTGCTGTTTCAAAGTTGTGAGGGTTTTAATTGCAAGGCTGGCAAGCTGACCGTCCGGGTAGGCATTGTCTGGAACATCTGCCATCTCAGATGCAGATTGCTTTTTCCCCTTTCCCTTATTTTCTGCCAAAACATAATTTGACCAACCTGGTTTTCTAAGGATTTCTGGTGAGGACCACGATACTGGATCGAGTTCACCTTCATTGCCGCTAAAGATTTTTCCAAGGGCAAGTGTTGTATAGCCGTGTTGCTTGAAAAGTTGTGGTAGCGTGACGTGGTCGGGTTGAGTGTCACGAAATTTATTTCTGTTATGCCAAACTCGAGTGTGGTCAGGAAGAAGTCCTGTAAGAATTGACGTTCGGGAAGGTCCGCAGACTGCTTGTTGAACGTATGCATGATTGAACTGCCGAGCCGTTTTGGCAAAGGTATCAATGCGTGGAGACTTCGCAATCGGATCACCGTAGCATCCCAATGCCGGGCGAAGGTCATCGATTGCAATAAACAGAACATTCGGACGTGAATCTTTCGCTGCTGCGAAAATTGCTGGTGTGAGCAAAGTTGTCACTGAGCACAATGCCAGAAATCGAAACATCTGCGTCATCAAATTGCCCTACAGTTCTTGAGGAAAATGGCATGCCCCAGGAAAGTGAATAGAGTTTTTCACTTGAGATTTCTGAGAATCTGTTTGCGTCCACGCTGAATTTGTTTGCTCATCAATTCTCTCGCACGACGACTATCTCGCTGACGGAGTGCCTCTATCAGTCGGCTTTTCCCTTCGCAGGTATACTTTGCAACTTCTGCCGTCAGCAGGTGTGGCTTGCTGCGTTGTGTATCAAAGATTTCA
>JALCBP010000072.1:1740-12787 GCA_028066355.1 Pirellulales bacterium
GCAGCACAACTTTCTAACGCATCACGCAGAACGTATAGGTCGTTCAGTTGCTGCCCATCGGCCTGTCGGACAAATGCACCAGAACCTGGTACATGTTCCACAAGACCCTCGGTCGCAAGTCGGTTAATTGCTTCGCGAACCGGAATAACGCTAACGCCAATTTCAGTTGCCAGCACGCGATTAACCAGTTGCTCTCCTGGTACGAACGTGCCATTTGAAAGTTTGCCCCGAATATGTTTGTAAGCTTGCTCTGCTAAGGACATCGTCGTTGTGGTAGCCTGAAGTAGCGATAAATTGCGTTTTGCACCACCTGTTATAGCATGGAATAACGGTGCACTCAATTTAATTGGTAAACTGTATGTAACGGGTAAGCTGTCTCATTGAACAGAAATGCTCTGCAGGGGAACCCTCTCGGCTCATGAGTGTGCCACAATTTTTAACGGCTGGTAACACAACGTGTTTCGGAAAAAGTAATTGTGAAGAGAGCTAGAAACTATTGTGTGTCTACCAGTTTAGAAACTGCTACCGGAGCCACATTCAAAAGAGTGGCACAAGATATCCAAAGCCTTTATGCAAAATAAAAATCTCAGCGGACTGATTGCAGCAACATGTACGCCACTTGATAAGAGTGGTGAACTTCATCTTGAAGTTGTGCCTTCTATGGTTGATCACCTCATTGGCGTTGGTGTTCGGGGATTATATGTCTGTGGTAGTACCGGGGAAGGAATGTCACTTTCGTGTAATGAACGAATCGCACTTACTCAAGCATTTGTTGAGGCGGTTGCTGGTCGCCTTCCAGTGATTAGCCAAGTTGGTCATAATAGTTTGCAGGAAGCACGCCGTCTTGCCAGAGAGGCACAACGAGTGGGCGTCGATGCAATTTCAGCGACCTGTCCATCGTACTTCAAGATTTCTGACGTTGAGACGCTTACCGAATGTATGGCAGAAATTGCTGGTGAGGCACCTGAGTTGCCTTTCTATTATTATCACATACCGATGCTAACCGGTTCGGCCATTTACATGCCAGAATTTTTAATGCATGCGAGCAGATGTATTCCAAATCTTGTAGGGATAAAGTACACCGATACAAAACTGCATGAGTTTCAGGAATGCCTTGAGTTAGACAACCGGCGGTTTGAGGCGGTCTGGGGCTGTGACGAAATGTTGTTGGGTGCCCTTGCCGTTGGTGCAGATGCGGCAATTGGAAGTACCTACAACGTGATGTCTTCACTTTATAGGCAACTCATTGATGCCTTTCAGAAAGGGGATATTGACCAAGCCCGACGTCTTCAGTCACAGAGTGTTGCAGCGATTCGTGTTATGGGGAAATACCAATTTCAGTCCGCATTAAAGGCTGTCCTTGGGATGTTTGGTTGTGATGTTGGTGGTTGCCGATTGCCACTGAAAAACCTCACCAAAGAAGAAGTAATCAACCTTCGGGCAGACCTCGAGGCTATCGGCTTTTTTGATTGGGCGCAGTCAGAAGTCTGTCCGACAGTGTGTTAACCATGTTTGGCAGAGAATCTATGTTTTGCCATCGGGCTTGCAGTTTGTTTGGAAAGCAGAATAGAGTTGCTCGAGTCTGCATTGCGACAGTTCTCATTCTTGGTCTCTCGCAGCAAATGTCACTGGGAAGTGTCTCCCTTTCATGGAGTGAACTACCCCAATTTCCAGACAGTGTCGGCGTTGCCGGGCCCTTTGTTGGTGTACATAACGATGCTCTGATTGTTGCCGGCGGTGCAAACTTCCAACCACCGGTATGGCAGGCAGAGAAAGAATGGCACGACGAAATATTTGTCTTAGTGCGATCAGGCGATACTTATTTGTGGCAAGAAGCTGGAACGTTACCAAGACCAATCGCCTATGGCGCAGCGGTAACTACTAACGACGGTGTCGTTTGCATGGGAGGCAACGACTCAGAAACAACACTTGATCAGGTGTTTCTGATGCAGTGGGATCCTGCCCAGAAAAAGGTTCGTCTTGTTGACTATCCATCACTTCCAGAGCCGTGTGCCTTCGGGTCCGCAGTGGAGGTTGATCACGTGATTTATCTTGCAGGTGGCCAAACTGGTCAATCACTGACAACTGCAATGACAAACTTTTGGTCACTCGACTTATCAAAAAGGCATCAACCCGATGAGTTCGTGTGGGAAAGTCGGACACCATGGCCCGGCCCGTCACGTGCATTCAATCTGACAGTTCAACAACACAATGGATTCAATCCGTGCGTTTATGTGATGAGTGGTCGTCGTCAGAAGGATGCAAGCCCGGAGAGTATCGAGTTTCTTAAGGATGTCTGGGAGTACACGCCCGCGAGTGATACTTGGCGACGTCGCTCAGACTCTCCGCGCTGTGTCATGGCCGGTACTGCTCTCGGTAGTGGTCAAAGTCACATCCTAGTACTGGGTGGTGCTGATGGGTCACTTTTTTCTCAAGGGGATATTCTTCAGGATAATCACCCGGGGTTTCCCAAAGAAGCGTTGGCATATCACACGATTACAGACACCTGGACTACGGCTGGCGAGATTCCTGAAAACCATGTTACGACGATTGCGACACGCTGGGATGGCGAAATTATTATTCCAACGGGTGAGGTCCGTCCACGAGTGAGGACATCGCGTGTCTGGAAAGTTCAGGCAGTTTCAGGCCGACATGATTTTGGACTCATAAATTACACCGTTCTTTTTTTATATCTGTTCTCGATGGTTGCCGTTGGTGTTTATTTTACGCGAAAGAATCAGAATACTGACGATTACTTTCGGGGTGGGAAACATATTCCGTGGTGGGCTGCTGGATTGAGTATTTTCGCCACGATGCTCAGCTCATTAACATTCACGGGCATTCCATCAAAAGCATTTGCGCAGGACTGGGTGTATGCCTTGGCGAATTTTATGATCCCAGTTACGGCAGTTGTTGCTGTTTATGTTGCCATGCCATTTTTTCGGCATATTGATGCAACCAGTGCCTACGAATATCTTGAGAAACGTTTCAGTCGGCCGGTTCGTCTTTTTGGTAGTGCCAGTTTCATTTGTTTTCATGTTTTTCGAATGGCAATCGTTATGTCGTTGACTGGACTGGCTCTTGCTGTTGCAACACCCCTTACCCCCATGCAGTCTGTATTACTGATGGGTGTTTTAAGTATTGTGTACTGTACGCTTGGTGGTATTGAGGCAGTCATCTGGACCGATACCATTCAGACATTTGTGCTGTTGGGCGGTGCGATTCTAGCTCTTGCGCTATTAATCAATGGTGTTGATGGAGGATTCCGTGGTTTTTTGTCCGTGGCACAAGATGCAGATAAATTTACTTTCGCAAACCTTCACTGGGATGTTGCCAGCAGTCAGATTGCCCTGTGGGTGATTATCGTAGGAGCGTTTGGCCAGAATCTATCCTCATATACAGCAGACCAGGCGGTTGTTCAGCGGTATATGACAACGGCAACAAAAGAACTTGCAGCAAAGTCGATATGGACCAATGCCATCTTGAGTATTCCTGCTACCTTTTTGTTTTTTGCAATAGGAACAGCACTCTTTGCTTTCTATCAGACACATCCTGAAAAGTTGGATCCGACAATCACAACGGATCAGATTTTCCCACTGTTTATTTCCAGAGAGATGCCGCTTGGTATTGCTGGATTGATCGTTGCAGGGGTGTTTGCTGCTGCTCAATCAACGGTATCAACCAGCATGAACTCAACCGCAACGGCATTTGTTACAGACTTTCTGCGTCCATTTTCAGTTTGCCAGACTGAAAAAATGTATCTATCAATTGCACGCTGGTCCACGTTTTTTATTGGTGTCCTCGGCACGCTGCTGGGTTTAATATTTGTTGACCCACAAATCAAATCTTTGTTTGATGCGTCAATAAAAATCATAGGTCTTTTTATGGGATTACTCGGCGGACTTTTCATCCTTGGTGCTACCTCGCGCCGGGCTACTGCATTCGGGGCGTTAGCTGGCGCACTTGTTGGAGCCATTGTGATGTTTTGTCTTTGGCAGTTCACAACAGTTAACGGCTATCTCTACACCATCAGCGGTATGCTTACATGTGTAGGAGTTGGTTTCCTGGTAAGCACTGTTACCGGACCTCAAGAAAAAGATCTTTGTGGCCTGACGATTTACACACTCGCTGAAGTGAACAGGCAATCCTCATAAACACGATATTTTCAACGCCGTGTTAATGGGCCCAGACTGGTGAGGCTACTTTTGCAGCTTTTGAATTTCAAGCATACAACCTGAAATCTACAGAATCTTCTGTCATCAGTCGGTTCAGTCAGCCGCCGAAGTCAGCGGCTAGAGAACACTATTTCTTGGATGAGCCAGAAAAGTCAGAGGACAGCTCAAAAACAATTTTATTTTCTCCGGTACTTACAGTGGCGGTGAGTCCGGACGTCTCTTCATCACCATATGCTTGAGGTGTCACATAGGTCGGCGTTGCTCGTTCCATCTCTTTTTCAACCTGTGCCATTTTGCGTTCGTAGTCCGGATCATCATCTTCTGGTTCTTTAAACTCTGGCCATTCTTCTTTACGAATCGTGACGACGTATTCACCGGGTACAACGCCAGCGCCAGGAGTTGCACGAAATGTCGAAAGACCAAAGGTGCCGTCTGCACTTGTTTTCCCAGATCCGGCAAGACCAGATGAAGATGTTGGATGGAAAACTACCGAGGCGCCATCGAGTGGTTCACCATCAAGCAGCACAGTGCCACTGACAGCAGATACTGCTGGGCCTTTTGTTCCACAGCCAACCACCGTGAATAGAAAAAGTATTCCAATAACAAAACTTATTTTGGAAACTGACAGAAGATGAAAATGTCGCACAAGAACTCTCACTGAATCTAAAAATGAGTCGAGAAAAGTGAAATGAAAAGAACGAATAAGAAAAATTCTTTAGCCCTGCGGCGGGTTTTTACAGCCCGCCGCAGATGCCAAAGAAAACTAAAATCCTAGAGTTGATTCACTTCGCCGCCATGAATCGTACCGAGCGCACCCATGACCCCACCGAGGCTTGGGCCTTTTCGATTGCCACCCTTGCGATTCGAAGTTACATCATGATCGATGGTGTCAGCGATCCACCGGACAGAGCCATCACACATCGCTGCATTCGCACCACCTTGGTGATAACTGCTGAGACCAGGCATCATATTGCCATGTTCACCCGAACCGCAGCGAGCGTAGTTCGGCGGCATGCCAGTTTGGAAAAGTGCGTGTGGTTCATTCGAATCCATGCCACGTCGGCCAATGGCATGGGTGACTCGAGCGGCTGTGCCTGAATACATACCATTTGCATCAAGCAACTCTTGGCACCTAATTGGTTCCGCGTTTTGATTGATGCCTCCAGTGATACCTGCGCCACCTTTCCGAGAATCGAGCGTGCCATCTCCCATTCTTACTTCACCGAGTGATACAGTGTTCGACAGCCCGTCGGTAATGTCTTTCAGTCTGACACTACGTTTCTTACAGGTACCACCTGTCCAGCTACCGCCACCGGAACAGTCAAAGCCCGATATGAAAGCACCTTGTGTATCATGGAAAACATCTTTTGTTGACTGGCCAAAACGGTCTCCATGGCAGGCAGCATAATTAGCACCAGCTTTAGTATTTCCCCCGTTGGCTTGTACCGTATTGAAAAAATCTGAGGGGCAAAGCCAAGCATCAACAATGTCTTTGAGTTCAGGCTGGTTGGAATTCGGCGTATATCCTCCAGCGACAGCCTGTGCCTGGATCTTTCCAAGGATTATATTGAAGCGACTAAGCTCTTCTATATAAGGCAGTGTGATGTATCGCCATCCCCACCGAGCACTTGAATTATTCGACTGCATGATCGCATAAAGATCATGAGAACGAGAGTTTGCCGGAAGTTCTTGCTTTGCGCTTTCGTAATTCAAGACGGCAAGTTGAAGTTGTTTGAGTTTATTGACACAGGAAGCCCTGCGAGCAGCTTCACGAGCCTGTTGAACAGCAGGGAGAAGCAGGCCTACAAGAACACCAATAATGGCAATGACCACAAGAAGTTCTATGAGCGTGAATGCACGCCTCTGCAAATGCTTTTGCATGATTCCGTTCCTTTCAGAAAAGTAAAAGAGATAAGAGAATCGAAGTAAATTGATCTTAAATGTTGAAAAATGAAACAAAGAGATACTGCAAGGCTTGACGAAAATCCTTGGTAGAAAAGTAAAATCCCCCACAACACAGCCCGATAAGCCGTGTTATAACATCGACTAGCCGTCGACGTTTATACAGCAATAATGGGGATTTGACAAAAGTTTTTTGTTTTTAACGAGTCTCACGGCAGTTCTTGTGCATGCCTATTTCGCACGACCCAATGCAAACTGACCTATATTTTCTGGGCGACCATACACAAAATTCTAGTGTAAATGGGCAAAATGCGTTCTGCATTTAGTAGGTAAAGCAGCATCCCGCAGCCTTGTTTTCAAGCTGTGTATTGAATGTTCCTATGATGGATGCCTCACCATCCTCTATCGAATCAAGATCCAAGTCCTAAAACATTTTTGCAGTACAGGATACTCCGCTCTAACTCTGAAAGTTGGTAACTCTTTTTGGCCTGTAGCTTGTCTATGGCAGCCGGCCGAAAGGTAGATATTGGAGTTCCTTTTTTTGCCAATTTGAGGAATGCAGAAAAATCTTTTGCCAGTGCGTTTGGGAAAAGATTCCAGAAGTCATCTTCATAAATTGGAAATGATTTTGGAGATCCCGAAATTGTCTCAATATGAACAGTTACATCAGGGCACTGTTTTCTAAATATGCCAAAGAATGTTTTGAAGTCGACGCACCCTTCTCCCATTGCTGTCCACTGGGCCGTAATGCCATTCTCAGACTCCCAGATCATGGTGTCACGAAGACTTGTTGTGAGTACATATGGCGCAAGATTGAAAAGTGCTTGTACCGGATCCTCGAGTGTCCAACACGCATTTCCAGAATCAAAGTTAACACCTACAAAGTCAGGCCCAGACTCTTCTACAAGGTTTTTGAGCTCTCGTGACTGCATGTCACCAGCATGATTCTCGACAGCTATTTTGACTCCAGCATCGATTGCTTGATTCCGCACTTGTTTCAAAACTTTGACAGTATCTGCAATCCTCGCCTCTATGCCTCCCTGAGAAAGTCGGTCAGAGCGATTGCCCAAAATAACTCGAAAGGCTGGAGATCCTAAAGCCTTCGCCATTCGAATGCCCAGTATGAGATGGTCGTAGGCGGTTCCCCAATCTGGTTTGAATGTTTTTGAAGAAGGACAAATGCTCCAGGATCCAAGAACAATATCTATCCCTTTGTCCAATCCGTAGCGACGTATTTCACCGAGTGAGGCATCGTCATATCGGTCCTCAAAGGGACCAAAGTCTGTAATGAAAACTGAATCACAGCCTAATTCGGCAGCATGGTCGACGAGTTGTCGGGCATTCCACTGCATTGATCGAACGGCAAAGTTGTCGAATCCAAGCTTGACGGTCTGTTCTTTGGCTGCTGACACAGAGAACGCTGTGTTGGTGAAAACAAAACTTGAGGCAATGAATTGACGTCGCGTGATTGACATAGTTTTTCTCCAAATCACAGTGCGATACCACTTATTTAATCAGTCATGTTTTAGCACGCGCGAATGTAAATAGGATCATTGCTCGAAAAAAAATTACTTAGTTACAAAGGAGGATGTAAGGATTTTCATTCCATGTTCAGAAAATCCCTATCATAGCTTCTTTGTTCAATTGCAACCTGTGAGTTGCGTTGCACTTATTTTTCAAGTTCTGGGAACAGAATTTTCCGTCCACCAGTTTCTGGGTAGCTGTGACTGACAGGCTCATGGTTTCGGCAGTGATTCACCAACGCTTCCTTTAGACCAACACTTCCTTTAGTTAAGAGACAATTTATGTCACGTTGAGACTCTGTTATTTGGCGTGTAGGATGACTCGTCTTAAGGAGACTTGCTATGCGTTGGGGAATTATTGCCTTAACTGTTTTGTGGGGTGGTGTCGGGTTTGCTGAAGAGCGAGTTGCGGATGCACAAAAAGAAGCAGATCCTGTTCAAGGAAAAATTGAAGCTACTGCGCAACAGAACGACGAATTCGTTCCTGCCTCCCCTAAGCCGCAATACTACAAAGGCAATATCCACACGCACAGTCTGTGGAGTGATGGCAATGACTTTCCAGAAATGATTGCTGAGTGGTATCGGACACATGGCTACAACTTTCTAGCCCTGTCGGACCACAACGTTCTCAGCGAAGGTACACGATGGATGAAATACAGCGCGATCGTGAAACGTGGTGGTAAGCTCGCGCTAAAAAAATATCAGACACGCTTCGGGAATGAGTGGGTAGAAACGCGCGGCAGAGCTGATACCGACGACTATGCAGTACGGCTCAAGCCACTAGATGAATTTCGTTCTCTCGTCGAAGAACGTGGCAAGTTCATCATGATCCAGGGAGAGGAAATCAGTGATCGGGTCAAAAAAAAACCTCTTCATATGAATGCTACCAACCTTCTTGAAGCCATTCCTCCCTCTGGCGGATCGACAATCCGAGAAGCAATGGAAGCCAATCTTCGCGCTGTTGAAGACCAAGCTCGTCGCACTGGACGTGAAGTGCTTGTGCACCTCAACCATCCAAACTTTGGATATGGCATCACGGCAGAAGATCTGGCATTTGTTGTTCGAGAACGTTTTTTTGAAGTCTACAACGGCCACCCCAGCATCAACCATCTTGGTGACAATACCCACCCTGCCGTTGAACGGCTTTGGGATATTGCCAACACAATTCGCCTCAGTGAACTTAACGCTGCACCACTATTCGGTGTCGCTACTGATGACAGTCACCACTACCACGGGAAACCTGGAAGTCATTCTGGTAGAGGCTGGATTCAGGTTCGATCGAGGTACCTTTCACCGGAGCATATTATCCGTGGAATCAAAGCAGGTGACTTCTACGCCTCAAGTGGAGTTAAGCTGAAGGAAGTGTCATATGACGTGAAAGAAAAGCTGCTCACCCTCCAAATCGACATGAAGCCGGGCGTGACATACACAACACAGTTTATTGGTACGGTCGAAGACTATCGCACAATGCCAACTGGTGTGAACAAGGAGGAGGGGGAGCCACCCTCAGAGCAAAAATACACTTCGCCGGTAATCGGCAAAGTGCTTGACACCGTCATAAACGCAACTCCTCAATACCGTCTCACAGGTAGCGAACTCTACGTTCGGGCTGTGGTAACAGCTAATCAGGATCACCCTGATCCTTCATTCAAGGGGCAGAAACAACAAGCCTGGACACAACCGGTCGGCTGGCGACAGCGTCTTGAGTAATGAGTAATCGCATAGCTAACGAATCACGGAAATACAAACACCTTTTAAAGATCAACTGATGACGTTTACCAATTCTGCGTAGCGTACGTACGCAGATGAGTGGGTGGGTTTGGGCCAATAATAAGACTTCTTACCTATTCCTACTGAGAATGATTTTGTTTGTTGTTTAGATTCTTTTTCCTGCCAATAAGCGAGCGAGATCGCAGACCAAACGTCTACGATGAAGCCGGAGGATGAAGTGCTCCAAACTTTAAGAAAGAGGTCATAGAAGACCTTCAGCCAAAAGACTCGTACCTGCACCAGTTCTTTTATCGAGTCTCATCGATCAGAAAGGCTTTCGCTTGAGGAGAATAGGGATCTCCCCAGCCGTAGAACAGCAGCATCCCGGGAACAATTTCACCACCAGGCTTCGTCACGGGTTGGAGATTATTAAAACGCCAACCGGAGAAATCTAAAGCAGTTGGCGTGAGGTCTCGTTCACACTGCCAGGTCATCCCTTGATCTGAAGATCGCCATTCTTCTATTCGGCCTCCCCCGTGACTGTCCATCAGACCATCGGATTCTAAATACTCATCCCCAACCACAAGGAAGGCGACCAGCGTGCCATCTTCTTCTCTCCTCAGGTGGCCGCTGTTCCATTGGTGTGTGGATTCGGTGATGAAATTCTTCTGCCACCCCTCTCCATCATGGAATACATAGAAGTAATTAGCCTCCTGCTTGGAATCATCCCCGGACAACACGTGGAGAAAAGCCGGCTCCCCTTTCTCATCCAGCACAATACTGGGCGGCACGCCAGAACCCCGCCACTCCGTGTCCCAAATGAGACAATTTTGATCGGCATAATCCACGTTGATCGGTGTCTTCATCGTTTTGCCCTCAAAGTTCATGACGTGTCCGGAAGCCAGATCAATCTGAAAGTAATAGAGATTGTATTTCCAATCCTGCCCTGTCTTCTCCCGGTAGCGCGGATTGTAGAGTCGATCCGACATGGCTCGGTCAGGATCTTCAAATTTACAGTCGTCATAAACGAAGAACGCGACGTGTAGTGTTCTGCCATCCTGACTCAATAGCTTCGTCTGGTAGGAAGACCACTCAAACCGCCCTGCTGCATCCATATCTGTCACAGCCTCTTTAGGCGTTCGCCAGGTTTCTCCGCTATCCGTGGTCACGCTGTAAGTCCAGTGGCCAAAATGACCGAGGACCCGATAGTAGATCATCTCCTTGCCGCCCTCGATGTTGTAGACCGTAGGATAGGAAATACTTTCTGCAATCTGGGCACCCACTCTCCAGTCCTCGAGGCTCTTGCCAATCGAACCCGGCTTTTTTGAGATCAAATGTGTTCCCGGTGTTCGATGACAGCCAGACAGTACATGAAGATGCCCAGAGTCGTCCGCCCAGATCACAGGACCATAGTGATGGTCCTTGCTCCGCTTTCCCAACGTGACCGTCTTTGAAAATGAACGTGTTTCCGGATCGTACGTTGATGCCATGGGAGTGGTCTTGAAACTGGGATCGTTGCCGCCCTCTCCTCCTCCGTTAAACACAAGGTGCACCTTTCCATCCAGATACACCGCCTGGGGTCGTTGCCGCCGATCGTAGAGCATTTTTTTCTGCCCGCCTTTGCCGAACGGCATCGCTTCCGATCGATTGTTGGAATCCGCTTGAGCAGAGCCAAACATCCCGGCAAAGGTTAACCAGACACACACAAATCGAATCATAGGAGGAGCCTGTAAGTTC
>JALCBP010000073.1:0-12587 GCA_028066355.1 Pirellulales bacterium
GAGGTATGATGAAAAAAGTGTATCTGTTGCTGATGGCCGTTGGGCTTGTACTGTTCTGCGGTATACATGAATCTCATGCTGCTAAAAAAATCGACCTGCTGGCTAATGGGATGCAACTCAGTGATCAATGGGTCATTACTGATGGTGTATTAAGCCCCTCTGAAGATCCAGGTGGTATCATCTGGTCGAAGGATATCTTTGATGACTTTGAAATATCCGTCGAATACAAAACATCACCGAAGTGTAATAGCGGGCTTTTCTTTCGGGCAGATCCAAAAAATCCAGTGCAAGGTGGGTTTGAGGTGCAGATTGCCTCTCCTGGGTTGTACTCGGAAAAACATGTTGCGGGCTCTCTTTATGATGCCAAAGAGCCAACTGTTCATGCCGGTAAGCCTGACGGCGAGTGGAACAAACTTATCGTTCGATGTCACGGGCCATATATTCATGCAGTTTTAAATGGTGAAGAGGTACTCGACCTTCTTATTGATGACTGGACCACTCCAGAACAAAATCCGGACGGAACAAAAAACAAATTTAAAACCGCACTGAAAGACCTACCTCGAAAGGGTCACGTGGGGTTTCAATATCATGGTCATCCTGTCTGGATTCGTAACGTACAAGTGCATCCGCTCCAGTCTCCAGCATCACTTACAAAGGATGAATAAAACGTTGAGAACCAGTACGTGATAAGACAACGAAGTAGGTGATAGAAGACTTGAACCTGCATCGCGACCAGATCTGATTCACTTTCCGGACTGAATGGTAGCCAGATGTTACAAATGCATCGGTAAAATTACCGTTGGTCAAGCTGGGAGCTTCATCATCGTAGGATGGAGTCGATAAAGCTGGACAGTTCTACCGCCGAGATGTCACCAGAGCGGTCCTTATCTGCTCTCTTAAGAAAAGTATCAATGTGGGCGGTGGAACCGAGGAAGGCGATGAATTCCTGCTCGTTGAGAACGCCATTGGAATCGGTGTCATATTCAGCGTGCCATTCGGCAGGAGTTTTTCTGGATATTTTCCACCACTTGATGTCTTCGAGTTTGTCTGAGAATTCCTTGAGGTTGAGGGTGCCGGACTTGTCCTTGTCCGATTTATTAAATCCGACGGGGCCATGTTTAGGTGAGCGGTAAATAGCCGTGGCGTATTCCACGTAGGAAAGCTCGCCATCATCATTGCTGTCCGCCATCTGATACAGCTCGACAGGTGTCATGGTGAGCATTTTTTTGCTGGGTTTGAGATTTTCATCGGGGATGGGAAGCGTGACCCAGAGTTGGTTGCAACGCCCATTGGAATCAACACCGGCACGAATGACGCACCCTGGTTTGATTTCCTTCTTCTCCTTTAAAAAGCCAACATAATTGATTGTCGCCTGATTATTGAGCGTGAAGCTTCGGCTTTTCCTGCGATAATTAACGGTGATCTTGTTTCCGTCAACGGATTCGACAACCCCATGAAGTATTTCTCCCGATTTCTTCTGGGCAGCAACTCCGACAGCAGTAAAGTTCAGGCAGATGGCGATGATGATGAATTTCTGGTTGGTCTTCATATGATTGTTCCTCGATGATAACTTTGAAGTGAATTACATGTCGGATGTGGCATCGTTGCGAGACCTGTTGCATTCTTACTGCGGATCTGCAGAGCAGACATCACTACATCCCGCGGCTTGTTCCTCTTCAAGCACCCCGAAGGCAACTCTCGCCGTGGCTGCCGTTACACCACTATTCACAGCTGAAGTGACCGCAACGAGGGCATTGAGTTCATGGTCGGTCAATCCAATACTACGGGCTTTTTCAATCCGGTTTCGAGTGCAAACCTGACAGCCACGAGTCATTGTCACAGCCAGGCCAATTAAATGTTTCTCTCGTTCACTCAATAATTCCGTGTTATGTGTTTGCTTGATGTGATCTACGATTAGGGTGTCGTCGTAAGGCATAG
Organism: Pirellulales bacterium; assembly: GCA_028066355.1. Classification (GTDB taxonomy): domain Bacteria; phylum Planctomycetota; class Planctomycetia; order Pirellulales; family UBA1268; genus UBA1268. The sequence continues at coordinate 1,939 of JALCBP010000073.1, forward strand.
TCGATAACTCTTTTGGTTCAGTGAATTAACCTCTAGTATATAGAATGTTTGATCATGAGGTTTTTGGATAGTTGTTATGAATCAAGTCTTGAAAATTGTTTTTTCCAGTACGGCTGCCTTTATGGTGCTATTTTCTGGAAAACTGCAAGCTGAAAAAACAACTTCCCCTCAGAATATTCTGTTCATTGCAATTGACGACCTGAATGACTGGGTTGGCGTATTGGGTGGTCATCCTCAAGCTCTGACCCCAAACATAGACAAGCTTGCCAAGCGAGGCCTGCTGTTCACCAACGCTCACTGCACAGCCCCGGGTTGCAATGCTTCCCGTACCAGTCTTCTAATGGGGCTTCGTCCATCGACCACGGGTATCTATCAGAACGCGCACGATTGGCGTAAGACCTCGCTTGTTGATACCGCTGTACACTTACCGCAACACTTCAAAAACAGCGGATATAAGACCCTTGGAACCGGCAAGCTTTTTCATGCCCACACGTTTTTCAACACCAAGCATCTTTCAGGGTTCAGCGACCCGAAAGCATGGGACGACTACTACCCCTCATTAACCCAACAGATGCCTCCCGAGCGTGTTCCCTCAAAATGGCCAGTCAACAGTAACAAGAAGTTTTATGGGGGTCACTTTGACTGGTCACCGCTTCCAATTGCCAAGTCTGAAATGGCTGACGCAAAAGTGGTGAAGTGGGCTAAAAAACAACTTGCCAAAGACCATGAGAAACCACTTTTCCTGTCTGTGGGAATCTACCGTCCTCATGTTCCTTGGTATGTGCCACAGAAATACTTTGACCGGTTTCCCCTCGATTCCATCCAACTTCCAAAATATTTTGATCAGGATGTTACTGATCTACCCGAGGCAGCGCAAAAATTGACAAAACGCCGATGGCATGAATGGATTGTTGCCAATAAACAATGGGAAAAAGCTGTCCAAGGCTACCTTGCTTCACTTTCCTTTGCAGATGACATGATCGGAGAACTTCTCGCCGCGCTAGACAATGGGCCGCTTGCCGACAACACGACCGTCATTCTCTGGGGAGACCATGGCTACCATTTGGGTGAAAAAAAACACTGGGAAAAGTTCGCATTGTGGGAAAATACAACGCGTGTACCACTGATTATCTTCTCACCTCAGCACACAAAACCCGACACAAGATGTGAGAATCCTGTCAGCCTGCTTGACCTGTATCCAACTCTCGTTGAACTTTGTGCACTTAAGAATCCCCCGCAAGAACTCGAAGGCCAGAGCCTCGTCGAACTGCTCATCCATCCAAACGCAGCCACCAAACAGATGGCGATTACTACACAAGGTAAAAACAATCACTCAGTGCGTTCACGTCAACATCGCTACATACAGTATGCGGATGGCAGTGAAGAACTGTATGACCACGATAATGACCCCAATGAATGGAATAACCTGGCATCGGATGATCGCTATGCGGATACCAAGAAGCGATTAGCGAGTTTCCTGCCGAAGATAAACGCAGAACCATACCTACTACAAAAAAAGTCTGATACCAATTGAGTCATTCCCAATACAACCGAAAACAATACGGAAAGAACATCCTGTAAAAAAAGTTTTTTGAGGACGTTACGAGGCTGGCGAATGGGTGATTGAGAACTCAAACATCTCAGCGCAACTTTCTTTATGTTTCGGTAGGAGTTTCCTCATCGTTTCCTAAACTCTGACAGGAAACAAAAGAAGCTGGGGGGATTTCTGATGATGTGAAAGATGGAGGCTCGTTGCGTTTTGTCTTACTCAGATTCGAAGTCTGGATTTGGTGCCATTCGCTCTGCACCAACTGTTTGACGCCACGCTGCTAGTTCACGAAGAAGTGAGTCTCGTCGTTTCACTTCAACTTCCGCAAGATCACAAGTTTCACCAAGATCTTCCGCCAGGTTATAAAGTTCAACCGTTGCGGGATCAAAAGATTCAATAAGTTTCCAGTGTCCCTTGCGAATAACACTTGAGGGATGGCTTGATGGGTGTTTGTTGTAATGCGGGAAATGCCAGAATAGGGAATCTCTTGAAAGAGTTTCTGTTTTGTGAAGAAGTGGAGTAAGGTTCTCGCCGTCCATATGCTGATGCGGATCCATCGAAAGACCAGCAGCAGCAAGGCAAGTTGGGTAGAGGTCATTGGTAATGACCGGCTCATGGATGACTCGGCCAGGTTGGGAAAGCCCAGGCCATTTTATGATGAGTGGGACACGTATGCCGCCCTCGTAGTACGCACCCTTATTAGCTCGAAGAGGAGCATTACTTGTTGCCTTGTAAAAGCCTCCGTTGTCGGAAGTGAAGATGATCACCGTGTCGTTCGTTTTTCCAGCAGACTTCAAGGCATCAAGAACTCGACCAACACTCTGATCGATGCTTTCGACCATTGCTGCATATACAGGTTTTCCTTGCTGCTGGTGTTGAGGTATCCGTTCATATTTTTTGGTCAGTTCTTCTGGTGCCTCAAGTGGCGTATGAACACCATAGTGTGGGAAGTAGAGAAAGAACGGCTTGTCATCTGATTTTTCGATGATGGTGACAGCTTCATCAGTCAGTCGTGAGGTCAAGTATTCGCCCGGCTTTCCGTTGGGTAGAACGTTCCACGTAGCCCTCAGCGGTGTCGTGGGGATAGCCCAGTCTCCCTGATACGGGAAGAAATACTGCCCAGGTGCACCATGCGCATTACCTGCAATGTTGATATCAAACCCATGATGTTGCGGCAGGCAAAACGGTTCACTCCCAAGGTGCCATTTGCCAATGTGGATTGTCTGATAGCCGGCATCTCGTAACGTTTCAGCGAGGGTGTACTCCTCAAGTGGGAGTCCTCGAATTTTGCGTCCCTCAATCAGTTTTGAAGATGGCTTCCATCGGCCCGATGGAAGCCAGTCCGTTAGCAAGAGTCGAGCAGGGTATTTTCCGGTAAGAATTGATGCCCGCGTTGGTGAGCAGACCGCGCATGCAGCATATGCATCTGTGAAGCGGACTCCTTCAGCAGCGAGTTTGTCAACGTTTGGTGTTTGGTAATAGGTGCTACCCTGGCAACCAAGGTCCATCCATCCAAGATCATCAATAAGAAATAAGACAATGTTCTGTGGTCGACCATAGCTCTGCTGGCAGAGTGACAGTATGACTGTGAATGCAAACAAGAGTGTTGGCAGTCGATGCATAAATGAACTCCTTTGTGAACAGCTAGATGACTGTTGTTGGTTTAAACGTATCGTCAGTTTGAATACCGGATGCAGATTTAATCGCTGCAAGTTCTGCCCGCAGATGTTTTTGGAAAAGGCTTATATCCGCGCTATGAATTAGCATGTTGGCACCACGATGAAGAAAATTGATTTGCTGCTCAACATCACCCCAGAAATGAATGCCTGCACCAACACCGTGTTTCCGTGCCATTTTGAAAATAGATTCACATGCATCAAGAAAAATCGGGTGGTCGTATTGTTCTGGTATCGCAAGGCTGCAGGTAAGGTCATGAGGACCAATTAAAACACCATCGAGATCGGGAACTTTGAGAATACTTTCAAGTGCGTCCATTGCCGGCACGCTCTCAATGTTCACAATCAGTAGTCGATTTTCTGCTGATTGCGACACGTACTCATCAAGTGAGGGTTGAAGGGGTTTCCCAGCGAGTGTTTCCTCAAGTTTTTTCCCTTTGAGAGGTCTCTTTTTTACCGCACCCCGTAATTGTTGAACTTGCGTGGCAGACTCGATGTACGGTGCGATGACGCCGGAGGCTCCTCCATCAATCACCATGGTTGCTGTATAGGGATCTGGTGATGGAATTCGGACAAGCGTTGGCAGGCCAATGCCATTGTATGCGTGACACATCCAGCTCAATTGAGATCGATCAATCGCAATATGCTCAGTGTCGATGAATATAAAATCAAGGTCACAATCTGCCACAACTTCGGGCCACTTCGGTGAAGGCGATACGATGAGTGTCCCGAAGACAGGGATTCCTCCGCGGATTTGATTCCGGAGTTCATATGGCGTCATGGAGTTATCCTGAGTTTGCCAAAGTGAATGTGAGTTCGTGGTTTTGTTGCAGTGCCGCTATCCCAGACACAACGATAGTCACCTGGGCTAACCTCATGAAGCGTCGGGTACGAGTTCTTGATGCCAGCATGATAAAAAGTTTGTTCTTTTCCCCATGTTCCTCCGGCAGGCTTGGTTTTATATCGTAATGAGGTTCGCCCACCATTCGGGAAACCAGGGGCAGAATCTCCTTGCGCAGGACCATCGTTATAGACATAAATGTGGGAACCAATTGCCGATTTGCCAAAGTAACCCTTCGCTTTTGCGTTGTGAAGGCTTGGTTCTGATTTAGATTCTGACCATGTATGGCCTCCATCTGTGCTTACGCTGGAATATGCTCGCGGTGGAGAGGTTGTCAGATTTGTCTGATCATAGTCGGCTGTTCTCATAACAATTTTCAGTTCGCCTTGGGTATCTCCTCTCGCAATATTTCCTTCGTGAAGAAAAACACGGGCGTTTGTAGGCTGTGGAATAAATGCTTCAAGTCTCCACTCCAGCAGACTTGTGCTACTGAGAATAAAATGGTCGCGTGATCCACGAGGATCAGCAGCCAGAGTATTGCGATGTGCGGGTAGAAGGAAACGAGTTGAACCGTTGATTTCTGTTTGAAAAGGTGCAGCGTTTAAAATAAGCGGGCCTGTGTAAAGCATGGCCATTTCCACCTGGTTCCATGAACTGCCACCGTCAGGAGTAAACGCTGCAGCGAGCGTCGACTCCTCACTATTTCGCTGCGCGATTGGGCATCGCATACAGAAGCACCAGATAATGTCCTGTCCTGGTGCTTGGTAGAGAACCGGATTGGCGTAACAAAATTGCACAGCACCCTGTCGCTTGGTGTGGTCGAAAATGACAATAGGTGATTCCCATGTGTCACCATCATCTTTGGAACGTATTGCAAAGATATCACCCATGTCTTTCTTGCCATTTCTCATCGCACCATACGCAACTATCAGATGATTTTTTTTATTACCTGAAATAATAAAAGGCTGCCAGATTCGCCAAGCTTGTGGATGTTGTTCCACGCGCCTGATTGTTCGGACGTCAGTGACATCACCAGAATATGTTGCTTCTTCACCAGCGGCACGAGCGAGCGTGTATTCAAGGCCACTGGATGCAAATAAATAAATGGAAAGAAAAAAAATAATTGATTTCATGGTGAATTAGTCTTGTAGCGTGTTTCACTTCTTCTTGTGAACTGGAACGGCATCTGTTTTTGGAAGCCATTGTGCGTGGTTATTTTTGATGTCAATAAACTCTGGTTTTGATGCAAGGTTCGTCCATTCGTTTGGGTCGTGTGAATGATCGTAAAGTTCTTCACCACCATCTGCGTAGCGAATATATCGCCACCGTCGTGATCGAACTGCGTGGTTTCCTTGTCCGTGTGTTGTAAGTGCTGGCCGTTCCCAGTGTTGCTCAGGGTTCCTGAGAAGGGGTTCAATATTCTGGCCGTCAAGTGATGAAACACGAGGAAGTGAGCACAGCGCGTTCAGTGTGGGAAAGAGATCAATCATGCCAACAGGTTGATCACAGGTTGTGTTCGTCTCAGTGATGCCTGGTGCAACAATAATAAATGGTATCCGAGTAGATCGCTCCCAAAGTGTAAATTTGTGTAGATGTCTTTTTTCACCGAAATGCCATCCATGATCTGACCATAAAACAATGACTGTGTTATCCGCATGGTGACCTTGCTCAACAGCATCGATGAGTCGACCAACCATTGCATCGGTAAATGAAATACTGGCGAGATAGGCTTGCAAGAGTTCTTTATATTTTCCTTCTCGTAGAATGAGTTCATAGTCTTCCCGTCGTTGGGCTGCAAACTTCAGTCCAGTTGGGGGAAGATCGTTGAGGTCGTCCGGCTTGATAGGTGGTTTCTGCAGGTCTTCTTCGACATACCGTTCGAAATATTCCTTAGGTGCGTAAAACGGGAGATGCGGTCGATAAATTCCAGCAGCGAGAAAAAATGGTTCACCGGGCGGGTTTTCAAGAAAGTTGATGGCCCATTTCACCATTTTGCCATCACCCGTTTCGAGGTCTGCTTTATCGAGTGGTCCCCAATCAAATTCACGAGGATTTTTTGGTGGTTTTTTCAAGGCCTTCACACTCGGAAGATTGTTGAGTGGAAAGCCGGGTGGGAAATGAAAATCACTTACGTCCAGTCCGCTATGCAGTTGAGTCTGATAATGACCATCAAAAGCTTGCGCAAAGTACTCATCCCAGTCGGACAATCTATTAAATCCAGGCATGTGATGATAAATCTTTCCACCGCCGGCAACATGATAGCCATTCTGTTTAAAGTGTTTTGGGATAGAAGGAATCCCTGGCATTGCTTCATGCCACCGAACACCATTGTCATAGATGCCAGTACTTCCCGGTTGTCGGCCAGTGAGTGTAGCCACACGTGATGCATTGCATACTGGTGCAGCGCAGTGAGCGTTTGTAAACAACATCCCCTTTTCTGCCAGACGGTCGATATTCGGTGTCTGGACATCTTGTCGGGTGTGTAGGCAGCCAGCCCAATCATTCATATCATCAAGCACGATCATTAAAACATTCGGTCGTGCTGCCAGCACGTGTTCAGTTAGTAAGGTCGTGGTGGTAACGTGTACGAGAATCGTCCAAAGAATGAACTCCATGAGCTTTGTGAACGAGAGCTCTTTTTTTATCTGTACGAGACTCTTATCGATTCGAAGGAAAGAGTTTTGCCTGTTCATGTGCGTTGGAGATGTAGGTGGATAGTGGCTCAAAGGGATTCGATCTCTTCAATAGATAGCTGGCAGACCTCGATATCTTCTTTATTTATCGAGTAGATAAGCCAAAGGTCTTCCCCCATCACAACTGAATGCGGGTATGCGTAACCATGCCCCTTCGCTTTTCCTTTTTGTCTAAGACGTGGTGAAATAAAACGAATGACTGCACAGCGATCGAAATTGAGCCCGTCATCAGACAGGGAGATTGCGAGCATCGATCGCCCACCGTCTTTTGAGGACATGGGAAGAACATTATTGATGACATAGAAAATTCCGTTAGGTAGTCGTCCCGAGTTGGACCGCGCGCACGCATCTGGAAAATCTGTACGGATCGGCACGCTCCAGTGTGTTCCATTATCAGTGGAAAAGGTGACGTAATTTCGTCTACTTTTCGTTGCTTCAATATCGGCACGGGACGTTGCAATCGCACTTCCGGCATCTCGGAAAAGCCTCACCCACGTGCCATCATCAAGTTGCCAGGGTGGGCTAGGTTCTGTCATCCGGTGGTTATCATCTGAATCGGGATGGATTTTCGGTCCAAAAATCAGTTGCAGAAGATTTGCAGGCTGGCTCAAGTGAGTATCTATTTTTTCGATGAGTTTTTTTGGCCCTTTTGCAAAGGTTGGCAGGTCATGAGTACGTGTGTGGAGACCGCCGGAAACCCAGAAGATGTCACCAAGACTTCCATCAACAAAAACTTTGCGGGCGAGTAAGCCTACGCGTGTTCGTGACACTTCATTGAAACGAAAAAACTTCTCTTTCGAATCTATATCAACAATTGAAATTGCGAATAATTCATTATCAATTTCACAAAATCCTTGTGATGTTTGAAATGCACCTGGTTCGATGGTTTCGGAGGCTGGGATGTTGGGTGCCAGGGGAGGAAAGAGGGTGCGCGGTGCGGTCCATGTTCTTCCTTGATTCCTTGAAAAACAGAAGACGCCATGCTGGCCAGAAGTGTTTTCATCACGGACCTGAGTGTCCCAGCACGCATAGAGGTTATTTTCAATTTTTGCCAGATATGGGTGATGATTAAACATGCCAGTTGCAGGAGTGGCATACTTAAGCGTTTTCACCTTAATTTTTTTCAGGAAACGGTAGCGAAAGTCGTGATGTTTGTTGGCTGACCATTGAAGGTGATGGGTGGTGACTGGGTCTGACAATACGTCTGTTGCCAGCGCTGGTTGAACAGTGACAACACGAGTCAGAGCGAGAAGAATTCCAATGAAACGCAGAACGGACAACATGCTCAGTGCTACTCCATGAGATATTCTGGGTAACGCCACGTGTGTTTTTTTCCATCAGATTTTTTTTTCACTAGCTGCACCTCTTGCTTTAGGCATTCAAGTTTTTCTGGGTCAAGCAGTGGGTCATTTGTTTTCAAGCGCCAGTCAGTAAGCCGCTGTTTAAGGTCCTCAAGAATATTCGAGTACTCTGGAAGATCAGCAAGATTTTTGAATTCATAGGGATCATCTTGAAGATCATACAGCTGAAATCTCGGTGGCTGTCGCATGAGAGCATATGCTTTTCGAACTTCGGGGAGCGCACTAGCTATCATCGCTGGAATGTCGAAACTGCCTGCATAATCCTGGTCGTCATAATCTTTTTGAAGTTTCGCAATAGTTTTTTCATAGTCTGGGTGGATTGTGTCCGGAAGAAGGCTCTCGATGAGTTTGTATTGCCCATTTCGGACACAGCGTTGTGGGAAAAAGTTTGGTGCTGCTGCATGGGTATGATACTCAGCAAAGAAATGCTCCCGCCAACTTACAGGTTGACCATGAAACAGGGGTCGAAGAGTTTTTCCCGGTAAGCCAGCGACCTGTTCAACACCCGTTGCATCGAGAACTGTTGGCATGATGTCTAGTGTCGAGACAAGTTTGTTACAGATATGTGGTGTTACCTGACCACACCAGCGCATGATCATTGGGATTCGCAGTCCGCCTTCATAGCATGTGCGTTTACTTCGCAGCATGTCAGCGCCATGATCACCGATATAGATTACGATTGTGTTTTCACCCTTCCCGGATTCTTCCAGGATTTGTAAGAGGTCACCAATCATCGAGTCGAGGCGACTTATGCAGTTGTAATAGTCTGCTACCAGATCACGAAATGCTGGTGAATCGACACCCATAAATGCCATGGGTGTAACGTCATCCCTGTTCTGAGGGTTTTGGGGTAACCCGTCCACCTGTCGAATCCACGGGTCGTGTGCATCAGGATAGTTCACGCTTAAGAAAAAAGGTTTCTCGCTAGCATGAATAAATTCCTTGGCATGTCTTGCGTAGTCGGCAAGTCCATTGCGTTGGAAGTTTGCTGTTGAAATTTCATGGAGATCAAACGGGAAAGCAGGCGCGGGATTAATGTGTAGCTTGCCAATTAACCCTGTTCGATAGCCATTATTTTTCAAGATGCGAGGCAGGTTTGGAGTCGTGTCGTGATAAAGCCGAAAACCCCATGTTGCAAGTCCGATCTGGCCATGCTGGTGCGGATATAAACCAGTGAAAAAACTTGCCCGCGATTGACTGCAGCCAGCCTGCGGAACATAAGCATTGCGAAAAAGAATGCCTTCTTCTGCAAGACGATCGATATTTGGGGTCCGAGCGTAAGGATCACCATAGCAACCGATCTCTGGGCCGTTATCCTCTGAAACAATCAAAAGTACATTCGGCTGACTACCATCTGCAGTCAAAGTAATTGCGAGTGTTGTTACTAGTGCCGTGAAAAAATAAATTCCTCTGTTGATCATCTTTGTTCCTTTACCCAAGCAAGGTTGAAACGAGCAAGTGTAAGGTTTGCATAGGCCCAATCTCGATTTCTTTTAATCCTTGGCTGTGCAACACCAGATTCATAGAAACATAGGATCGTGCTATTATCGAGAATAGCGAGATCACTATATGCACTCGGGCCCGGCTCGATTGTTCTACTTGTAGGCCATGACATGCCGTCATCATTACTGATATGAATAGTAAGATTTTTTCTTGCTGAGTGTTTTCGTTTTGTCACCTGCACGTTTGAGAACAGAATTGCAGCAGCCTCTCCAGCGAGTGATTCCAAGCGAGTCACGCCTGCCATGCAACCGGGCTCCTTGATTTCCTTGATGATGTCAGGAGGAGACCAGCCTGTTCCGCCATCCTTGCTGAAAGATGCAAGTCTGCGCTGTCGTGGATCACCATTTCTTGCAGTCAACATGACGCTGCCGTCAGACAACTCGACAACGTTTGCTTCATTGCCACCGACCATTGAAATTTCTTCAGTAAACCATGTTGTGCCCCCGTCATCACTAAAGAGCGTTGTTGCAACGCCCTTTGTTGTGCTTGTAGGCCGATAGTCAGCTAACCAGATCGGAACGACGAGTCTTTTGTTGGCAAGTTCAATGCCGTGCCCTGGTCCGGTTGCAATAGCCTGCCAATCGATGACGGTGCGACACGTATCGAGAGTTTTTGTAATTTCCCTCGGTGGCGACCAGGTCTGTCCGTCATTATCGCTATGAATAATGAAGCAACGCATGTATTCAACACAGTACAGGAGATGAATACGGCCTGAACGGGTGGCGATTGCTACGGGATTATTTACTGTCTGCTCATCCGGACCTCCCATATCTTTGCCATCTTTTCCTGGTGGAATGACAGGATTTCGTGGTAGTCGGGGGCCAAGGTGAGCAACCTGAAAGGGTGGAGAAAATGTCTCACCACCATCGGTGCTTCGTCGCATGAGAATTTCAATTTCACCACGGTCGGCGTTTCGAAATTTTCTAGCTTCACAGTACGCCAAGATAGTGTTCTTAGGAGTGACTACAATTCCAGGAATTCTATAGAGCGTGTAGCCGTCCGTTTGTTCTTCAAACAGGACACTCG
>JALCBP010000074.1:0-12207 GCA_028066355.1 Pirellulales bacterium
ATCTCGCGTGTCGTGTGGATGAGAAAATCCAAAGTAAATGAGGAATGGGTTTGAGTCTTCACGACTCTGAAGATATTCCAAAACCTGTTTGGTGTGCCACGGGCTGCCTTTCTCATCACTTGCTCCACGTCGGGTGCCATCATGACGTACTGCAAAAAGCTTGTTTGCCTCTTCGTAGCTGTTCCCGTTTTTGCAGGTCCGCATGGTGTCGTACCCGGCCTCGTTGAAGACGGCGGGCAGCGTGTGTACAGCGAGGTCCGGCGGTACGAGTTGAGGGTTTGTGATATGGGGGTTGTTCATCCGCCCCGGTTTGTCTGGGATGTGCCAAAGTGTGCGGCCAGACATGATCATGTGACGTGACGGTGTGCATACACCCCCAGTCCAGGCACCCATGTGGTATGCAGCATCGAGCACCATGCCATCTGCTGCCAGTTGGCTGATGACTGGCGTGTCAAGAATAGATAACGGGTTGTAAACCTGAAGATCAAATGGTGATTGATCATCAACAACAATGAAGAGAATGTTTGCCCGTTTGTCTTCTTCTGAAGTGCTTGCTGATAGCGAGAACTCTATGTTTATATGCCAGCTCAGCATGACAAGTAAACCAATTCTCATTCTTTTGAATAATTTCATAACATGATCTCAAAGGTGACTATTTTTGATGGCCTCAGAAATGTCCACGGACAGGAATTGTAGCTTGGGTCTTCTGAATAGTTGGCGGGGTTTGCTTACTGTGTCTTAATTTTGAATGCAAAGGCATACTCGCCTTGCGGTTTCTCAGGTACGGTAACCTCAAGATACTTTTTGCTTTGCTCCCATTTAAGTTGTTTGTTACTACCGATAAGGCTGACTGAGTGTATGGTTTCCTTGCAACCTTCCGCGAGTGATTGAATCTGGAGTTTTCCATTGTCCGGCCAGGCGAGCGCGATGGCATAGAGATTGTTGTCCTTTTGCGTAAAACGAATGTCCTGCGGTGTGAATTCTTTACGCCAATCCCACTGTTCTCTCTCTTCGCCTTTGTTGTTTCGCTTTAAACCGCGAGTAATAGTTGGGCCTTCAGCGTGAATTCTCCAAGGTCGACTGCCGTAGATGGCCTCTCCGTTTAGTTTCATCCAACTTCCAATGTTCTTCATGATTTCTCGCTCTTCAGGCGGAATAGAGCCGTCACCTTTTGGTGTGAGTGACAACAGGAAGATGCCACCACGACTTACGACATCAACAATGCTGCGAACGTGGTAATCAGCTCCGTCTCTGTATCGTTTGTCGTTGACGTAACTCCAGGGGTAGGCAATGGCACGGTCAATAAGAAACCATGGGCCGACATCGGTCGGCATGTCACGTCCGTTTTCGTAGCACCTAAGCCCAACATCTTCCGGGAAATTAAATTCACCGCCATGTTTATTACATATTGTCACGAGTTGTTGATTACGTGAGGCATCGTTGAAATATTGAGCGAGAACATCGAGTACATATGCCTCGGGTGGATGACCTCCTCGCATAGCGGTGCGGAGTCCATCGAACCAGATCATATCCGGATGATACGTGTCGATGACCTCTGATATTTTTGCCTTCCACTGATCAGAAAATTCCGTAGCTGTTCCGGTCCACTGATTCCAGTAGAAGTCGTGAAATTTCGGATCGAAAACATCCCATGTCTCCCGCATGGTGTCTGTGATGTCGTCGCTCCTCATGCCTCCTGTGGCATACCCAAAGCTTCGTCCGTGGTGAAAGGTTGCGAGAAGTTTCATGTCATCGTACTGACGTACTGCCTTGGCAATTTCTCCATAGATGTCACGGCAGGGCCCCATAGTTCCCGCATTCCACCGGTTTACTTTACTGTCCCAGAGGAGGAAGGAGTCATGATGGACCAGGCATATGCCTCCAAACTTTGCACCAGCGTCGTGCATGACATGAACCCAATCATTTGCATCAAACTTTGGTGCCGTAAAAAGTGGGATAAAGTCCTTGTATCCAAATTTTTCGAGTGGCCCGTATTTTTTGGTGTGATAGGAGTAAACGCCTTTTGCATCAGTCCGCGACCCTTCGTACAGGTTGCGCACGTAATCGGGACCACCGTGAGCCGGTACAGAGTAAATGCCCCAATGCGTGTACACACCGAACTTTGCGTCCTTGACCCATTCCGGAAGTGGGTTCTTGGCAAGAGACTTCCAGTTAGGTTCAAAGTGTTGTTGTGCGTTGCTTTCTGCTGTTGTGAAAATGATGAGCAAAAGCGTACAAGCGAGCAGTAGAGTAGATTTCATAGTATTCTTGATTGGAAAGAATTGAAAAGGAGGTTAGGGGATTAATTAATTCGAGGAGATAACTGTCCTTGCTTGATTCATTTACTTTGCCTTACTCGGATGCCTCGTTGCTGGTGAACTCAGCAAACGGTCCAGGGACATGAGCAAGGTTTTTCTTGAGTAGCTTTTTCATGAGTGCAACACGTGACTTCTGCGAGGGGTCTGCTATACGATTGTTACGTTCCAGCGGATCGCTCCTGATGTCATAGAGTTGATCTGCGTCGTAGTAGTTTGGATAGAAATCTTTCGCAGGTCCTTCTGATCCCCGTCCACCAGGGCGGTCCGCAAGATGCGTGTATGGCTTTTCAGGATTTGGGGAAACAGTGCTTGGCAGTCGAAAAGCCAGGTATTTCCAGCCGTCTTTTAGGACAGCACGTGTTGCACCGATTTCGAAGAAAAGATGATCATGGATTTCTTTATCATTTCCATTCAAAACGCTGGCAAAACTTTTGCCATCGACCTGATGTCGTTGTGATTCTGGGATATTGCACAGGTCCATGATTGTTGGTGCAAAATCAATATTCGAAATGTTGACTCGGGAATATCGACCGCCTTTGAACCGAGTTGGGGACCAGACCAGGCTTACGGATCGAATGCCTCCCTCGTAGAGAGAGCCTTTTCCACTTTCAACGCCGTGGTCATCAAAAAGAAAAACAATCGTATTATCGAGTGCACCCATTGTTTGTAGTTTTTGAAGGACTGCACCAATGCCATCATCGAGCCAGAGAACATCGCAAGCAGTAGGCTCACCAGACAGTCCAGCGTCGGCAACCCGTTCTGGAATGGTTTTTCTGTCAGGCTGAGCAGATGGTGGTGTATCGAGTAAACCCGCAGGTGTAGCAAGTGGGTTGCCGGTGTATTTCTTGTAGCGAGGGCCCGGTCCGTGATTAAGTGTTGTTGCCATATAGAGAAAGAAGGGCCTGTTTTTAGTCGACCATGTTTCAAGGAATTCAATCGCCCCGCTTGTAATCCAGTCCATGTTATGGAATTCAAGTGCTTTGCAGGTATGTCCAGGGAGATTTCCTTGATAAAGGTTTGCCGCAAAATCAAAGCCACACTGTTTGAAAGCATTCACAAGATTCTGCTGTTTCTCTGCATAATATTGAGCCACTTTTGGATCAGTTGGGTCGGCGTCTTCTGCTGGGCCATCATTCCTCGATACACCTTTGGCTTCAATGACATGATTTTTTCCAACAGCGCCCGTGTAGTAACCTGACTGTTGAAGAGTTCTCGCAAGATTGGGGGTTGTTGAATCGATATGACAATTCCATGTGATATTCACCTGCTCACCTCGATCGACAGTTCGTCGAAAACTTGTAGACCGGCTTGCGTAGTTTCCTGTGAGAACAGAATATCGTGATGGCGTGCAGACGGGGCTTGTCACGTATTGATTTGGGAAGACCACACCTTCCTGAGCAAGACGATCAATATGAGGACTCAGGTTACGAGGCTGGCCGTGTTCTGTCTTTCCTTCATCAAGGAAGTTAAATTCCCGTCGCTCCTGATCGTCTGTGATGATAAAAAGAATATTTGGGCGGGACTCTGATGCTGCCGCGATTTCTTTTTCGCAAGGGAGCGAAAGTGGGAGTATCAGTAAGAAAAATATATTCAATACTTTTTGAACAAACGAGTTCTTCATTGCTTTGCCTGATCTATTAGATGTGCTCAACAGTTTGATGTGTTCAGTAGTTTTTTGGGCGTGCTGAGGAACGCAAGCCCTCTGTTATAACTGTGCTTTGCTTCTCTTGCCTTTCTTTTCTCCAAGAATGGAAGAAAGGTCAAATTCAACTCGCTGTGGTTTTCCAGGAGTGCTACGGCCTGTTTCAATATAGTGATGCATCAATTCTTCAAGTGATTTACTGATGTCGGCATGAGAGGCGATCTGGTTTGTGGTCTCTCCGATGTCTGAACTGAGATTAAACAATTCACGTTGGCCACTTCGGTGAAAAATTAACTTCCATTTGTCACTGCGAATCGCTAGTCCCCCGGGTGCCTGGTGAATGGTTGCCTCGCGAGTCGGGCTATCAGTCGTACCAGAGAGCAAAGATAGAAAACTGACACTATCTTCGGCGGCGTGACCCGGTAACGGTTCGTCAAGGATCTCTGCGCAGGTAGCGAATAGATCGGTGAGGCAGATGGTTTGGCTAGTTGTTGATCCTGGAGCTATTCTTCCAGGCCATCGCGCGATGAAAGGCTCACGATGTCCACCCTCGTAAATGCTGCTCTTCGCGTCTCGCAATGGAGGGTACGGGCGTTTCGCAGCACCATTGTCTCCTGTTGCAATAATGAGCGTATTCTTTGTTTGCCCAGTTTGTTCGAGCGCGTCAAGTATCTGGCCAAGCATGTGATCTCCTTGGTAGACCCAATCTCCATAACGAGACTCTTTGCCAGACACTCCTCCTTTTCCTTTCATGTCATCGGTGGGTACGATAGGGCTATGCGGTGGACACATTGGGAAATAAAGAAAGAATGGTTTTTCTTTTTCTCCACGGTTAGTGATGTATTTCACAGCCTGTTTGATCATGAGAGGTTGGTTTTCGACAGCATTAACATTGGCCACCACGGTATCCTGTTCAATAATTGACCCAATGTTTCGAGCATGTGTGAAGCCGTAGAAGTAATCAAAGCCGCGTGAGTTTGGTCCATCGGTGAGTTTTGCACCAATCGGGAGTTTCTTTTCTGTGCCTGGCTTCCCGTCAATCCAGTTCATGCCGAGATGCCATTTTCCAATACATGCGGTGTGATACCCCTGCTGCTGAAGAAATGACGCCACCGTCGGTCGATCAGCTGGAATAATTGGTGGCGAATATGTTTTCAAAACACCAAATTGACCAATGCGGCAGGGGTATCTTCCAGTGAGAACGCCATATCGGGTAGGGGTGCAATTTGCTGCTGCGGCATGGGCATCCGTAAAAAGCATGCCTTCCTGAGCCAAGCGGTTGATGTTTGGTGTTCGGAAGGGACTCTCAGTTCGATAACTCGTGGGTTGGCCATACCCGATATCATCAAAAAGGACAAAGATGATGTTTGGTGTTCCTAGCGTGCCTGCCAATAGGCTTCTCTGAGTACAGCCAAGTAGAATAAGTCCGAACAAGAAGATACGAATTGCCATAAAAATTTCCCTTACGAAGACCTCACTCAGAGTACCATACACAAAGGATTCAGCCCATGAACGTTCCTATTGAGCGTTCTCAGTATTGCTTTTTAGGGCGAGAGCTTCTTGAGTAATTAGGCGGTCGGGCAATACGAATTCCCTCACGAGTAAACAGTGATCGAATCGCCTGAAGTATTTCCAAAGGAATGAGGCTATCCCCATGGATGCAAAGAGTTTCGGCAGAAATTCGTATTTTTTTTCCTGATGGAGTCGTGATGACGTTGCATCGCACGATTTCATAGGCCTGATTTGTTGCCTCATTTGGGTCGTCAATAATGGCATTGGCTTCAGTTCGTGAGATAAGTTCACCAGATTCGTTATATCGACGATCAGTAAAAGCCTCTGGAATAACGCAGACCCCTTCATTCTTGGCGATAGATGCCAGAACGCTTCCTGCGGCTGCGTACAGGAGAAGATGAGGCCACTCAACTGCGATAGCACGACTTACGGCTGCAGCCAATGACTCATTCATTCCGACCTGATGGTACAGAGCCCCATGAAGTTTGACATGATGAAGGTCATCGCCAGCTACCGAAGCGATTTGCGACACTTGGCGTAAAACCAGTTCGGCAGCTGCATCTGGACTTATCGGGAGCGGCAGGCGGCCAAAGTTTTCGGGGTCTGAATGACCTGGGTGACTGCCAATTGCAGTAGCGTGATTACGTGCCAGCGACACGGCTGCTTGAATTGACTTCATGTCACCTGCGTGTCCGCCACATGCAATATTGGCTGAACTAATCAGTGGCATAATCACATTGTCATGCTGGCCACCTTCACCAAGATCGCAGTTCAGATCGATACTATGTACGTAGTCGGTCATACCGCCTTCTCAGTCAAACTGTGTGTGTGAGCAATGCCTTGCTGTACGGTTGCAAGCACATTGTGTTGTTGACGGAGAAGGCGATGTGCCTCTGCGAGAGTGGTCTCAGAGAAGCAGACTGTATCTCCCGGGCGAAGTTGTGCTGCACGTGGCAAGTCTGCCGCAATTATGTGTCCCAGTACTGGATAGCCACCAATCGTCTGGGCGTCACAAAGAAGAAGAATCGGCTTCCCATCAGGCGGAAGCTGGACTGTTCCTGGAAGGACGGCTCGTGAAAGAGGAGTCGCCGGCAATGATAGCAGCGGTTCATTGAAACGAATGCCCATTCGGTCACTTTGCGCACTTACGTGCATCGGTTTGTTCGTGAGGGCACGATGTGCAGTTCCTTGAGGTGACTCTAGCAAAATCCTCAGAGTGCAGGGGCTCGCAGGAAGGGGAACTACATCATGGTTGAGACTCCAAGTCGGAGAAAATGATTGAATCCTCTTTGCTCCGATAGAGAGTCGATCGCCAGATTCAAGCGGTCTTCCATGATATCCTCCAAGCTTTGCGGGCACATATGTACTACAGCTATTGAGGACGGATGGCACACAGAATCCACCAGCAACTGCCATATAGCCTCGGCATCCCTTGGCTGCGTGCCCGAGCTGTAGGGTGTCGCCACGTTGCACACGCAGTGGCCGCAATGGAGCAACGGACTCATTTGTCGCGCCTGTAAGTGCAATAAAGGTATCTGCTTCAAATTGGACGGTGGGGCCAAAGAGGGTGTACTCGAGTACCGCTGCGGTGTCTGAGTTGCCGAGAATACTATTTGCAAGTATTGCAGATACTCGATCTGCTGCACCACTATAGGGAACACCAGACGAACGAAAGCCGCTACGTCCAAGATCCTGAACAGTTGTCATTAGGCCAGGTTCAAGAATTGTTATGTGTTGTGGTGTCACGCAACTTGGTACAAAGGTGGCTGAATAATCAGGCCTACTCACAGAGTCGGTTTCATGAAAACGCACACGATCACCAGGCTGCATGAGGGCAGGAGGTGCACTCATTGGGTTAAAAAAATTTGTGTCTGTGCGTCCGATCAAATGCCAGCCGCCAGGAGTTTCGCAGGGATAGACACCGGTTTGGCTGCCTCCAATGCCAACAGAGCCAGAAGGAACCTGGCGTCGCGGCGTGGAAAGACGTGGTGTTTGGAGTGTCTCTGGAAGGCCTTCAAGGTATGGGAAACCGGGAACAAAGCCGATTGCTGTCACCAGGTATTCTGGTTCTGTATGCAACTGGATGAGTGTTTTTGTATCAATAGCATGAGAGCGGCAGACTGCGTCAAAATCAGGGCCAGCATCTTTCCCATACTGAACCGGTACGGTATGAAGCCTGCTAGCTTCACTCAATGGAGCGTGTGGCTGTGAGGCCGCAGCATATATGCTTGCTTCCAGAGTAGCGAGACAATCAATGAGGAGAGGGTCATACACGACTGTGACACGGTTAGGTGAGACAACAACATCGAGAATTCCAGAAATTGATGATGTTCGAATGGTATCTGCCATAGCCGAGAGCATCCGTAAACGCTCCGGAAGTCCCTTCCGCTGTTCGCCAGGCAATGAGCACTCAATGGCCGTGTCACCAGTGAAATGGATTGCGATGCTATCTGGTCGAGTGCTCAATGATGTTTGAGGTGTGGAGTCCATGTCCCAGACGAACCGAAGAGTCTTATGTTTTGACGGATGTTACGTGCCATCGGATTCCGGGGTGTTTGAATCGTCGTCCTGAATATCTTTTTCAGGAGGGTCGTCAAGCATTTTGGCGAAATTGAATTCGTCGTCACCGAACCCGTGCTTGAGTGAAAAGCTGCCGTCATCATTTCCTTGTTGTTTGTCGGATGGTGCTGGTTTTGGTCGAGGTCGTTCGGTAGGAGTTCCTTGGGGTCGAGCCCGCAAACGTTCGGAAAGATCGGCCAACCATTCATTCGAAGGGAATTGATAAGGTCGAAACTTTTCCAGTGTGCCTGTTTCTTCTTGGACAAAAAGTGCACGCTGTTGGCCAAGTCTCCCTGCAGCCGGATTTTCTACAAGCTGACTAGAGTCAGTGCCACTCATCTGGAAAAGAACTCGAAGTTCAAACTCTTTGAGGGTGCCTCGTTCAAATGTACGTTGAAGGTTAGTGAGTGAATCACACCAGACCACGGCGTGGATGCCAACGGTTGGGCCATCCTTGAGGATGGTGACAAGCTGTTGGGCGGGGCTTGCCTCCTGCTCACCCGACATTGAGAAGCCAAAGTCGTTTTCGTTACGTCTAATTTCGCGGAACCGAGCAAGGTCACGAATTATGACAAAAACTGATTCGGCGTCCAGAATCTGTTCGTCAAGCCTCCGTTGAACTTCGGCAGCCAGATCGCCAAAGGCATCGGCAACTCCAAGACGGCTCACGACTTCGATTTCATGAGGCAGAAACTCGGTCAGCTTACTGAGCATGGTTTCGGGGTGCTCTTCGGCAATAGCCGGCTCAAAAAGAACAAAACGACTTGGCTTTCCGACAGCACCGCCCGGGTAAGGGTCGCTTCCTGCTGCAAGGCTTACTGTAGCCATCGATAAAATGCTGGTAGCGAGATCCTCCCGTTGTCCAACAATGAGTAGATTCGTACCTCCCTGCCGACGAAATGCTGCGACTGTTGGGTCCTTGATTGCAATCGCATCACCAAGCCAGGCCATCGGTGCTACTGGCGGTTTGCCGTCAATTGTTGCAGCGTCGATGAGTTCTCGTAGAAGTATATTAGCATCTGGGTCAGCAGCATCATTCCCATCAAAGACAAGCCGAGGTAATTCCGGAATGTCTTTTCTTGAGTCCGCAAGTGACCTGAGCTTTCCAAGATATTTTTCACGTCTCTCTTCACCAAGCCAGACCACCTGAAACGGGTGATTGCCCTCAACCATGCCGTTTGCATCGTTGTAGATTGCTTCACCAGGACGTGTCAGGAGCCGCGCAGCAGTGTTATCCTCACTTAAAATAAGACTGCTGTCTGCTTCGTTGCACTGAAGTGCCACGCGAACAGCCATCTGACCCATCGTTGCTCGCGGAAGGCTGTATGAACCGCCCAGTGTTTGGGACCCAAGAAGTACATGCATGCCGAACGCTCGACCCTGTCGAACAAGACGGTCCAGGACTAGGGAGCAATCCTGCGCCAGTTTGTCATCTTCAACAAATAATTCCTGAAACTCATCGATAATGAGCATGACGCGTGGCATTGGCTCTGGATGCCCACTTGCTCGGTAACCGGCCAGATCTTGGACAGATAAATCTCGGAAAAGATCACCTCGTCTTTTCAACTCGCGATCAAGCTGCTCGAGAACTGATAGTCCGAATTCACGTTCACTTTCGATTGCGATGACACGGGCGTGGGGTAGTTTGTAGTGGTCGTACAGTTTGAATTCGACACCTTTTTTAAAGTCGATGAGATAGAACTGAATCTCGTTGGGGCTGTAGTTGAGTGCAAGATTCGTAATTAATGCGTGCATCATTGTCGACTTGCCAGATCCCGTCTTGCCAGCAATCAGCACGTGTTGGCTTGTCCCCTTTCCAAGACGCATTGATTGGGTTTTTTTTGCACCCGCCGGGCCTAGGGGTACATTGATTTCTTTTGACGTGTCACCTGTCCACCATTTGTCTTCAGGAGGAGCGACTCGGTCAAACGGTACTTCTACTCGCTTCGCTGCTACAGCCGCCTGACCGACCCGATTGATGATCTGAGTGAAAACTTTGTCCTCGGGCGATGTCTCTGGCTGGAGGGGCCACTTTGAAAATTCTGTATCATCCCAGGTAAACGTGCCATTTTGTAATGTGAGGGTTGTTGTATTTGATTCAATATCACTAAGCGTAAAACCAGACGGCAATGTTTGTGTTGTATCCACTGAAAGAATGGGAAAAACACCACAACGAGCTCCTGAAGTTGCGATACTGGCTAATCTGCGGGCAGCAGTCTCGGTGAAGTTTGCTGGGAAATTAGCAATTGCAACAAATCGGTATGGCTCTGGAACCTCTGCTTCAGCATTGTATTCTCCGATTGTCCGGTATTCGTTTCGCAAATACTTTTGAATCACCATTTCCATTTGTTCCGTGATCAATTCAAGTTGCTTGTCGATCTGTCCAGGCTCTGTCCAGATGCGACTCGACACGAGTAATTCATCGTGGTCGGCAAGATGCATGAATCCGGCAAACTGCTTTCCAAGCCCAAGTGGATCGATAATTGTGAAACGACTTTGTCCAGGTGGAAGACCGGAAGCTATTCGGAGCATTACAGCCTGGAGAAGGCTTGATGCAGCCTCTTTTTCTTCCGGCGTTGTTTTGATTAACAAGGCTGTCTGATCAGGACAGGGAATAAAAGCCGGCTGCTGCCATTCACTTGGACCAAAACTGTTGAGTGAAGCAATCTGAGACAACCCCCCATCAATATCTTTCATCGATAAATCAAGATGTCCGAACCGTATGCCAGGAGGCGTGACCTCAGGCAGCGGGACGGAACCATCTGATAAAGCCCGCCAGTTAGGAAAGGCCTGAGAGTCTGTCGCATTTGCATTGGAGAAAACAAGATCTGTCTGTTCTCGAGTTGATTTCCATCGAGCCGCCATCTCTTGCCACTGTTTTTCTTTTTTTTCTGTGAGTGCGTTTTGTTTGTTTTCACTGTCGGCTTTTATTGCCTCAATTTTTTCACGCCCTTTTGCCTCAATAGCATTTATTTTTGGTGGATACGTTTCATCAAGAACCGCAAGGCCACGAGCTCTTTTGTCTTGAATTGCCTTGCAACCAGCATCATATTTCTCTTGCAGTGATGCCATTGCCACTTCTTTTTTTGATCCGGCGGAGGCAGATCCGGCGGCATGTCCACCTTGCTTCTTCTCCATGTCACGTTCGTGTCGTTTGTCGAGGCGGCGTTTGTCTCGTTCCAATTTTTCTGCAATTACATCTAGGCAGTTTGCATGGCAACGTGTCAGGAGGTGTCTTTTCTGTGCAGATTGAACCACTCGATCTTCAAGTTCTCTTCTCGCTTTTTTCTTTTGGCGAGACTGCCATAAGAAGCCTCCGCCAAGCGCAGCGACGAGAGTCACTATTCCCGTTGTTCCTGCAATGAGGAATGTTGGAAGCTCTGATTCGCTCACCTTGAGAGGTATTGCGATGGCTGCGATGACAGCGCAGGCAAGTAGAAATGGCATAATGACGATCGACGCTGTGACGGCATCTGAAAATCCCCATCGGACGCTTGGTAGAGCCAGCATCGCCTTTGTGTCTTCTTGGATTTCTTTGATAAGCGTTTTGAGATATTCAATCAGTTCTTTTCCCTCCGGCAGAGAAGGGCTGTCTAATGCGGCATCGGAAGAATTCGCAGCTGCTTGATCATCGGGATCAGCTTCTGAATCCGCGGCAACTACAGAAGACGCTGATGGAACTCGCCATTTTGTAAATTTCTCCTTTAGCTTCTTCAGGTCGTTGTCAAGTTGGTCAATGGTCTGGTCAAGTGATTCAATTAAAAGAGAAGTCTTTCGTTCAGCATCTTCCTTCTGTTGCTTGAGAGACTCTCCTGCAGAAAGCGTCTCAAATTCAAGGTCATCAGTTTTCTCTTTTTCAGCCTCCTCCCATTCACGGAGGATTTGCGATTCACGTTCTTTCTTTTGCTTGTCGAGTGTTGCTTGTTGGGTCTCGACTTGCCCTTCGAGACGTTTTTTATCCTTCTCGAAGTCGGCGTTGAGTGAAACAATCTGGGCAGTGCAGCGTTCTTCAATCGTTTGAATCTTTAAAGCTGTTTCATCCTTTAACTGAGTCATGTCCTCCTGGAATTTTTTTTCTATTACTTTTTCATTTTTTTCCCGATGAGAGGCTTCTTTACGAAGTGTGGAGATCTGTTCTCGCAAAAGATCTCGGTTGTAACAGGACTGTTCATCTAT
>JALCBP010000075.1:0-12020 GCA_028066355.1 Pirellulales bacterium
CCTGGAGCCCCGAAAGCATTGGTGGTGGACAAAGACACCGCCGTTTGCTCCAAGGATGGAATGCAACTCTTTGAACAGAGCCTGATCGTAGACGAGTCGACTAAAGGGCTTGCAAATGTCGTTGTTTTTTTAAGAAAATCAAGTCGAGTAAAAACTGATTCAGCTACAGAAAAATTGGTTTTCGACCAAAAAAATTGTGAGTTTCTCACGCCCGTGTTTGCAGCACGTGTTGGACAGCCAGTCGATGTGAAGAATAGTGATCCGATTGGTCATAACACAAACATCTCAGGCAGTAGCTTTAATCAACTCATTCCATCTGGTGATTCGACCGTTTTTACGCCAGGGCGGGAAACGGGACTGCCGGTTTCAGTGACTTGCAACATCCATCCGTGGATGAAGGCGTACGCCGTCTTTCGTGAAGACGGCTATGTGGCTGTATCCTCGGGTGACGGAACGTTTGAAATACCAGATCTTCCGGCTGGAGAGCCACTTGAGTTTCAAGTCTGGCATGAACGAGCAACCGGCCGCGGTGGTGCGTTGGATCTTGATCAGCCAGAATTGCAATGGAATTCAAAGGGACGTTTTAAAATAACGTTGAAGGAGAACGAAACTCGTGACCTCGGGACGCTTGAAATACCGGCTAATGCGATTAGTGGTTGATGTGGGCAAGCGGCAACTCCCTCGTCGGAAGGGGGCTGGCTCCAAGTCATATGTCGTGGGCCTATCATTAAATTAGAAAAGAGAAAGTTTGAATAAAAAATGGAGTCAATCGTTGTGAACAACGTGATCTCAGGGCACCTGTCATTTACAGATACGTTGAAAGCAAGAAGTTCATACTTGCTTTTCGGGATGTGTCTTGTCTTGATTTCTTTACTTACAACCGGTTGCGGCAAAACACCGGCGGCGTCGTTTAGGCTGAATCTTGTCGAATCGTCAAAACAACAACTCACGGCGTCACAAGAAAAGCAGGTTGCAACGATTCTCGCCGCACTTTTCGGAACCCCAGATGACCCTCGAGCTCCACCTGAGTGTGATCTCGATATGGAGAAACTAAAACTCGCTGCTGGCCCTGTTCGGAGTGATATTGTTGGTAGGAAAAATGGGTTGTACAGGGAGCATTGCTCTCATTGCCACGGCGTAACGGGCGATGGTATGGGGCCGACGGCGGCTTTTTTGAATCCTTATCCAAGGGACTATCGTCCAGGCGTTTTTAAATTTAAAAGTACTGAGCGAGCTGATAAGCCCACCGATAATGATTTAGTTATGGTGTTACATAACGGGTTGGCTGGTAGTTCAATGCCATCTTTTGCCCTCTTAAGTGATGCAAAAATCGATGCCCTTGTTGAGTATGTGAAATATCTCAGTATGAGAGGTGAAGTAGAGTTGTCACTTATGCGGGCGTATTTTGAGCTTGATGATGAAGATCAAGGAGTGCTTCCGCAGTCCCGTGAATTCTTGTTTGAGGAGATCATTGATCCGGTTGTCGAACGATGGGCGGATGCCGATGATGCAGTCATTGAAGTCCCCGAGATGCCCTCGGACATCGATATGGTCGCGTCAATTGCGAAGGGCAAAGAATTGTTCTATGGAAATAAAGCAAATTGTGTGAAGTGTCACGGTGTGAGTGGCCTCGGTGATGGCCAAGCCAATGATTATGACGACTGGAACAAGGTCGTCGTTCAGGCGCACAAAACAGTAGAAGGTGGTATTGCACAGGCTGATAAGGCGTCGACATGGGAGATGTCTGCTGAAGAGCGAGACGAGCATCGAATGGAACTTGCGTGGCTCGACCGTTTTGAAACGGTGTTAGATGGGAACGCGTTGCGTCCCCGGATGATCCGACCCAGAAATCTGCGACAGGGGGTCTACCGCGGCGGGATGCGGCCGATCGATCTCTACTACAGGATTCATGCCGGAATCAACGGGGCGCCAATGCCAGCGGCAAAAGGCACGGTGCCTCCTGAGGATATTTGGCACATTGTTAACTACATCAAGTCGCTTCCGTATGACTTTAACGGAACGCTCGGAGTAGACCGGCCAATGGTAGCCCGAGATCGTATGTGAGTTGGATAAACAGACCAGAGTAAGTTGAAATATTTTATTTGGAGACCAGAAGGATGAAGCGTTTAGCAGGACTGTTTTGGAGTCTGCTCTTTCTATTGGTTCCGATTTTGGGAGTCATTACGTTTGCTGTTGCGCCAGCGTATGACATCTGGCTTCCGAAAGATGTTTCAGAGCACGGTGCTGCGGTAGATGGTTTGTTTTACTTTATCCTCGGGCTCACCGGAGTTGTTTTTATTGCAACAGAACTGTGCCTTTTTTGGTTCATCTGGAAGTACGATGAGAAAAATGACAAGGCTGAAGTAAAATATCGACATGGTAGTCATGTGCTAGAGGTGGTGTGGACAGTCATTCCGGCTGCTGTTTTATTGTTCCTAGCCATCTACCAGATGAATACGTGGGCTGATGTCAAAATGCGAAGGCCCAATATGGCGCCGACTGTTGAAGTCATTGGGCGACAGTTCGAATGGCGGCTTCGGTACCCAGGGCGTGACGGAGTTTTGGGTACTCCTGATGACCTGCATCTTGTGAATGATCTTCATCTTCCGATCGATGAAGACATTTTGATTCAGCTAAAGAGCATGGATGTCCTTCATAGTTTCTTTCTGCCGAATGTTCGGATTAAGCAGGACGCAGTTCCCGGCA
Source organism: Pirellulales bacterium (assembly GCA_028066355.1). Lineage (GTDB taxonomy): Bacteria > Planctomycetota > Planctomycetia > Pirellulales > UBA1268 > UBA1268. The sequence continues at coordinate 2,707 of JALCBP010000075.1, forward strand.
TGAAAATCCCCGTCTGGTTTAAAGCCAGAGAGGAAGGTGTGTTTGATATCGTCTGTGCTGAGCTTTGTGGCTGGGGGCATTATAAGATGAAGGGCAGGGTGACCTTTGAGTCGCGTGAGTCATTTGAACAATGGCTGGAAGTCAAGTACCAGGAACAAGAAGCTACTCAGCCAAGTAACACCGAAACTTAACACCAGGTAAAATCCGAAGGCTTTGGCCAAAAGAATAACTTTTTAGACAACTGCTTCACCAACGAGGTTAGCCGTGAGTACTGTAGAAACCAAACTGACAAGCGTTCAGGATGCACCTGAGAAGCAAGAGACTCACGTGCATCCACAGCCGTCTTCCTCGCAAAAACTATCGACGTTTCTTTCGACATATGTTTTTTCGAAGGATCACAAGGTTATTGGTCTTCAGTTTCTGTTCTCAACGCTCCTCTGGTTCCTGATTGGTGGTCTGCTAGCGTTGGCGGTGCGTTGGCAGGTTGCGTGGCCATGGTCAGACGTTCCTGTTGTTGGAAAGCTTTTTGCTCAACAAGGTGGGCAAATGGCGCCAGAGTTTTACACAATGCTCTTCACGATGCATGCAACAGTGATGATTTTTCTTGTAATCATCCCTATCCTTGCGGGCGCGTTTGGTAACTTCCTCATACCGCTGATGATTGGCGCCGATGACATGGCGTTTCCAACACTCAACATGCTGAGCTATTGGTTCATGTGGCCAGCTTTCATCGCCTTTGGGGCAAGTTTTTTTGTGGAAGGTGGTGCGGCTTCAAGTGGCTGGACGAGTTACCCGACTCTCGCCACGAATGTGAATTCGTCTCCTGGTGCCGGATGGGGGCAAACGCTCTGGCTTGTTGGACTAACTTTTGTTGGCGTGTCATCAATGCTTGGAAGCGTCAATTACATGACAACGATAATTCTTATGCGGGCCCCAGGTATGACAATGTTCCGCTTGCCTATGACAATCTGGGCCATGTTTATCACCGCTGTTTTGCAGGCTTTCGCGCTTCCAGTGCTTACCGCTGCTGGGTTTATGCAGTTGGCTGATAGGTCGCTCGGCACCGGGTTTTTCACTCCTGAGGGCAACATAGTGAATAATGCTGTTGCGACCGCTGGTGGAGGGCAACCGTTACTCTGGCAGCATCTATTCTGGTTTTACAGTCATCCCGCCGTGTACATCATGATCCTGCCAGCTATGGGGATGGTTTCAGACATCCTCACTTGCTTCGCTAGAAAGCCCTTGTTCGGTTACCGCCCAATGGTTTATTCAGTTGCCGGGATTGCCGGGCTGGGCTTCATTGTCTGGGGGCACCACATGTTTATGTCGGGTATGAACCCAGCCCTTGGGACTACTTTTATGGTTTCGACGATGATGATTGCGCTACCGAGTGCCGTCAAAACATTTAATTGGCTCGGGACAATCTGGGCTGGCCGAATTCAGTTTACGACATCAATGCTATTTGCTCTCTCGTTTGTTTCCATGTTTATCATTGGGGGACTATCTGGGATTTTTATGGCAGCGACGCCGGTTGACATTTTTATTCATGACACATATTTCATCGTTGCTCATTTCCACTATGTCCTCTTTGCTGGAACGGCAATGGGCGTTTGGGCTGCTATTTACTTCTGGTTCCCTAAAATGTTCGGAAGGACGATGAATGAGTTTTGGGGAAAAGTGCATTTCTTCCTGACGTTTATCTTTTTGAACGGTACGTTCTTCACCATGCATATCCTGGGTGCCGTCGGCTTCCCCCGCAGGCTCGCAGATGCGTACCATTATGAAACATTTCATCATTTGCAACCATTGAATGCATTCATGACATACTGTGCCATCGGCATGGTCGCGTCCCAGATTATCTTCGCGGTCAATTTCTTTTGGAGCATGTTTTATGGTCCTGTAGCTGGCCGAAATCCATGGAATTCAAATACGCTGGAATGGACAGCACCGAGTCCTCCTGGTCACGGTAACTTTGATTTTCAGCCTATTGTTCACCGTGGTCCGTATGAGTATTCGGTGCCTGGTGTTGAAAATGATCACCTTATGCAGACGGATCCTCCGAATGCGGCTGCCGCCGCTGCCGCCGCCGCGGCTCACTAAGAGTGGTCACTATCCAGTCATTACTATGCCAGAAACAACAAGCCAGACATCCATCGCAGCGAAGAGCCCAAATGTGGCTCACTGGCTTGCATGCAGCCTCGTTGCTGTGACAGGTGTGCTCCTTACATTTGGTGCGCTTGTTACCACATACGAGGCAGCCATGGCTGTTCCTGACTGGCCGGGAACGTATGGGCACAACATGTTTCTTTTTCCATTTTCTGAGTGGTTTTACGGGCCATGGGATCTTTTTCTCGAGCACGGCCATCGACTTCTTGGTGCATCTGTTGGCATTTTGGCAATTATTTTGGCCGTTGCAGTCTGGAAGACGAATCAGTCATCGATGGTGCGTGGGCTGGTTCTCGCAGCAGTCTTTCTAGTCGTGCTACAGGGTGTTCTTGGGGGGCTTCGTGTACTGCTTGACGACAAAACGGTCGCCAAGGTTCATGCATGTACAGGCCCACTTTTTTTCTCTGTTGCTGTGGCTATTGCAACACTGACTTCACGACGATTTCAGCGGACTCGAGATGGAAGTGAATCACCTGTGCCAGGGATGACTCCCGGTAGTTGGATTGCTAGCGGGCTCGTGTTTGCCTCGTACGTTCAACTCGTGGCTGGTGCTCAGTTGCGTCATCTGGATCCAGCAGTTGGTCCAAGCACATTCCGTTGGCTCGTCCTGTTTCATCTTGTAGGCGCTGCGACTGTCGCTGTTTTAAGTCTGGCTGCTGTGTGTGATTCTTTCGGCCTCTTGGGCCTTCATAGTACTCGGAGTGTTGGTCGCCGATTTTTGTCGTCGTTCATACTCTTTTTGGTCTGCAGCCAAGTCCTGCTTGGGTTCGGTGCTTGGATTGTTAGCTGGGGGTTGCCACTAGGTTTGTTACCAGACTCGATCGCCAACAGAGTTCCTGAAATGACGGCAGTTGTTGTTGCAAGAAGTAGTGTGTCTTCAATTGTCGTAACTGGTCATGTGCTTGTTGGCATGATGATACTTGGAGCAAGTGTGATCTACTGTATCACCAGTGGTGGGCTACCTCAGGCTGCAGGAGTCAAACTCGTTCCTCGAAGAGGGGCTTTGGCATGACGCAGTTAGTTGCTCAACATCATCTTGCCTCGCCATCAACAGCTGTCATTACTGACGCATCTTCGTTGCCGCGTGAAGCAATTCAGCACTCCATCTTTACCGATGCCTGTCAACTTGTGAGGCCACGAATTGCAATAATGGTGCTTGTGACTGTGTTTGCAGCGATGTGGGTCACATCAGGTTCTCGTGAATTGAATTGGTTATCTGTTGTTGGCGTTTTATTCGGAACAGCAGCCGTAGCAGCGAGCTCGAGTATTGCGAATCAAATTCTTGAACGGCGAACTGACAGCGTAATGGCCCGCACGGCTTCACGGCCGATTGCTGCTGGACGATTATCAAATCGTTTCGCGTGGCTTCTTGCTGCAGTGAGCTTTTTCGGTGGTTCCGGATGCGTATGGTTGGCTGGAAATCTGCAGGCGGCATGCGCGGCAGTGCTGACGTGGGTTTTGTACGTCGCGGTATACACACCATTGAAAAAGATCACGCCACTGAATACAGCAGTTGGCGCTGTGGCAGGTGCCTTGCCGATTGCAATCGGTTGGCTGGCTGTAGGTGGCCCTCAGCAGGTGCTCGCTGGTGACATTTCTGCATCGCTCGCTGTGGCAGCTCTAGGCACTGTGCTGTACCTGTGGCAATTCCCCCACTTCATGGCGATTGCCTGGCTTTATCGTGATCAGTACGGCCTTGCAGGCCTCAAAATGTTCACAGTTACCGACTCGAGTGGTTTGCGAGCAGCAGGGCAGTCGTTAGCAGCATCGCTCGCCATGATCCCGGTTAGTCTGGTAATGGCGGTACCAAGTGGCAGCATTCGAATGTTTCTAACTGCTGCCCTTGCATCTTCCGTCTATGTGCTTGTTTCCGTAAACTTTGCTGTCCGAAGGGATGACCGCTCTGCTCGTATTCTTCTTTTTACTTCGTTGGGTGTGCTTTTGGTTCTAATGACTTCTGCAGTAGCCTTCAGCGGCCCGAAGATGTTGTCATTTTCATGATCGTTTAGTTTTCTTTAATTTCTGATTTACCTCACAACATATAACGTTCGGCACTTTTTTATGAATGCAACAGCTGCTTCGATTGGCCATGATAGTCACGATCACCATGGGCCAGTTCTTCAGTATCAACCCGGTTTGCCGCTTTCTCGGGGCAAACTTATCATGTGGCTGTTTCTGTCGACGGAAATCATGTTTTTTGCAGCCTTGCTTGGCAGTTATGTTGTCCTACGTTTTGGTGCTGCAGTATGGCCAAAACCTCACCATGTTCATCTCAGTGAGCCGATTGGTGCCTTCAATACATTTGTGCTTATTTGCTCAAGTGTTACCGTCGTGCTTGCGCTTGAGGCAGCAAAAGCAAACAAGCGTTCGCTGGCGAAAACTTGGATGCTTGTCACGCTTGTACTAGGTTCTCTTTTCCTCGGCGTAAAAGCGTATGAGTATTCTTCAAAATTCGACCATGGCATTTACCCATGGGCTCCCCGTGGACGAATTTACGAACGTCCTGATCTTTATTATGGGTCAGCCGTGCGAGCACGGCTAAGCGATCCTGTTATTCTGGAAAAGATGAAAGAATTAGATGGTCAGGCGGAAAGTGAACTTTCAGATGCGGAGATCATAGGGCGACGCCGTCTGAAGCAAGTTCGAGACATGGTCAACAACCCTGACCAGCAAGCATTCGATCTGGCCGTCGTTGCAGATCAGATTATGCCACTTCCGGCAGAAGGGGCCGACAGCCATGGCCATGGTGGTGGACTGAATGACACATTCGCTTGGCTTCAATTGCCGGCGGTCATACCAGGAGGAAATATGTGGGCAAGTACGTATTTCTTCTTGACCGGATTCCATGCAATCCACGTAATTGTTGGTCTCATTGTGTTTGGTATTTTACTTCTGTATCAGCTAGGGCCTCAAACCGCCGGTATGATAGAAAACGCTGGCCTGTATTGGCATTTTGTTGATCTCGTTTGGATATTTCTTTTTCCACTTTTGTATTTGTTTTGACGACATTCCTCGAAAAAATTTTAGAACGCGTTGTAAGAAGGCAGCTATGAGTAATTCAGAGGCCCACAAGAATCCAAGTGCTACGCACGGTCCTATTACTTCACCAGGTAAGTCTCCAGACGAGATTGATCATGCCATAGAAGAAGAGCATGCACATGATCACCACGGCGGTACGATGCAATACATGGCCGTATTCGTTGCCCTTTGTTTCTTGACAACAATGTCGTTCTTGACCTATTCATCTTATTGGCCATGGAGAGATGAGCCGCAGGTCGGCTGGGCCTTCATGATGGCAGTTTCGTGTACGAAGGCATTACTTGTCGTGCTCTTTTTTATGCATGTTCTTTGGGAAGCCAACTGGAAGTACGTGCTCACAATTCCTGCAGCTATGATGGCCATCTTCCTGACGATTATGTTGGTGCCAGACATTGGGCTACGAAACCGTATGGTTTCTCAGGAACGCGCTCTCCACATGGCCCGTGGGTCTGATGTTCTATTGTTAGAGAAAGCAGCAGATGCGGATTCATCCGGTGAAGTTGACAAGCATGAACACGAATAGATTATTCAGAGAGAACTTAGCAGTTCCTTTTTTGACATTACTGGCCTCAAGCATTGTTGGTTGTAATGATTCAAATGAACTTACAGAGTTGCAGGCGCGGCCGAAGTCAGTCAGCGTAAAGCAAAGTGAAAAAGTCTCTGATGTGCCGGCAGTTTCACTAGGCCAACCGGCAGAGCGGTTTGAATTAACAGATCAGGAAGGGAATCAATTTGATTCAGCAAGCCTAAAGGGCAAGGTGTGGATGGGCAGCGTTTTTTTTGCGAATTGCCCAGGCCCATGTTTTCGTGAAAACCAGGCAATTGCTGATATTCTTCGCGAAATTGATGATCCCAATTTTGTGGCTGTGAGTCTGACCTGTGATCCCGAGAATGACACCCCTGCGGCGCTGGAGCACTATGCGGAACGTTTCGAGGCAGATCCACAGCGATGGAAATTCTTAACAGGCGATATGGATGTCATTAAACGTGTGGGTACCAAGACATTTTTGCTACCGGTAGAAATCGGTGTGCATTCTGAGCGAGGCGCTGTCTTTGACCGAGAGGGACGGCTACGTGGGAGTTACCACCTGCTGCAAGAAGACAGAGTGGACCGCTTGAAAAAGCTGATACGTGATGTCCTTGCCGAAGATGATGCGACTGACGAGACCGAGGAATAAAAGCAATGGGGTATGAGTGGCTGGCGACGTTTAATGCGGTTCTTAATGGCATTGCCGCCGTGTTACTTGTGGCAGGGTGGATACTCATTGCACGTGGTAATTGGAAAGCTCATCGCGCGGTGATGATCGCGGCTTTCGCGGTATCAACGATTTTTCTCATTTCATATTTGGCTTATCACTATCTAGTTGGCCATGTTGCGTTTGGCGGGCAAGGCCTGATTCGAGTTGTGTACCTTTGCATTTTAGCCTCTCATATTATTCTTGCAGTTGCGGTTCCAGTGCTCGCAGTGTCTATGTTTGTTCTTGCCTTTCGTGGTAGCTGGAACCGCCATCGACAACTTGGAAAAGTTACGTTGCCAATCTGGCTATATGTATCCGTAACTGGTGTCATTATTTACTTCATGGTCTACATTCTGTTTCCCCGCCAAGAAAACCATGCCAAAACTGGCATCAACCAGAAGAGTAGCTGTTGTTTGTTGGCGTAGGTACGCGAACATTACGGTCTTTGGCCGGATGTTCTTTGGAAAAATCCATGTCCTCATCGGGGTGGCTTTCTTCTTCGGAAAACGGCTTTGGCATGGCTGATCAGAGTACGTTTTTCTTGACTCGTTTCTGCCTCCGACTGGCAAGGCCTGCGAATTGATCAAGTCAACCTCGATTGTTCATCGGCCAATTTTCTCATTTTATATCTACTCGGGCGACGCAATGCAGGCTCATGGCTGTGCGGAAAGATGCTCTCGGGCTACACCCAAATTTCAGAAAGAAAACCGCCCAGGTTTTAGTCGGCTCGAACGAGAAGGGGCTTTCCCTGTCGTAATGCGTCGTATCGTATATAATATTGGTATGAAAAGCGGCGCATTAGTCTGTACAGTACTAGCTCTTGTTTGCATTTTCGCAGGTAGCGAAGCGTTGGGATGCCCAACGTGTAAGGATGGGCTGCAGGCAGCAGACAGCGAGGGAGCAAATATCGCTCGTGGATATTTTTACAGCATTCTTCTGATGATCGCGATGCCGTTCACACTTGCTGGTTCATTCGGTCTTTATGTCTGGCGAGAAATGCGGCGGCAACAACGGGCAGCGGGTAATGATGTTGCCAACACTGGCGTCACGGTTGCCGGATTTTCATATGATGCCGAGGGCTCTCCAAAGATGTCGCATGATGAGTACGTTCAAAGTGTCTCGACATGAGGATACTTTTTTGGGCAATGCACGGCTACGAAGTGTGATGCTAGCAGCCGTCTTGTTTGTACTTATCACTGATCTGGGATCGTCGGCTGTTCAGTCGCCGACAGAATATTTTTCGACGTGGGGCCTTTCTCCTGCGTACCTGCAGGAGAAAACTGGAGGCATTGGAGAGCGAATTAAATTCTCCCTGTCTAGCACGGAGTACCAATTGATCGCGCGGGTGCTGGACCGTTTCCAAGGAGCTCCGAGCCAATGGCGGCAGAAATGGGCAGACGGTTCGATACAATTTGAACGGAGTTATGCGAACGAGTTTCAGGAGCAATGCCGCCCTGTTCGTGTGCGTGGGAAGATCATCCAGATCATTAGGGTGGCAGCGCCTGACGATGTGGCAGTAATTGCGAAGTGGAATGAGATTTTTGCAGTACAGTTCCAACTGGATAATGCAGGGAAGGCCTGGGTGATCGTGCCGAATCTTCCTGACGGTCTGCCTGTAAAGAGTAATCTCAATGAGAAAGGTGGGGCGTCAGTGATCCTTCTCCATGTCCCGGATTCTGGATCAGACCAGCAGGGCGACACACCTGTTCTTGCAGTTGCTCCAAGGCTAAATTGGTGGCCCAAGACGCCCCTTGGCAAAATTGGTATGGACTACGGACTGTTCGTATCTGTTGATGATGGGCTGCCATTAACTGCGTCAGATGCAGAGGCGTTCTATGCGTGTCTTTCGGCAAGTGAAAATCAACAAGCAATTGCTGAAGAATCGCTGCTTGATGACGCCTCGCTTGTGTCATTGCTCAATCCGTCCAGTGACTGGCTGCAAATGCACCGTGGCGATCAGATTGTCCTTCACGGAACAGCTCGTCGCATTACAAAAGTTTTAGTGGATCCAGGCCAAGATCAGGAAAAACTTGGCAGAGATCACTACTGGGAAATATTTGTATTTGTTACGACGCCTTTGCTTCAAATTGGTGAAAATTTCCAAAACACATACCCAATTGTCTACTGCTGCACAGAACTGCCTGAGGGGTTACCAACTGGTGAACAAGTGAATGAACCAGTTGAAGTTGCTGGCTTTATTTTTAAGCGATACCGATATGTCACGCGTCGACTAATACACCAGCTGAATGGAACTGGTCAGGGACGGCCGCAGGAGTCACCACTGCTTATAGGGAAAAGTCTGTCTTGGTTGCCATCGAAAAAGCCATTGCCGTTTCCAGGTGGAATGACCTGGTTTCCAGCGATCACTGCCCTCGCCCTGATTGGCTGGATTATGAAAGGGTTTTTTCAGAGTAGGCGTCGTTCTCGGTTGACGGATCCGCTCCCAGATGAAATTCAACTGCCATAAGACTTCCCAGCTGAGGGTTTGGTTGTAGAACCTTTGATTTCTCGGCCGAATTGATCAACGCTTGTTGATTTCTTGAGATTCGCAACACTTACACATCCGGAAGCGCTTTGGCGACACATCTTGAGTTGATTTCTCCACCAAAGAGTATCGGCGAACCAGGGTGCTTTCTTTGTGCCGGCCTGCGGTATTCCAGGTTTTTGTGGTCTAGAAGAGGTCAGAGATTTAAACGAGAGGTAAGGAAATGAGAAGAGCCAAGATTTCAATTATTGGTGCCGGCAATGTTGGGGCCACAACCGCACATTGGTGTGCGGCTGCAGAATTAGGCGACGTTGTTCTTCTCGACATCCCGGCCGCTGAGGGCATGCCCGCAGGCAAAGCGCTTGATCTTTTTCAGGCCTCACCGA
>JALCBP010000014.1:0-49452 GCA_028066355.1 Pirellulales bacterium
TGGACTTTGTCTCTGTTGGAACAAATGATCTCATTCAGTACACGCTGGCTGTTGACCGTGGGAATAAGGATGTAGCAGATCTCTACAGCGCGTGTGATCCGGCAGTTATTCGATTGCTGAAGAGATCTCTTGATGTCGCGGATGACGCCGGAGTAACAGCAAGTGTCTGTGGCCAGATGAGTGGAAGTGTTATGTACACTCAATTGTTGCTTGGTCTTGGGCTTCGTGAACTGAGTGTGCCAGCTGCATCTATACCAGAAATAAAACAGGCGGTTCGAAGCGTATCAATCGCCGATTGTCAGGCTGTTGCGAAACGAGTTCTTGAAATGAATAGTGCTCGTGATGTGAAGGCTTTTTTACGTGATCAAAAACGACGACTTTTAGCGGAGACCATCGCGTAATACATGTGCCGCCCCAATGATGGCGGACCAACAGAAAGAAAGAGCGATTATGAAGCAGGAAATGCTGATTAATGTGACGCAGGCTGAAGAATGCCGCATCGCAATTATTGAGGAGGGTGTCCTAGAGGAACTCTATGTAGAACGAACAAGTCAGGAAAACCTTGTTGGGAATATCTATAAGGGACGAGTCGTCAATATAGAGCCATCCATTCAGGCGGCCTTTGTTGATTTTGGTGTTGGACGGAATGGGTTTCTCCATATTAGTGATATTGAGCCCCAGTATTATCGTCAGGGCGGCCTTGATCCTGACAAAGCCTTTGAACTGACTGATCCATCAAAAGCGTCCTCTGAAGGTTTAAATAACGGAGGGAGGCCTCCAGATCGGCGCAGGAAGCCGCGGATGGGTGATCGTCCTCGTATCAAGCCACCTATACAAGACGTTTTGAAGCGGGGGGACGAGTTATTGGTGCAGGTTATTAAGGAGGGCTTTGGCACGAAAGGACCTACCCTATCAACCTACATATCTATTCCTGGTCGTTATTTAGTGCTTATGCCGCCGCTTGGCCGGGTTGGAGTTTCTAAAAAAATTGATAATGAAAAAGAACGGCGAGTGCTTCGAGGGATTATGAATGCACTTAAGCCGCCCAAGGGAGTTGGCTTTGTTGTGCGCACAGCCGGTACCGAGCGGACCAAGTCAGAAATGGCCCGGGATATGGCGTATTTACTGCGGCTCTGGAAGAGCATTGTCAAGCGGATGAGAAAATATTCCGCTCCAATCGATATCTATCAGGAAAGTGACATGATTATTCGGACGATCCGTGACATGTTCACCGAAGATGTGGGAAGAATTCTTATTGATGATCGTGCCGCGTATGAACGTGCAAAAGAGTTTCTTGAGTTGGTTATGCCTAAATATGCCAAACGGTTGCAATTTTATGAAGGTAAAGAACCATTATTTCATCGCTATCGACTTGAGGAAGAGATCCGACGAATTCATCAGCACAAAGTCCCACTTCAAGGAGGAGGGTCGATTGTAATTGACACAACTGAAGCACTGGTTGCTATTGATGTTAATTCAGGAAGTTTTCGTACAGAAAAATCAGCAGAAGAAAATGCTTATCAGATGAATCTGATTGCAGCAAAAGAAATTGCTCGCCAGTTGCGATTACGGGATCTTGGTGGAGTCATTGTTAATGACTTTATCGATATGCGGCGAGAAAAATATCGTCGAGGAGTTGAGAGAGCACTGCATGATGCAATGAAGCGAGATCGAGCTCGTACAAAAGTCTTGCGAACGAGTCCCTTTGGGCTGATAGAAATGACTCGGCAGCGAATTCGCCCTTCACTTCGAAAGAGTGTTTTTCGTGATTGCCCCACATGTTTGGGTACTGGGATGGTGAAGACTCCTGAAAGTGTGGCGATAGAGGTTATGCGAATGCTGCAACTGTCAGTAACGCGTGAGGATATTGCGCGTTTGACAATTACGGTGCATGATGAAGTGGCAACGTGGATAAATAACAGAAAGAGGCGAGAGATTTCACATTTTGAAGACGTTTCCCGTGTTGAGTTGCACATTGTGGGTCAGGACACAGCGTCCCCAGAACATCTGGCAATTGAAGCATGGGAAACGAGTGGACAAACAGTGCGGTTTCCATAAGCTTCGGCAAAAAGTTGTGGAGAAAGCGTCAAACTCCCGTACTTTGTGCATGAGGCTGGATTTTCTCACTGACGGATTACAATAACGTGTTCCCGGATCGGGTACAGGTTTACAAAAATTGAGGTTTTCTAATGGCTGCCGAAACAACAACATCCGACGCTCCAGCGACTGACACCATGACCAGTGGTGGGCATCACTATTGCATCGTGTCAGATGGCGGGCGGCAGTATCGTGTCTCTGAGGGTCAGGAAATAGAAGTCGATTTCCGTCCAATTGATGCTGGAGCCGAACTTGTTTTCAACAAAGTACTTGCGGTAGGTAAAGAGGGAAAGCTCCGTATCGGGGCTCCAATTATCGAGGGCGCTGTTGTGAAGGCAGAGGTTCTTGGTTTATCTCAGGGTGAAAAGATCTATGTTCAAAAGTTTCGTCGTAGAAAAAACTATCGTCGAAGAACCGGGCATCGGTCAGTGTTGACAAAAGTTCGTATCAGTGAAATACCACCCGTTGGCTAATTAATTCTGGTCTGAAAATGTCCGTGAAATAAACGCTCTCACGTGCTTTCTTGGCCCTTTAGTAAATCTACTCGATGATTCCTGCAAGCGGACCACCTCTCTTGCAGAGGTGATCAATTCTTTTCTCCACAGCAGAATCTTCTTGGACGGGTGGAGCGTGATGCGGCTTGAGTCGAGCATCTATGACGAGTGGCCCTGCACAGCCCCAATGTTTTTGAAAAATCGTCTCTCGGACACCATGGACATCAGTTGCCGGATTGGATCTTGTAAATGTGATCCATAACAGATTTTCCAGAGTTGCTGCAGTGAATTCACTGTTATCTGTAATTATGATTAGTGGCCATTTAAGTAGGTCATCTTGTTGATCAATCGAATGTGTGAAATGGTGAATGTCTCGCGTCCAGTGAGCTTGCTTCGTTACATTCCAAATCGCATTGTCGTCTGGTGCAACAAGGGAAGGTCGTGGTTCTATGGGTGGGCCTGTGACAGCAAGTACGCCGGGTATGCATGCAAAGGGTTTCGAGAAACCAGCCGGAAGTTGAATGTTCCCCGAGACTTCGTTTGGTAGTTCTCGGACTGATTGACCACGGGCGGCTACAACTAACTTTGATCCGTTGTTAAAGCCGTTGCCAGAATAATCGAGAGTATCAATGGTTGTCTCTGTATGAAAATGACAATCCCTTCGCCAGTCCACTCGTTGCAAGAGATGGCTAAAAAAATGTTGTACGTTTTGAGCATCGAGGTTAGGGTCATCTGCCTGATTGACTATAAACAGGTACTTCGCCAAAGAAAGCTGCCCCTGTCCGAGTATAGATGAAGCCTGGGTAAGTAGCTCGGCCGGTCGAGATGAATTCTTCCACGGCAAATAACGCTCGCTACCAACAGCCAGAAGAAGTGGATGAACACCTGCTGCGTCAACAGCATGGATACTGGATATTCCTGGAAGTACGGTTGGAATAATAGGACCGGTGATTTCATGAACAAGCCAGCCAAACATCGTATCTTCCTGAGGTGGACGCCCCACCACTGTAACGGGCCAGATGGCATCCTCTCGTTGCCAAACATGCTCAACTTGAATGACTGGAAAGTTATGTTGCCGAGCATAGTAACCGAGGTGGTCACCAAATGGACCCTCTGGTTTTGTGAGATCAGGAGTGATCCTGCCCTCAATAACGAAATCAGCATCTGCATAAATAGAAGGCCGTCCCTTGCGGTGAATCATTGGTATGCGATGGCCTGCCAAAGCACCGGCAAATGTAAGTTCAGAAAGACCCTCTGGTAGCGGCATCATTGCAGAGACTGCCATGGCGGGCGTTCCTCCAACGAAGATGGCGACTTTAAGTGGCTCTGCTCGTGCAATTGCTGCAGCATGATGCACACCAATTCCTCGATGTATCTGATAATGCATGCCAACTTCGTTTTCCTCGTAGTGATTCCCACGCAACTGAACTCGATACATGCCAAGATTCGATGTCTTTATTGAGGGCGCATCCGGATGTTCTGAATAGACCGCTGGCAGCGTAATGAATGGACCACCATCACCCGGCCAGCCGGTTACGCCCGGAAGGCTTGCGAGGGGAACATCACGATTGAGGACGCCTCCACTACGAACCTTTCGCGGAATCATGCTGAGAGCGTCAAGAGGGCTTCGCCAATATCGTAAAGGGTTCTCCAAGGCAGATTTTGGGTCAATCTTTAGTTCGACTAGCCTTCGTACGCGATCAAGAGTGTCAGAAAATAATCTTTCAACACGTTTCTTTGTTCCGTATAGATTTGTAAGTATTGGATGTGAAGTACCCAGAGCAGATGTGAATAGGAGAGCTGGGCCTCCAGACCTAAAAAGTCGTCGTTGAATTTCAGCTATTTCCAGGTGCGGGTCAATCGGGTGATCAATCTCAATGACTTCTCCTTCTCCCCGAAGAGTTTCGACGCATTGACGAAGTGTTTTAAATCCCATGCAAACCTCCATAGGTATAGTAGCGTCAAGTATATTCTCGGTTGTTAGAATCTATGAAGATAGTTGCTGTTGCCATGATCTGCTTAGCTGGATGGTAAGGTAGTGATTATGCCCGATTTATTTAGTGCTACGCGAAAGGAAAACGTTGATCGAGTCGCTCCCCTAGCGGCTCGAATGAGGCCCCGCAGGATAGCCGATTACGTTGGGCAGTTGCAGATCATTGGTCCTGGAAAGCTTTTAAGGCGATTAATTGAGGCTGACCGGCTCGGCTCAATCATTCTTTACGGTCCTCCCGGAGTTGGTAAAACAACTCTTGGTGAAATTATTGCAACCGAGACAAAGCGGCGATTTGTAGAACTGTCTGCAACAGCCTCTGGAGTGAAAGAGCTCAGGGACGTCATTGAGAGCGCACGGCGTCGATTAGAAGACGATGCATGCCGAACTTGCTTGTTTATTGATGAGATTCATCGTTTTAATAAATCTCAGCAAGATGTTTTGCTTCCAGATGTTGAAAATGGTGTTATTGCATTGATTGGAGCAACAACACAAAACCCTTTTTTTGCACTGACTCCTGCTCTGGTGAGTCGAAGTCGTATTTTTGAACTTCAAGCACTTGAGCCTCAGGAGATAAAAAGGATTATCCAACATGCACTTGCCGATAAAGAAAACGGTTTTGGTTTGCAGGAAATTAATCTGGATCCGAGGGCACTTGATTTCCTCGTAGAAACTGCTGACGGCGATGCTCGTCGAGCACTTGGTGGGCTGGAGGTTGGAGTACTTTCGTCCACGGATCGTCCGTTAGTCTTTACGGAGGAACTTGCCCGTGAGAGTGTGCAGCGGAAGGCCATGGTCTACGACTCAGGAGATACACACTACGATTGTGCAAGCGCTCTTATAAAGAGTATTCGAGGCAGTGATGTAGATGCAGGAATATACTGGTTGGCCCGCATGCTTGAAGGTGGCGAAGATGTACGATTTTTAGCTCGACGGCTCGTCGTTTTGGCCAGTGAAGACATTGGGAATGCCGACCCCCGTTCACTACTTACTGCAGTAGCTGCTATGCAGGCAACTGAGTTTGTGGGTTTGCCAGAATGTCAGTTTGCGCTGGCTCAAGCTGTTTCATATCTTGCACTCGCACCAAAAAGTAATGCGTGTGCACGAGCTATTTCAGATGCTCGTCACGAGGTTCGTGAAAAATCGATTCTGCCTGTTCCGAGGCGCTTGCAGGACAAGCATTACTCAGGTGCAAAAAGACTTGGTCGCGGTGAGGGCTACACATATGCCCATGACGCTGCTGATGCGATTGCAAAACAAGACTATCTTGGAGTGGAGAGACACTACTATCAGCCAACTAGTCGAGGCTTGGAACGAGACCTTGGTGAAAGGTTGGCGGAAATCAGGCGGCGCTTGAAGGAATCGCATCAGTTGCCCGTGAATCTTTCAGGGAGCGAAGTTCATGAACAAGATCCTGGGTAAGAAACTTCTCGAGGGCAGCCAGGCTTCTTGCTACTATGGCGCCATCAATAACACGATGGTCAGCAATCAGTGTGACAAGGCACTTGCCGTCTGCTTCAATTGGACGGTATGAAATACTTGTTGTGCAAAGTGTTGGATGAAAGTGATTGCTTGCTCCGTAGCCCGCAAGTGCCGAAAGACTAAAAGTACCAATGCGTGAAGATCTTTTATGAGAAGTTGATCGAAGATTCCAACGAAGAACTGCTCTTCGGAGAAAACCTGGCAGCATTTCGAGTTCACATTGACGTTTGAAAAGTTCTTGGATTGGCTTGTTACAACACTCGTCAATAAAGCGTTGTATCTCAACAAGTGACAGTGTTTCTGGTTGATGAAGACGAGCCCAGCAAAGTTGTTCGATGTCGTTTTCTTTACGATTGATTGCCACGGTCGCAACAATCTGATTAGTTGTTGCAATGCGAGGCCAAAGCCCCGGTAGGAACCAGCTTCTCAGCTCAGGTGTTCCTTGAACAACTTTGCTGTAGGCCTTTAGGAATATTGCTGCCCAGCCTATTCGTTGGTCGCAGGCTGCCCTTGCTTCACGAAGGCTTGTGAGACTGCACCACCGATCAACAGGAAATAGTGGTATGTCTTTTGCCAGCATTGCAATGTCAGCAACACAACTGCGGTGTCCATCGCAGGGAACTGTAGCAACGGAAGAGTGATGCATAGTCTGGGGCTGCTCGGGCTAAAGGAGGTCAAAACGGTGGATGAAACGTAACTTTGACTGGGCTCATTGAAACGATTCCACGCATCCAGGGGAATGCCAGAATTTTTCTTTCGAGAAAAGGGTTTTGTAGCCCACTGTTTTCATCGAAAAGTTTGGTAGAATCGTGGGGGCTATGGTGGTTGTAGCTCAGTTGGTTAGAGCGTCGGTTTGTGGTACCGAAGGTCGCGGGTTCGAATCCCGTCATCCACCCTTTTCATTCAATGGGGTAAACAATGGCGAATCCTATCTACCGACCGTGGTTCGATGCGGCAACTGATTCTCCTTTATTAACCGAGTATGCTCGTAAACTAGATTCCTTTAATGGGGTGCTCGCTGACCGAAAGGTAGAACTTGCTGAACTCGAGGCTCAAGAGAAGCGAGTCGTAGATCTTATGAAAGAGGTAGAGCCTCTGCTGGAACCAGAAGTATACGAGAAGGTGACTGAGCTACTCTGTGAGATTACTTCGTATGACATGATGTCGGCTTTTCATCTTGCTTCCAAAGCTCGTGCTGGGCGCACGTTCAAATCAAAAACTGAGACTTAATCAATACTGCTGCTGGTTTTTACTTACAGTCATTATCGGTGTAGTCTCCCGATTCCTAATAGTTGGAAGTAAAGTCTCTCTAGTAAGATAATCGGTCTTCAATTTTTCACTCAGGATAATTTGTAAAGCAGTCGCTATGGCAAAGAAAGTAATGAAACGCAGTGCTGGTGCAACCGCCACTCTCCCTCCAATTGATCGGAAAACCCGCAAACTGATTGTTGGCTTGGCGAATGAGGTCGAGAAAGCTGCAGAAAGGCGGCGTGATCCACATCTGGATATTCCAACGAGAAGCCTTTCGAATGTTCGTTTTAATAAGTCACGAAAAATAATTGAAATGGGTGGCCAGAAGAATAGAAGACACCTGTTCAATCTCAGTCAAGCAAAGAGTTATATGCAAACGCTCCTTGTAGCTACAGGTTGCAAATCACTTATAGACCAGCAGAAGACAACGAGTATTCGAGGTCTGTATTACCTACTCAAGCATACGATTGAGGGGACGAGAGAAGAGACCTTCGGTACCCAGGATGAATGTGATCCAATCATTGAAGATCTTGAAGTGACGCTTGAGAGTCTCCGGGAGCAACTCCATGTTTATGCAAGTAATCGTGGCGGTATGGTCGGTCCGATTAAACTAATCGATTCTGGGGATGAGATCGACTGTTCGCGAATGGGGTCGGGTGGTTACAGTATTCCCTCAATTGTTGAGGAAGAGGTTATTCGTTTCAAGAAATGCACTGCGAAATTTATTCTTCATGTCGAGAAAGATACAGTGTGGCGGAGATTTAACGAAGATAAGTTCTGGAGGAAGCACAACTGCTTATTGACACATGGCGGTGGCCAGCCACCACGCGGTGTGCGTCGCATGCTCTATCGGCTTCATCATGAACTGAAACTGCCAGTCTATTGCTTACTTGATAATGATCCTTGGGGTTATTACATCTACTCTGTGTTGAAGCAGGGTTCGATTAACCTTGCGTACGAATCAAAGCGAATGGCTATTCCTTCAGCACGATTTCTTGGTTTGCGGTCGATCGATTACGAGAAATGCAAACTGGCTCCCAGTGTTCAAATCGCACTGAGTGAATCAGATGTAAAAAGAGCGAAGCAGATTGCTGCATATCCTTGGTTTGCAGCAAAGAAAGCATGGCAGAAAGAAATCCATAAGATGCTCTCAAATGGCTTTAAATTGGAGGTAGAATCTTTGATTTCAAAAGACATTAGCTATGTGACTGAGGTCTATACACCAGAACGGCTCGCTGATCGCGACTGGTTAGACTAGTTAGTAATATCGAGTACGCTGTTCTCTGATCTTTTGCTCGTCTCGGTTCTCTCGTTAGCATCGAACGTCGTCAGCGCGACCGATGAGCCCAGTTCGTTGAATCTGTCGTGGCGGGCTCAAGGTATCAGAGCCTTTCTCCATGTGTTCAAATTGATTTGAAACTGGTGGCCTGCCAAAAAATTCAGCTATCCGCCCAACAACAGTCGCCTGCTCGGTTGGTTCAAGTTCGGCAAAAATTGGAAGGGCGAGTGTTTCATTTGCAGCTTGTTCGGTAATAGGCAGATCACCGACTTTCCAGCCAAGGTTAGCGAAGCATTTTTGTAAATGAAGTGGGACCGGATAATAAATTTCTGTTCCGACCCCGCTTGCTATTAAATGCTCCCGTAGTGCATCTCGCTTGCCATTTACCACACGGATAACGTATTGATTCCAAACATGTCTTCCACGGGTATCAATTTTTGGTGTTGTAATGACATCTTCCAATTCACAGTGCTTGACCATTTCTGTGTACCGAATGGCATTATGCGCACGCTTTGTTGTCCATTGATCGAGGTGTGGGAGTTTGATGCGAAGGACCGCGGCTTGGAGTGAATCTAGTCGACTATTGATGCCAACAACATCGTGATAGTAACGAGGCTCCATGCCATGAACGCGGAGTTTTCGAAGATCGTCTGCTAGGTCATCACGTGTGGTTGTGAGAAAACCTCCATCACCAAAGCCGCCAAGGTTTTTGGTAGGATAGAAACTGAAGCATCCCATGTCACCGAGTCCGCCACTGCATCGTCCGTGCCACGTAGAGAGTATTGACTGAGCGGCGTCTTCAATAATTGGAATGCCAGCCCCGTTTGCGATCGGTAGAAGAGCATCCATATCAACCGTCTGCCCAAAGAGATGGACTGGGATGATAGCGCGTGTTCGAGAAGTAATTCGGCGCGATACATCATCAGGATCTATGAGAAATGTGTTCGAGTCGATATCTGCAAATATAGGTGTTGCGCCGAGACGAGTGACGGCACTCGCTGTTGCGAAAAAAGTGTAGCTAGGCAGTATTACCTCATCACCCGGCTCAATGCGAAGAGCCATCAATGCGAGTAGCAGAGAGTCGCTTCCAGATGCACAGCCGATGACATGAGGTACGTCGAGAACAGTTGATAATTCATTCTCTAATGCTGCGACATCAGGCCCTAGGACGAAGCGGCCAGATTCGCAGACGTCATCTATGACCTGCCGGAATTTTTCTCGAAGCGGACCATTCTGTCGGTCAATAGCAAGGAGAGGGACTTTTGGAAGAAAGCTAGTTGATTCGGATAAATTGTCGTTTGAATCAGAACTGGAACCGGTTGTCATCGCTTCGTATTCTCCGCTAGGCAGGTAGGCTCGTTTCGGAAGAAGATTCGAGTCCCTTACCTCGGTAAATCGTCATATTGAGTCCGGGATCACCACCTCTAAATTTCACTTTTTACCTCGTAGGCCCCGGGTTTACCGACGGGTATTCCAAGTGGTGAATATTTTGCAAGCGGGCTGAGTGTCAAGATCAAGCTTGGCCAAAGTGAGGAGAGGAGGCTTGGGAAGACTTGGTGGTTTGACAGCGATGGCCATTGCACTCTACATTCACGCGTAGTTGTGTGGGGTGTTCCGCACCAAAGCATCGTTTCTCTTGGTGGAATGTTGCCACACGATTGAGTGGTATAATATTCCAGAGAATCGAGAACACGAGTTCCTGCCGAGTGTAATTCAAGTTGCAATAAAATCTTTGCCAAGCAACATCGAATGCCATTGTGCTGCAGGACTCCAATTCCTTCATCGTATGAAAACCGGCGGAGCGGATGGGTTCCACGACCGTCATTGACTTAAGACAAATCGCGAAGCAGCTTGGATTGCCTGAGACAGGTGTCCTTGCGGCTGTGCAGCTAATTGATGAGGGAAATACCATTCCCTTTATTACGCGATATCGCCGAGATCAGACAAACGGTCTCGATGAATTACAACTGCGGAGTATTACAAATGCAGTTGGTAAGGCACGTCAACTAGCCGATCGAAAACAGACGATCCTGCGAACTATTGAAGGGCAGGGGAAATTAGCACCTAGATTGCGTGAGGAAATCGAAGCGGCAGAGAATAACAAGGTTCTTGAAGATCTCTATCTCCCGTTTAAGCCAAAACGACTTTCACTTGCGGAGCAAGCGAAACAAAAAAGATTAGAGCCACTCGCTCAGGAAATAATCACGGCAGATTCTCTGGCATTAGACCTAGAGAAGCGAGCGGCAGATTTTGTTGATGATGACTCTGGTGTTGCTTCTGCAGCAGACGCACTCCTTGGTGTGGGACATATCATTGCTGATCTTTTCAGCTCACGTGCAGACGTCCGCCAGCGTTTACGCAAACTTCTATTTCAAAAAGGGCGCTTGCGTAGCCTCCGGATCGAAACTCCGGGTAAGGCTCTGACGAAAACAGCGAAGCACTTTAGAGACTATTTTGATTTTGACGAGCACCTCCAAAAAGTACCTCCGCACCGTGTCTTGGCAATGAATAGGGGTGAAAGAGCAAAGATTCTCCGAGTTCGCGTCGAGGGCCCTGTCGAAGAGATTCAAACAATAGTGGAAGGACTCGTTATTCCGACGGGTCACCCTCATGCAGATTTTCTGAAAGGCTGTTGTAGGGATGCGTTGTCGCGGCTGCTTCTGCCTAGTCTCGAAAGAGAAGTACGTCGCGAGATGACGGATGCCTCTGAAGAGCACGCAATTACAGTTTTTGCTCGAAACTTAAGAAACCTACTGTTGCAACCTCCAGTAAAGGGCCAAGTCGTTCTTGCTATAGACCCTGGATTCAAAAGTGGTTGCAAAGCAGTTGTGCTTGATTCCTGTGGCAATCCTTTAGCTCGTGACATCCTTCATATTGTGGGTAAGGCTGAACAGAAAACTACAGCAACAGCTCGAATAGTTGAGCTCGTTCGCGAGCACAGCTGTAATGTGATCGCTGTGGGGAATGGGACGGCAGGTCGAGAAGTAGAATCTCTGCTTTCAGAACTCATGGTGGGTGACTTGCAAGAGCACAATGTCGCCTATGTGATCGTTAATGAGGCAGGAGCTAGTGTTTATTCGACAAGCCAGTATGCAAGAGAGGAGTTGCCTGGCTTCGAAGCAGCTTATCGTGGTGCAGTATCAATCGGTCGTCGGTTACTCGATCCACTCTCAGAACTTGTGAAAATTGAGCCTGCAAATATTGGTGTTGGCCTCTATCAGCACGACGTCAAGGCCCGTCATCTTCATGCATCCCTCGATGCGGTTGTTGAAGGGTGTGTTAATTATGTTGGAGTCGATGTCAATACGGCGAGTCCTGCACTTTTGCGTTATGTTGCCGGCTTAAACCAGTCTGTTGCCAAAGGAATCATTGACTGGCGAGCATCAAAGGGGCCGTTCACTTCACGAGAGCAATTCCGTGAAGTACCAGGTTTTGGTGATGCGGCGTATGTGCAAGCAGTTGGATTTCTGAAGATATCAGAAGGTATAAATCCACTGGATGCGACCCGAATTCATCCAGAAAGCTACGAGGTCGCCGAGAAACTTTTGGAGAAGATTGATGCATCTTCAGCCGAACTCGTTGACCGTGAGAAGCATCAGAAAATATCAGATGCAATTAGCAGAATAGACCTGGTATCTATCGCTGCTGAATTAAGTGTTGGCCAGCTATTGCTTGCAGATATTGTTGAGCAGTTTCTGCAACCTGGTCGAGATCCCCGTGAGGATTTGCCTGAACCCTTGTTCAAGCAAGGTGTACTCAAGTTTGAAGATCTTGAGGTCGGTATGGAACTACGAGGATCGGTGCTGAATGTTGTTGATTTTGGTGCCTTCGTCGATATTGGCCTACATGACAGTGGGCTCGTGCATGTGAGCCAGCTCTCGAGTGGATATATACGGGATCCGTACGCAGCTGTTGTTGTCGGTCAAGCTGTCAAGGTCTGGGTTCTTGAACTTGACAAGAATCGTCGTCGTGTCGCTTTGACAATGATTAGGCCTGGAATAAAACCTGCACGTGGAACAAACAAAACGCGGTCGCAGAACGCTGACAAGAAGTTTCCGAAGAGCGGCACGCATAAGAAGTCCGGGGAGGAAAAGAAGTCACGTGATGCTCGGGGACAGCGAAAACCAGCGGGTGGTCCAAGGAAGGGCAAGAAACATGATCGCGGACCTCGTACCTATACCTCTCGTCCTGATCGAAAAGTAGCAAAACCGCTGACTGATGAGATGAAGACTGGTCAGGCACCATTGCGAACATTTGGAGATTTGAAACAGTTCTTTGATATTCAAACCAGTACGGATGGTTCAGAGGCAGAAAAGGATTCGAAAAAAAAGAAGTCAAACAAAAGTCCTGCCAAAGTTGATCCTGTAGTTGGCACTGTAGAACCGAAAGAACATTCCAAAGCACAAGATTCGTTGGGTGAGTATTCTGTGGATCGCACAGGAACTGAGGAAATTGAGGGCACCTCTACGGGGGCAGAATCTACAGTGAAGCCAATTTCATCACAAAACACTGAAAAAAATCTGACTGAGCAATCGGTAGAAAATCTTATAACTGAAGATTCCGATGAAGCTTTACCAAAGCTCGAGCAACAGTCAGGTCAAAATGTCCAGAAGGATGCACCGCAGTAACGCCTGCACGCCTACCGTTCACGAAATGTTATGCGACCTTTTGTCAGATCGTAAGGAGAAAGTTCAACTTTAACTTTATCTCCAGGAACGATTCGGATAAAGTTCTTGCGCATTTTTCCTGCCACGTGAGCATTGACAATATGGCCACCTTCGATCTGTACCCGGAACCGAGTGTTTGCCAGTGCCTGTGTCACAACGCCATCAACTTCGAGTGCTTGTTCTTTTTCCGCCATGGGAATCCTGTGGGAAATGAGTAATAGTTTTTATCGACTCTATCCTGCCTGATGAAAAACGTCCAGTCGGATCGCAGTCTTACTCGTCAACGGCAACCGGAACGGCATCTGACGCCTTCCATCGCAGGTAAGCGTCGAGAAACCCATCGAGATCACCGTCTAGTACACTCTGGAAGTTTCCTGCGTAATGGCCGGTCCGCTGATCCTTCACTCGCTGGTCTGGGTGGAGGAAATAATTTCGAATTTGAGAACCAAACCCCGTTTTTGGCTGCAGCTTGTATTTAGTGAGTTGTTCGGCCTCACGTTTTTCTTCTTCAAGTCGTGCAAGTCGAGAGCGTAACATTTTAATGGCGGTGGCTCTGTTTTTGTGTTGACTGCGTTCACTTTGGCATTGAACCACAATTCCAGTTGGAAAGTGGGTTAACCGAATGGCACTCGAGGTTTTGTTGACGTGTTGGCCCCCAGCACCACTTGCCCGAAAGACATCTTCTCGAATATCTTCGTCCTTGATTTCAATGTCAGTGTCGTCATCACTTATTTCTGGTGAGACATCAACGGCTGCAAAACTGGTTTGCCGTTTTCCTTCTGCATTAAATGGGCTAATTCGCACCAGTCGGTGGATACCCATCTCTCCGCGGAGGTATCCATAGGCCCATGGTCCTCGTATTGCAATAGTTGCATTTTGAATGCCTGCAACGTCATCGTCCTGTCTGTCAAGTAGTTCAACCGTAAGTTCTCTTTTGTTGGCCCACGCTGTATACATGCGCAGCATCATTTCTGCCCAGTCATTTGCATCTGTACCGCCATCTCGAGCATGAATTGATACAAGGGCATCACAGGAGTCGTGCGGTCCACTTAGTAGAGACGTTAACTCCAATTGATCGACAAGACCCTCAACTCTGATAACTTCGGCAGTGAGTTCACTTTCCAATGAGTCATCTTCTTTAACTAATTCAACAAGTGCTTCGAGGTCATCCGAGGCAGAGATCGATTCATCGAGTGGTTTTAGAACTGAGTTCAGCTGCTTAAGTTTAGCAACAGTTACTTGAGCAGCTTCACTGTCATCCCAAAAATCAGCCTGAGACATTTGAGACTCGAGCTTAGCTGCTGATTCGGTTCGACCAGCGTAGTCAAAGAGAGTCTCGTAGCTGAAGGAGGCGGCCACAGACTTCTTCTACACGATGAAATAGTGATGTATCCATGGTGATGATTGTAGAGTGCGGCATGACCCAAGAGAAAGAGCCCGTTTATTTTCAAGCACAGTGTGCAACATTTTTGTCTCGAGGTGTTATCGGCGCTCGATAATATTGCCGGGTAAACGAGTGACTAACCTGCGGATTTCGAATGCTGCACACGCTGCAAGAATACGAGAAGGCTGAATATTCATGTATTCAACCACTGCATCAATCGTGGTTTTCTTGGTCGGGTCCAAAGTCGCATCAATCGCGGCAAGCACACTCTGCTCAAATATATCAAGTTGCAATTCCGCTGGTTTGTGAATATCACGTCCGTCCGGAGCCCGGACCTTTTTGTGTAATGGGCCAAGTTCATCGAGTATTTCATCGATACATGTTACAAGTGTGACGCCATCACGGATAAGGCTATGGCACCCTGCTGACATCCTGCAATCTACGGGTCCAGGAAGAGCAAATACGTCACGTCCCTGTTCTCCTGCTAGCCTCGCAGTGATGAGTGCACCTGAACGTTGAGAAGCTTGTATCACAATGGTGCCGAGGGAAAGCCCTGATACAATTCTATTTCGCCTTGGAAAAGCCGATGCCTGCGGTGGAGTTGTTGGCGGAAGTTCGCTGACTGCCGCTCCATGACAAATAACATCTTCGACCAAATGTTGATGTTCGCGTGGGTAGATGTTGTGCAGGCCGCTCCCTAGTACTGCAATTGTGCGTCCGCCTGCATTGATAGCTCCACGATGTGCAGCAGCATCGATACCACGGGCCAAGCCGCTAACGATTGTCAAGCCAGCATGAGCAAGGCCTTCAGCAAAAGCGTGTGCAATTTGCAGCCCAGCTTTTGTAGCGTGGCGAGCACCAACAACCGCGATCGCGAGACCATCACAGTGCTCAAGTGTTCCGCGAACAAAAAGCATGTCAGGTGGATCAGGAATTTGAGAAAGTAGTTCAGGAAATGCAGGGTCCGTATCCAAGATAATTGCGATACCATGCTGCTGGCAGTCATCGAGAATACGAGATGCTTCGTCGTTTGTGCTACTCGTTGAGATTGCAGATGCGAGGCGGTGCCCAACTCCATGTAGGCTTTCAAGTGAAGATGTGCTCTCTTGGAGAACGCGAGATGCTGAGCCAAATCGACCAATCAGTCGCCGTCTTAGAATTGGGCCGAGGCCAGGTATCGTCGCAAGCCTGAGTCTATCGAGCACGTGTTGTTCACGGGAGAGCAGTGGATCTTCCTGAATTTGTGAATACGGCATCTCGCATCCCTGTAACTTGCATGTGTACTCGTGTACACTATACGCGTTTTCTCTGAAGATGCAATGAATGTCTCAGGCGGCCCTATATGGCCCGTATGAGGCAAGATTCCGGGTCTCTATTTTGCAGCCTTGAGTTCAGCTAAGTGTTGAGCAGTATCAACAAGGCGATCCCAATTTTCTTCAACGTAATCTGGTGGACCACCCATCTGCGAGACTGCTACAGCGACCTCCTCGGTCGGTATCATCTCAATCGCGTCCCAAGGGCAGACTTTCAAATCATAGGGATTTGTCTTTTTCCCCGGGATATGGACGCACACTTCGCAACCAACGCATCGTTCAATGTCAATTTCACACCAACTCTGCAGATTGTGAAACTGATCATACTGTTGCACCTTAAAAATGCAGTCCACGGGACAGACCTCGAGACAACTCTCACAGCCAGTGCAGTTATCAGCATTGATCACTGCTAATTCCTTCGGAAGTTTTTTTCTTGGGCCCTGCTTTGCCATAAGTTTTCTATCGGAATTTGAGTGCGGATTCGTGAACCATTGTATTGTAGCGGTGAGAATTCCTTCGACCAAATCAAATTGCTAGGGTACGAACACTATTCACGCTTAAACGGTGGAAATACTGGTTTTTTCTAATTTCGCAAGGTGTTGTATCGCTCACGAGAGATCAGATTTCTGTGTTTTGTATCCTCCCATTGCGACAAAAATGACTACGAGTGAGTGTCAACAATCGTTTCTACGAGATCCATCTTTATAATGAATGAGGGATTGACTCACCCGAGAATAAGTCCTCTGCAGTCTGCCGGGTCCGAACAAGTTGCGATTTGCCGCCGTCGATGAGGACTTCAGCAGGAAAGGGCTTTGAGTTGTAGTTGCTTGCCATGACGAATCCATATGCACCGGCGACCCCAATAACAAGGAGATCACCGACACGGGCAGGAGGGAGTTCACGAGTGGATACGAAGCCACCTTCTTCCTGAGTAAAGATGTCCCCGGATTCACAAAGTGGGCCACCGATTGCAACGGCTTCAAGTTCGTCCGGTGGTGTTGTAGATGTGGGGCAAAGATTCATCGGGTGATATGAGCCATACAGCACAGGCCGAGCAAGGGTCTGAAAGCCTGCATCAACCAAAAGATACTTTGTCGAACCTTGCCGCTTTATCGCCCTTACTTCAGTGACTAGGATACCCGCTTCAGCAGTCAAGTACCGTCCGGGCTCTATCTCAAGTCGGATTCGATGGCCAAAGGAATCTTCAAGACGCTTTCTGGTAGCATCCCATAGCCTGAAGTATTCTGATAGGTCAGCTCGGTGTTCACCTTTCTTGTACGGCACCGGCAGGCCGCCGCCTGCACTGATTGTCGTGAGGGAACGGCCAATGTTGTGGGCTGTCTTCTCAAGAGATTGTGCAACTGTTGCAAGATGGTCTAAATCCGCGCCGCTGCCAATGTGCATGTGGAGACCGGTTACGGCAAGTCCTGCCCATTCCGCGCGTTGAAGAACATCTGGAATAGCTTCATGCCAAATGCCATGCTTTGAGCCTTCTCCTCCCGTATTGGTTTTCTGGCTGTGACCATGTCCGAACCCTGGATTTACTCGAAGTGTGACGTTCGCACCTGGTACACGCTGAGCCAATTGCTCGAGCATGTCTGCGGATCCACAATTGACGTGAATGCCATGCCGAACAACAGCATCGAGGCTCTGATGATCGAAAATGTCGGCCGTGTAAACAATGGGATCTGCCGCAGTTAAATGGTCTTCCTCTGCCGGTACGCTTTTCGTTGAGTAGCCTGCAGCGATAGCTCTTGCAATTTCTCCATGGCTTACAGCATCTACGAGCACACCCTCGCGGCGTACAAGGTCAAGAATCGCAAGGTTAGAACACGCTTTCTGGGCAAAACGAATCGTGTCCCAGTCACGCAGGTCAGCACATCGCTGCCGGATTACAGACGCATCGTACGCGTAGAGTGGTGTTCCGTGAATTTTTGCCAGTTCCTGAAGGTCAATGCCAGCGAATTGCCGCTGAATGCCGCCAGTTTCGGTTGTATTGAATGTAGTATCAGTCATAACACCTATGTTTTTGCTTTCCGGAAAAGTGGAATACAACCTGATGAGTGCAAAACTATCGCTAAGTTTTTAGGAATATTAAAGTGTACCATCAAATTTTTTTCTCAAGGGCTATTCTGTGTGTTCTATGAGAGAAGACCCTGTTCAAACATTCGATTTTTCAAACTCAGCCAAATCTTCCCCATTGCCGTTGGTTTTGCCACCAAACGAGAATCACGGGAGGGAAAGGCTTCATCGAGATCGTCAACAATCAGCGCGCATTCGTTTGCAGCTATATCTCTTTCTAGGAACTTGCCTGACGACGTTCGCGGCTGGAGCAGTGGGTTGGCAACCGGTGGTTCTTGGTCTTTATGGTGGCCTGACAACTGATCTAACAGAGTATTGGTTTCGGGGTCTGATTTATATGCTTTCGGTGATGACAATTCTGACAGCACATGAAGCAGGCCACTTCGTTGCAGCCTATCGCCATCGAATTCCTGCAACACTCCCATTTTTTTTACCGTTGCCTGTGATGTTGACTGGGACTCTCGGCGCCGTAATTGGTATGGAAGGTTCCCGAGCAGATAGAAAACAATTATTTGATATCGCCTTGGCTGGACCCCTCGCTGGTCTTTTTGTTGCTATTCCTCTTTTTGTGATTGGTTTGGTTTTCGCTCAACCAACAGACACAAGCATTTTTTCTATGCCTTTACTCGCAACATGGCTTTTGCAAGTAATTCGACCAGAGTTACCAATCGGGCAAGTGCTTGCCCCGAATGCATTCTTGATGGCTGGGTGGGTTGGCTTTTTGGTAACTGGACTGAATATGATTCCCCTCAGCCAGCTCGATGGTGGGCATATTTGCCATGCGATTTTCGGGCGGAGTTCATGCTTGGTGGCCCGAAGTGTCCTCATCGGAGCGATCACCGCTATTATTTTAGCAGGCGCAGATCACTGGGTGCTGATGATCGTGTTAATAACGTGTATGGGTGTCGATCACCCGCCGATTCGAAATGAGTCGAAACCCTTAGGCACCTGGCGAACAATTCTTGGTCTCGTTTCGTTCATTATTCCAGTGATAACGTTCATGCCAGAGCCTCTGCTGCTGCCCGGATTCATTTTCATTCGTTGACGCATCGCCATTCCATTCGCACAATAGTCTATTATTCAACTAGATGGAGTCAGTCGCACTGATTCCGAAACTGCTTCATAACCGAGAGGTGATCTGTGAACTTTGTTGAACTGGAAGACCCTGCAATTTGGTCGTCAATCGCTGCGGAGCAAACTCGGCAGGCAGAGGGCCTTGAAATGATTGCTAGTGAAAACTTTACGAGTCCGGCAGTTATGCAGGCAGTCGGAAGTGTCTTGACCAATAAGTATGCCGAGGGATATCCCGGTCGACGATATTATGGTGGCTGCGAATTTGTCGATAAAGTCGAAGATCTTGCCCGCGACAGGGCGAAGCAACTTTTTGGTGCCGAGCATGTCAATGTGCAACCGCACTCTGGAAGTCAAGCGAATTCAGCAGTCTACCTTGCTGCTATAAAGCCAGGTGATACTGTGCTTGCGTTTGACTTGGCACATGGTGGCCACCTTACTCACGGGATGCGATTAAACAGTTCTGGCATTCTGTACCGCTTTATTCACTATGGGGTGCGGCAGGATGATCACCTTCTTGATTTTGATCAGATTGTTCGACTTGCTCGCGAACACAAACCAAAGTTGATTGTTGCCGGAGCGAGCGCATATCCAAGAGAAATCCCGCATGAGCGGTTTGCAGAGATAGCCAATGAAGTTGGTGCCAAGTTATTAGTTGATATGGCACATTATGCAGGACTTGTTGCAGCAGGTGTGCACAATAGTCCTGTGCCATATGCAGACTTTGTGACGAGTACAACACATAAGACTTTGCGAGGACCACGCGGTGGGATTGCCATGTGCCGAGCAGAGCATGCGAAAGATCTTGATCGAGCGGTATTCCCAGGAACACAGGGAGGTCCGTTAATGCATGTTGTTGCAGGAAAGGCAATTGCCTTTGCAGAGGCGATCAAGCCGGACTTTAAAGAATACGCCGAGCAGGTTGTTGCGAATGCTCAGGTGCTCGCTCAGTCGCTTGCGAATGGCGGTGTGAAGTTAGTAAGTGGCGGCACAGATAATCATCTCATGCTTGTTGATGTTACACCACTCGGTCTCGGTGGAAAATTGGCAGAAGAGGCTTTAGATCGCTGTGGAATTACCTGCAATAAAAATATGATTCCGTATGATGAGCGAAAACCTGTAGATCCATCTGGGATTCGATTGGGTACACCTGCTCTTACGACACGAGGAATGGGAACTGACGAGATGGAACAGGTAGCTAGTTGGATCCTTCAAGTCCTCAAATCACCAGAAGACAAACAGGTGATTGAGTCGACTCGACGAGAAGTATCAGAATTGGCAGACCAGTATCCTGTCCCAGCTGCTAGGCTGGATCAGGTAGTCGCTGGATAACAATGGAAGATGCTGCTGCTTTGGGTCTAATTAGATTCAGCATCTATCACGTTGCCATCCTTTAATTAGCTTTTTAATAGTGTCTTCTCGACTGCGATTTCGTAATGCTCTGGTTCGGTTAGAGTCCTGTAGGTTTCCTGTACGCAGAAGTTAGCGGGTCGACAACGGAGCTTCGACGGAATGAAGGCTGAAGAAATATCTTCACCAACGATTGGCTTTCGGTTTCCCGCAGAATGGGAACCACATGCCGCAACATGGCTTGCATGGCCTCATCGACGAGCCACTTTCCTTGGAAACTTCGACGAAGTGCCACCGGCTTTTGCCAAACTTGTCAGACTACTTGCCTGTTATGAACCAGTGCGTGTTATCGGTGATCATGATGTTCTTCGTCATGCCGCATCTATGCTTCAGGGTGTTGGCCAAGTCGATCTCATTGAAATTCCGACAAATGATTCGTGGCTACGAGACACTGGACCAGTTTTTCTAAAGTCGAATAGTGTTAGGTCTGAATTAAGGGCAGCAAGCTTTGGTTTCAACGCATGGGGTGGAAAATATCCTCCTTGGGACGCTGATGCTGCTGTTGCTGGGAACATCGCAGGCCATCTTGGTATTGAAGCCGTAGAAGTGAGTATGGTTTGCGAGGGAGGTGCGATTGAAACAGATGGTGAAGGGACACTCTTGGTAAATCATCGCTGCATCGATGACCCACAAAGAAACCCTGGGTATAGCCGCGAGCAGTTGACTGCAGTACTTCGGTCTTCCCTCGGTGTTAGTGCGGTGCTTTGGGTCAATGGTGAACTCGTTGGTGATGATACAGATGGTCACATCGATCAGTTAGCTCGTTTTGTTGCGCCGGGGTGTGTTGTTGCAGCTCGCCAACCTGACAAGAGTGATCCGAATCACGAGTCACTTGAAGCAAATTTTGCGTTGTTGAAAAGTCTTAGAGACGCACGTGGACGGTTGCTCGATGTTACACCCATCGATTTGCCGCCGCATGTTTTTTTTGAAGATATAAAGCTTCCGGCTAGCTACCTTAATTTTTTTATTGTGAATGGTGGTGTCATTGTTCCAACCTTTGGCCATGATCTAGATGCAGTCGCGATAGCATCAATCCAACGATTCTTTCCAGATCGAGAAGTGGTCCCATTTTCAGCCCTCGAAGTCATTCGTGGGCGGGGAGCAATTCATTGTGTCACGTGTCAGCAACCGGCTTTAAGCTGATTGACTGCCGATTATTGATCAGTCAGATGGAAGGTCATTCAGCTACCTGGTTCCTCAAGATTGCCAATTTTAACAGGCTATCCGGTCTTGCAGCAGATCGATGTGGTCGCGAGTATCTTCCAAAAATCTTTGGTTTGGAATACGTGCTGCGAGATTAAGCCAGGAAAAGGTACATCATGGAACAGGTTGCCAATTTTGTTCAGGGGTGCGTGTCCCTGTCGGCTCGCTTTATGCTTGTGGCCATTTTTCTATTCAGCGCTTTCGATAGCAAGATTCGTCACTTTTCACAGACAGCTGAATATATGGGTAGTGAAGGGATACCAAATCCTCGGCTTGCACTATTTGGTGCGATCGGTCTTATTCTTATCGGTGGTCTCTCGCTTTTGACAGGTGCATGGACACGAATAGGAGCTGCTTTTCTCTTCGTCTTTCTTGCCGCCGCCACATTTTATTTCCATGATTTTTGGATGATTGCTGATCCTGCACAGAGGCAATTGCAAATAATTCAATTCATGAAAAATATGGCAATTGGAGGTGGGCTTCTTGCATTGATTTATGCTGGAGGAGGCCCTTGGAGTGTCGATGGCTGGATCGAACAGAAACTCGAAGAATCTGAAAATTTGCCGACTCAGAAGACAAAGGGGTCGCAACGCTCGAAAGCTGCGTGATTGAGTTCCTTTTTTTCACTCGTAACGCGTACATTGAGGGTAAGTGAATTGTCGATGTGACAACCATGCAATTACCTTCCTGGCTATCGTACGACTATGGTTTTTCCGCTCAGTGACGATAATTCTGATCGCCAGAGAGTTCCATGGATAACATGGTCACTCATCACGGCAAACGTTCTTGTCTTTGTACTTTTTCAACAGGGTGGTACCAACGATAGTGTCACGTTGGCCTTATGTCAGGTTCCTGCCGAAATCATGAGTGGCCAAGATATCGTCACTGAGCCCTCTATACGTGAGGTTGAGTATGAAGGCCAGCAATATCAAATTTCTGTGCCTGGTCTTCGTCCCACGCCGATTCCTGTCTACTTGACATTACTGACAGGCATTTTTCTGCACGGTGGATGGATGCATCTCCTTGGTAATATGTGGTTTCTATTTATTTTCGGTGATAATGTTGAAGACGACATGGGACACGCTCGATATCTCATTTACTATCTAGCGGCTGGAGTCCTGGCATCGCTTGCCTTTGTATTCCTGAATGCTCGCGGCGACGATGCGCTCACTCCTTGTCTTGGTGCATCTGGTGCGATCTCTGGTGTACTAGGTGGGTATCTGGTGCTCCATCCAAATCGCCGAGTGAGTGTGATTCTGTTTCGATTTATTATGGATGTCCCGGGTTATGTCGCTGTTGGAATCTATTTTCTTATGCAGGTTGTACTCGGTCTTTCGGATACAGGCGGTGGAGTGGCTTATTCAGCTCACGTTGCAGGATTTATTGCTGGTTTAATTCTGGCCAAGCCACTAAGCGATAAAGACATTCGTCGGCAGGCGGACCAGTTAGTGAATTTCAGGAGGCGTCATAAGGGCCTGTAAATATTCGAGCCCTGCATGATGATCGCTATGCCGATAATGCTTATTTGGCAGTTTCTGCTGTTAGCTGGGGCTGTTGCAGTTGCTGGTTCTTTTCTGGCGCACTCAGCAGATAAAATTGCCGAGGCAACAGGGCTTGGTCGACTTCTGATTGGTAGTCTGCTGTTGGCAGCAGTTACTTCACTTCCTGAATTATCTGTTGATATCGCAGCAATTCGCTCCGGGTATGTCGATTTAGCTGCAGGAGATCTTTTTGGTAGCAGTCTTATGAATCTGCTTATTCTGGCGGTGGTCGATTTAAGTATCCGTTCGGGGAGAAAGATGCTTTCTCGTGAAGGAGCTGCTCATGCACTTTCTGCAACACTCGGAATTGCCGTTACATCACTAGCGGGTCTGGCAATTGTTACTGCCGACAAGTTGCCAGCAGCAACAATTCTTCAGATGAGCGGGTGGTCCTGGGCGATTCTCTTGACATATCTTTTCGGTGCCAGAATGATTTTTATCAATCAACGTATCTCAGCGAGGCTAGTCGCTGAATCACATTCCAATAACAGCGGTCTATCCGAGGGAGGCTCAACCCGCAAGCCGTCATTTCTCTTGTCATCGATCATTTTTGGTGCTGCAGCACTTGTCTTGTGTTTTGCTGGACCACAGCTCGCACATGTAGCCAGTGCTTTGGCTGAAGAAACGGGTCTTGGTGGAACATTTGTTGGGACAACATTAGTTGCAGTGACAACATCATTACCCGAACTTGTTGCATCGTTAACAGCAATACGAATTGGGGCGATTGATCTTGCTATCGGCAATGCATTCGGAAGCAACGCGTTCAATATTGTTCTGTTTGTTCCACTTGATTTTTTTTATGAAGGGTCAATTTTTCTGAGCATGTCCGGTGCTCATGCTGTAACAGCGTTTACCGTAGTACTCGCAACTGCGATAGCAGTGCTTGGCCAGTTGTATCATGGTGAGCGGCGACTTCCATTCATAGAGCCAGATGCATTCCTCATGCTCTTTGTTGTGCTTGGTGGATTGTTTCTGATCTATTCACTCAGGTAGCACATCGTTGAGGCCCATATGAAGTATGTGGTGGTAGTACCTTCTCAATCAGGGTGTTAGGTGTTTATTGCCAAGGTTAGATATCGCTTGCAGTGCTAATTGCTAAGTGGACCGGGCGTGTTCCGTTCTTGAATGTCCCCAATATCCCCGGCATTATCAACGAAGGTGGTTGTTGTGATTCAAGTGTGGAAGAATTCAACGGGGTGGCTTTTGGGCCGTCTCTCTGTTCCGGTCAATTTTAGAAAACCATCTTGGAAACAGTGCCATTATGAAACGTATTCTTGTCGGACTTGGAACAAGCAGTCACGCTGAGTCCGTAGTGAGCCATGCCATTGAGATTGCTCAAATGCAAGGTGCTGAATTACTCGGTGTAGCGGTAGTAGACCCCTCGCGTCTCGAATGGACAGGGCCGCGACCCATAGGCGTCGGCGTCGAAACGCTTACAGCAGAACTGCGACAGGACAGGATGACAAAAGTTGCTGCTGAAATCGAAAAAGCAAATAAACTGTTTGCAGAAAAATGTTCAGCAGCAAAAGTTCCTCACCAAACCTGTGAGCGAACTGGTGATCCCTTCGAAATTGTTGCTGATCTAGTTCGTTACCAAGATCTTTGCGTCTTTGGTTTGCATGGGCTTTTCGAGCACGATGTTGTTCCTGAGCCGACGGACAGTCTTGAACGGTTAGTTGCAGCAGGAGTACGTCCAATGCTTGCTGTCTCTGAAACATTTCGGCCCATTCGCCGAGTGCTAGTGGCCTATTCGGGTTCTCTGGAAAGTGCAAAAACATTTAAGCACTTTGTGCAGTCTGGGCTTTATCCAAAGGCGTTGGTACGAGCAGTACATTTTGGTAGTGATGCCAAAGCAGGAGAGCGTCGGCTTGGGGCGGTTGAAAGCTACTTCACGGCTTATGGTAGAGAGATCGAGAAGGAGTTTCTTCAAGGAGATCCTTCGCGGGAACTCGTGCCATATGCACAAAAGTGGGGGGCTGATCTTATAGTTGCCGGTAACTCAGCAAAGAATCTCCTTTTGCGTAAGTTATTTGGTGAGACGGCGTTGCAATTACTTCGGGGAAGTCCACTTGCCCTCTATCTCGCGCAGTAACGTTCGTTTTTGCTCGACTTAGGTAGATTGGGCGCAGATGTGTATAAGTTCGGACTTTATTCGCATTTTACAGGTAAATCGGGTGATTGTAATTTGACGCTCGCGTTATTGGAGCTATGAAGGAAATAGGAAATACTGTGAACGCAGGTATCGAAGTCTGAGTGTGAGGAGAGAAAATGGTTGAACGAGCACCCGATGCAGCGACTCTTCCAGAAGAGACGGAAGTTATTGTTGTCGGTGGTGGGCCAGCAGGCACAACAGCAGCAACCATCGCAGCTCAGCAGGGGCGCTGTGTCATGCTGTTTGAACGAGACAGGTTTCCGAGATTTCATGTTGGGGAATCATTGATTCCAGAAACATTTTGGACACTGAAGCGCCTTGGTATGGTTGAACGTTTAAGCGGAAGTCAATTTGTTGAGAAACACTCTGTCCAATTTGTAAATGAAAAGGGTTTCCTGTCAGCGCCCTTTTATTTTGTTGATCACCGAGATGATGAAAGCTCACAGACATGGCAGGTCCGCCGTGATGAATTTGACGAGATGATGCTTCGTAACGCGGAGTCACACGGTGTCAAAGTGCATGAAGGAATGAGAGTGCTTGAAGTCTTATTCGATGGAACTCGTGCGACAGGTGTTCGTGTGGCGGATGAGTCTGGGAATATTTCAACGATTGCTTCCAAGGTTGTTGTGGATGCGAGTGGCCAAGCGGCAATGGTTACAAGTAGGCTTGGTTTGCGAGAGTGGGACCCAGTTCTAAAAAAAGCAGCCGTATGGAGTTACTGGAAAGGAGCGGCCCGTGGAACTGGTCGTGACGAGGGTGCTACTCTCGTCATGCAGCTAGACGAAAAGCAGGGTTGGCTCTGGTACATCCCACTGAATGATGATGTGGTCAGTATTGGGGTGGTTGCAGGATATGATTATCTGTTTCAGGATCGAGAGAGCAAAGTTCCGGAAACTGTATATGCAACGGAGTTAAAGCGATGTCCGGGACTGAATGGCCGTCTCGATAATGCTGTCCAGGTGGAGCCTGTTCGTGTAGCAAAGGAATATTCGTATCGAGCACGTGACGTTGCCGGGGACGGGTGGGTCCTTGTTGGCGATGCATTTGGTTTTCTAGATCCGCTCTATTCATCTGGGATATTGTTAGCACTGAAAAGTGGTGAGCTTGCTGGCGATGCAGTTGTCTCGGCACTCGAGAAGAACGACTTATCAGCCGATCGTTTGGGTTGCTGGGGAGAAGATTACGTGCGAGGAATGGACCGAATGCGTCGCCTCGTCTACGAGTTTTATGATGGATTCAACTTCGGAAAGTTCGTCAAGCGTTTTCCTCATCTTCGTGGTCACGTCACAGATCTTTTGATTGGTGATCTATTTAATGAGCGGCTTGATGAAATTGTCGAACCTCTCGAGATCCTTCGAGCTGAACAGGAAACAGCATCTACCTAATTTATTTTATGAGCCTGGTTCATTTTATGGACCTACTGTTTCCGGGCTTCGCGTGGCTGATTTTTCAAGCAACTTGATCCAGGCTCCAATGAATAAACCGCTGTCGCGGTACGTTCGACCACTTACGAGATTTTTGTCCACCACGCACGGGGCATCAACGAAAATGCCTCCTGCTGATTCAAGCTCGTGTCGGCACTTTGCGACCGTTGCCATGCGCCGTCCCCGTACGCAGTCAGCGTACGCTGGTATTTCAACACCGTGACACACACTGGCCACGGGTTTATGAACAGAGAAAAAGTGCTGTGTGATTCGAATGAGATCATTATCGTAGCGGATGTATTCCGGAGCCCGCCCTCCGCTGAAAAAAATCCCCTCATAATGTTTTGGGTCGATGTCGGCAAATGCAGCGTCTGCTGAGATCTGGTACCCCTCCCACTCTTTGGTGATCGTCCAGCCGGGTCGTACCTCATGCAAAACCATTTGGTGCTGTCTCTTTTCCGGCGCAATGACGTGCGGTTGGAATCCAGCTTCTTCGAGGCGAAAGTATGCGTAGAGGGTCTCTACAGTTTCTGACGCATCGCCAATAACAATTAGAACGTCACCAGTCGTTTTTTTGGTGTCGGAGGCAGTTGGCATAGTTTCTTTCAGTAGTTAATTGTTTGCTGTTTTAAAGACCGTGTTGTGTTGTCTTCAGGCCACTTGCTATGACGACAATCGTTCTTGGAAAGAGCCCATTCTTCTCGATCTTTCCTTCAAGAGTCAGTATTCTTTGGTAGAGGCAGTTTGATAACAACCTTGTAGACGACTCAATAGTACATTTCCATCTTCGGCTGTATGCAGCTAATTGTAAGAGGTCTTGAAATATGCCATGGTATCCTCAGTGTTTCGGTTAAGCATGAAACTGCCTTGGATGACAAAAGCGTGTTTTGTTTCAAAGGCTCGGTAAGAAAGTGTAATACTAGCATGAAGTTATTGTCTTTCTATCGAAGTATCGTCATTTATACGGTGCTGCTTGGGGTGATTAATGCACAAGCCGAAACATTGGATGCGAATTTGAAGACCTTGCAATCAGTTGGCAAGGAAGGGTTGGGTAATTCAGCAGCCACAGTGGCTTGGCAGGAAGTAGCTTCCGTTGACGCCGAATTGATCCCGACAATTCTTTCATCTATTGATGGTGACAATCCGCTGTCGGCAAATTGGATTCGTGCAGCCGTCGATGCAATCGCCAGCCGTCACGAGAAACTGCCATTGAATGATCTGGAGGTATTTTTGGCTGATGTGCGGCATGACCCGAGGGCAAGACGGCTTGCCTGGGAGTTAATTCAGGACCGGGAATCCGAACGTGCGGAGGAAATCATTCGGGGTATGCTCGATGACCCTAGTGTTGAGCTTAGGTATGACGCCGTTGATCGACTGATTCGAGAAGCAGATAGAGAGAAAGGATCTCCTGCTGCAACCGAGTTACTGCGACAAGCACTTGGTGCTGCTAGAGATGTTAATCAGGTCAAGAAGATTACTTCTGATCTACAAGAAATTGGAGATGAAATTGACTTGCAACAGCACTTCGGATTTCTATCCAACTGGTATGTGGTTGGACCTTTTGATAATTCTGGTGGACAGGGTTTCGCCAAAATTTATCCACCCGAGAAAAGTGTGGACATTCAAGCTACGTATGACGGCAAGGATGGGCCAGTTTCATGGCATCAATTTCTTACTGCCGATCCATATGGAATGGTTGATATCAACAAGGCTATTCCAGGTCCTGGCGATGGCCTTAAAGAAGTTGTTGCGTATGCGTTTACAACTATCACATTCCCCACGGAACAGGTCGCTGAAGTGCGGCTAGGTTGCAAAAATGCTTGGAAGATTTGGGTAAACGGAAGCCTGTTGTTTGAGCGTGATGAATATCATCGGGGTATGCGAATCGACCAGTATCGGCTTCCCGTAAAATTGAATAAAGGGAGTAATACATTGCTGGTTAAGTTATGCCAGGATGGTCAAACGAAAGATTGGACAAAGCAATGGCAGTTTCAACTGAGGCTCTGCGACGCCACTGGAACAGCTATTCTTGCAGTTGATCGTCGACCAACACCCCTCCAAAAAGAAGCTGAAGCAACTCATGGAGGATTACACGCACAATGAGCTTTAAAATCTATGAAACGAGCATAGTTTTACCTATCGTTGGATTTTTCATTTTATTTGCGAGTGCTGGTGAAGCACGAAGCGAGCAGCCATGGCCTTCATTTCAAGGGCCGTATGGCAGTGGTGCAACTACTGAGAACATTCCACGAGTAGTTAGCAAAGAAAATATTCTCTGGGAGAAAAAACTGCCTGGCCGTGGTCTTTCTACTCCGGTTATTCATAGTAATAAAGTGTTTCTTACGTGTAGCAGCGGTCCAGAACAAAACCGACTAAGAGTGCTGTGTTTCGATGCAACCGACGGTCAGCTTCTTTGGGAGAGGCAGTTTTGGGCAACAGGAAGAACTGTGTGTCATGAGAAAACCAGTGTTGCAGCCCCAACGCCGTGTACTGACGGTAAAAGACTTTATGCAATCTTTTCTTCAAATGATCTTGTGTGTCTCGATTTTGAAGGGAATTTAATCTGGTTGCGTGGCATTACTGCTGATTACCCCAATGTGAGTAACAGCCTAGGGATGTCAAGTTCACTTGTTGTTACAAACGGTGTTGTTGTTGCGCAGGTTGAAAACGATAGTGAGTCATATGCTATCGGAATTGACGCGATGACAGGTATGAACTCATGGAAGATAGGTCGTGAAAAAGCAGCTAATTGGACCAGTCCAGTGATCCTTAATCCCGGCGTTGTTGAACTTCAGTCGAAGTCTGGAATTGATGCAATCAATGTGTCAGATGGCCAGGTTCTGTGGCGGTACGACGCCGGTGCGAGCACGATTCCTTCTTGTTGCCGCATGGGGAACATACTTTTTGTGCCGTCAAAGGGCTTAACAGCACTGGCGTATGACCCAAAGGGTCAAAAACAGCCTAAGCAACTTTGGCAAAGTAGTCGGCTTTCTCCAGGAACACCTAGCCCTGTCGTCAATGGAGAGACTGTCTTCACCATTAGTCGCGGAGACGTTCTTACTGCGGGAGACGTTGAGTCTGGTGAGCGTCGGTGGCAGCTTCGCCTTAAAGGGCCTTTTAGTGCGACGCCTGTGATAAGCGGGAATACCTTGCTTGCGGTAAGTGAAACAGGCCTTGTTCAGTCGATACATTTCGATGATGAACAAGGGGAGGTGATAGGATCACTAAATCTTGAGGATCAGGTTCTTGCGTCACCTGCTGTTGCATCAGGAGGTGTTTTCTTGCGGAGCAACAGTCGGCTCTGGAAGATTGTGGATGTAAGCCAGTAAACGTTTTTTGGAGAAAAAACGTGCTATGCAAATCATGATCAGGTTGCTTCCTCTGTTTATAAGGATAACGGAGAGTTCAATGGAACCAATGTGGAGCGGTAGAAAAAGAAACCGAGTTCACAGTTTATGGCTGAAACTCTGTGTGGTTGGAGCATTGTTCGTTAGCGTCAGCATGATGTCGGTCGCTTCAGCAGTTTCAAATTCTCCTCCAAATATCCTGATGATTCTGACTGATGACCAAGGCTGGGGCGATGTTGGTGCGTACGGAGCACAAGACCTGAGGACTCCAGCAATGGATTCACTCATTAATTCAGGAATGAGGTTCAATAATTTCTACGCAAATTGTCCGGTTTGCTCACCAACTCGTGCAGCCCTTCTTTCCGGTATGGTGCCAGACAAGGTCGGGGTGCCGGGTGTTATTCGAACTCATCCGGAGAATAATTGGGGTTTTCTAAGACCGGATGCAATCCTCCTTCCAAAGCCCTTGAAAGCGGTTGGATATCACACAGCAATTATTGGTAAGTGGCATCTCGGACTGGAATCACCGTCTCGTCCGACAGACCATGGATTTGATCACTTCCATGGATTTCTCGGTGACATGATGGATGACTATTGGTCTCACACTCGTCACGAGCAGCACTATATGCGATTGAACACCGTTGACGTTCGGCCCGAGGGGCATGCAACAGATATTTTTAGTGAGTGGGCTACTGAGTACATAACTTCCCGGGCTGAAATAGCGCAGCCGTGGTTTTGTTACCTTGCATTCAATGCGCCACATACTCCGGTTCAACCCCCTCAATCATATCTCAGGAAAGTGCTATCGCGTGAGCTAGACATCGATCCCAAACGGGCAGAACTCGTCGCATTTATTGAACATCTTGACGCTGGAATTGGGCGTGTTGTGGAGTGCCTGAAGAAAACAGGGCAGGCTGAAAATACCCTGATTGTTTTTACGTCTGATAACGGTGGTCATAAAGGGAGCTTGGCAAACTGTGGTCCTCATCGGGGATTTAAACAGGAGATGTACGAGGGTGGTATTGCAGTGCCGTTTTGTGCGGTATGGCCAGGACATATCAAACCTGGTTCACGGAGCGATCTGGTTGCGCTGACAAATGATCTCTTCCCAACATTCTGTGAGGTTGCTGGAGCAACGATTCAACATGAGATCGATGGCGTGTCCATACTGCCAACACTTCTTGGGAAGAAGCAGTCGTTCGATCGAACCCTGTTTTGGGTTCGAAGGGAAGGAGGGCAACTCTATCAAGGGCAGGATTACTATGCTGTACGGCGAGGCCCTTGGAAATTGCTTCAAAATACACCCTTTGAAAACTACCAATTATTCAACCTGAGTGATGATCCACTTGAATCTACCGACCTAAGTAACAAGCATCGGCCAATTGTACGAGAGCTAACGGAGGCACTTCGTCATCACGTACAGGAAGCCGCTGAGGTGCCCTGGCAGCGGTCAACGGCCGTCGCGAATGAGCATAAATGAAGTACAGGATGAGGTCTTTACCGGGTGCATGACCGGAAAAGTTTTTAGTCGATGCAGAGAGTGCTCGGTGGCGTTACAATTAAAACCTTGGTCATCAAATTCGTTTTGAAGCTTGGTTAGGGGTGTCATGAAAAAGTTTCTTATTCTCGCTTGTTTGTTCGTTTGCTATCACGGCTCATCTGTGGCGGCTGAGCAGTCTCCAAATATCGTGATGATTTTTTGTGATGACCTTACCAATCAGGCGCTAAGTTGCTACGGAAATTCTCTCAAGTTACTTGAAACTCCAAATATCGATCGACTCGCAGAAGAGGGAATGCTCTTTCGTCGGTGCATGGTTCCGAATTCTATATGTGGTCCAAGTCGAGCTGCGATCTTGACTGGCAAGTACGCGCACGTAAATGGTTTCTGCTGTAATGGTGATCAGTTTGATGGTGCCCAGCCCACATTTGCTAAAATGCTGCAATCAGCCGGCTATCAAACGGCCATGATTGGGAAGTGGCATCTCAAGAGTGATCCAACCGGTTTTGATTATTGGCACATCCTGCCAGGTCAGGGGTCGTACTATAATCCGAAAATGATCGACAACGGTGAGTTAGTCCAGCACGAAGGATATGTCACCGATATTGTTTCTGATTTGTCAATCGATTGGCTAAAGAACGTTGATCGATCTAAGCCATTTCTTCTCATGTCCCAGCATAAGGCACCGCATCGTGAATGGTCGCCGGCGTTGCGCCATCTTGGCTGGAATGGTGACCGTGTGTTCCCTGAGCCAGAGACACTCTTCGATGACTATTCTGGCCGCGGTCGAGCCGAGCACGAACAAGACATGACACTTGAAAAAACCTTTCGTCCTCTCGATGCCAAACTTGAGCCACCTCGGACAATTTCAGATGCTCAGAAAAAAGAGTGGGATATTTACTACGGACCCCGCAACGAGGAGTTTCGTAAGCAGGGTTTGACTGGAAAAGATCTTGTTAAGTGGCGTTACCAAAGGTACATGCACGACTACCTCGGTTGCGTAAAAGCCGTTGATGAGGCAGTTGGTAAGCTTCTTGATTATCTGGATTCAGCGGGGTTAAGTGAAAATACCATGGTCTTATTTTCATCGGATCAGGGTTTTTATCTTGGTGAGCATGGCTGGTTTGATAAGCGATGGATTTATGAAGAATCGCTCACGACGCCATGCATTGTTCGATGGCCAGGCGTGACGCAGCCAGGTACGACATCAGATGCAATTGTTTCCATACTCGATTTCCCTGAAACATTTCTTGAAGCTGCTGGGCAGACCGTTCCTTCCGACATGCACGGGAGAAGCCTTGGCCCAATACTTGCGGGACAGAAGCCAGAGGATTGGCGGAAAAGTTTTTATTATCATTACTATGAGTTTCCTGGAGCCCACAGTGTCCGGAAACACTACGGTGTTGTGACAGATCGTTACAAACTGTTTCATTTTTATGAGCCCGA
This sequence comes from Pirellulales bacterium, assembly GCA_028066355.1. Classification (GTDB taxonomy): domain Bacteria; phylum Planctomycetota; class Planctomycetia; order Pirellulales; family UBA1268; genus UBA1268. The sequence goes on from JALCBP010000014.1 coordinate 33,132, forward strand.
CATGAATTATTGGACGCTCATTGACAGGAAACAGGATGCTCATGAAATGAAGAATGTTTATGATCAACCAAAGTATGCAGAAGCACAAAAAGAATTGCACAGAGAACTTGATGAGCTTCGGAAAGAGTTGAAAGTGCCGCTTGTTGATCCACCGCGAAATCGGCAAAAAGCAAAGCAGAAGAGTAAGCAAAAGTCATAGTTGGTTTTAGGTTTTTATAGAAACCGCTCGTTATCAAAAGAAGAGAAAAAATGCTGGCGTGTTGGATACGACTGGTTTGCATTTTTGTCCTCGTGACGCTGCTTGGGATGCCATCTGGTATTGCGGCTGAACCGCTTGTATTAGATCTTTGGCCAGATGGTGTTCCACTTTCGGGGCAGAAGGCTGAATCTTCCGAGGAAGTGCGAACAAACAAGAATGGAATTCTGCGGATAACCAATGTGACTCGGCCGCAAATGACGGTGTATCGTCCAAATGATCCAAATGGTGCCGCAGTACTTGTTTGCCCCGGCGGTGGCTACAAAATTTTAGCCTATGAGCATGAGGGAACAGATGTTTGTGAGTTCCTTACAGAACATGGAGTGACGGCTATTCTTCTGAAATATCGTGTTCCATCATCACAGGAAGTTGCACTCCAGGATGCACAACGAGCGATTGGAATGATTCATCATCACGCAGAAGAATGGGGCATTGATCCAGATCGAATCGGAATGCTTGGCTTTTCTGCAGGCGGAAATCTCACTGTTATGACATGCTTGCATGGAAGCGAACGCACGTACGAAATTGATGAAAAGCTTGATATTAACAATCCAACACCAAGTTTTGCTATTCCCGTTTATCCAGCCTATCTCGTTGAGCGTGGTACTGAGGGGCCACTCCTTTCGGCTATTACTGTGAAAGTTACATCACCACCACTGTGTCTCGTTCATGCGGCAGATGATCCTTGGACCGCGAGCAGTAGTTTTCTTCTTGCCGTAGAGTACAAGAAGCACGATGTCCCTTGTGAGGTGCATGTGTACGCAAAGGGTGGGCATGGTTTTGGCATGAAAAAGAAGGGCCTGCCTGTTGATGCGTGGCCCGACCGAGTCGTTGAGTGGATGGACTCGATGGGTTATCTGACTGGAACTGACTCAAACTAGTATCCGGTGGTAAAGCGATGCAGCATGGTGTGCTTGTACGTTTCACCAGGATTTAAACGACCAGACGGCCATTCGCCGTGCCATTCTGTCTGGTTTATCGCGTTCGGAAAGCATTCAGTCTCGAGGCAGATCGCTGCATGTTGTCTATAGGTAGTCCCATCTTTCCCTGTGAGTGATGAGTCAAGATAATTGCCTGTGTACACCTGAATGCCGGGTTGGTCTGTAAGAATTTCAAGGCTTCGTCCACTAGCTGGATCAGAGAGTGTGACCGCTGGTCTCAGTGCTCCGTCAGGTTTCCAGTTATTGATGATAAGGCAATGATCAACACCACCTTTTCCAGCACCTTCCGGTGACGGAGTAAGCGCCCGAATCACCTGACCAAGATTGGATTGAGCTTTTGAGGAAAACCGAAAGTCAAAGGGAGTGCCACCAACGTCACGAATAATCCCTGTTGGAATACCACCACTGTCAAGAGGAAGATACCAATCAGCATGTGCCTGAAGTGTATGGTTCTCGATACTATTCGTTGCTTGGCCAGCAATATTCCAGTATGTGTGATGTACAAGATTAACAAGGGTCGGGGTGTCTGTTGTTGACTCCATTTCAATCCATAATTCACCATCTGGAGTCAGCGTGTAGGTCACTTTTGAGTGGAGTGTTCCAGGATACCCTTCATCTCCATGTGGTGATGAGAGTTCAAGATCAAGCGACGGCCCTCTCTTAGAGACACGAGGTGTTGCTTTCCAGAGTTGTTTGTCAAATCCGACGACACCGCCATGGAGGTGATTGTGGCCATTGTTTTGGGCAACGCGATACGGTTTTTCGTCTATCGAAAAAAGACCATCTGCGATTCGATTCCCAACTCGACCACAGATTGCACCAAAATAAGGGTGCCCATCGAGATATCCATCGAGTGATTCAAATCCAAGGACAATATCAACTGGTTCACCGTGTTGTTGAGGAACACAAAGGCTTGTCACAATTGCCCCATAGTTTGTGATCGTAGTTTGCCATCCTCCAGGGACCTTCAATGTGAAGAGGCTCGCGTCTCGTCCGTCATGGAGCTTTCCAAATGGACGAACAGTGGGTGCCGTCATTGTCTGTGTCATACGTTCATTTCCATAAGCAGTAGGTATCAAAAGGAGAAAGAATAAGAAGACTCTGGAAAGGCACTGTTGCTATTCAATGTGGACTCATCGTGCCATGCCAGAACACTAATCCACAACACACAGAAACGGTTACGTTACGATCAGGATGATTTGTATTCGGTGAAGTTTTATACCCCATCCTTCTTACACTGAGAAGATTTCACCAAGTCTCTTCAATAACTGGATTCGTGAGTCGCCCGATACCTTCTATCTCAACGGTGACTTCGTCACCCGGTTGTAGATATACAGGTGGGGTGCGGGCAAACCCAACGCCGTGTGGTGTTCCGGTAAGGATAACTGTCCCAGGATTCAAAATCGTGCTTGCTGACAAGAATTCAATCAGAGCAGGGACGTCAAAAATCATATCGTTTGTGTTCCATTCCTGCATGACTTTTCCGTTCAGAAGAGTTCGAAGAGAAAGATTGTTAGGGTCATCAATTTCGTCAGCGGTTGTAATCACCGGTCCGAGTGGGCAGAAGGTTGCAAATGTCTTGCCTCGGCACCATTGGCCGCCACCACCATTTTTCTGCCAGTCACGAGCTGACACATCGTTTGCGCATGTGTAGCCGAGGATATGCTGGACGGCTTCGTCCCGAGTGACGTTGTGGCAACGTTTTCCTAGGACAACTGCGAGCTCACATTCATAGTCAACTTTCTCACTCCGTAGCTTGCGCGGGAGTATGATTGGATCACTAGGGTGTTGGATCGCACCGCCGTTTTTAAGAAAAAGAACAGGGTGTTGGGGAGGTTCAGCTCCAGTCTCGGTTGCGTGTTGTTTGTAGTTGAGTCCAACGCAAAGAATGTCACTGGGAATTATTGGTGCCAAAATCTTTTCAACAGTTGTCAGTGTACCTGTATCTGAAAACCCGGACGTGATATCTCCATCAAGAAGTGTGACACGATTGTCGTCGTGTAATTTCCCAAATGCTTCTTTATTTTCTTTTAAAAACCGAATAATTTTCATTGGGCAGGGCACTCTGAGGTATCATGCGAGGTGCTGTTTTTGAAACTCTTTTTCATAGTGTAAGTGAGTTTACCAATGTCTTGTACAGTTGCTTTTATTGGAACTGGAATAATGGGTTCTCCTATGGCGAAGCACCTCATCGCCAACGGGCATCAATTGCATGTGCACAATCGAACAAGTGAGAAAGCCAGGGTGTTAGTTGAGCAGGGGGCGGTATGGCATGATACGCCGGAGTCTGCAGCGGCTGCCGGTGATGCCGTGATAACAATGCTGGGAATGCCGGCAGATGTTGATCAGGTTTACTTCGGACAAGAAGGTGTGGGAGGTATTCTTGCTGCGGCGAAGCCAGGGAGTCTGTTCATCGATATGACAACGTCGAGCCCGAATTTGGCAGAACGAATTTCACAGGCAGCAGAAGAGCGGGGAATGGAATCTCTGGATGCGCCGGTTTCGGGTGGTGATGTAGGTGCTCGTAATGCCAGTCTTGTTGTCATGGTCGGTGGGAGACAAGAGGCATTCAATAGGGGGGTGCCGTTGCTAAATCAATTGGGGAAGTCGATTACTCTTCTCGGGCCGGCCGGAAGTGGCCAGCGGTGTAAGTTAGTAAACCAGATCGCGGTGGCAGTCGGTATGGTGGCGTGGTGTGAGGCTCTTGCTGTAGCAAAAACAGCCGGCCTAGATCCATCAGTGGCTCAAGGAGTGATCAGTGGTGGAGCGGCTGGGAGTTGGGCACTGTCAAACCTGGCTCCACGCGCACTTCGTGAAGATTTTAAGCCAGGCTTTCTTGTGCGCCACCTCGTAAAAGATATTCAGCTTGCGCAAGAAGAAGCAGACCGTCACGGGGTCCGCCTTCCTGGCCTTGAAGTGGCCGGAAAACTCTATGATTCATTGAAAAAAACAGGTTTCGGTGAGAACGGAACGCAAGTGCTCTTTCATAGCTATGGCACGAATAGGGTAGCAAACTACTAGTGAGCATGTTGTCGCGCAGGTAAACATAAGTGTGCTCTTGAGTTTCCTTGTGTAATGGTGATGATAAAAATATTACAAGGCAATAGGGGAGCATTTCGTTTTATGAAGAAAAAATATAACGTTGGTGTCGTTGGGTATGGATGGGCGGCGACTGCTCATATCGAGGCAATAAATGCGACCACGCAGGGTCAAGTAGCTGCGGTATGTTCGACTCGAAAACTTGACGCCGCTGAGTTGGCAGCCCGGCATGACGGCACCATTCGCGTCTACAATGACCTCGCTTCGATGCTTGCTGACCCAGCGATTGATGTGGTTGATATTACGGGGCTTCCAAGTAAGCATGCCGAGCAAGCTGTGGCTGCTGCCAACGCAAAGAAGCACATTATTCTAGAAAAGCCGATGGCGAATTCACCCGATGAGGTAGCCAAGATTTTACAGGCTGCCAAAGCAAATGGTATTCATGGCTGTGTCTGTTTCGAGCTGCGGTATTCAGAGCAACTGCAGGTTACAAAAGAGTTGCTTGAAAAAGGTTTGCTTGGCAAGTTGCATTACGGTGAGATTGATTATTATCACGGCATTGGCCCTTGGTATGGTCAGTTCCGTTGGAATACCGGAAAGAGAGATGGTGGCAGTGCGCTTTTGACTGCTGGGTGTCATGCGCTCGATGCACTTTTGATGATGATGGGAGACCGTCAGGTTGAAAGTGTTACAAGTATGAGCACGAAAACAACTAGCGAGACATTCGATCCATACGAGTATGACACGTCCAGTGTCACGCTTGTGAAGTTTGCAGGTGGTGCTCTGGGGAAGACGGCTGCTATTGTTGATTGCTTCCAGCCGTATTATTTCCATACGCATCTTGTTGGGAGTGAGGGAAGTCTCTTAGATGATCGATTTACTTCCATGAAGCTCTCCAAGGAGCGGAACGCCTGGCATCGTCTGTCTATGAAGATGTGTGACTCCGGTGATGTCAGCGATCATCCCTACCAAAGTCAGTTCCAAGAATTTTTCAATGCCCTCGATCGTGATGAAGACATGCCACTGACAAGTTTTGCGGACGCAGCTCGAACATTTGAAGTAATTTTCGCTGCTGACCAGAGTGCTGCCAGCGGTGGGCAGCCAGTTGTACCGAGATCATTAACATAAATACGATTGTGGCTCTTCTCTGGAGGTGTCCTGGTGTTCTCTCGTTCCTTTTTTCATGCTTTTTTCCTCTCTCTTTTCACTTTGTCGTATGCATCCGTCCTTGCAGAAGACTCAAGGGCGAAAGAAGTTCTTGCGGCTGATGATGCACGAATTGCAGCTATGGTGGCTGCAGATTCAAGGGCACTCGACCCGCTGCTTTCAGAAGACCTTGAATATTCACATTCGACAGGATCAGTTGATACAAAAGAAACACTGCTAGGCTTAATTAAAAAAGGAGAGACACGATATGTCACGTATCAGCCCGTGGAAAGATCAGTGGCGTTCTCTGGTTCTGACATAGCCTTTATCAACGGTCGTGCAGAGATTTGTGTTCAGCATCAGGGCCAGTCATTTGAAAAAACATTTGTTTTTCTTTCGGTGTGGCGGTTGGAGCAAGATGTGTGGCGGTTCCTTCGATGGCAATCATCACAACTTGTATCAGCGGTACCACCATTTGGTGATATTCGAGTCAGCGGTGACAAAGAGCAGAAAAATGGTTGGCATGCTCTTTGCGAAGGTGATTTTGAGAATGTGAATGGTGAAGCCGACACATGGAGTTGGGAGGACAGTGTTCTGTCCTGTACGGGACACCCTGTTGGTGTGACAAGGTTCCGGAAGCCACTTGAAAATTTTGAACTCACTCTCCAGTGGCGGCACCTGTCATCTGGTGGGAATTCTGGTGTCTTTCTGTGGGTATCTCCGGAGTCTCTTGTTGATCTTAACCCCGGCAAACTGCCGAGTGGGGGAATCGAAGTACAGATTCTGGATCATGGATACACAGAGCAGTACAAGAAAAAATCTGGAAAAAAGCCTACCTGGTTCACTACTGATGGTGATGTTTTTGCAGTCGGAACATCAAAGATGAATCCGTTTCCACCGCTCTCTCCAAATGGAACACGCAGTTTTCCAAGTGCTCGATATAGTCTCGGAAGTCCACAGTGGAACCATTACTATGTCAGAGCTGTCAATGGAGAGGTTCGGCTTTGGGTGAACGGTCACGAAGTTTCTGGAGGCAACACGTGTTCGCCATCAACAGGTTATCTGTGCCTTGAGTCTGAGGGTGCTCCTGTTGAATTCAAGGAAATCTACTTACGAGAACTGCCTTGATTCTAAAGTTGTGTGAGTGATTCAGCGATGGAGCACAAAACCCTCAATCGCTTCATACTCAGGCAATCCGAGTTTGTCGTAAATCCGGGCGGTGTCTTTGTTGCGGTCCTCTGCCCGCTGCCAAAATTCTCGAGAGTCGGTTGGGCCAGGAAAAAGAGCTCTATCTTTCTGGCTCTCGTGCTTGAAGATGGCCATTCTTTTTCGTTCTACTTCTTCAGGAGAAAGCGGCACTGCCATTTCAATTTCATGCGGCTCCCACTCCTGCCAGGCACCCCTGTAGAGCCAAATTTCACAGGCTTTTGCCCACTCATTGTTGGATAGCTTTTCCATGGCCTGAAAAACAGCCCCTAGACATACTCGATGGGTTCCATGAGGGTCAGACAGATCACCGGCCGCATAGATTTGATGTGGTTTGATTGAATTAAGAAGGTCTGCGGTTATTTGAATATCATCAGTCCCAAGAGGTTTTTTTCGAACACGGCCCGTTTCGTAGAACGGTAAATCGAGGAAGTGGATTCGTTCAGGTTGAACACCTGAGTGTTTGGCACCAGCTCGGGCTTCAGTCCGACGGATGAGACCTTTAACTTGTTGCAGTTCTGGGATGTCAACTGCGCCAGCTGCTTTCGTGTGAAGGAAGTGCCGGATCTTTTCAGCAATTTCATTTGCTTTCTGTCCGACTTCAAAGGTTTGGCAGAAAGCTTCAACAAAATCTACGTGAGCATCGGCTGTTTCATCCCACACGGCAATGTTGCCACTTGTTTGATACGCAACATGTACCTCGTGTCCTTGCTCGCAGAGACGAATGAACGTTCCACCCATGCTAATTACGTCGTCATCGGGGTGCGGACTAAAGACAACAACTCGCTTCGGAAATTCCTTTGATGTTGTTGACTCAGGTAGTCCACGAATCTGTCTGGTCTCTCCTGGCTTGCCCCCTGGCCAACCAGTAATTGTATTCTGTAATGTTCGGAAGACTTCAATGTTAATGTCATAGGATCGGCCACGTTTTGACAAAAGATCTTGAAGGCCGTGCTCGTTATAGTCTTCGTCCGTAAGTTTTAAAATTGGCTTACTCAGTTTTAATGAGAGCCAGATCAGAGCCTTTCGAGTAAGGTCATCAGTCCATGTCAGTCCAATCGATTCCAGAGGACCAACAAGCCATGGGGAATCAAAGCGAGTTAATTTTGCAGCAGCTGCACGATCAAGAACAAACTTTGCATCAGGATGCTGCTGAAGAGCACTTGCAGATACGTGGCTGTTCGGAGCGTCTTCAACGGCTTGGCGAATAATAGGTGCTTTATGCTCCCCGAAAGCAAGTAAAACGATTCGGCGAGCATCAAGAATTGAGCCAACCCCCATTGTGATAGCTTGTCTTGGAACATTCCACTCACCAAAGAAGTCGCTAGCGGCATCGGCTCGGGTGACGCTATCGAGTGTTATGAGTCGAGTTCGACTCTCGAGACTGCTACCCGGCTCATTAAAACCTATGTGGCCAGTTCTGCCTATTCCAAGGAGTTGGAGATCGATTCCACCTACTTCACGTATTTTTTCTTCGTACTCCTCACATGCTGCAGCTATATCGTTACGGCCAAGTTGTCCATTTGGGATATGAATGTTCTCTGGGGAAATATCAATATGGTCAAACAGGTGTTCATGCATGAACCGGTGGTAGCTTTGAAGGGCATCTGGCTCCATTGGCCAGTACTCGTCAAGGTTGAATGTGATGACGTGCTTGAATGAGAGTTGTTCTTCAGTGTGGAGGCGAATAAGTTCATCATAAATCCCAACAGGTGTACTACCCGTTGCAAGACCGAGAACAGTTTTTAGGTTCTTACCAGATCGCGTACGAATAAGTGCGGCTATTTCGCGAGCGATGGCACGATTTGCATCTCCTGAGTCGTCGTAAACAGTTACAGGGACTCTCTCAATGGTCGAGATATGTGGAAGTGGGCCCCGATATATTGGGTTTGAACGAGTTTCTTTTGTTCGAGCGTGCATGCGAACCCCTACGACTGTGGTGAAACAAACTACTGTATTTTGACATTTTTAAGGTTCATAGCAAGGAAAACTCAGGCTAAATTAACACTTTAAGAGTCGGTCGGTATCGGTGATAGTGATTGGCGGGTGTACCTGTTCGGCGTATGCTCGTTCCTGTGGGGTCAAATAAAGTTTGTAGCTCCAGGGTTGGTGTGTGTCTTTCAAAAACCATATTTAAAATGAAGGGCTTGTTATGAGCGATCCAACTGAAGCATCGCCTCCAATTCGATTTCCAATGACACGTTTGGGAGTCATGATGTTCCTCCAGTTTTTCATCTGGGGGTCTTGGTACGTCGCAATGTATGGCTTCTTGAACGACGCGGGCATGACGGCGATAGGCCCTGGTGGTTCCTTCGATGCTGCCGCTTATACTGTTGCACCAATTGCTGCGATACTTGCACCGTTAACGCTAGGTTTAATCTGTGATCGCCTGATGAACACCGAGCATGTACTTGCAATTTTAAACATTGTTGGTGCCGGTCTTCTCTGGCTTGCTCCATCTCTTGCAAGTGCTGGTGCACCAGAAAGTTTTTTAGGGCAGTTCACGCAGCCGATGATTCTCTGCCTACTTGCCTACATGCTGTGTTTCATGCCGACCTTGGGTCTTACAGCAAGTTTGTCATTTAAGCATCTTGTTAACAGCGAAAAAGACTTTCCCACTGTCCGTGTTCTCGGAACTATAGGCTGGATCGTCGGCAATTGGGTGATGTGGGGATGCCGTCTTTTTAATGGCGAAGGAAAAATAATCAGTCAGGCGACAGCACAACTTGAGCAGGCGAAAGCGGCTGCCGGTAGTAATGAGGCGGCGAGTAGTGCAGCGGAGCAGGCATTTGCTGCCGTGATGAGCACGATTCAGTATTCAGATAATTCACCGCACATATTTCATGCTGCAGCAATCGCATCGGCAATTCTTGGCGTGTATTGCCTGACTCTTCCTAAAACGACTCCACCTGCAAAGGGGGAGCCAATTTCTGTCTCAAAAGTTCTTGGTGTTGATGCATGGGCGTTGCTGAAAGACAAATCGTTCTTTGTCTTTGCTATTGCGTCTTTTCTGATTTGTATTCCGTTGGCGGGCTACTACGCGAAAGGGTATGGCTTTGTTGATGCGATGGGAGTGAAGTTGTTTGGTTCTACAACAGGGGCCATGAGTACCGGGCAGATGAGTGAGATAATCTTCATGCTTGTTATGCCATTCTGTTTTGCTCGACTTGGCGTGAAGAAAATGCTCATGATTGGCATGTTGGCCTGGGCTGTTCGTTATGGGCTCTGGGGATTTGCATTTGGTCAGACCGGCCCTATGCTCACTCTTCCAATTTTTATTGGCATCCTGCTGCATGGAATTTGTTATGACTTCTTCTTTGTGACTGGGATGATCTATACAGACAAGAAGGCAAAGCCTGAGGTCCGTGGTCAGGCTCAATCTCTAGTTGTGATGCTTACTCAGGGCTTTGGGCTTGGAATCGGTGCGCAAGCATTTGGGTGGTGGATGGGACGATGCACCTCAGCCGATGAAGTGGTGAATTGGTCGCAGCTGTGGTATGTGCCAGCCTTATTTGCATTTGGTGTCATGGTAGTATTTGCTCTGTTGTTCTGGGATCGAGGCGACAGAGGCGCGAATGCATCACAGCCAGCTACAAATACAGTCGAAGGGTAACCGAGTGATCAACGCATTCTTGGGAATTTCTCATATCGAAATGACTATGTTTGCTTCTTTATTCTGAAGCACGGAGGAAAAATGTCTGACCCTGTACAAGTTGCTATGATCGGTCTCGGCTTTGGTGCTGAGTTCATACCTATATATCAGGCGCACCCCGATGCAAACGTTGCTGCCGTCTGTCGTCGGAACGAAACTGAGCTGAATGCAGTCGCCGATCAATTCGGTATTGAAAAACGATATACGAGTTATGACGATGTCCTTGCAGACAAAGACATCGACTTTGTTCATATTAATAGTCCAATCCCTGACCATGCATGGATGTCACTCAAAGCACTCGATGCAGGGAAACATGTGATGTGTACTGTCCCTATGGCGACAACGATTGAAGAATGTCGTCAGATCGTAGAAAAGGTGCGAGTAACTGGTCTGAAATACATGATGGCTGAAACAGTCGTCTACAGTCGAGAATTTCTTTTTATAAAAGAGCTCTATGAAAAAGGTGAGCTTGGGAAGATTCAACATGTAGCAGCATCACATCCTCAGGATATGGATGGATGGCCTGATTATTGGGAACGCATGATCCCCATGCATTACGCCACGCATGTTGTAAGTCCTTGTCTTGGATTACTCAATGATTTTGCTGAGTATGTAAGTTGTTTTGGTTCAGGCACGGTGCGTGATGATATTGCTGAAAAATCTGGGAACCAATTTGCTGTCGAATCATGTCATATCAAGCTACGTGATAGTGATCTGACTGCACATGTTTGGCGGTGCTTGTATGACGTTGCAAGGCAGTATCGTGAGAGTTTTGATGTCTATGGAACGAAAAAGAGTTTTGAGTGGACATTAGTTGAAAATGAGCCTCATGTTATTCATACAGCCAAAAAGCCAGAGCCAGAGATTCCTGAAAAAATTGTAGTTCCCGACTATGCTCACCTTCTTCCGGAGTCGATTCGGAGGTTTACGCTTCCACAGGAAATTCACGACGCAGATCATCTCTCATTCTTGCAAGGTGGTGGTCATGGGGGTTCGCATCCTCATCTTGTTCACGAATTCGTGACATCTATCCTCGCTGATCGTGATCCATGGCCCAATGCTCTCACGAGTGCCAATTGGACAAGTGTTGGTATTTGTGCTCATGAATCAGCACTCAAAGGTGGGGAAATCGTTCGATTGCCAAAATTTACTTTGCCAGCATAAAGCGTCACAACTGAGGAATGAGCCATGCCAGCGTATTTACGATATGCCGTAACGGTGTTTGTCCTTTTAAACATGTTGTCTTTTGACTGTGCTGGTAAAGACGTGGTTGGAAGTGATGAAGTCGATTCTTTTCAGCTTGTAGTCACTGCCGTTGGGTCTACAGCAGACACAAGTGTTCAGTCCGCTCTGCTGAAGGGCATGCTCCTTGGGCTTGAAGGTCGCAGGAGCGTTCGTGCTCCCGAGGGGTGGTCGACGCTAAGTAATACACTTTCGTGCAGCACAAGTGCTTCGGTGCGTCAATATGCTCTGGCGATCTCTCAAATCTTTGGCGATGCGAAAGCGATTGCAAGTGCTCTGGCGTGTGTTCAAGATTCAAGCGTAGCCGCCGCCCAACGCTGCTCAACACTGAGTCTGTTGCTCGAGCAACAGAACCAAGAGGCCTCACAACTGCTCAAAGTGCTCATCGATGAACCAGCGCTAACGCTGAGTGCAATACGTGGTTACGCAGTGGTCAGAAATGACGAAGCGCCAGCCATACTTATCTCACGTTATCCAGAGTTAAATCCTCAGCAACAGCGAGCAGTTGTCGAAACACTCGCCTCCAGGAAAGTTTACGCTGAGGCGTTGCTGGAAGCTTTGAAATTGAATCAGATACAACCTAGTGCGGTTCCAGTGCAGGTGGCGCGGACGCTAAAGAATCTTCTTGGGAAAAGGTTCACCGCTGTGTATGGCGCACTGCCGGTTGTCGGTGCAGAACGAGAACACCTCATTAAAAAATATAAAAAGTTATGTAGTCCTTTGGCTGTTGCAGCAGCAGATGCTTCAAGGGGTAGGGCCGTGTTTCAGAAGACGTGTGCCGCCTGCCACGTTTTGTATGGAGAAGGTGGAAACGTAGGCCCTGAGCTCACTGGTGCAAATCGTGCGAATCTTGATTACATATTATTAAACAGCGTGTATCCCAGTTTGGATGTTCCCTATGCGTACAGGACCGTGTCGGTGCTGACGGTTGATGGTCGTGTTGTAAATGGTGTATTGGCTGAAGAAGACGACACGAAAATTGTCTTGCGAACACCGGAGCAGCCGAGAGTTGTCATTGCTAAGGACGATATTGATTTCCGTAAGATTTCACCGCAGTCGATGATGCCGGATGGGCAATTGGATGCCATGAAGCCGCAAGAGGTCATTGATCTTGTGAAATATTTGAGGACGACTGAGCAAGTGGAGTTGCCATGACAAATCGACCAACGCAACGGTTATCTTGCGTGTTCAGGAAGACAGTTCATCAATTTGCAGTGGCTGTGGCCATTATCGCGTATGGAATCACTATTTCTTGTGCAACGGCTGGTGACGGCCGTAATCAACTTCCCAGGAAACAGCACAAGGACAGCGATGCTCCATTTTTAGTGCCAGCAGAAGCAGTTTCAAAAATGGCGATTCCGGACGGGTTTGAAGTCTCTGTTTTTGCTGCTGAGCCGGATATTGCTGAGCCGATTGCCTTCTGCTTTGATGATCGTGGCCGGATATGGGTTGTGGAAAATTTTAATTATCAAACTCGTAAAAAACATACTGACGACCCGGTGAGTCGAATTCAGATACTTGAAGATACCGATGGCGATGGCATTTTTGATAAGAAGAAAATATTTACAGACAAACTGACATTCACCTCTGGGATTGCCTGTGGATTCGGTGGAGTGTTTGTTGGATCGCCGCCAAATTTTTCTTTTATTCCAGATAAAGACGGTGATGATGTCCCTGATGGGCCGCCGCAAGTCTTACTCGACGGATGGGGTATTCAGGATCGGCATGAAACCCTCAATAGTTTCATTTGGGGTCCTGATGGTTGGCTGTACGGTTGCCATGGCGTATTTACGCATTCCAATGTTGGGAAGCCAGGTGACACAGATGCACAGCGTCAATTTATTGATGCCGGTATTTGGCGATATCACCCAACTCGAAAGACTTTTGAAATCTTTGCTCGTGGGTTGTCAAACCCGTGGGGGTTCGATTTCAATGATTATGGGCAGGGGTGTGCAACGTGTTGTGTTATTCCACATCTTTTTCATGTCGTACAAGGTGGAACATATCACAAGCAAGCACGCCCGCACGTTAATCCGTACATCTATGACGACATTAAAACCATCCGTGATCATACGCACTTGTCTGCTCATGGGGGGGCTCGGTTTTATTTGGCAGATGTGTTCCCTGCCGAATATCGTGACCGTCTATTTATGTGCAATATTCATGAGCATGCTGTATTGACGGATGTGCTTGAGCCAAAGGGTTCAAGTTTTATTGGTCATCATGGTGATGATTTTCTACCCACGAACGATTTGGCATGGGTTGGGTTCAGCGTTGAGATTGGCCCCGAAGGCGGCGTCTATGTTCTAGATTGGCATGATCAGAATATTTGTGGGAATGAAGTAAAGTTTCCCAACAGTGGGCGTATCTATCGAGTGATGCCGACTGGTGTGAAGGACACGGTGACGCCAGATCTTTCTGCTATGTCGGATATAGAGCTCGTAGAGTACCAGTTGCATTCAAACGATTGGTTTGTTCGCCATGCAAGAACACTCCTGCAGTATCGGCAGGCAAGCGGAACGCTCAATCGTAAAGTGGTTCATCAAAAATTGAGTGACATACTCAACACAACATCAGAGCCATCCAAAAGATTGCGTGCGTTATGGGCCTTGTATGTGACTGACGGACTTGCGGTAAACCGTCTTTACGAATTGCTTAATGATACAGATGAGCATGTTCGGGCCTGGTCCATTCAATTCCTTTGTGATGTGAGTGAATCAAATGCGTTTCAGCCAGAGCGGAATGCAGACTGGCTTCTCGAGCCAGATGTACTTGAAAAACTGACTAGCATGGCACAGGATGACCCATCACAGGTTGTAAGGCTGTATCTGGCTTCCGCAGTACAGCGACTACCGTTCGTTCAGCGATGGCCAATTCTTCAAGGGCTCATTTCACATGCCGAGGATGTGAGTGATAATAATCTTCCTCGGATGTACTGGTTTGCGTTGGAGCCGATGGTCCCGGATTATCAACGTGAATCACTTGAGCTTGTGGTGGCTGGTAAAATACCGAGGTTGCAAGAGTTTGTTGCAAGAAGATTGATCACGGGCGACGGTGACAATAAAAAGCTCAACCAGGTACAAAAGGCCGAAGCGTGGAACGGCCTGATTAAAAAGATTGCAAAGGGGGAAATGGCTACAGCGCTGCGAGTGTCTGATGTAGGAGAAGGTGGTGTTGTCGAGCATGCTGTCTTTCGAAATGAGTCCGCGGTGCAGACACATCCTCTCGATCGAAAAACACCGTGCGTGCTAAGCAAGAATCAACTCACAATACCTGAGGGTAAGAAGACGTTACTGAAGCTTCGTGTCAGTCATCATCCACATGGTGACTGGCAACTCCGAGTTGTCGCAAATGGAAAAGTGATGGCGGATTACGTTATTGGGCCAGATACAGTTGAATCAGATGAGTGGCTCGATGTGTCGGTTGACTTGACTGAATTTGCTGGTCGTCGTGTCTCGTTGGCTTTAGAAAATCGTGCGAACGATTGGCATAATGAATGGGCATATTGGAATAATTTGGAACTCGTTACGGAGTAGAGTGATGCGACGGAGTTTCAAAAGGGTCACTTTTTTCTGTCTGCTGACTGCATCAGGTTTTATTTTCAATGCTTCGGTTCAGGCTGAGAAGCCGGCAAAGATCATCTTTATTTCAGGGAAGCCCAGTCATGGGCGAATGAAGCATGAGCATCGAGCCGGAAATATGATCTTGGCCGATGCGCTCGATCGATCAGGCCTCGATGTTGAAACGGTACTCGTTCCCGTGCTTGGCTACCCAGAAGATCCGTCTGTCTTTGAGGATGCGGCGACTGTTGTAATTTTTTGTACAGGGCATCAAGGGCATGTGCTCAATCCGCATCTGGGTGAATTTGATGCTCTGATGAAGTCGGGGGTGGGTGTCGTGATGATTCACTGGGCAACCGAAGCTGAGAAAGGTGAGCCCGGTCAAAAATTTCTTGAATGGATGGGTGGATTCTGTGATCTCGACTGGTCGGTTAATCCGCATTGGACGCCACACTTTACCGATTTTCCAGAGCATCCTGTTGCAAATGGTTTGAAACCTTTTCAGGTCGACGACGAATGGTACTACCACATGCGGTTTGTCGATGATATGAAAGGAGTCACTCCAATACTTGCTGACCTTCCGCCGCCGAACACGCTACGTCGACCAGATGGTCCACGAAGTGGAAATCCTGCAGTCCGTAGGGCTGTTGCAGCGGGTGAAAAACAAGTTGTGGCATGGGCGTACAAGCGTCCTTCTGGTGGTCGAGGTTTTGGTTTTACCGGCGCGCATAATCATGTGAGCTGGCTTGATGAAAACTTTCGGAAGGTAGTGCTCAACGGCATTTTATGGACAGCCCATGTCGAGGTTCCCGAGGGTGGCTGTCCGTCGCCCGTAGTCAGTGATGTACAAATACAAGCCAACCTCGACCCCGTTGTGCATAAACAGAAGGTGTCAAAGTGAACAGAACGAATCGTGTAGTGCGCGGCATCTGGCTCTTTGGCTTTATTGCCTGCTTTGCCTCGAATGCAGCTAGTAATGAAGCTGTTGCCGAAAGGCCAAATGTTATTGTTGTTATGACCGATGATCAGGGGTATCCAGAACTGTCCGTACATGGCAATCCAGTTTTACAAACCCCTCACCTCGACTCGCTGTACGATGAGAGTTTGCGACTGACGGATTACCACGTTGCGCCCATGTGTACACCGACACGTGGGCAGTTACTTACTGGGATTGATGCGGCACGGAATGGCGCAATCAACGTAAGTAGCGGTCGCGCTTTACTGCGTCCGGAAATCCCTACGATCGCCAATTACTTTGGCGACGCGGGGTATGCCACGG
>JALCBP010000076.1:0-11465 GCA_028066355.1 Pirellulales bacterium
AAGGCACTCATAACAATCAGTGCCGCGAGATACGGCATGGGTTCTGCTGAATAATTTTGATTGAATGCTGCAAGAACTGCTGGCAGGCGATCTTCCAAAAATGCATGACCAATTTCCATTGGATGACCAGACTCATTCACCTCCACAAATGCCTCAGCAGCAAACTGGCAAAATGCAACCATGACTTCATATCGCTCGTCATACGAAAGTGTTGCACTTGGCCACGCCCACGTGACTGAAAGTGGAGTCTCACCCCAGCCTTTGCCACGCTGCCCTGCTGAGTTCACTACCTCCGCAGCAACTCGGAGACAGTTGACATGGGAAACCGATTCACTGCCAAACTTGAGCGGCATCCGCATCTCAACTGGTAAAAAACCGTACTCAAAAGATTGTAATGAGACGTTTCTGCTGTGGCTGCTCTCGGACATAATTAATATTGCTACTCGAAAATTTCCACCCGGATCAAACCAAGGCAGAAAGTCTGCCATCGAAGTTTTCCACCAGCATTTGGCAAGTATTTTATTCAGTTCGAAGTTATCCAAGGAATAAAACAACTTCCTTGCTGCAAACTAGACATACCATCACACGTTAATTTAGCACAGCAATGAGACGCAGGCCCGTATTCTGACTCTGTGGGTCTGGAAATAAACTTTTGTTTCAAAAAATCCGACTATCGCTAGATTTCTCATCCTACAAATCGTTCCATAAAAAAGTCGCAAAAAGCTTCTCTTATTCCTGCATGTGCCTAGAGTTGATTGGAATTTAGAAACTTTCGAAACACCAATTTATGCAAAAGCAATTATCGAACTTCAGCCGGCCTGAACTCGACAGAATCATCATGATGGCGTGGGAAGATAGAACCAGCTTTGACGCGATCAAAGAACAATTTGGTATTTTGCCTGGTGGAGTCATAAAATTGATGCGTTCCGAACTAAAACCGAGTTCTTTCAAATTATGGCGTCGTCGAACTCATGGCCGAATCACCAAGCATGAAGCAAAATTTATGAATACATGCTCCGGTAGTGAGCGCCGTCGCTTTCGTGCGAAATCTCAAAGAGGTTAGTTAACGATCGACGAAACAGAATCCCGGTGTTCACCGAGCCTTTGACTCCCACTCATGGACCACCAAGCCGGCTCAGGATTTGGTTTTTTAGTTTGTTTACAACACTTGGATTGGCTTCGGCGACATTTTCAGTCTCTCCAAGATTGGCATGATCATATAGTTCAACATACCCATTCATATGATCGATTAATCGATACCGTTTAGTCCGAATAGTTTTCCGCTTACCGGAGTAAGCGATTGCTGCATGCCCAACTTCTTCTGGCGACTCAAAGAACGGCACTAACGATCTACCCTGAACGAAATCAGGTACAGGAACTCCTGCAAGCTCACATAATGTTGGAAAAACATCGAGTGTTTCGATGACTGCATCAGTTGCTTCGCCGGGCATCGCCATCCCTGGATTTGAAATAATCAAGGGGGACCGCAGTGACTCCTCAAAAAGAGTGTGCTTCCCCCACACCGCATGCTCACCAAGATGCCAGCCATGATCACCCCACAATACGACAACGGTATCGTGCTCAGCACCACTTGCCTTGAGTGCTTCCATTATTTTCCCAACAGAGGCATCCGCATAGCTTACACATGCTGCGTAATGCTTTCTGACTTGAATTGCAAAATCGGGATCCTCATTGGGATCTCGTTCCCAACGATTATATTTCATGAACTCACCGGACTTATGCCATGTTGTCTCCCAATCAGGTTTTTCCGGATGGGGAATGGGTGGCAGAATCACATTGCTATATGGTTTGAGATACTTTGCTGGAGCACCAAACGGGAGGTGTGGTCGAAGGATTCCGATGGTCAGAAAGAATGGTTTCTCTGCAACTGTAAGTTCGTTGAGTTGGTGGATACCCTCGTTCACTGAGTTGCCATCAGGATAAATCGAGTCTGGTCCATCAACTGACTGAAAAACATCCATGTCTTTGGCATTGCTTCTTATTTCACCATTGGCAAGGCCATGCATCCATCCACGTGGGTGCTGCCATGCTCCAGCAGGCAGAAGATAACGATCCCACGACTCTGGCATTTCTAGTTCGTTTGCATCATCCCAATCTTCGCCACCGAGTCCTCCCGGGTGATGAGAGACTTTCCCAACAGAAACCGTTGTGTACCCGTGGCTTCGAAACCATGCAGGCATTGATGCCGGAACAGCCTCCGGCTGATCGTGCAATTTCGCCGCGCGTTGAAACAATGCATTGTTACCAGCCCCACCATATCGCCCGGTTAGCAGTGTATACCGTGAGGCTCCGCATGTAGGAGCCTGCACATAATGGCTACGAAAAACTCGTCCCTGAGACGCAAGTTTATCTATGTGGGGGGAATGAATGTAATCAGCGCCATAACAACTCAGTTCGGGACGCAAATCATCGACACAAATTAAAAGGATATTTGGTGATTCGGCATTGCTCTCGACACGACAAAAAAATGCCATGAACAATAGAAAAGCTAGCACCCGAAAGAAGTAACTCATTTCGCAAAGAATCCTGACAGAAGAAAAAAGTCGATGAATAAAGCACTGAGACGATTTTGGTGCCGGTGATTTTCCGCTTCTACAGTCAGATGTCTTATCCACCACGAAAACAAACATTCACCATCACCATTAGCAACCCTCATTCTATTCCATGTTCCGAAGAAACGCCTCTTATACAGTCCGGGCTCTTGATTCAACACGTCATCGTGCCACCTTGAAATAAGAGAGTCGTCGCAGTTGTGGCTGCAATACAACCGTAAGCAATACGATAGCAGTACCACCGTAAAAAAGAGGTGTCAGGTCCTCGTATTCCTGAAACAGAGCGGCAGCAAGAACAATCGCATATACCGGCTCCAAGTTAAGTATAAGAAGGGTGCTGAAGGCACTTACATATTTAAGAGATTGAATCCACATCACAAATGGAAGCAAGGTGCACACTATGGCTAACACCATAAGCCAGATAGCATCCATCTGGCTTGGCATTGTGAGGCCACTAAAGAAGGCCGGCACACTGAGCAAAACAGCACCGGCAGACATTTCGAGACACGTGATGGCAAATGGGTCTCCGTTAGATCCGAATCGTTTATTGAGAGTGGTAAAAATAGCACTCAACAATGCGGCGACTATACCAGCGGCTATACCCAGCCGCATCTCAAGCGGCACTCCGCCTACAATCAGGACAACACCGGGCACTGCAAGTATACCAAGCAGAATTTCAAGACGTTCGTGAGGCCTCCGCATGACGATTGGCTCAATGATCGCTGCAAATATGGACCCAAAACCAAGGCAGGCTACAGCAACCGATGCGTTTGAAATTTTAATGGATGTATAAAAAGCCACCCAGTGCGCTGCAACAACCGATCCTATTGCTACGAAAACAACAATCGAATGTCGGGGCGTACCAGCTAATCCAACCCACGTTCTACGTAATCCAAGCAAAACAATAGAGACAATTGCCATTCTCCAGTGCACGAGTTCCACAGCGGGAAGAGAAATCAGCCGTCCCAGAATCGCAGTCAATCCCCAGAGGACAACACACGCGTGAAGTTGAAGATAAGCCTTACGTTCCTCTGCAACACTATTTTTCACGTATTTCCTAATGCATATATTTGACGAGTTCACGAACTCATCGTGGCCTGAAAAGACATGTACAAAACATGCAATAATACGTCCATGATACCAACTACACTATGACTGAAGGCAGCGTATCATCGTGGCACGTGATGAAGGATCTCTGTTACCTTATCAACAACGGTCCTCGTGCGACCTGTCGCTCCTTTTGAAACATAATTTTTGTGAAATAGCCTACGTATCTAAGGGGGCACGGACTTGATATTTCATGCACGCCATTTCGTGTCGATCGGCTTCCTTGTTTTCCCATTCTCGTGCATCTTCGCGCAGGGAACTGTTGAGGACTACCAGAGAGCGGAAGCAATACGAGCAAATATTCCCAAGGCCTTGAAGGCATCGCGTATCCGGTACCGATGGTGCGATCATGGACTGATTGTGGAGCAAATCAAAGCTGGTCAAAAAACCTTCATGCTTGTCGATGGCACATCTACTGAAACCATGACCATGAAAGAGGCAAAGGAGTCAGGCCGTTATAAAGACTTTTCTCAACTTCTACCTCAAGGCAGTTGGTCCAGAAGTGGTGGGAGTCAGGCTCCTGTCTTGCTCACATTCAAAAACACGTTTGAGCGTCCAGTCCGAATTTTCTGGGTACAGCATGATGGCGTACTCAAAAACTATGGCAGCATCTCTCCCGGAAAGCATCGTTCCATCTCAACATTTGAAGGTCATCAATGGGTGGTCGACTTCAGCCCCAACAAGCTAGCTGGAATTTTTAGTGCTGCAGCTTGGGATTGTGATGCAATACTCGACATGCATTCCCAGCAGTGTGCTATGGATGGTTTTCATAAAACTCTCTTGATAAAGGACCAAAAAAAGAAAGCTGGCCATATCAAACTGTTTATTCAAGACCATAACGTCTGGTTCCACAATACAGAACAGGACGAACCGATAACAACTGATGGTCACCAGAATGACCTCTTCTTGCCTAGGTTTCACTACTCACCAAATGGGAAGTATGCGATTGGTTTCCAAGAGACCCAAGTCACCAAGCGTCAAATCCCATTACTCACATCCGCACCTCACGATCAACTTCAGCCAACAATGAAGTGGATAGATTACGCAAAGGCCGGTGACGCAATTTCCCAGCGCCGCCCAAGACTTTTCAACCTTGTCAAAAAGCAAATTTTACCGCGTGACGACAGCGCTTTTTCAGACTCGTGGAACGTTCGGTTTCTGCGATGGTCGCCAGACAGCGAGCGCGCATATGTACTGTTTAATCAAAGAGGACACCAACGATTAGCACTTCGTTCAATTGCAGCACGAACCGGTCGCCTTCATGATATTGTTGACGAGACATCTGATACGTTTATCGACTACTCACAAAAAACAATGATTCATTGGCTTGACCAATCAAATGAATTGGTTTGGGCAAGTGAACGAGACGGGTGGAATCATCTTTATCGTTTTGATGCCGTCACAGGAAAACAAATTAATCAAATCACAACCGGAGAGTGGGTCGTTCGCAGAATTGAACATGTTGATGAAGACCGTGGTGTGATCTGGTTCGCTGCTATGGGCATTCACCCAGAACAGGACCCATATCACATTCATCTAGCTCGAGTGAACCTTGACGGAACTGGCCTGATCGTCCTGACTGAAGGAGACGGGACACATCAGTGGGAATTCAATGCAGACCGTTCACTCTTTGTTGACCGGTGGTCGCGAGTTGACCTTCCAGAACAAGCACAGCTACGAGAGGCTAAAGATGGAACTGTTTTAGCCAACTTGTTCACCCAAGACATTTCCGAACTGAAGCATAAAAACTTCAGGCTACCAATCCGTTTTGCAAGTGTTGGGCGGGACAATGAGACCATGATTTATGGAACCTTGATACTCCCCTCAACTTTCAATCCAGAAAATTCATACCCGGTTATCGAACACATCTATGCCGGACCACACGACTTTCATGTACAAAAAAAGTTTGGGAGCCATGCCTCCCAACGGCGACTTGCCGAGCTTGGTTTCGTGGTCGCTCAAATCGATGGCATGGGAACCAACTGGCGATCAAAAGAATTCCACGACAAATGCTGGAAGAATCTTTCGGATGCTGGCCTACCCGATCGCATTGCCTGGCTGAAAGCTGCAGCAAAACAATACCCTTGGATCGATTTGTCTCGTGTTGGCATTTACGGTGGTAGCGCTGGTGGACAAAACGCCCTCGCCGCCTTGCTACATCACGGCAATTTCTATAAAGCGGCGGCGAGTGATTGCGGATGCCATGACAACCGGATGGATAAAATCTGGTGGAATGAAGCATGGATGGGGAAAGTCGGGCCCCACTACAAGCAAAACTCGAATGTTACCCACGCAAGCAAACTTCGCGGCGACCTGTTCCTCACAGTTGGAGAACTCGATGCGAATGTCGACCCTGCATCAACACTTCAAGTGGTAGATGCCTTGATCAAAAACAAGAAAGATTTTGAATTCGTGCTTGTTCCCAATGGTGGCCATGGAGTCGGTGAGAGCGACTATCTTTTCCGCCGTCGCCAAGATTTTTTTGTCCGATCACTCCTCGATGTTGAACCTCGCAGATAAGGCAAGTACAACAAACCTGATTTGGTGAAAGATAATCAACGAACGTACGAGTAGTGCCATTTTCTAAACCGAAAGACCGCTGTTAACTAGACCAGAGAAAATATCATGTATCGCACATACTACATTCTCGCCTGCATCCTTCTCGCTCTACCAACGACAACCAGCGCAGAAGGCTTACCCACAGCCAAGTCTCCTCACGAATGGATTTCACTTTTCAACGGAAAAGACCTTTCTGGTTGGACTGTAAAAATCACAGGACATCCTCTCGGACAAAACTTCGGCAACACATTCCGCGTCGAAGATGGCATCCTCAAGGTGTCGTATGATGACTACAAACAGTTCGACAATCAGTACGGACATCTCTACACAGATATTGCATATTCAAAGTATCGACTTCGCATGGAGTATCGATTCGCTGGAAAAATGATGCCCGATGCCCCAAAGTACGTGAATCTTAACAGTGGCATTATGATCCACTCACAATCACCACAGAGCATTGAACTCCACCAGCATTTTCCTGTGAGCCTTGAATTTCAATTCCTTGCCGATGAAGGAAAAGGCAGGCGACAGACCGGCAACGTTTGCACCCCCGGAACGAATCTTGAAATTGATGGAAAACTGATCACTCAGCACATCGTGAAATCATCAGCACCGACATTCCCTGCCCATGAATGGGTGGCTATTGAAATCGAGGTACAGGGAAACGAACACGTGATTCACCGTGTGAATGGCAGGGAAGTCCTGCGGTACGAGCGTCCTCAACTCGACCCTGAAGGACGAGTCGAATCAGCCGATAAACTTTTACAGGCCGGTGTCTCCACTCAACTGAGCTTTGGTTTTATTGCCTTGCAAGCAGAAGGACAACCCGTCTGGTTCAGGAACATCGAGCTACAGCCACTGGAATAAATTTTTGGCCCAGCTTTAATAACGAACTCTTGATGCTAGACATATCCAAATGAGACCATTTTGAATAGCAAACACCACAGTAGATCGCCACACTGGTCTTCGTTGTCTCTAATGCGAGACCTTTTCCTCTTGCGTGAGAATGCAAGGCAACCCAAGAACTGTCTTTCACAAAACTAGATAGAATGAGTTCGATGAACGCTGAAAGTTTCTCCTCCCCAACAACTTCCCGTTTAGGTTCAAACCGAACGCATCAGCCAGCAACCACTTGTGAAGGAGAGGCCCAACAAACACATTCTGGCCTGCCTTTGTCGCCTGCAAACCAAACTCTTCTCGAACGTGCCAAAGCTATTCTTGGACAAGAAGATATCAGTAGCAGTGAACGACAAGTACGACTTGAGATTGTCCGGGCAGTTATGACCGGCACAGTGATTCGACCTTCAGATGACTCGCCAGAAATGCGAAACCCTGCCTACTGGATTCTTGAAAATGACTGCTTTGTTGTTGCCCCTGGCATAAAACCTGTTGAAGCAATCGAGGACCTTTGGACTCTTCATGGTGCTGACGGGACTCCCGTACCTCGCATTCGCTGTCTGAAATACACCACATTAATTATGATTAAGGGTATCGTCCAATATTTTCGTGCAACAGGAAATACTGATGGCATTGATGCCATGAATCAGTTCCTCGGCCACAAAGTCATTCCCGATGAACTCCCAAGCAAAGGATATGACATTCTTTGGAAGCGACATTATGAGACAGATCGGCTTCTACCGGGTGACCAGGTGTGGTTTGACAATCCATTTTTTGAACGTGGACGGGAACTATTCCGTGAGCAGTTCCAACACGAAGCCCTCCATTCAGGAAAAACTCCTGATGTTGCAGCTAAGCGTGCAAAGCTTCGCGCAAAATCCGTCACTGCAGGAGAGGAAGGCAGCAATGCTTTTTATATAGGAGACGACCACTTCATCCTCGGAGCTGATTCTCTTGTGCCAGCATTTCGCGGCCCATTGCCTTCTGGAGAACCAAACTCGCTACCGTCGCACGAGCAGGTATTTACGCAGAAACTTTTCAATTTGGAGTGTTTCCGTGAACACATGATGGAGGACAACTTCTCAGTGCAGGCTGTTCTTCGTGCAGATTCTCAGAGCGTCAAACCTGAATGCTTTACCATCGAACGAGTGCGCAGTCCGCTCACCCCGGAGCACTTTCTCCGGTACTGCACAAACCATTCCCCATCGAAAGAGATCAATGAGCTAATTTCGAACATAGCGAGTTTCAACTCGTTTCCTGTCATTCACAACCAGAGTGGTTCACCATTCGTGTCCTTCACAGCAGACTACAACTGGCAGGAGCAAGAACGCGTGCGTTTTGCTCTTGATGCCGTCATGCGAGCAGATCCTGATACCATCTGGTGGCCTCTTCATGACAATCGCGACGATGAACAATACGTGCTCACCGCCAGGCGAGGAGCCGAGATACGCAACTTTACTCTGGGTATGATTTGTGGTGATCTTGCCTACTCAAGACTATGCCTTTGTTTCACCCGTCGGCTACCGCTCGTGCCAGGCCGGATGCCAGCCACTTTTCATCCAGAACAAGAATTTCTTCGTAATGAAAAAACGTGGCGGGCTGATGCCATGCCACTGTTTGCTATGCAATCTGCACTTTGCACAGCAGCAATTAGAGCATGGGAGCACGTCGAGGAAACTGAACCTGGTGAAGATGGAAGAAGCCATCGTTTTTCACAAGATGAAAAGATGAACTACGCGAGAGCGTTGGAAGAAGAAATTAAAGAACTAACTCGCACCCGTCGCGCAGCTCGTGAAGAAGTTATTTTGCCGTGCCACCCTGCGCCAGTGGGCTGGGAAGGCTTTCATGAAAACACTTCTTGCCAGTGACCACGTATGACCGAATTGGCAACAAACTGACAGATAATAAAGTGAAAGCGAAAAATATCTGAATACTGTAAATACCCAAATTCTCCAGCAGGCCTCACTTGAGAACCAGCCGGCTCTACCGTCAATAAAACAACAAAGTAGATGCCCCCAACGCTATGAAAAACTGACTTTTCCTATTGTTTTGAATTCCGGAGAGAGTCGAGATGATAAATCGATGTACTACTCGGGCAATGAATTAAGGATATCTTTCAAGAAGCTATTAAAATCGAAGGCACCACGTTGTTGTGTCAGACCAAGTCTTACCACGACAGCATCTCGCGATGGAATAATAAAGAGTCGCTGACCTTCAAAACCGCTGGCAAAATAGGTGTCTGACGGGCAATCTGGTAAAGGCTGTTTGTTAGGAAAACGACTCTTTGGGTCATTCAGCCACCAGTGTGCGCCATAACGCCCTTTCGCTTTTGATGCAGGTGTTGTTGTGTATTTGATCCATCCCTCTGGTAATAGTTGACTTCCATTCCAGACACCCTTGTTTAAAAACAGCTGCCCGAAACGAGCCCAATCACGAGCGGTCATCCAGCCGAAAGAAGACCCTATAAAAGTACCATTGGCATCTGCTTCAATGATTGCGCTATGCATTCCTGTCGGTTTGAAGAGAAATTCCTGTGGGAATGTCCAGTATTTTTCTTCACCAACGATATTCCGAATCATTCGGCAGAGAATGTTGGTTGTTCCACTTGAATACGACCAATGGGTATTTATTTGATATTGAAGTGGTTTTGATGCTGCAAATCGGCTTGCATCCGGCTGAGCAAAGAGCATTTTCGTAACATCACCAAGTGGCTCTGAATACTTTTCACTGAAAGCCAGTCCACTTTGCATTTGGAGCAGATTATGAACAGTGAGTTCATGACGTGGGTCACTCGGATTCGACCATTCAGAAACGTTTACCTGATCATGGACCCGCAATTTTTTTTGGTGAACTAGAATCCCTATCAAGGCGTTGACAAGACTCTTTGTCATGGACCAGCCGGCTAGGCGGCTATTCTCATCAAAGCCATCTGCATACCACTCGGCAATCAGCCGACCATGATGAATAATCACAACAGCCCGAGTGTAGACTGGGTACTGCCGATTACCTTCAGTAAATGCCTGCTCAAGAACCGTGTGTAGTTGTGAAAGATCATACGCTTCGCTGGGTAATTCAGTTTGATTTCCCTGCGGCCAGGCATGTCCTTCTAAATTGTTGATGGCTTTCGTCAAAGGCCTTGGGCCAATATCAATCAACGGCTCGTTATGACTAAGGCTTACGCCAAGCCCTTCACGAAACTTGGCTGTTTGGCGCCCTATGCCATAGACACTCGCAGTCACTGTTTTGGATTCTGGATTTACATCAACACTTACAAAGTCAAGAAACTTCACCTCCTGCATACGTGCGGTGCCAACTGAGCGGCCGGCTGTAAAGACGGCACTTCCTACCACCTTGGCAACATAGCCCGATCCGATGTGACATGTTGGAAGAACCCATGTAAAGAAACTAACGCCAGCCAGGGTTGCCAGCATGAGTGAAAAGGCAATAAGGCACCTGATCCAGTTTTTTTTTGTCATGGTCTCATCCCACTGTTAGAACAACAATCTTTTCCTGACATTTTGGGTAACCGCGACCTGAACCTAAATTTTCCTTGAACCATGCTGCACCTTTAACAGACCAAAAGCAAACACGGGCTTCACTCGGCAGTGCGTTTGGAAATTTACTATTTGTAAACCCAAAAAACATCCAAGCAAGAATGCACCGTCACCGGATTGATATTTTTACGTTTGAAATTACAGCGTGTTTAAAGCCACATTCACATTCTTTAGTTACTCGAACTATCCAGAAAATTGTTCGGCGTAATTCACCCCGGACCCGGCCGCCTCCAAATCTTGGTTACCAACCAAGTGATTGGCAACATCAGCAGAAAATAGACCGCTACGAATAAAGGTATAACGAATGGCGCGAACAACTGTGGAGCTCCGTCTTTGGAAAGAAGCTCCCCTGCGAGGTTGTCATTGGGGGCAAAAGAAATGGCAAATTTCCAATACGCCCACACTGACAACACACCACTGAAATAGCCAACGACAAGAACGATCAACACCTTGTGTTTAAAACTCGGTAATCGGTAGTGAAAAAGCAAGGAAGTCGATCCCATTAATCCGATCGGAATTAATCGAATTACCCAACAAATGATTGAATAGAAGGGGTCACTCATCTTGAACTCACGATCCATTGCTGCACAAGAAATTCAGATCGACGCATATTCGATATATCACGCTGGATAGTTCTCATTGCCCTCGATTCCAATACTTTTACCTTTGGGGTAATTTTCATGATATGGCCTCTTTTTATATCACGGGAGTCGCTAGGCACTGCATGTCACGCGGTATTGATCACAACCGAGAACGGTGGTCACTTTTTCGAATA
>JALCBP010000077.1:0-11258 GCA_028066355.1 Pirellulales bacterium
ATCTGTTTCATTGAACCACGTCGCAGTGCTTTAAGTCGGTCGAGTCGTGGCCGCCGACACACTCTTGTTGCGAATGTAGATCAATTGTTTATTGTCGGCAGTGCTGCTCAGCCTGACTTGAAACCGGGATTAATTGACCGAATGCTTGTGGCTGCTGAGTCTGCGGGTATTCGTCCCGTAATTTGTATCAATAAAATTGATTTGATTGATACAGCTGAACTTGTGCCACTCGCTGGGGTGTACGCTCGCATGGGCTACCCTGTTGTCCTCTGTTCATCAGTAACAGGCTACGGATTGTCCAGGCTAAAAATTGAATTAGACGGTCAAGTTACCGCCGTGGTTGGTCAGAGCGGTGTCGGGAAGTCGTCACTGCTCAATCGGCTCGAGCCTGCACTCGGATTACCTGTCTCTGATGTAAGTCGTGATAATGAAAAGGGACGTCATACAACTACGACTGCAAGATTGCTTCCGCATTCCTATAATGGCAGTTTTGTTGATACTCCTGGTGTTCGCCAGTTTCAGCTTTGGGAAACTGTTCCAGCTGAGGTTCCGTCTGCATTCCGCGACTTACGTCCACTTGCCAATCACTGTCGCTTTCCGGACTGCAGCCATTCGCATGAATCTGATTGTGCTGTGAAGGACGCTGTCGCAGACTGTCTTCTTGATACGCGGCGTTGGGAAAGTTGTTGTCACCTTACTGCAGGAGCGGAGGATGGTTGCGAGTGAGTCTCTCGGAACGTACCACTGGTGTTGAGTCAGAGCGGACTGTGCTTGTTGGTGTATATATCAATGCGCCGGTAAATGCTAAAGATCCTTTGTCAGAGTTGTCAGGTCTGGCCATTACTGCTGGTGCGCGGGTTGTGGCTGAATTGGTCCAGCGAAGACATGAGCCCGATCAGCGAACATATATTGGCCGAGGGAAACTCAAAGAGCTGTTTTCTGTTGTTGAGCATTACGATGCAGACGTTGTCATGTTTGATAATGATCTTTCGCCAGCACAAATACGAAACCTTGAACACGAACTAAATTGTAAAGTGCTCGATCGTTCAGAAGTTATTTTGGATATATTCGCTGCACGTGCGAGGACGTACGAGGCGAGACTGGCTGTAGAGTTGGCTCAGTTGGAGTACTCGTTACCGAGGCTTAAGCGAATGTGGACGCACCTTTCCCGTCTGAAGATGGGCATCGGGATGCGAGGTCCCGGTGAAAAGCAACTGGAAGTTGACCGGCGGCTTGTTGAGAAAAGGATTCATGACCTGAAGCAGGAGATGTTAGTTATTCATCGCCGCCGCGAGCGGCAGGTAGCAGCGAGGCATGAGCAGCGAACTGTATCGCTTGTTGGATATACAAATGCAGGAAAAAGCACCTTGCTTAATACACTCACGCATGCAGATGTCCTTGCCGAAGACAAACTCTTTGCCACACTTGATACGAGGACAAGGAGGTGGAAGTTGCCAAGTTGGGGGCCGGTGTTGCTGAGTGATACGGTCGGCTTCATTCGTGATTTGCCGCATCATCTTATTGCGAGTTTTAAGGCGACGCTTGAAGAGACTCAGCAGGCTGATTTGCTTCTTCATGTGGCAGACGCGTCGAGTCCATTTGTTGAGGACCAGATTAAAGCCGTGCATTCGGTGCTCGAAGAGTTATGCGTTGATGTGAAAGACACAATACTTGTTTTGAATAAACTTGATGCCGTGACAGATCGAATTACGCGCAATCGATTATGTGATCGGTATCCCTATGCTGTTGGTATTTCTGCACAGACTGGTTATGGTCTTGAAGCACTTGCGATACGCGCTAGTGATGCTTTAGGGCGAAGCTTTCGGAATGTTGAAGTAGAAACGGATTGTGGAAATGGTCGTCTTTTAGCTTGGCTTGCGAAGCATGGTGAAGTTTTGTCGAAACGTTTTGGTGATGAGCGAATGACAATTCATTGTCGTATACCGCCGGCTGTTCTCGGACGCATTGATCCAGATGAAGCAATAGTAAGGGATTGTGAAAAGCAGTCACGAGTGCAGCCCCGGGGCTCGCTGTTCTCTCCATCACGGTCTCCAGCTACGGAAGCTATGTGACGTGTCATACTATAAAATGCGTGATCTTTCTGAACAGTGTGGCATTTTGACCGGGGCGACATCTGGTGTGGGTAGAGCGGTTGCAAAACTGCTTGCGGAGCGAGGCGCACGGCTTGTTATTTCCGGTCGCCGTGAATCAAGGCTCGTCGAACTTGCCTCGGAGTACCCCGGGTTGCTTATTCCTCTTCCCGGGGATATTACCAAGAGTGAATTTCAGGAAGAACTTGTTGAAAAGGCAAGGGTGGCATTTGGTGGGATCGATTTAGTTATAGCCGCAGCAGGAGCAGGAGCTGTGGGCCCTTTCTCAGAGTCGTCTTTAAATGTGGTGAGGAGTGTGTTTGAGATTGACTTTTTCGCACCCATCGAACTTGTATTCAAGTCACTTCCACAGTTGAAAAATGGGCGTAAGCCAGTCGTTGTGTTGATTGGTTCAATACTCGGAATTCATCCGCTCCCCTTACATAGTGCGTATGCAGCTGCAAAAGCAGCGATCCATGGTTTTGCAGCTGCAGTGCGTCCAGAATTGGCATCTCTTGGCATTGATGTGAACGTTGCAGTACTTGGCCCAACCAAATCAGAGTTTTGGGAAAATCTTGTAGCAGGTGAAAGAGCCAGTTGGTCGCAAGGTCGCCCATTGTCGGCAGAGGCTACAGCCACAGCGATTGTTGCATCGATTGAAAGAGGTGCTGCTGGTGTAACACCTGGCTGGCGGGCCAAAGCCTATGTTTTTCTGGCACGATTCTTCCCAGAAATCATCGATCTGACTGTTCGTTGGAAACGTCGACAGCCTCGGCAATCGTGAGTAATTCCTCTGCGTCAATCCATAGATCATTGGTTTGAAAAATCTGCCTGATCGCTGCTTTGTGTATTTTCATTTTTATTCCTCCGACCCCCAGCGCTCCATAGAGAATTTTCTCACCATCTCGCCTCGCCATATCATTCGCATTAATGCTAGTTATGCCTGCAGGTGGTACTGCATTGAGGTCAATGCAGACTGAGGCGGAGGTCGCTCGTAGAAGCTGTGCTTCGGTAAGCATTTCCACGCCCGGTCCCCCCGCTGAAATAATTAGATTTACGGAGTTGATTATCTCGTTAACCTTTTCAAATGAAATAGGCTCTAGTTGTCCGTGAGAAAACTTTTTATTGAGTTGCGTGCAGTAATGAGATGCCCGGTCAATGGATCGCGACGCGACGTGGACGTGTATTCCTTGGTTTGCCAGCAGCCGGCTCACCCTCTGGCCAACAGGCCCAGTGCCACCTAGTACAAGAGCGTGAACAGCTTTCCCCTCACTCGATGGTTTGAAAGACATATGCTGCTTTGCTGCAATGACAGCAGCTGCGGCGGTTGAGTTTGCACCAGCTGGATCAATGAAGACACTGACACGAAGCATCCCAAAAAAAGTTTTTGAAATATGAGAAGCAATTTCTTCAACCCTAGAAATGTTTTTGCCACCCAGAAAAATTCCCGTGGAGGCAAGGTCGGATCCCCCGCGAGTGAACATTGCTCCGTGGACCAGTGAAGCAATATTTTCTTGTGAGACATTACCGTGTTGTAAAAGAACGTCAGCACCGGCATCGACGGCAACAATCGCATCAAATGAGCAGGGCTGTGGATCAACATCAAGTTGCAACAAAATTTTCTTCATGGAACAGCACTAGCGTAGTCAGTCGTATCGCGAAGATCGACGCCTGCAGGCCGTAGATGTAGGCCTGCAGGCGATGGGTTTTTCTCTAAAACCCGCGGAATGGATGTGCAGCGTCTTTTCCTGCAATCATCTCGTCTGCTGTAGGCTTGCCATGCATTGCATTTGCAATGGAGTCGAGTGTGGCCTTGTAGTTGTTGTCGTAGATCTTTTTATCATCCTCTGCTAACCAGTGGATAAAGACGCCGCAAACGATCACAAGATCTTCAGCCTGATCTTTTGGAATGACTCCACTTTCGACACTGTCTGCTACGGCTTTTGCCACGGCTGCTTGTGCGGGGCCGAACATCTGAACTGCCTGTTTCGCCCCCTTGATGGTTACCTTGGTGATCATCACAGTGGCAGGCTTAACTGCAAGGTTTGGTGTCAGAACTGCAAGCAAGTTGGAATGCCCCTCGCTCTGTCGTGAGAGTGCGTTCGCAAACGCTATTCCGACCGGGCCGTCCTTGGTCCCAATCAATAAATCGATATGAGCAACTTCATTGCCATCGCCGGCTAACGATTCACCTATAAACATCGACATGTGCGAGATCTCCTCCAAACGGGTGCAGAAAGTGCTGGTATTTCAAAGCAAGATATAAGTGTCTTGCTATTCGAAAAGGTATCGTATGGAGGCGTTGTCAGCAATGAGGTTAAGTTGGTAGACCATGAGATCAGGTTTTCAGGTCACCGTGCTTCGAGATTAATGCCGGGTGTATACGAATTTACTTGTCATTGGTGCTAGTGCTCGAGCGTTTGCAGTATCGGCATCGCGTCTAGGGGTACAAGTCAACGCGATCGATCTTTTCGGAGACCAAGATCTTCAGGAAGTTTGCGGCCGAGTCGTCCACGTTCATGCAGACGCCTATCCAAATGATTTGCCTGCTATTGCGTCTGCATTTCCGGAGGGTCCTGTTGTTTACACAGGTGGCTTAGAAAACCATCCCAAAGTTCTTGGCGAGTTGTCGTCAGTGAGAAAGCTTTTAGGTAATGGCCCAAAGGTGGTGGAGCAGGTTCGAGACTTTACATTTATACGAGAGTTAGCTCACAAGAATGGTTGCAGTTACCCAACAACTTTTTCAAGCCCAGCCGGTCTGCCAAAGGACGGCACGTACCTGAAAAAACCAACGTTGAGTATTGGTGGCAAAGGAATCCTGGCTTGGAAAGGAGAAAGCAAAAGAAAATCTTTGAGTGGTGATCTTTGGCAGGCGTTTGTTGCAGGCGTTCCCATGTCGTTGAGTTTTTTAGCAAGCCCAGAAGGAGTTGAAGTGCTTGGTGTGTGTCGGCAACTCATTGGATGTGCATGGTGTCAAGCCGAGGGGTTTACTTTTTGTGGTGCCGTTGAAATTCCGAGAGTTGAATTACAGCAAGACATGTTAAAGCGATTGTTTCGGTTTGCGGGTGCTCTCGTTGAAAGGACAGGCCTCATGGGTCTCATCGGTATTGATTTTATAATGCCCCGAGGAGCATTCGGGGATCAGTTACCAAAACCGATAGTTCTAGAAGTCAACCCAAGGCCGACAGCGACTATGGAGTTGTTTGAACGCCGTACCGGGAGGAGTCACGCAGGCATGCATCTTTTTGCACAGAAGTTTCCAATACCCGCAGAGTCAGTAGAGACAGGGCACCAACGAGATGCCTGTTGGGGGAAAGCAATTGTATTTGCTAAGGAGCCGCTTTATGTCTCTTCGTCCTTAAACAACCATCTCACAAAGTGCATGTCACTTTTGAAGAATCAAAGTTTTGGGTGGCCAATGGTTGCAGATTGGCCGCGCAATGGAACTGTCATTCAAGCCGGTCATCCAATTGTGACTGTTTTTTCATCAGCACAGACACCGCGATCTGTAGTGCGTAGGTTACGAGGAAATGTTAATAAAATTGTGCGCGGGCTGTGAGGAAAGTCGAGTTTCTTCAGGTGCATCTCCTTCGGTTGTTTAGCCCGCAAGCCTACGGGGCGATGTGCTCTGGTTGGCTTCGGCAAGGAAATGCATCAAGTATGCATCCTCTGTAGTGTCTTGGTAGAAGTCACGGAGAACGCTTGTTGCGAGAAAGCCTAGTGAACGAAAGAAAACTTGAGCAGGAAGATTCGTTTCTCGCACTTCTAAAACGATTCGGTTACGTCGTTGAGGGCTGAGTTTTGAAATTAATTTAGTAAGCATTGCAGTACCAATTCCTAGTCGCCTGTGAGTGCGCGCGACAGCAAAGTTTAAAATATGTACTTTCGTTCGATGGAGTTCGTACAGCATATAGCCCACAACACCACCGCTTATTTCAGCAACCATGCCAATGCAGTTTCGCTGTCGCAGGCATCGCGTGAAATCAGTATCAGCCCAAGGGAACTCAAATGATTCCTCTTCAATGCAGAGGATCTCAGCCATGTCTCGACGGATCATCCAGCGAATTTGCACCTGGTCAGTTGGGGAAAGATGGTGGTCGTAGGTGGTTTTCACAGGATTTTCTCCGAAGATCTCTTGGCTCGATATATCGAAATAAGTCAGTAAGTACGTGTGTTTACTTGGCTAACTTCGTTATTTTCCAAATTGCTTTGGGGAGACGCTAGCAGGTCTTGGCGAGCCAACCAAGATGTTTCCTGTCTTTGAAACTGCCTTGACCGCCTCGTAAGAAGTGCCTACTTTCCCTTGGTCTGCCAGCCTCCGTTCTGTGCTGGCTCCACCTCGGTTGTTGGATAGTTGCATGAAATGGTTGCACATGCTTACGCAATGTATGCGGGGCCATATGGTTTTCCGATTAACTTGGTGCGTTGCTTTTGGTGCAGTGGTGCTTGGGTGCGCTGGACCAGCTATTCGTAGCCAAAGCCCGGAGCTCGAGGCTTTGGTGGCTGTTGAATCTGCAACACAACTTGTTGGTGATTATGCTTCGCCATGGGGGCTCAATAGCCAGCGAGTTGAGCGAGCAGCTCTCATCACTGGATTACCAGATACGGGCAGCGACCCACCACCTGATCCACGTCGGCAGATGCTCTTGGAGGACATGCAAGCGAGAGGGGTAGTCGACCCAAATCGGCTGCTTGCGTCACGTTCTACAGCACTTGCTTGGGTTAGTGGAACTCTCCACCCGGGTATTCGTAAAGGCGACAGATTTGACGTCATTGTCGAGGTGCCAGGAAATCATGACACCACGAGTCTCGCTGGTGGTTGGCTTATGGAAGCCAGACTTGTTGAAATGGCAGTTTTGGGGAATCGTATCCGTGACGGTCATACACTCGGTGTGGCAGAGGGGCCATTGCTCGTCGATCCAGTTTCTGCTGGCATAGTTGATTCAGTTGCTACTCTTCGTGGCCGAGTGCCTGGCGGGGGTGTCTCATTGACTTCGCGTTCTATCGGCTTATCAATTCACCCAGAGCATCGGTCTGTTGGTCTTTCAAAAAGAATAGGAGATTGCATTAATCGAAGATTTCATGCACTTATTCGGGGTGTGAAACGCGGTGTTGCGACCCCGAAAACAGATCGTTTTATTGAGCTCGAGGTCCCGGATGTTTATAGAAACAATTTAGGTCGCTACGTTAGTGTCGTTCGGTCTCTGGCGGTTGCTGAGCCGATTGGTAATCGCCACGCGAGGCTCGAGTTGCTCTCTAGGCAGCTCGAAGACCCCGTCACCGCACCACGAGCTGCATTGCGACTTGAAGCTATTGGAAAAGAGGCGATAGGGACGCTTCGAGAGGGACTTCAATCATCAGATGCGGAGGTGCGTTTTGTCTCAGCCGAGGCGCTCGCGTATTTAGGAGAATCGCTTGCGGCTGAAAGCCTTGCAGAGTCAGCACGAGATCTGAGAAGCGCCCGCCCAAAGGCACTAGCTGCACTCGCGATCTTGGATGATGCAAACGGGATCGATGCACTGCGTTCTCTTCTGAGGAGTCGTAGTGCCGAGACTCGGTACGGGGCGTTCCGTGGACTTTCTATGATTGATGCACGGTTACCTGATATTCGTGGGGACATGCTAGGAGAGGCATGTCGGCTTCATGTTATTGATGTTCCTGGTGAGCCCCTTATTCATGCCACAAGAGCTGCTCGTGCTGAGGTGGTGCTTTTTGGAGACTCGCACCCAGTGAGTGATGGGCTACGAGTTGAAGCAGGCCCGTCAATTGTCGTCGTGGTAGAAGGAGATAACGCCGTCGTGAGCTGCTTCAGGCCAGACGAACCAGACTTGGTTAAGGAGGTCGACTCTCAGGTCGAGGATATCTTGCATGCCATTGTTGGCTGTGGAGGCGGATACCCGGATGTTATTCAGTTTTTACAGCAAGCGACAGCAAAACGAAAAATTGAAAGCCGGCTTGCGTTCGATGCAATACCCACAGAATTTGATGGACGTCTTAGCGTTCCGAGAGAAGTTGTGAATAGGAATCAAGATAAAGAAGAAAAGGACAATCAAAGTGAGGGTGAGGATAGCAAAGATGAGCCAGGTAGATACTGGCCTTCTCTGTTTGATACAGCTCTGTCGAAATCCGGTACATGATAACACTGAAAGCCCTGGAGCTTTTCGGATTCAAAAGTTTTGCTGACCGAACGAGATTTGAGTTTCCGGAAGGCATTACGGTTGTTGTTGGTCCAAATGGCTCAGGAAAATCAAATGTAGTAGATGCAATCAAGTGGGTGCTTGGTGAGCAATCGGTGCGCAATCTCAGAGGCAAGGCGTCTACAGATGTCATCTTTGCTGGTTCGGCAGCGAGGAAAGCGCTCAATGCAGCTGAAGTTTCCCTTGTCTTCGATAACACCACGCGTGAACTTCCCGTCGAGTCGGATGAAGTTCGAATCATGCGTCGAGTTTATAGAAGTGGAGAGAGCGAATACCTCGTCAATGATGGGATCAGCCGCCTCCGAGACATTCGTGAAATCCTCAGCGGAACAGGTGCGGCTACAGATTCTTATAGTGTTATTGAGCAAGGCCGGGTCGACGCATTGCTGGTGGCATCTGGTAAAGAGCGCAGAGCCGTTTTCGAAGAAGCTGCCGGGATTACAAAGTTCCGTTCTCGTCGGGCCGAAGCTATTCGTCGACTGGACCGTACCGAACAAAATCGTCAGCGACTGGCGGATATTGTAGGTGAAGTTGCGGCTCGATTAGAGACAGTAAAAAAACAGGCAAGTCGAGCTCGGCGATGGAAGCGGATGACAGAAAGGCTGCAATCGCTACGTTTTGCTGCAGCATCTGCAGACCTTGTTGGCGTAAATGCTTTGCTCAATGAGGTCTCAGTATCAGTCAACGACGCACATGAACGTTCCGAAGCAGCTCTCGCTGAAAAGGCCGCCGCTGAAAAGGAGATTCAAGTCATTGAGCAACAGGGGAAAGAAATTGACCCACAGCTCACGGCGTTTCAAGAACAGTTAGCGGCTGACCGAGAGAATGTTGTCTCAATAGAAGCGAAGTGTGAGGGCTTACGAGCACGATGTTCTGATATAGAGGAAGAACTCGATTTGGCTGTCAGTCATGTTCATGCTAGTGAGGCAGAGCTGCGATCGACCTGTGAAGCAATTGATGTCATTCAAGCTGATTGCAGTTCTGCATCTGACGACTTACGTCGCGTCGAAAGGGACTTGCGTCAACAAGAAAAGGCAATCGTAGGGTCACGTGAAGATGCTCAATCAGCTCAACAAAGACTGTCAGAGTTAAGGAATGCAAAAGAGCGGCAGGTACTCGATCATCAAACAATCAAAGCTGCTGTGGTTCAGCGACAAGGGGAAGCGAAAGCTTCCTTGGATGCGGTGGAGCGAATCCAGAATGAACTAGAGAGTTCTTGGGCCCTGGTTCATCGGTTAGAAGAAAGTTCGGCATCAATCGAAGGCACGGTAGCTGCTCTGACTCAGCGTCGCGTTGAGTTTCAGGCTCGTCATGACCAACTCGATGTTGAACAGCAAAGCGCTACACAGAAAGTTGAGCAGGCTTGGCAGAAACTCGCTGAGCGGCAGGGCCGGCTTGAGGCGCTTCGTGATCGACAGAAGTTACTTGAGGATTTAATTGCATCACATGACGGGGTTTCTGAAGCTACACGGCAGATCCTTGATCATTTTGCTGAGGACATTCCCGGTTTGCGTGGTCTGCCTGCTGATCTTATCGTTGCGGATAGTGAGTGGGCTGGTCATGTTGATATAGCAGTTGGGGTACTTGGCCAGCGGCTCGTTGTGGAACGTCTGTCCGATATGCTTGATTGGTATGAACGTTGGCAGAATACGTCCTCTGCCCAAGACCTTGCCGCAACAAGCGGAAGGGTTGGCTTTCTCGCGATTGATAAGTTGCCTGAGCCTCCAATGGTTAATTTCGAAGATATTCTTGGAGAGAGTAAGGCGGGTGTCATTGGTAGGCTTGATCAACTTGTTTCAGGTGATTCCGAGAAAGAGAGTGGTTGTGAGCAAGGGCAGCCACCCGAAGCGGCCCACCAATCTGGGCTAATCCAAGTTGGAAAGAAGGCTGAATGTCATCATAGTGAAAGTAATTCTAGCGATCTGCTGAAGAGACGTTTACTCGGCCGAGTTTGGGTCATTGAATCCATTAGTCTGGTGCGTCAGTTCATTGATCGCATGCCACCTGGACTAGTTTTTCTTGATCGAACCGGTAATTGGCTATCAAGTGACGGGGGTTTCGAGGCTGGAGCCAGCAGTGCGGGAGCTGGTCTTGTTTCCCGTCACAGCGAACTGCGGACCGTGAAGATAGATCAACAGGCAGTTCTGGTATCTGTTCGTGACGCGAAGCATGACTTGCAGAGTTGCCAAAAGAAAATTGAAGATTTGCGTGAAGAGCAGAGAGGTGTTGTCGCAAAACAGCATGAATTAGCAGAGTCGATAGCATCGAGTAGGAGTGAACAGCAGCGATTTCAGCGAGAAATTCAAGTAACTCGTAGTCAAGTTAATGAACAGCAACAGGCGCTGCATGAAGCAGAAGCTCGAGCTGTTGAAGCAGCCGATGCGGTTCGTTCTGCAGCGACTAAGACTGAGGAAATTTTAGCTGAGATAAGCAGGACGGACACGGCTCTTACTGAAGTTGAGTCGAATCTCGAGTCACTAGGCCAGTCACACGAACAGGTGCTCGAGCGAATCGAGGGTTTTCGAGATCAGTTGTCCGTATGTCGCGAACGTGTCGCAGGACTAGAAGCAACAGTTGTCGCAAAGCAGGCTGATAAAACTCGGCAGGAAGCCGAGTTGGCTGCAGCAGCGACGAAGCAAAGAATTATAAAAGAAAGAGTGTCCACAAACGAGATCGACTTGCTTGTCGCTGGTGATAAATATGCAGAAGCATGCCTGTCAGCTGAGCGATCAGCTCGACTCGTTTCAATGCTACTCGAAAAGCAAGCAGCCATTCGTCTTGCTGAAAAGAAAGCTAACAATATTCTCAACAGTGCTCGTGAAACAATTCAGGAATGTAGTTCAATTAGCCATGCTGCTGATTTGAAGAAGGAGACGGCGATTCATCAGCGTACACGGGTTTTGGAACGATTGCACGATGACTACGGTATTGATCCTACGGCCGAATTGCCTCCTCCAGCAAGCACCGACTC
>JALCBP010000078.1:0-11255 GCA_028066355.1 Pirellulales bacterium
CTCGGCAGTCGCAACCACTGCACTGACTGCCGCCGAGCGGACCATTCTGACCAAAAGTCAGAAACTCGTTTATCAAGTATCACTACCTGACAAAAGGATTTTAGCAATCTCCACAATCCTGTGGATATGCCGGTTTTGTCAAAACGTAGTCTGGCTGGTGCGAAACAACACGAAAAGATTGAAAACCTGTTAGTCTGCTAGCCGTTTGCTGGTCTTTCGGAGCAGGACAAGGCGTTCACGGCCCTCCCGCTCTGGGTAGCAGGCAGCGGGAGTCATCACTTTTGTGATTGTGAAAATGTTGTTCTTCAGGAAAAGTGATTCCAGTTCTTTTATGGTCGTGCCGTGAGGTGGGCCACTGCTTGGTTGGTCATCGTTAGAACGGGGGTTCAAATAAAAAATACCCAAGAGTAAACCTTCGGGTTTGAGGCTGGCTGCTACAGCAGATACATACGCATGCCGTTTCTCAGGATCAATTGCACAAAAACAGGTGTGCTCTACCACCCAGTTAAAAGTTCCCATTAAATCCTCTGGCAGTGCGAACAGGTTGGCTTTTCGATACCCTTCGTTGCCACATGTTTTTTGTTGGCGACACCTTCTTACAGCTATTTCTGAAATATCAATTCCTAATGGAAAGGACGCTGGCTCGGCACTTGCAATTGCACGGACGTCATGACCAGTGCCACAACCGGGGATGAGAACCGGTCCCGTCATGACTCCACGATTCTGATTGAGCCAAGCTACGAGTGCTGGAGATGCTCGCCCTTTGTCCCACGGGGTGTCGCCTTGCCGATATCGTTCATTCCAATCAGGTTCCATGTGTACTTGATCCAATTTACGTCTCAGGTAGCAAAGACCATGAATATGACTAGCAAGGCTTTTTTTGCGCCATGATGTGACAACTTCTCCTCGTGACCCAACGGCGGTAGCAGAACATAAAATAAAGATTTGGGTATGAGAAAAGGAGCCTTGTTACCAAGCCCCAGAATCCCCGTTTATGTTCGTACTCAATGTGTTCTTTGACTGCTGTACGCATTGTATCGAGTTCGACAAACGTATGAGTATGTTCCCATTTTTTCGCCGGACCACTCTCTTGGACATCGGTAAAGCCATTTCCGGAGACATGCTTATGAATAGCCGTCCAACGAAGGGGAAGAGGCCCTACCCACAATGTAAATCGTGAAACAGACCCTTCTGCAAGCGGCTCAACAGAGTGTATCTGCACTATGGTCGGCGGCGGGGTTAACTGCTTAAGAGCAGCGGTTCCATGATGAAACGCCTGAACAACGGACAGTGGCGCGTTGACTTCAAACGAAAAGTCGAATACTGGCATAAATTTAATTGGCTTTGTTAATTTCGGTGAGAGTTTCTTTTGCCCGCTGCATGTGCTTTGCGGCAGAGAATTGACTTGAAAAACTGAGGCGGATTATTCCGTCTTGGTCTATGACATATGTTGTTCGACCAGGCAGAAGTCCGAGGGTGCGGGAAACACCAAATGCTTTTCTGAGAGTGCCGTCAGGATCACTCGCAAGCAAGAAGGGCAGGGCGTATTTTTCAGCAAAGCTTTTATGGCTTTGTTGTGTATCGCTACTTGCGCCGATAATTACAGCATCGAGGGCGGCGAAGTCTGGGTAGGCATCTCTGAAGGAACAGGCCTCGCTTGTACATACAGGTGTATTATCTTTTGGGTAAAAGAAGAGCACTACAGATTGTTTCTGTTCAAAATCAGAAAGTTTTGTGGTAGTACCGTCATGTAGATGGAGAACTACGTCTGGAGCTTTAGAGCCTACGGTTGCCGGCATTTGCATTCCTTCTTTTTGGGCGTTGCTGGAGCATCCTGTCAAACATGCCAATACGATATAGAGACAAGCGAAAGCCTTAGCGTGTTGTGTCATCTGTAGATTTGTGAGTTTCCATGAACTGCCCTGCGGTCGCGCCCATCGACAAATACATGCTCATAAGTCCGTCTATTGACATGCCCGCTGGCACAACGTTTTCGGTAGGCACAAACATCATAGCGCCACCAAAGGGAACTGGCGCTGTTGGAATAATGACAATAAAATGATCACGATCCAACACCGTGTATCGTTCGGGAGAAACGAGTAGTGCGAGAACCCGTGACGGTGACTCCTTCCCAAAAGAACAAAACACAGGAGTCATGCCAGCCATAGCATCGTTTTCATTTGGGCCAATCATGTCTATCATTTGCCGGCTTGTGCTATATATGCTTCCGACAATTGGGATTCGCTTAAATGCACTTTCGACGGTCTTGCCAATCCACTTTTTTGCTCCCAACTCCACAAGAAGCCCGACGACGAAAACAACAACGATGACGACCGACCATCCGAGGAAATAAGGAGTGGCGGCATCTTTTCCAACCTTCATTCCGATGGTGGTAAGTTGCCGGCCGATAAACGTTTCGGGGCCGCAAATGTATTCGAGGTACTCAACGACCCAGACCACGACTGCGACGGTGACAACAACTGGGAGTATTGCTAAGACACCAGCGATAAAAAAACCGGTGAGCCGTCGAAGCAATGCGAGCGTCAAACGTATCATTGTTTTAGTCCTTAAGTGGTATGTCTTGGTTCCATGATTTTATGCCTGTCTACTTTTCTCGGCATTGGCTCGATGTTCGAGTGCTGCAACAACGGCACAGCCACATGAATCACTCCAGACATTGACGCTTGTGCGACACATGTCCAGTACTCTGTCCACCGCTAAGATAATGCCTTGCATTTCAATTGGGAGTCCGACTGCTTGGAGTATGACAATCATCATGACAAGCCCGGCGTGAGGAATGCCTGCTGCTCCAATGCTCGCGAGTAATGCGGTAATCGCAACAATCACTTGTTGTTCAAGAGGCAAGACTGCGCCGTGGTAAAGCTGGCCAATGAAAAGGACTGCAACAGCCTCATAAAGTGCTGTGCCATCCATATTAATAGTGGCACCTAATGGAAGGACAAAAGAAGAAACGCGATTATCAACACCTGCTCTGTTTTCGACGCAGGCCATGGTGAGGGGCAGCGTGCCATTCGACGATGCTGAACTAAAAGCTGTTAAGAGTGCAGGGGAGAGTGCCTTGGCATATGCAATTGGATCACGCCGAGCAACAAATTTCAGGATAAGAGGCAGGACAATGAGTGCATGTGTAGCTAGCGCTGCAACGACAGTCAGAAGATACCAGAAGAGTGATTTGAAGACGGCGGGCCCTTGTGTAGCTGTTACAAAAAGCATCAAGCACAAAACACCAAGAGGGGCTAGCGCGATGATGGCCATAGTCATTGCCATCATGACTTCGAAACCGGCTTCTGCTGCTGTACGAATAGCACCCAGTGTTTTTCCCCCAACGATGACGGCAAAGATTGAGAACGCTAGGGTAAATGAAATGATTGAAAGAAAATGTGAGTCTGCGATTGCTGCGATCGGATTCGTGGGGATCATGCGTTCAACCTGCTCGAAGAGCAGGGTGCCAAGAGACTGCCCGCCTGATACGAGTGCCTCAACCGGCGCTGCTGCATTATCGGTGATACCAGGCCGGAAAATGTTAACTGCTACCAAGCCAATTGTGATTGCGGCGGCACTCGTGCAGACGTAATACAAGATTGTGCGCAGGAACATGCCGCCAAGGCTCGCGGCGTCACCAAGGCCTGTTATCCCACAGATAAGAGAGGTGATAATGAGAGGGACGGCAACCATTTGAAGGAGTCTGAGGAATAGATTACCGATATTCTGGGCAGTTTCACCAACTGTCCGGGCGGTGCTTCTACCAAAACGGTGAAACCAGGCAGCAGCCTCTGGGTGGGTATGACGGAGTTCGTCGATTGTGGCTGAGGCACCTGGGGTTTTTCGTGTTCCATCAACAAGTGCAGTGTGCTCTTCCCCGGAAACTGTTGTCCAACTAATCGTAATGTGGTTTGGTGAGTCATAGATCCGAAGTGTGCTGAGTGTTGAGGGGAGTTGTTCACTCTGAACAACAGTCGTTCGGGTTCCTCCGTAGATGTTGAGAGTGACTCCGGCAATAGCACCCAGTGCCATACCGATTGCGATTTGCCAATGGAGAGCGAGTTTAAGCATGGAAATAGTGAATGTTTCTTCAGGGCGCGATAATTGACCAGGTTGCCGGGCTGTGCTTGACGGAAAGAAGAACTCTCTGGTGGCCTGATGCGTGAAGTGTAAGAACGTCTAGTTCTTCGAAGTGGCAGGCGACAACTACGAAATGGGCGTAGCCTCTGTGATCATTCTCATGAGGAATGGAGGGAGCAGGCGGAAATTGATTCATTGTGGTGCCTGGTGCGTTTTCTGTTCCATAGCAGGCGCGGCTCGTTGTTCGTGATGACTGCCATGCTTGCTCCGTCCGGCCATCCTGATGGTGGACCGTTGCCGATGCAATGAGACGTATTTGAACACGTGACGCCGGATCGTACCAATGTACACAGAGCGTCCGGCAATTTTGCAGGTCTTTCAGTTTTGGTGAACGAATGTCTGTATGAAACGCCACTTCAGGCGTATCGGCATCAAAATGCCTAAGTATTACGGAACGTGACCGTGGTGTTCCATTTGCTGTAATGGTGCTCACGGTTGCTACATGAAAAGCATGTTTTGCGGACCTTACAGACTCATTAAGTTGAGTGCTGCAAAAGTCCCAAAAGGATGGGGCATCGTATTGGGTGAGATCCCATGCAGAATTTTTCACGATAGGCTTTATCTCATAATAAAGTAGGAAGCGTTGGTATTCTCTGTGGGGTGGTGCAGGTTTCTTTCAGATGTAGCATACCGCGAGAACATAAAAATAATCGAGAGTTATAAGGAGGGTTTCATGGTGGGAATATATGTCAGAATTTTTCTTATCGGCTTGTGCTTGTGGGGGACGCAGCAGGTTCGAGGGAACGATATGTCTATTGAGTTAATAGCTGAAACGCCCGAACCGTCTGGGATGAGGCCACTTTTTAATGGGAAAGACTTGGCCGGTTGGGCTGGTGATCCACGGCTGTGGAGTGTACGGCAGGACGGGGTTATTCATGGAGAAACAACGGCAGAAAATTCGGCAAAAGGAAATACATTTCTTATTTTTACCGGTTCAGGTGACACGCCAGAAGAGTTTGAAGATTTTGAATTAAGACTCTCCTTTCGGTGTAACGCAACAAATAATTCAGGAATACAGTATCGTTCCGAATGGTTGTCTGGGGGGAGCAATGATTGGGTGCTTGCGGGATACCAGCATGAAGTGCGTAATGAAATTAAATGGCCCAACGTTTCATCGTTCATTTATGATGAAAAGGGTAAAGGCAAACGGCTCTGTAATATTGGTGAGAAGTGTATTCGCGATTCTAAAGGGGAGAAAAAAATTACAAGCCTGCTTATTGATGAGCCCACATTTCAGAAACAATTCAAACTTGATGGTTGGAATGATGTCGTGATTGTGGCTCAAGGCAATCGTATACGACACTTTTTGAACGGACGTCAGGTGATTGATTTCATCAATTATGATCCAGTAACTGTTCGAGAAAAAGGTGTCATTGGGCTGCAACTCCACGCAGGGAAACCCATGTGGGTCGAGTTCAAAGACATTCG
This sequence comes from Pirellulales bacterium, assembly GCA_028066355.1. Classification (GTDB taxonomy): domain Bacteria; phylum Planctomycetota; class Planctomycetia; order Pirellulales; family UBA1268; genus UBA1268. The sequence goes on from JALCBP010000078.1 coordinate 5,572, forward strand.
GCTCAAAGCCAAATAATTCATCGTTGTGGGCTGTCCGGTATTCCGAAATGAAAAAGAAAGCAGCCCGTCGGCCTTTAAGGAATCGACGGGCTGCTCTTCTTTTATTGCAGAAGGTTTAGACGAGGTCGTATGCCTGCTCCTGATGCTCGGTCAGGTCTAGGCCCATCTGTTCTGTCTCCACAGTGACTCGCATGCCTACGAGCTGGTTGACAATAATATAGGCAACGATTGAGACAATACCGCTCCAGACAATCGTCACAAGAACGCTTAGGGTCTGGTACCAGACCTGCGTCTGAATTAATTCGTGCTCCATCCCGGCACCACCAAATTGTTCAGCCGCGAAAACACCCGTGAGAACAGCACCTACAATGCCGCCGATGCCGTGCACGCCAAAGACGTCAAGGCTGTCGTCATACCCAAATTTATGTTTCACAGTGGTTGCAAAGTAATAACACAACAAGGATGAAATGGCTCCAATGGCTATTGCACCGAGTGGTCCGGCTGTGCCACTCGCTGGAGTAATTGCTACGAGGCCAGCAACTGCACCAGTTGCTATACCAAGCGCAGATGCTTTGCCATGTGCCCATAATTCAATAAGCATCCAGACTGTTGCGGCAGTTGCTGCAGCTATGTGAGTGACCAACAGAGCCATTGCAGCAGTTCCGTCAGCAGCCAGTTCACTTCCGGCGTTAAATCCGAACCAGCCTACCCATAGCATGCCCGCTCCCATTACTGTAAACGGCAGGTTGTGCGGTCGCATTGGCTCCTTTGGATACCCTTTACGCGAGCCAAGGAGAATGCATGTAACCAAACCGGCGATTCCAGCGTTCACATGAACAACTGTGCCACCTGCAAAGTCAAGGACGCCCCAGTCAGCAAAAAGGGCACCATCACCAGCCCAGGCCATGTGACAAATGGGAAGGTACGAGAATGTAAACCAGAGAATACTGAACAGCATCATGGCAGAGAACTTCATGCGTTCAGCGAATGCGCCCACAATGAGAGCTGGCGTAATGATTGCAAATGTCATCTGAAACGCAGCAAAAAGTGATTCTGGAATTGAACCACTGACGCTATCAACAGTAATTCCCTTGAGGAAGATCTGGTCGAACCCACCGATGAATTTTTGGAAATTCCCGCCATTTGAAAAGGCGAGACTATACCCATAGGCGACCCAGAGAAGTGTCATCACACCTGCAAGTGCAAAGCATTGCACGAGCACGGAGAGAACATTTTTGGATCGAACGAGTCCACCATAAAAAAGAGCAAGACCAGGGAGCGTCATAAACAGAACGAGAGCCGTGGCCACAATCATCCACGCCGTATCTGCTCCATTTACGGTTGCAATAGAGTTTTCAGAAGCAAACAGCGGAGTCGTTTGTAGGAGGCATAAAATGCCCGAAACCACCCCGATCCGCCAAGGGGAGGTCCTACCTAGTGAGATGTCCATTGTTTATTCCAAGTCGTTGTCAAGTTTCAGAAGGATTCCGCCAAGTCCGCCTACCTGACGGTTACATGGAGGCAGAGCGTACCATGGAGGAAGGGAATCCGTCATGAGTAGTCTTAAAAGCCGGCAGTGGCTGAGAAGGAAGGGCGAGAGGAATTGATAGTAAGGACTTAAAAAAAGCTTTTTTAAGAGGTGTGGCCGCCTGTGAGGCATTGTGCCGGATCCATTTTCTGGATTTTCATGGTGAAGAGCCGAACTATCGAGGGGCATTACTTTCGCGGTCCCGTAGTATGAGTATTTAGTAGTGTTTAGCCTGGCAAAATTTCACCTGCCTCAGGTTTCAGATGGATATCCATTTGTGGAAAGGCTATCTCGATATTTTCTTCCGCGAACCGTTCCGCAATGGAGTTATGGATTTCATTTACAGTTGCAAAACGATTGTCCAAGTTTGCAAGGTAGAACCGAATTGAGAAGTTCAGGGTGGAGTCACCAAATTCATCAAAAGTCACTATCGGAGCCGGGTCTTTCAAAATGTGAGGTGTTTTGTTACAGATTTCCTTCAACACAGCACCGACGTGTCGTGTGTCCGTGCCATAGGCCACACCAACGCGTACCAACGATCGATTCATCGAGTCTGACAGCGTCCAATTAATAACACGGCCCGTGATCAAGTCTTTATTCGGAATGACAAATTCCTGTCTGTCGTAGGTTGTAACAGTTGTCGCCCTCATTCGGATCCTGGAAACAACACCAGTGACGGTGTCAATTGTGACAACATCACCAACACGTATTGGCTGTTCAAAAAGAACGATCAGACCACAGACAAAATTCGCCACCACCTCTTGCAGACCAAACCCAAGTCCGACACTCAGTCCAGCAGCGAGCCACTGAACACTACTCCAGCGAAGCCCTAGAGTTCCTGCTACAACAATCACTCCACAAAACGCGAATATGTAGCTGATCAATGTATTCAATGCATATCGCGCCGCATTATCCAGAGGAAGTCGTTGAAGGATAAGTGTTTCAAGGAGTCCTGGTGTATTTCGCACAAGGACAAATGTGATCAACAATGTTGGTAATGCAATAAGAACATTACTCAATGCTACGGTACTGACAACTGTCCCATCCGGTGCAGTTTCCTGCCAGAGAATAATAGAATCAAGAAACGAAAATGCTGGTAATACCGGACCCCAAATCCAAAGCAGTCCAAAGAAAAGTACAATAATGACTGCTGCATTGATCAGGCGATGTGTTTGCTGATCGATCGCTGACAGTTTCATCTGGTTGACATCAAGGATATCAGCCTTTGCACCCGACGCTTCGGCTTGCTCTTTTATTGCAACCTGTTCCTTCAATTGTCGCAGCGCAATGCGTCGTTTTGACACAAGAAGCCAACGCTCAGCGATACCCTGGAGAACAGAAGCTCCAACGGCAAGCCAAATAGTTTTGTAGAGCGAAATTGTGAATTGACCCGCGGCGTAGGCGTAGCCGGAGAGGCTTAGTCCAGCAAGAAAAACTGGAATTGCAATGAGGAGTGGCCGCCAGATCCAGGCCAGTTTTGTAAGAAGGCTGTCTGGTTGAGCCGCTTGCAGCCCTGCAACGACCCCGGTTTTTTTTCCGAATAGGCTCCAGAGTGTGCTTGCAAGAAAAATCATCAAAATTGCAAAAAATACTCGCGCCAGGGCTGAAATCTCGCGGTGGATATACCGTTCTAGAAGAAGGAATGTTGTGAAAAAGACCAGGGTGAGCCCGATCCATCCAAAGCGGCGAACGGCCTTTCCAAGTGGTTTTATGACTACGTCGGGCCAGCCAAAGTGAGCAGATGCTATTCCATTGGGCCGTATCAATTGGCGAAGTATTTCAAGCGGAAGAAATACCAATGCGGTGACACCAATTGCATCGGCAATAGATGCTTCCGTTGATTCTGTCTCAGCATAGTGGCCAAGAAACCAGGAGATAGCAGTCAGCGCAAGCCATACAGGGAGAGCGGCTACGATGGTGTAGCAGACTCCTTGTATCGTGGGCCATAGACGCATGGCATTAGACCCACTTATAGAGCTGCTTAACCATGTGATTTTGTGAATAAAGAATCTGTACGGAAGTGCGAAGGCCAGAGTGATCAAAAAGAATGAAATTGCAAGGTAGGGGCGGGCCTTGACGTTGTTCCAAAATGAGTTCACCACGTCAGCCACCGGATGAGTTTTTATCTGCTTTACGACTGTCATGAGACGAGTTATCTCTGATAGCGTGACCGGTTTGTCACTACGAACCCAGAGGAGGTTGGTATCAATTAGTCGCTGATATTCATCAATTATGCGAGATAGTTTCTCGAGGTTTACGCCAGATGGAATAAGAATATCAACAAGGCAGCGATCGATATCGAGGCTCATGGCACTCAGGATTTTCTTCCTCTCTTCGAGCGCTTTTTTGTGGGCTGGTGTGGGAATGGCACTGAGTCTTTGTTCTGCTTTATCAAGTTCGGTGTCAATGTCGCCGAGGATATCTTGAGCGTTGTCCACTGCATTGCCCTGAGGGTACGATTGACTCAGCACCGTACGTTCTCGATTCAGCATCACATGCTTTCTGCGTAATAGATAACCAGCAGTGCGACTTAGTCCGGATCCAGTGGCTCTGTCTGCGTCCACAAGTGATGCGGTTTCCTGAAAGTCATCCCGTAGGCTGTTTGTTTTTTCTTTCAGAGCGAGCAGTTGGCTGTTCCACGATTCTGCATTTGCGACGGTGAGTGGCCACAAATCTAGTAATGCAAAAAAATGCTCGTAGTCATTTGTGTCATCAAAATCATTTTCGGTTACAGACGAACGATATTCGGCTATTCGCTTTGTAATGTCGTCTGTATGTCGTTGTGTGACCCATGCGTTAACATCGGTTATTGCCTTCGAAAGTGCATCCGCACGCTTGTCGAGAGCTACCTTTTCCAACGGAAGTACGCTTGCCTCAGCATCGTAGGTAGCAATTTTTTGCCTGAAAAGAGTGAGGGCAGTTTCAAGCTTGGCTCTTCGAGCTATTGCTGCCTGCTTCAGTGCTGTGGATAATACAGGATTGGTGTCAGGCTTTTCTTCAGGCTCTACTAATGAAGCCAATTCTTCTTCAGCCTCGGCTATTTGGACAGGTAATGCTTTCGTCTCTGTGCGGCGAGCATTGAGTTCCTTTTGAATCCGGTTTGCCTCAAGTGTTGTTGAAAGAAGATCTTTATTTAAGGTCCTTAAAAGATTTTCAATTTCGATGGATTCACTATCCTTCGTTATGCCTCTAAGTGGGATAGTGACAGGGTTGTCACCGGTGGATTCAGCAGCTTCTTTCCGCTGCTCTGAAGATTGAGCAGCTTTGATAAGTTGTTCAATTTGCTGTTTGTCGTCTGTACTGCTCTCAAGGTCTTTTAGCGTGGTAGTGAGGACCTCCTGGCATCGAGCGCGTAGCTCTTCAGGTAATGAGTTATCAGTGCGGAGCGCATCAATTTCTTCACGAATCTTGGCGGGATCAATCGGTGTAGAGGACGTATCCTTTTTTGCCTTGGGAGCAGTCTCGTCTTTTGAGCCCGGTTGTTGTTGCCGGTTCTCAGATGCCGCTGAATCCGCGGGAGTGGCTTCTACCTGTGAGGCGTGGGTATGTGCTGGAACTATCAGGGAGCAAGTGAGTCCAACGATGCAAAACGGCCCGCACAATCGATACAGAAGGGAGTTTCGGGACGCAACGTATTGTCGGCACGCTGACAACATATTCATCTAGTCAAACCTTGTAAAAATACAGTTTTTCAACGGCACGGCCTTTGTGACCTGTGAAATAAACCAGTTTTATCCTGAAATTAAGCAATATTTTAAAAAAAAGTTGATCGTGAGTGGACTGGGCTGTAGGGTTCGGTGAGAAAGCTGATCCATCTGGGAACGCTACGGTACGATAATTTTCAATCTGTGCTGCTTTTATTGCGGTGGAGGTTGTGCCTTAGGAACGGGGTATACGTGTCTCTTGAAAATAGCTTCGAGTGTCAATTAGAGGATGAACAATTAGCGGTACAAGACGGACTTCAGCTTCTTGAATATGCTCCTCAGCAGCGTCCTTTACTTGACGAAGTGCACGAAGGACTCGTAGGGCGGGTTAAGTCGCTTCCCGCAAAACTGCATTACGATCAACGCGGAAGCATGCTGTTCGAGGAAATCTGTGAATTAGATGAATACTATATCACAAGGATTGAACTCGCATTGATGCGGGAGATATCTGA
>JALCBP010000079.1:0-11070 GCA_028066355.1 Pirellulales bacterium
GTTTATTCATATTCTTCTCCTTTGCCGAACGCATCAGATGAGAGTGTTGCGCGGTACGTGGAAATCCTCTCCATCTCTTTGTTATCTTTCATAGGGTTCCCTCGAAAAGACTATGGGTGTCGCTTGCAGCCAGTCTTCCATTAACGCGGACAGCTTCTTTACTTTATCTGGATTTTGTGCCGCGAGGTCGACGCGGTCATCTAGATCATTCTTCAGGTCATAGAGCTCGAGACCATCTGGCCGGACGATCAGCTTGTCCCAGCCATCGATAACAACACGCGATACGAGATCGCTATCCACATCTTCAACAGCATCAACCCGGACATTCACCTCATACAAGTCCACAAAGATGCGGTCGCGCCGGGCAAGGGCTTCCCGATTTCTCAGATCCAACCCGGACATCCCCTTATCCGGCTCGATGCCGCATGCTTTCAATATCGTCGGCGCAATATCAATATTGCTAGCCAAGGTCTCCTTGTCGCGATAGGGTGCAATCTTGTTCTTGTGAGCTACAAAAATCGGCGTACGGATACCTGCTTCAACAGGTTCTTTTTTCGACCGCACATACCAACTGACCTTATCCGGGTCTGGCCGCCAACCATTGTCTGCGGCAAATACAAACAGCGTGTTCTCGTAGAGTTCCTTCTCGCGTAAATAATCCACCAGGTGACCACAGGTCTCGTCGAGCCAGGCAATGTTCGCCCAATAGCGCGCAGTCGATTCATCTGGGGCAACACTTTTATATTGCAAGTAGAAACGATCCGGTGCGTTGTGAGGTATGTGGGGCAGGAAAGGTGCGTACCAGATAAAGAAGGGTTGTGTAGTTTCCTTGGACTTATCAACGAAGTCATAAATCGGCTGCATGGTTTTGCGACCGATCTTGAGCCCACGACCTCCTGCATGCCCACCGAGCGTCATGCCCTCGGTAAAGCCATGATCAAGCGCACTCTCCTCCCACCATTTCCCGGTCTGAAACGTTGCATACCCGTTATTCCGCAACTGTTTCACCATTGAGGGCGCATACGTCAGAGTTGCAGTCATGGCTTTTGATTGCTCACGCGCCAAGGGCCACATCTTTTCGTCTTTCCTCATTCGTTTGTGATCAACATCCTCACCCATAAACGGACCATTGCCGCGCACAGCCGTTTGATGCGGATACAGCCCAGTAATGATGCTTGCCAAAGAGGGACGGCATATCGCCGCGGTTGTGTAGCCGCGTTCATAGAGCATGCCCTCACCTGCAAGCCGATCAAGGTTAGGCGTTTTTACGTGAGGGTGTCCCATGAATCCATAGTCGCCCCAGCCCTGATCATCGCTCAGGATGAACACCACGTTTGGCTTTTCCTGCGCTTGGACGAAAGATGCCAGCAGCATGAGTGTTATTGAGAAAAAGCCCCGGCAGCCAAGCGTTCTTTTCATGAATTGCCTGTTTTTTTACAGTTGCAGTGTCATGCGGGTGTTGGATGGCACCCCACTTTTGTCATGAAACCACAATGTCGTGCGATGGCTCGTTATTACGTTCTATCAACTGAAGCAAATATCTTTTTTATGTGATCACGAACGACAGACTGACCGTTTTGTTCTTCTGGGTCATTCTCCGGCTGACCTAACTCACTCACTCTGGTCAACGTTCCCTTGTCGGTATAGATCCAGTCCTTGGTTCTGATGTGTCGTTCATTCTTATACTCGACGTGCACCCATTCTTTTGAAGGAGCATGTTCTCCTCTTAGTTGCGGCAAGAAGCTTTGTCCGTGAACGCGTTGTATCGGTTGTGGAGCTGAAGTAATTTCCAGAAATGTTGGAAGAAAATCTGCCAGCTCGACTAGATCGTCACACTGTGTGCCTGACTCAACAGTCCCCGGCCACCTGACAATGAGGGGAACTCGTGAACCTCGATCAGTCATCGTCATCTTGCCACCCTTGATTCTGGTGCGGTTCTCTCCCCAGATAGAAGTCACTGGGCCATGCGTGCCATTATCTGCGCAAAAGAGGATGATCGTGTTGTTGCTGATACCGAGGTCATCGACAGCGTTCAGCAGTCTCCCAACATTCTTGTCAAGGTACTCAACCATTTCCGGAAAACACTCGGGGCCGTTCTTCTGCTCTGAATCAGGAAGCCTACTGGTCACAGCGTTGCCTGGAACTCTGATGTAGGGAGTGTGAACCAACAACGCTGGATAATAGATTAAAAATGGTCCATCTTTGTTTCGTTTCATAAAGTCGATCATGAAATCTGCCAGAACGTCTGGGCCGAACCGCTCGGCAATAGCATCCTCTTCAACCTTGCCATCGATACGGAAATGCGGCTCGTAGTAGCGTGATCTTTTGTTGCCGTTTCGATCAAACATTTGCCAGAGGCAATGTTCATCGAAGCCAAAAGCCTTGACTGTATCGTTGCGTTCAAGCCACGAGACATTCCACTTCCCGGCAATCGCAGTTGCGTACCCCACTTTTTTCAGTTGATTGGCAAAGCTATTGAACTGCTTCGGATCCAAGTAGGTGTCATCACTCCACTTCGCCAGCACATGCTTGATGCCGGCGAACCTCGGATAGGTTCCCGTCATAATTTCTGCTCTGGATGGAGAACAGGCAGGGTTCGCAAAGCAATGGGTAAACACCATTCCGTCTTCTGACAGTTTGTCGATATGTGGTGTTCGGACATCATGGCCACCGTAGGCATTGAGTGCTTCAATCCCAAGATCGTCAGAGAAGATCAGGACTATGTTCGGAGTGTCGCGATTCAGCCTCCCAGTTGAAGCCTGTTTCTTTTTTCCCCGAAGTGTCTTTTCCCAGTCCTCCTGCTCTGTCTTGAATTTCTGGAAGCTGCGGTACTCTTCGACTGAGATCGTGCCGTCAGAGTTTGTATCGATATGAGGAAACAGCCACTCCCAGCCTTTCTTTTCACTATCCCAGTCTTTCTGCGACCGCCAACGCACGGACCGATCGGGCTTTTGCTGATCGTGAATCGGCCCCTGAACTCGCTCGAGTTTCTGTTCCAACGCGTCAAGCTTCTGCCGCAGCGTATCGTAAGGAACGTCCTGCACAGGAATATCAGCATCGGCCGCCATGGCGGCGGCCACACCTGCTGATTCACCGAGGACCATCCAGACGGGTTCCATACGAAGCGACGTAAAGGCAATGTGACTTGCCGAGACGCAGACAGGCACGATCAGGTTATCGCACTCACCTTTCCGCGGCACAATAGCTTCGTACGGAATCTTGTAGCTGCCGTTGTATTTTCCATTATCTAAATAGACGATTGAAAATGCACCTCCTTGCAGAGCGACTTTGCCATCTTCCACGACGACAGCGTACGGCCAATCATCAACCCCATAGGCTGCAAGGCCAACGGTATGCGGTGGGTCAGTCTTTCCCTCCAGGTCTTTCTGCGTTACGACGTACGACGAAACCATCCGACGGGCCTGGCGGACATACAACTGATGAGGCCAGCCGCCGGTCTCATCAAACACACCCTTCCTGAAGGAGGTCTTCATTGCACGCTCCTTCATGCTTTTGGGCGCTGAAGGATCCGTCTTCGCAAAGTGGATTGAGTTGATCAAAAACTCCTGGTGAAACTTCCAGATCTTCGACCGTGCTTCCCAATCACCGTTTGGGTAGCTCTCGTTGCACCCGTAGACAGTCGACCCCATCAGATTGCGATTTGATTGGGCACCACCTACGAATGGTGACTTCTTATGCACCGTGAACTTGTTAAGTGTCGTTCTCATATGTCGATTTGAAAAAATATCGACGCCACCGCGAATGGCTCGGCGATACACTTCAAACTCGGCTGGATCATAATTTGTTGGCTCAGGAATAGGTATTCCCTTCCCGCTCATATCGAACTCATGCCGAAAACAGTAGCCCATCGACAACGAGTCAGCACTGCCCAAAGGACCGACCTTCCGATCTTGCACGAATGGGACCAATCCACTTTCAGAATTCCCGGGTTCTATGTAGGGGTCGATGTCGTGAACCCAAAGGCTCGGACGTACTCCGGCAAGTGATTCACCGTAGTGCTCGCGTGACTCACGGCCCCAGGTGTAGCTGACGCCGCTCATCCCGAGTACGTCACCCTCGTACGAACAATCAATGAACACGTTCGCAGAGACCGTGATGGCATTCCGTTTCTCTGGCTCAGGAATGGGACAGCCTGTTTCATCGACCGGGGCGTAGTCGAGAGTAATGGACTGGATTACCCTGGCCTCGTCACTCTCAGCGATGGACTCGTTCATCGCAATCGGCTCTTCGCGTGTTGGTGAGTCAACTGTTGTGTCACCTACCTGAACTTTGCCGACGCGGTGGCTGTAGATCACCTTGATACCGCGGTCCTCAACAGCTTTCTTGAATCGCTCACGATACTCTCTGTTGCCGATACCATGTACGGCATGCCCACCATGAGCTCTTGGTTGCTCCTTGACTCCCTCCATCAAAATCTTGTAGGCCGAGCCACCGACTGTATTACCTTTACCCCAGTCCAGATGGTTGATACCTCCACCAGTCATACCACCAAGCCAGCGACTTGGTTCGACAAGAATAACGCTCGCCCCCTCTTTGTCAGCGGCCAACGCTGCCATTACGCCACTGGCTGTGCCGCCGTACACACAGACGTCTACCTTGTGATGCGCAGCCTCTGCAGCCGTGGAGTTCTGGCAGATCGGCAGAGCTGTCAGAACAATATAAGATGCGATGAGATATTTATAAGAAATGTTCCGTGTTTTGAGTGCTTGTTTAAACAACCTCAAACCCCTTTCGCTGCACGCGTTTCTGAAACGCATTGGCTTGTTCGTCACCAATGACCTGCTGCTTGGTAGCGTCCCACTTCAACGATCGTCCCAGACGAACGGCGATGTTCGACAGATGGCACGTATTGAGATGCCTACAATGGCTCTCGGCATCAGAAATCGGAGTAGCGCGTGAATCGCAACAAGCGAAAAAGTTTTCACGATGACTGAGCTTGTCTTGGCCTTTTCGCAATTTGGTAAACAGGTCTTCCGGCAGCGGATTCTTAGCAAGGTCTTCAATAGGGCTACCGGTCAACTTGCCCCGATTCACAAAGTAACGCCCCCCGTCACTTTCGAACATGATGCCGTTATCAAAACCGAGATCTTTGGCATCGTTGACGATGAACATCTCAACACCACCCGAAAAGACACATCGCACTTTGAACGATGTTGCCGTGTTATAGGTATTGGTGGCCGTTGGCACACCATTTTCAAACGCCACCGGGTGCTCAGCGTAAACCAATTCGATTGACTCAGGTCCAGGCAAATCCGGTGCGATAGCCCACTGGGCAATGTCGACATGGTGAGCACCCCAGTCCGTCATTTTGCCACCGGAGTATTCATACCACCAGCGAAAGTTCCCATGACAACGTTGTGCAATGTAGTCGACACTGGGCGTCTGGCCCTGCCACATATTCCAGTTCAGGTTCGATGGCGGACTAGACGTGTTGAACGTGGGGCCTTTGGGACCAGAGCCAATGGCTACAGTCACACGTTTCATTTTGCCGAGACGCTGCGAATGTGCCAGAGCCACTGCCGTTTGAAATTTCGGGCTGCTGCGTTGTTGTGTTCCCACTTGAAGAACGCGGCCCGTTTCCTTGATGACACGGCCAAGCGTGCGACCTTCGTCGACTGTCAGCGTGGCGGGCTTCTCACAGTAGACGTCCTTGCCGGCACGCATGGCGTCGATCGCAATCTTCACGTGCCAATGGTCTGGGGTGCAGACAAAAATGGCATCAATACCTCTCTCGTCAATGAGATCCCGATAGTCGGCGTATTGCGTAGCGTTCCCACCAGCATATTCGGCGTTGTATTGTTCAAGATGTTGTTTATCTACATCAGCAATCGCCACGATGTCGGCAAGCCGTTTCAGCCCTCTGGCATGCGAACGAGCGATGCCTCCATTGCCAACGACACCCACTCGCGGCCGTTCATTCGGCGAGCGACGTTCCTCGGATTGCACAGTAGAAGTAAAACAGCCGACTAAACCCCCCGTTGCCACGCCACTGCACGCCTTTAGCACTTTTCTTCGTGGGAGTTTTTTATTCATCGTGATTGTCTTCTCCTTGTGTCTCATACATGACGTTCAACTGCACCGGCAACCACCAGATGCCTCCAGCACTTCTGCTTTCCTATGAGAGTATCCCAGTGATACTGGTTGGTCCCCGATTTCTTACTACCCATGCGCTACAGGATCGTGAGCACCAGTGAGATACATCAAAGGCTCTTGAAATTGATTTCCACAGAAGACCATTCTTCTGTTGTTAGTCATTTTTTCCAACGCCTCAGACAAACAGTTCCCTTCGTACTGTGCCCTTATTGGATAACTCAAAGGGTCGGCCACTGGCTGCCTTTTCTTCGAGGTTTGGATCAATCCCAAGCCGCCATGCTATGGATGCATTGAAATCTGTGACGTCCACAACATTCTCGTCCGCATGCTTTCCGTCCGAAGTAGTGGTTCCATAAATCTGACCAGCCTTTACTCCAGCCCCGGCCATGAGACATGTAAAACCATCCGGGTGATGATCTCGTCCAGCGTTTGGATTCACGTCTGGCTTTCTGCCAAATTCTGTCGACACAACTACGAGCGTCGAATCTAGCAACCCCTTCTGGCTCAGATGGCTGAGCAGTGACGAAAGTCCACTATCCAGCGCTTTGGCATTGGCAGGCATCCTGCCATAGATATTGTCATGGTAGTCCCACCCTCCGAGGTTCACTTTGACAAATCTGACTCCGCGCTCAACAAGACGAGCCGCTAGCAGGCAACTGCGACTGAATTTGCCCTTGTCATACAATTTTGTAATTGCCGGATTTTCATTTCGCAGCTCAAAGGCATCGATATCTTTCGAGTTCATGAATCGTAATGAACCCGCATAGGTATCCGCATACGACTGGGTGTCTTTGGTTCCAAAATTCTTCTGAAAGTCATCATTCAAAGTAGTCAGAATCTCGAGACGATTCTCGAAGGCCTTCTCCGCGACCGCTTCGTTACGCTTCACGAAATCGATACCCTTATCAGGATCTTTAACTGGCAAGGCGGCCCATTGCCCTGGAAAAAAGCCTGCCGTTCCGGCGCGGCCGCTGCCAATACTCACGAAGTTTGGGAGGCTGTCCTGCTCACTTGTGAGATTCTTGTTCACCCAGGCACCGAGCTCGGGATGAGTAACCGTCGCCCGCGGGTTGTAGTTGGTCAGCATCTTATAAATACCAGCGGGATGAGCTCCCTGATCGGTCTTCATCGAGTTCAAGACGAGAATCTTGTCCATCTGCCTGGCCAACTTTGGATAGTAATTGCTCACCCGAACCCCGTCGGCATTACTCTTAATAATCGTGGACTTCCCCAAGACCGGCTTATCAACTTCAACATTAAAACTGTCGTACTGGCTCAATCCCCCTGAGAGAAATATGTAGATGACCGATTTAGCCTGCGCAGTTTGAGCAGATGCTGCAGATGCATCCAAGAACGGCAACGACGCCCCCGCGAGACCCACACGGTAGATAAAATCTCTCCGCTCCATCTGCTTATCTCCCAAACCTGAATTCATTGGAGTTGATCAAAGCCCACATGACGTCATCTGGTGTATTATCGAAAAGTGGTTCTTCTGACTTCTTTGGCAGACGCCCCAAGATTGCTTTCCAGAGGATCTCCATTTTGTCTTGTTGTGTTGTAGCTTGACGGAGTTTGCGATTAACCAGCGCATCCTCCGGAATGCCCAAGCCATTCATGAGAAACAGAATCTGCGGAATGTCTGGTTCTCGAGTTGCCCCATCAATTACTTCACGATTGGATTTACCCATAAGCATGGACACCCAATTCTCCTTGTAATTTCTTCCGAAGGTAGACACCCGCCACAATTCATGCGGGCCCATATCCCCATTTCGCTTCATGGCTTCTCGCTCTTCCCGATTCTGGAATTGCGCTCGCCCGGGCCCTTTGACGGAATATTCAACAAAGTCTTTTGCTGTCATATTCTTCGACTTCTCGTAGAAGTGAGTGAACCCATCCCAACGGAATTCAGTGGCCACGTATTTGTCAGGTGTCTCCGTTTTCAGACTCAGGAATGAATCAACGATCACTTCCGCTGGCAATCGGCGAACCATCGGCCCATCGAGGATATAGCCTGGAGGCGTGGCATCCACTGCTAGGGCTTTACTTTGGTAAATACCGCTATGAAAGAGGACACTCAGAAATAATTTGGTGTCGTACTTTAAAGCCTTCATCACACCAATAAGTTTTTCAGTAAGCGCTGGATGGTCTCCCATTTCTTCTACGGTTAATCCACCGAGCTGACCGACCAACTCTGTACCCATGACCTCATGCCACAAACGATTTACTGTGGCTTTCGTAAACATGGGATTCTCAGATGAGACCATCCAATCAGCAAGAGAGCTGCGTGAATTGATCTCAGGGCCTAACTGGTTCTTTGGAAGCGAAGCAAGCTTTGCCTTGGTTATCTCATAGTTCACCTTTGGCATATTCCCAAAGAGTACATCTGCCTCCATGACTTGGTGCGGCTCACCATCTTCGTATTGATAGTCATGAGGTAAACGCATGAAGCCGGTACCATTGCCATAAATGGCGGCATGCTTCACACGAATAGATTCCCGATAGACAATCCACTCATTGAAGTCTCTGTTTTTTAAAACGTGACGATCCTTGGCGTAGATCTTTTTCTCATCTTGTGGTCGTGGATCCACTCGCAGATGCGTCCTCGATGTGAATGCCGCCAGCTTATAGAAGTCTTGCTGCGTCCAATCCTCGTATGGGTGGTCATGACATTGAGCACATTCAATACTCATGCCCATAAATGTTTTGACGGAGTTGGCTAAATGATCGAGGGGCATGGTTTCGCGAGCATAGAATCCTGTAGCGCCATTGCCTGGCTTATACAGTTCGCCGCTCGCGTTCACCAACTCATGTGCCATCTGATCATATGGCTTATTACTTCGGACAGCTTCTTTGATCCATTCAGAGAAATTGCCCGAATGATGCAACTTGTCACCTATATCCTTCACTCGCAGAAGATCGGCCCAGTAGTTGTACCAGTGACTGTTGTATCCTTTGGAACGAAGTAATTTTTCAATGAGGAGGGATCGTTTGTCAGGATTTTTATCACCGACGAAACCATCTAGTTCAATAATTGTCGGAATGCGGCCAATGGCATCGAGATAGACTCGGCGACAAAACGTATAGTCATCGATCTTCGGCCGTGGTGCCTGACTACGTTTCTTTAACTCGTCAGCGACTAGCTGATCAATTTCTTGAGCAAAGGCCACGACATCTGCAGCTGTTTGCGCAGCGTTCTTATCACCATCGCTTGAAGGCTCATTGGCGAGCAGCACCAGCGAACTGGAGAAGCACGCGCCGACCGCCATCCATGTGATCAAACACCGCATCGTCAGAAACCCTTGTTACTCGGCGACTCATTCCCAGTTCGTTTACTTATAGTATGCATCGGACTTTTGGGATTGAGTCCATGCCTACTTAAACAATGTAGCTGTGTGTTCTTCATTATCCTTGCAATCGGGGCGATATGAGACACCAAAAAACGCGTAAAAAGCCTGCTTTTGCGGCATTCCATTCAAGGGCCTGATGGCTTCTCGCCAGGATTCCAGTCTTTTAGCACCCTCCCACTACTATCGAGAAGTCGCAACTTCCTCAGTGTTGCAGAACCGGGGCCGTCAGCGACGTCAATACGCAGTTGGTAGAGCTGCTCAGCAGTATCAATCTCAAGTTGAACTTCTTGAGCCTGACTACCACCAACAATAGGAAATCGAATGTTTTCACCTCTCGGCAAAACGGCTTCTTTATCAGTCGTAAAGAAGATATCGCCCTGCCCCTTCCAATCAGTTGTGAGTTCGAAGGCAAGACAATAAGGGCCTGCGGGTGAAACCGGGTTGTGACGGAAATCCATGGCGATCCCGGGGTCGTCGCCGGTGAAGGTCAATTGAAATTCGTCTGCGGCTTTTTCAATTCGAGTGTTTTTGCGGGCACGTATTGAATCACGCCCGGCTCTGGGCTTCCGAACCGCCCTCGCTTTACCCTTCTTCCCGGGTGCGTTGAGCAAAGGCTCATTGGAGTCGCTGAAGACTGTCCACTGACTGTTCGATTTAGGTGTTTGAGCCGGAAGCATCTTTGGGTTTGCTAGCTTGGCAGAATGAAGGACATCACGGCTCATACTTTTCCATTTCTCAACCATAGCTGTGAGCCGCTCGGGTTCGGATGCAGCGAGATTGTTCGTTTCAGTACGGTCGTTGCCAACGTTATAGAGTTCCCACTCCTGCCCCTTGAAGCTGACAACTTTCCAGTCACCGTCACGCAGTCCATAGTCGGAAGAAAACTGAAGATGAATGGGCTCAGCGCGATTGAGTTTTTTTCCTTCAAAGACAGGTCGAAGCGAAACTCCGGAGATGGGCCGAAGGTCACGTTGCGGATACTCACCGGGAATCGAGGCACCAGCTAGATCGACGAGAGTAGGAAAAACGTCAATCAAATGGGCGGGGGTGTCAACGATCGCACCAGGCTTGGTCTTCAGGCCACCCGGCCAATGGACAATGCCCGGAGAGCTTATCCCGCCCTCGAATTGATTTTGCTTGTAAAAACGAAAGGGTGCATTGCGAGCCCAAGCCCACGGAGTGGAATCGGCCAAGGCAATATCACCATTCGTGGGCTCGACGTCGAGTAAGGGAGCCCGGCGATCATAAGGGCAGGCGCCGTTATCAGAAACGAAAATGATAAGTGTATTCTCAAGTTCGTCATGCTCTTTGAGATTGTCGACGAGCCGACCGACCTCTTGGTCAACGCGGTCAACCATGGCAGCGAGCGTAACCATGCGGTTTGTTTCATACGATCGCTGCCAGGGAACGACATCTTTCCACGCCCGGATATGAGGCGGGCGTGGGCTGGGCGTGAGCGTATCAGGAAGAAGCCCCAACCGAATCTGTTTTTTGATGCGGGCGTCACGTACCTCATCCCAGCCTTCGGTGTACCGACCCTTGTACTTGGCATAATCTTCAGGAAGCGCATGAAGAGGAGCATGAGGGGCATTAAAGGCAACATAGAGAT
>JALCBP010000080.1:0-3116 GCA_028066355.1 Pirellulales bacterium
TATGAAGATAAAGGAGATCAATCGTGTCTGCCTGAAGGCGTAACAGGCTTTCTTTCGCCTCTCGGATGATTGTTTCTGGTCGTCCGTCTACTGTCTGCTTCTTTCCAGCTTGCCAGTGGATGCCACACTTACTCGCAATAGTGACTTCGTTTCGTCTGCCTTGAGCCGCCTGAGCAATAGCTTTTTCACTTTCACCGTTTTCGCCATAGCAATATGCTGTGTCGAGATGGGTAATGCCATGATCAATAGCTGCAGCGACGGTTTCAATTGCTGCTTGACGGGTGACACCAGGCCGCGTCATGCCAGCAAGTGGCCAGCATCCGAGTGCCAAACCTGGCAAAGTGAGTTGTTGCTGCACACGAACCCCATTGTTGATTAGATATCTGACCTATTTAGTGAATCGCGTTTACTGCAGTTTTGGTATCCGGGTAAACCTTCTGGAAATGGCCGGTTTTCAAGAATGAATGAATATGGTTTGCAGAATCTTGTCGAAAGAGTACTGCTGAATGAAGACACGGTAGCGTGATATGCTCGTGTGGTACGCCAAGGCGTGTGCTTTCAAGGCTTACGAGTACATCCTGCTCTGCCGCGATGACACCAATCTCTACATTTGCGGGATCCGCTAGAGAATTAACGAGACTGTCATGCTCAGTTGTAAGTTCCGCAACCGGACGAAAGAAATATCCAAATAATTTTGCTGTTCTCGTCGCGACAAATGATCCATGGTTTGGGGGAGTAAGCATGACAAAACGCTTGATTTTTTCCGACTGAACGTCATTGAGAGCCATTCTCCCGATAATACAACCCATACTATGAGTTACTAGGTGGATATGATCGTAGCGCTTGTCCGCGCACCGTTCAGTGAGAAAATCCGAGAAGCGGTGGGCGTGGGTTTTTACTGATGTAACGAGGCTTTCGTAGCCCCAGATGTCAATGTTCCAGCCTAGTCGACGGAGTCTTGCGGCGAGTAGATGGAGCATGAGCCGATTTGCCATGAAACCGTGGGTGAGAACAACAAGTTCCCGGCTGTTGGTATCACCCATTGTTCCAATTGTTCCTTGTCAGAGAATATGAGCAGACGGCTCATGCCTAGGAAGGTCGACTTGGTGCTGGACGAACGGGTGCTGGGCAGCAGTCAAGCGGGCAGATATCGTGGTTAGCAGGCATACACCCGATTGCTGCCTTTTCGGAGAAACCAAAGGCCCTCTCGGCAATAAGTTCTCGAATCATCTCAACAAATTCGGGGTCGGTTCCTGCCGTGTTCGCTCTCACCATTTTCATTCCCAGCATCTTACACAGATCAGCGGCTTCGGTATCAAGGTCGAATAGAACTTCCATATGGTCTGATATGAAGCCGATGGGGACAATAACAACTTGTGACTCACCTTGTTCATGAAGATCTCGTATCGCATCACAAACATCTGGCTCAAGCCATGGTTGAGTTGGTGGCCCACTTCTACTCTGATACACAAGTTTCCACTTGGAGATCCCTGACCTTTCCACGACCAATCGAGATGCTTCCTGTAACTGCTTGCAATAGTCAGATGAATCAGCCATGGAGAGTGGAATACTGTGAGCAGTGAATAAAACCGGTGTGTCAGATCCACTACCAAGAGAGCCCAGAGCGGAGCGGACATTTCTAACCATTGGGTTAATGAAACCGGGGTGGTTAAAAAAAACTCGGATTTTGTCAAATTGTGGCGCGTCTGGCCCGATAGTACGACAAGCTTGCTCAATATTTTCACGATATTGGCGGCAGCCGGAATAGCAGCTAAACCCACTCGTAACGAAAGCAAGAGCGCGACGAACTCCCGCGTCCTTCATTTCTCGTATGGTATCGGTGAGCATCGGATGCCAGTTGCGATTGCCCCAATAGACAGGCAAATTCGGGCCGGATATCTCTAGTTGCTGACGTATTGCATTGATCAATGCGATATTCTGCTCATTGATTGGACTTTTCCCACCAAAGTGATGGTAGTGCTCAGCCACTTCGAGCATTCGTTCTTTCGGTACATTTCTGCCCCTTAGAACATTCTCTAGAAACGGAAGGACATCATCTGCCTTGTCAGGACCACCAAAACTGACAAAAAGAACTGCGTCGTATTTACTTTGCTGAGCGTGATCCATTGCGTGCGTCAAATGTGGTGCTTGAAAAGCATCACTGCACAAGTGACCCCACGGGGATTCGAACCCCGGTTGCCGCCGTGAAAGGGCGATGTCCTAGGCCTCTAGACGATGGGGCCGTTACTCCACAGTGTATGCGTGGATTATTCCGGTATCCGGAACATAGCCTGAAGGGAACTAGAAGTCGAGTCCTCTCCGAAAATATCATCAATCTGCAACAAGTCCTGAAGAGTCAGCAGGCTCACACGATTCGGGAATTTGAGGAACGTTGTTCACAGATGGAATTGTTTTGTCTGGATCATCGCTGTTGATCGCTTCATAAACCTCACTCCGATGGACCGGTACCTCTTTTGGAGCCTCAACGCCAAGGCGTACCTTATCCCCGCGGATCTCAACAACGACGATCCGTATGTTGTTGTTGATAACAACGCTTTCGTCTTTTTTGCGGGAAAGAACGAGCATAAAAACTCCAAGGGTGGACCAATTGCCACCTGCACGGAAGGTTTAGAAACAGCGAATCCATCTAAAAACATAGGTATTTTGTGTTCCCGGTCAAGAAAAATCGTCCAATTTCTGTTAAGTGTGCTGCTAGGCAATCGGTCCAAATGCCATTACGACCCTAGGTATGCTTAATCTGGGGGGTGCGGGTGCATGGAATCGGCGAGAAATCCGTGAACGAAATGAGATGAAAAAAGCGGCTGGTTGTGGACAGTTGGTACGAATGGCCCTTTCTTGTTTTGAGGCGACTGATTTAGGAGATGCGAAGCGAAGCAGGGCGATGGCTTGGTTGAGAAGCCCATTTATTTTGTCTTAACGAGTGTGATTATGCACCACGTTGACTTCTGCCGCTTGTTGTCTTTTTTCGCTACCCTATACTCTCAAGGATCAGGTCGACTCTGGTCGCACCGTGGATAAGTTGATCGGTTTCTTCTGCCTGTTTGTGCGTGGAGGAAGTCGGAAAAATAACTGAAAATATTTGTATTCATTTAATT
>JALCBP010000080.1:3216-10549 GCA_028066355.1 Pirellulales bacterium
TTTGTATTCATTTAATTAAGTGTTCCCTTTCCCCAACATTGGACACCTATCATGATAGGGTGGTTTCACAACCTGTTTACGGCGATTGGAACTGTATTGCATGGAATGGGAGTTACTCTCAACATTTTTAGCAGTACATTTAATCCCGATAGAAAAGCATTTACAGAACACTTTGAATACCCAGAACTACCCGCACCGGTTGCTGCGCGATACCGTGGGTTTCACCGCTTTGATCTCACAACATGCATTGCATGTGATCAATGCGCAAAGGCATGCCCGGTGGACTGTATATATATAGGAAAAGAGAAGCCAGCAGGAAGCAAAGGATTTCAGGTAACTGGATTTACAATCGATTACTCAAAGTGCATGTTTTGTGCGCTTTGTGTCGAGCCATGCCCCGTCGACTGTATTTTTATGGGATCAACTCTGGATCTTAGTTGCTACAGTCGAGACGGGACCATTGTTGATTTCGCGAGGCTGCCGGTAGATGTTGGATGGGGAAGGTCGACCATCAATCCAACTGCGGTTGCTGCTTCGAAAGTTATTGTCGAACCGGTTCATGGTGGCCCGAATTCCTGAATCATTGTTTAGGAAAAGTTGGAAATGAGTGTTGAATAAGGTAAGAAAATGACCGTGTGGGTAGATTCATTGTTTAGATTCAACGAGCTTGGTTCGTTTTATTGGCAATAGTGAAAAGCCTGAGAGATTGTAATGTTGGATCCTGTATTAATAGCTGGCTTCATCGCCTTGTTTGTCGCCGTTGGTGGCGTTTTTTTGGCAGTCAACCTGCTGGTGGGCTGGCTTGTTCGGCCTAGACTGCCGAACACTGAAAAACTTGAGGTGTACGAGTGCGGAGAGCCGACAATTGGCTCCAGTTTCGTTCAGTTTGATCTCCGCTTTTACGTTGTTGCGCTTTTGTTCATCATTTTTGACGTCGAAGTAGCACTTTTCTTTCCCTGGGCGACGGTTTTTGGCAAGGCGACTCAACTAGCAGATCCAACTGTTGTGAGCGTGTCAGCGGATGGCCAGTCGCTGACACCAGAAGTTGCGGGCTTGTTTAAGGAACTGGGTCTTAGAAAACCAGTTGTTCCGTCTTTCAAACCTTCGCCGCGTCAGCAGGCTGACATAGACTCCAATCGTGGCGAAAAACCAGCTAGGCAAGCGGAGTCTGAGTGGGCTGTTCAAAAAAGTGGTCAAATGCTTGCGAGAACCGCGTTTGTTGATATGTCTGCCTTCTACGTGATTTTGTTGGTTGGATTTGCATATGTTTGGTACCGAGGGGACCTCGATTGGGTTCGTGCTGTTGCCAACCAAAGAGCTGATACATCCACAGGCGACATGTGAAAGGAAATGGAATGAGAGGCACTAACTTTGTTTCAGAACTTGAGGGTGCTGTTGAAGGTGCAGTCCTCGCACGTGAACTTGAAACACTTGATCCGTGGCTAGAGATTTCTCCCGGAAAACTGTTGGAAACGTGTCGCTGGTTGAAAGAATCATGTGAGGTTCCATTTGATGGGCTGCAGTGCATTACAGCCATCGACTGGCTCGAAACGGATCCCAAAAAAGCAGCTAAAGTTGAGTGGGAGCCACATACAGAAATTGTTTACCACCTGTGGAGCACCAAGGCGCGGGCAAGTCTGGTTCTCAAGGTAAAACTACCTCGATGGAAGGACGATCAGCCAGGAAAATTGCCAGAAGTCTCAAGTGTAGAGAGTGTTTGGCGAGGTGCTGATTGGCACGAGCGGGAAGTATTTGATCTTTCGGGCATCCGGTTTCTTGGTCACCCAGATTTGCGCAGAATCCTCTGTCCCGAAGACTGGGAGGGCTACCCTTTAAGAAAAGACTACGAGATGCCGCTTGAATACCACGGCATGCGAGGCCGTTAATAGAAACTTCTTTGGGAAATAAAGAGAAACAATGTCGCAAATTTTGGATGAAGATCAGAGAATAATAGAGTTTGACGTTCGTACGGATGAGATGTTGGTCAACATGGGGCCTCAGCACCCCAGTACGCACGGAGTTTTGCGTCTTGTATTGCGTACTGACGGGGAAATCGTCTCAGAGATGGAGCCGCACATAGGTTATCTGCACCGGTGTGCTGAAAAGATTGGTGAAAACCTCACAGCCCGACAGTGGATTCCATACACGGATCGTATGGATTACTTGGCAGCCATGAACATGAATTTGGGCTGGGCACTCACTGTTGAAAAGTTGCTTCGGTATCAAGTCAGTGAGAAAGCGAGGCATCTGCGCGTACTTATCACAGAGCTCAACCGTATTGCCAGTCATCTTGTTGGCATGGGTGCCTACGGGCTCGATCTCGGTACGTTTAGTCCATTCCTTTACGCTTTTCGCGAAAGGGAAAAACTCCTCGATCTTTTTGAAGAAGTCTGTGGCGCGAGGTTAACTTACAGCTATATAACTGTTGGTGGTCTTACAGCAGATCTTCCTCCTGGTTGGCTGCAGCGATGTGAAGCTTTTCTTGACCAGTTCGAGCCAGTCATCCGCGAGTATCACACGCTGCTTACAACGAATGCAATTTTTGTTAAACGAACTGCGAACATAGGTGTGCTCAGTCCGGAGATGGCTATCGACTATGGCTGCACTGGTCCAGTGTTGCGAGGTAGCGGGGTCGACATTGATTTGCGCCGAGATGGAGAGAGCATCTACACTGCAATGTATGACGGGTATGCGTTCGAAGTCGCTGTCATGAAGGATGGCCACTACCCACGAGATCATGAATACCCAGCCGTTCCACGAGACGCAGTTCTGGGGGATTGCTGGCATCGTTTTTTTGTTCGGATGCTGGAAGTTGTACAATCCATGGACTTGGTGCGGCAATCGATTGACCGTTATTCACAATGCAAGGGCCCGCTTGGTGAACCTCTCAAGCTTGCAGAAAAGTTGCCCGCGGGTGACGCGTATCTTGAGACGGAATGTCCAAAAGGACAGATGGGTTTCTACGTAGTCAGTGACGGAACCCCGATTCCGTGGCGGGTTCGAGCCCGTTCGAGTGCTTTCTCAAACTTGGCTGTCTCACCCGAACTCTGCCGAGGCTGTCTGATTGCTGACGTGCCCGCTGTCATCGGTAGTCTTGATGTCGTGATGGGAGAGATCGACAGGTAGTTAAGGCCCCGGTTAAGCGTGTGCCCCTTGTATGAATTCGCTGTTTTGTGCAGACTTCGTGCAAAATTTCACGAAGTTTTGCACGGATCACCGTGTAAGAAACTATTCACGTAACTGGTTTCATTTTCGCAATGTGGATTGCCCCAAATGGCTGAATTCTTAATCGAAACGATCGGCCTGCCGCCCTGGCTTTCATGGACTGCAATTGCTGGTCTGTCGGCTTTTTTGATTCTCAATGTGATAGCTGGCGGGGCACTTGTTTTCATTTGGGCGGAAAGAAAAATAGCTGCCCGAATTCAGGATCGCTTGGGGCCGACAAGAACAGGTGGGCGTTTTGGTTGGCTACAGTCACTAGCTGATGGCATTAAGTTGCTCGCAAAAGAAGACTTGATGCCCGATGGGGCTGATGTCTTATTGTTTCGCATAGCTCCCTATGTAAGTTTTTGCGCTTCCTTCTGTGCATTCATTGCCTTGCCATTTGCCTTTGATGTTGTTGGCCAGCGTCTCAATGTTGGTGTTTTCTTTGTGGTAGCGGTTCTCGGTCTGGAAGTGTTTGGAGTTATTTTAGCTGGGTACGCTTCTGCCTCTAAATGGTCTTTGTTTGGTGCAATGCGAGAAGCAGCTCAAGTGGTGAGTTACGAAGTTCCTCTCGGTATGTGTGTTGTTGTGCCTGTAATGCTGGCAGGAAGCATGGATCTTGTCACAATTGGTGAAAAGCAGGCTGGATGGGCTTCAAATTGGTTTATTTTCCACGATCCATTCACGTTCATCATTTTTTGGGTTTATTACACATGTGCACTCGCAAGTGTGAATAGAGCTCCGTTTGACCTTGCCGAAGCAGAGAGTGAACTTGTTGCTGGTTTTCATACGGAATATTCTGGGTTACGTTGGAGCTTTTTCTTCATGGCGGAATATGGGTCGATGTTTCTGGTCAGTGCTCTCGCCGCGATTCTTTTTCTTGGAGGTTGGAATGGTCCAGTTCCTATCTCGCAACTCCTTGGCTTGAGTGACGGCATGGCGGTTGACGCCCCCTATGTGCTTCGTTTGCTGGGCTGTCTCAATCTTTTCGTGAAGGCCACGGCTGGCGTCTTAGTCATGATGTGGATCCGCTGGACTCTACCGCGATTGCGAATTGACCAAGTAATGACAACGTGCTTGAAATACTGCACTCCGATTGCGGCTGTTATGTTTGCTGGTGTTATGCTGTGGCAACTGTTGCTTCCAGGGGGGCTTGTCGCAGGCAGCTTCCGCAATGCCGCCGGGGTGCGGGAAGGATGGCTCGAGCAAAGCAATAGCGGAGAGCTTGACAGCGAAGGTTCCATGAGTGGCACCATTCCATCACGCCGAATTGTGGAGGTGTCGCGGTGAATCACGAAGCCTTCGGTTTGTCGGCGAATCTATTCGCATTTCTTGACTGGCACGGATTTTTCTTTCTGTTGTTTGCTGGTGTTGCGTGTGTTGCGGCAGTGATGGTTGTCCTTTCGGACAATGTTGTTCGCATGGCACTGCATCTGGTTCTTTCTTTGGGCGCTACTGCCGGTCTTTTTTTTCTGGCTGGTGCAGAGTTTGTTGGCGCCATGCAATTAATGATTTATGTCGGAGGGACACTGGTTCTGCTGGTATTCGGGGTTATGCTCACTGCTCAAACTCAGTTGGTTGCTCTGCGGACACCGGCAGGAGACCGAGTTATTGCTGGTATTCTGGCAGCGGCAATATTGGCGGTCTTGTTGCAAGCTGCATTTTCTGTCGAGTCGTGGCAAAAGCCCGGGCAAGGTGTGGCTGCAGCCCCTAGAGCAACTCCTCTCGGTATGGCTCTTGTTGGGGTTCGTGTGGATCAGGTCGCAGAAGAAAAGTTGGGACAACCAAAAAATGGATATCTTCTTCCCTTTGAAATAGTGTCGGTCCATCTTTTAGTTGTTTTGGTTGGAGCAGCATATCTAGCAAGAGCAAAACGGCGTCAAGTTCCTCGGCCAGTTGAAATAGTTGCTTCTACAGATTCTTTAAAGCCAAGGCCGTCTGGTGTTGCTTCCGCTACTCTCGTTTCTGGAGGCCCGAAATGACTTGTCTCTTGTTTGGGGTCGTGAGTGTTTCGCACTACCTTGTTGTTGGAGCGATTCTTTTCACGTGTGGAGTCATTTGTATGGCTCTTAAGCGAAATGCCCTA
Organism: Pirellulales bacterium; assembly: GCA_028066355.1. Lineage (GTDB taxonomy): Bacteria > Planctomycetota > Planctomycetia > Pirellulales > UBA1268 > UBA1268. The sequence continues at coordinate 8,507 of JALCBP010000080.1, forward strand.
GGAGTTCTTATGGGGATTGAGCTTGTCCTGAATGGTGCGAATATCAACTTTGTTGCTTTTGGTTCAGAGTACCTTGCAGGTGACGGTGAGTCAGTGCTTGGACTTGATGGAGAAGTGATGGCCCTGTTTGTTATTTTGTTGGCAGCAGCAGAAGCCGCTGTAGCGCTGGCTATCACACTTAATTTTTACAACAACCACGCTACGGTCGATGTCGATCGAGCGGATGACTTGCACGGGTAATTGACATTACAGGATTTTTGAGCCCCTGAGGCGTACGTTCAGGGCTTTATAAGTTAATACGAAATAAACGAATGACTGCCGCACAACTCTTCCCCATTTTGCTTGGAATTGCATGGTTGATTCCACTCGCCTCATTTGTGGCGATTCTGTTTTTCGGCAACCGTATGGGCGATCACGGAAAAGGTGCGGCAACAGTTGCAACGTCAGCTATTGGTGTGTCTTTCTTTCTGTCGCTTATAACTTTTTTCGCTTGGGTAATGGCTGGTCATGAAGTGTCATCGCCTCACCACGATGATTCGCATGCTTCCGTTCATCGCACATATAATGACACCGAACAGTCAGTGCAGGCGGTGGTGTTTCGTTCCCCGGAGCACGGTGATGCTGGAGGTAGTCACGCGAGTGGACATGGAGAAGCTGTTGTTCCTGCATCGTATTCAGGTGACTGGTACACTCTCTATGAAAGTGGAACGCTTCGATTGTCTATTGGCTGGTATATAGACTCGATCACTGTGTTGATGTTTGTTGTGGTTACTTTTATCGCAACGTGCATCCATTTCTATGCTGCTGGATATATGCATGATGAACTTCATGATGTGACTGACTCGGAAGTTAGACTCGCAACAGGCGAGCCACTTCATCGAGAGGGTCGTTTTCCGCGTTTCTTTCAGGCGCTATCTCTATTCTGTTTTTCAATGTTGGGAATAGTGATAGCCGGTAATCTTGCAATGGTCTTTATCTTCTGGGAATTGGTCGGCATCTGTTCCTGGTTTCTCATTGGCTTTTATTTTGAGCGTCACTCAGCATCAACGGCTGCAAATAAAGCATTTATAGTGAATCGGGTTGGCGACTTTGGGATGCTTATTGGTCTTATGGCGCTCTGGGGTGGTCTCGGGACATTGCAATTTGGTGACAGTGTAAGTTCAGCTACAGGTCAGGTCGAGCCAGGCTTGTTTGAGCTGGTTCGTCCTGCTGAAAACCATCATGAGCAGCAGGTGCCGGATGGGTTAGTGGCTTTTGCTGCGGCTGATCAGATCGAAAAGATGGTTGCTGCCAACCCAAGTAGCGGTGAATTGAGTCGTGAAGTTGCCGCTGCTGTGCCGGACTGGCGTGAACAAGGGTACGGCAGATGGCTTCTCTTTGTCGCAGGCCTTGGTATCTTTTGTGGCTGCGTCGGCAAAAGCGCACAGGTTCCACTTTTTGTTTGGTTACCCGATGCAATGGAAGGACCAACACCAGTTTCAGCGCTTGTGCACTCAGCCACTATGGTGGCTGCAGGCGTATACCTAGTCGGACGTTTTTTCCCAGTGCTCACCCCAGATGTCTTGCTGGTAATAGCGTATACCGGAGGTCTAACGCTTTTTATAGCAGCGACCATCGCCGTAACGGCCACCGACATCAAACGAGTGCTTGCGTACTCAACAGTGAGTCAGCTTGGTTATATGATGCTTGCACTCGGTGTAGGGGGGTGGGTTGCGGGTCTGTTTCATTTGATAACCCACGCATTTTTCAAGAGCCTTCTCTTTCTCTGTTCAGGATCAGTCATCCATGCCTGTCATACGAATGACATGCGGAAAATGGGTGGTCTTTTGAAAGTAATGCCATACACAGGATGGACGATGCTCATTGGGTGTCTTGCGATTATTGGCGCAGGGGTTCCGTTTGTGTTGGGCTTTAGTGGTTACTACTCAAAAGATGCAATCCTTGCCCAGGCTCTCCTTTTTTCTCGGACAAATCCACAGCACTCAATTCTTTACCTGGCTGTTGCGGGTGGGGCATTTATAACGGCTTTTTATATGTTTCGTT
>JALCBP010000081.1:0-10187 GCA_028066355.1 Pirellulales bacterium
TGAGTACTACAACGTCTGTTGAATCACCAGACTCACTACGATCACTTGTTTCGCGTACACAAACACCCCCGCAGGATCAACAAAAAGTTGAAGCGAGTGCACCTGCTTTGTCTCCAGAATCTCCGCAAAAACATCATGAAGCAGTTGTGAAGGAACTTCAAGCAGCAGCCGTCAAACGCGACGAGGTAGAAAACAACGTTCCAGTGCAAAGCCTTTTAACACGCACTTTGGGCCAATCATCGACAAAAACAACCTCTGCCGATCGTTTTAGCAGTACGGCGAACCCCTCTTTTAGCCCCGTGACCAAACTTCCACCCTCTACCGGAAAGTTGGAGAACGGCCTTCAACCAGTTTCAGCAGCGCCATCGAATGGGCTAAGGTCTCTTCCTCAACCAAAGCGTTGGAAAAAAAACCCGGACGTACGTCTTACACCTCGTTACGCCCGACCCCATACGGTTAACGCTCCATCGCCGCCACTCCAACTTGAGCAGGCCGGGAAACCACTTGATCCTGTTTCAAGAAACTTGAAATATAACCAAGGTGTATCGTCCGATAAATCTTGGATCAATCTTGAAGAGGAAACGTGGTCGGAGGCTGACACCGTTACAAAACCAGAGTCGCCTGTACAACTGGATACACCACGAGAAAGAATTGTGAAACGGCTTTCTGCGGAACGCAAAGCAACGGCACTACCGCCACCACCAACTGCACCTTTACCCGTTTCGAATCCTCGTATCGAGACAAAAGAAACTTCGGCTAACGAGCCACCTCCGTCAGATCCACCAATAAAACGAATTATCGAGAGGTTACGACCGGGAGAACGTTTGCGTGACCGCATTGGTCAAAATATCAAGCTTTTTGAGACTACTACGTTAGCGACAGCCACATCGCCAATCACAGCATGGCCACCACCGAAAGAACTCTTGCGAAACCTAGATGAACTGGCCGCGGATGGCCCTCCGCGGCCATCGTCATATACAGGCATTCGTAAATGGGTGGACCAGACAACCTCTGCTTTATCTGACATTATGGCAACTTGTGGTCCACAAGACATTCAGGCATTACCAACGGTCATCATTCTGGACAAATGCTTTGATGACGGAATGATCTTGGCTGATTCTCTGTCCGACATCGATCGTGCAGCTCAGATCCGCCGTGCTGCATTTGCAGTGAAACGCCGCTCGAAAACATGGCATGCCGCAGCCGTTCTGGCCCGAGAATTTGCGGCAGATTTGGATAATGCGAATAAGACACAAGATGACGTTGCCGCCCTTCTCGCATCACTCGAAGACTTTGAAGCGAAGCCAGAAGCCACACGTGCTGCTAACGTGCGACATGCTCTTGCGGCTGTTGAAAAGTCAGAGTTATTGGAATTCGAAGCTCTTCAACAGGCAGTCATCCATCACTATGCGGCACCGAATTTTCGGGTTGCTCTAAATGAAACATTCCTTACACGACTTATGCCGGAATCGCCGAGTCGAACCGAATCAATACGAGATGTCATTCTTGGAAAACCTGTTCGAGGTCGACGTGTCGTTGAGCAAAAAACGTCTATAGATCTGATTCCAGATGTTGATGAAATCTGCTTTGACCTTACGGTTGATGGCCAAGTCTCAACCTATGGAATCACCGAAACCGGACCAATAGAACTTACGTCACGAGGATCTGGCCAATTCACCGTGAAGAAACCAATAAAAATTTCTGGTGACGGACTTGTTATAGGCCAATCGGTAGCTTCAGCGTCTAACCGAGCACGCCTCATGAATGTTTCTACAAGTTTTGATTCTGTACCACTCATGGGCTCCTTGCTGCGAACACTAGCTCGTAATCAACACGCAGACAGCCTTCCAGAAGCAAATCGAGAAGTCGCTCAGAAAATCGTCTGGCAATCATGTCGTGAGACTGATCAAGAGGCTGGGAAAAGATTTGCGCTTCTCTCAGACGATATTGAAAAAAAATTCTGGCAGCCCTTAGTACGACTTGGTCTCAGTCCAACCCCATTCATGGAAACAACGGAGAATCAAGCCACACTTCGGCTACGACTTAATGCTGATACCCAACTGGCAGCTCACACCCCTCGCCCGCGTGAGCCTGACGGGACTCTTTTTAGCTATCAAGTGCATGAATCGACCATCAATAACGCATTTGAGCGACTTGGGATCAACGGCCAACAACTTGCACTGGAAGACCTCTTTCTTCACGTACAGCAACAATTAGGTTTGGAACAAAAGATTCCAGAGGATCTGCCTGAAGGTGTATCCGTTGCATTCGAACAAGTTGAACCAATTTGCGTTGATTTTGACCAGGGCCTTATTCAGGTAAAAGTCTCTATTGATGCTCTCGAGAGTAGTCGCCGAAGCTGGTATGACGTGATTGGCAGCGTTACTTACAAGCCCACAGCTATAGGTAACACTGTTCTTCTGAAGCGAGAGGGACCAATTCGTATAAGTGGTCCTGGCCACAGAGGACGTATTGAATTCGCATTAAGGACGATTTTTGGAAAAATTTTCCCGAAAGAACGACCTATCCCAATCGTACCCAAAAAATTCACCGATCATCCTCGACTCCAAAATCTCAGCACCCTGCAAGCCGTCAGTTTAGATGGCTGGATGGCAATCGCTCTCGGCGACCCTCCACAACTCCAGACGGCAAAAACTCCAGAGGAAAAGCCCGCTGTCCTTCGATAGCGAGAACCCCAGGGCCTTGCTTTGTGGAAATGAAATCTTGACGGGTTGCAAACTACGCCAGCACCTCTGACAATTTGGGAAATACTGTCTATTCCCAACTGCTTCTTCTGAAAGGACTTCACTGTGCCAAACTCGTCTGAGTCATATCGAACAGAATCTGACAGCATGGGAGAAGTTCAGGTTCCCTCAGACCGTTACTGGGGCGCTCAGACTGAACGGTCACGCGATAATTTCAAGATCGGTGTCGAGCGATTTCAGTGGGGGCGGGCAGTCAAACGAGCTCTCGGCATCCTGAAAAAGTCAGCGGCTCTTGCCAACGGTGAATTGGGCCAACTGCCTGCTGATAAGGTGCAGCTGATTGCTCAGGCGGCTGATGAGGTGATTGCTGGTACTCTTGATGATCACTTCCCGCTGGTTGTCTTCCAAACCGGCAGCGGTACGCAGTCAAACATGAACTCCAACGAGGTAATCTCAAACCGAGCCATCGAGATAGCCGGCGGTGAGATGGGCACGAAGCAGCCCGTACACCCAAACGATGATGTCAACCGTGGCCAGTCTTCAAATGACACCTTCCCCACGGCTATGCACATTGCAGCCGTCGAAGTCATTCACGACCGGCTGCTGCCAGCAGTTCGGGAGCTGCGGAACACGTTTAACGTACTCGAGAAGCAGTACGCCGACGTGGTGAAGATTGGCCGAACTCACCTCCAGGATGCGACCCCAATCACCCTCGGGCAAGAGATCTCCAGCTGGAGGGCACAACTTGACGATCGGCTGGCTGGCATAGAGCGGGCTCTGCCTGGCCTTTATGAATTGGCTATCGGTGGCACCGCCGTCGGCACGGGCCTCAACGCCCATCCACAGTTTGGTGATACCACGGCTTCCTTTATCACAAAGGAAACAGGCCACCCTTTTATTTCGGCACCAAATAAATTTGCATCGCTTGCTGCTCACGACGCACTCGTAGAAGTAAGCGCAGCCGAACGTGGACTTGCAATGGCTCTTCTCAAAATTGCCAATGACATCCGCTGGTTAGCAAGTGGTCCTCGCTGTGGTATTGGTGAAATTGAAATACCTGAGAATGAACCTGGGAGTTCGATAATGCCAGGGAAAGTCAACCCAACTCAGTGCGAAGCATTAACAATGGTTTGTGCCCAGGTATTCGGAAACGATGCAACCGTGGCATTCGCTGGGAGCCAAGGCAACTTTCAGCTAAATGTCTACAAGCCTGTAATGATTCATAATGTTCTGGAAAGTGCGGATCTCCTTGCAGATGGCTGTGATTCAATGCGAGTTCACTGCGCGACTGGTATAACACCGAATCTCACTCGCATAGAGCAACACCTAAATGATTCGCTTATGCTTGTGACAGCACTCAACACACACATCGGTTACGAAAACTCAGCCAAGATTGCAAAAAAAGCACATACTGATGGAACAAGCTTGAAAGAAGCCGCGATTGCTCTTGGCCTTGTCACCCCGGATCAATACGACGAATGGGTTGTGCCGGTTGAAATGACTCGCCCGCTTTCAGCTTGAATTTGAAACGTGTTTAGATTCGCTCTCATCCCGATCGAAAAGACATAACGGTGCGCTCAATCTCACTGCTGAGGGGATGAATAACCCAAAGATTTGTCACGATTTATTTGAACTCGTAGCTCTCCTCGACACTCTCGAAGCCGGCCTGGAAGATTATTGATCTTCAAAAAAAGAGGACCGCTGTGACTCGCAGTAATCTTCATTTCTGCACCTTCGCCTATTAAATCAAAGTGAAATTGAGACTCTTTGTTTACCCATTGAGCTGCAAGTAGTCTTCCCACCGGCCTACTCCGATACCAATCAATTGAAATACCGTCGGCGGTACTGTCTAACTCTAACTGACCATCATCGCTTTGAATCCTCCCAACCGAGCAGAGTCCTGTAGCCTGAAGTCGGTATCGTTGACCGGTCTCCAAACGCCAACCTGGATTCTGCCAACCACGACTAGCGGCTACAGAGCTTATGAGTGTCTCATCAGAAACGAGTTGTCCTTGAGACCAATCGATGACCATGGATTCGGTGTCGTATCCGTAATCGAGCTCTGATAAAAAAGCGTTGAAGTCACGGCTTGCTATAACCGGATTCCAACCCGCATGCGAAGTTAAATGGTATGTCATACGCTCATCGAACGGGCCTTGCTCCATTGCAATGAACGCGTCTCGGTACCGAGGATGAGTTGCCAGAAAAGCCACAACTGACCAAGCTAGTGCGTAGGAAGAAATCGTACCATGACGTGTTGGACGAAGCCCAAATACGTCTTGAAGGCTTGATGCTTCACCCAAACTGGAAAGGCGGTGAATCATTTCAATACGACCAAGTTGCTCTACATCATCCGGTAAAGATGGTATTGGAGTATGCTCGAACGCCTTTTTCTCTTTCGTTAGCCGATGTGTTGCCAACCACTCTGCTATACCCTCTGTGTACCACGTAGGTGCACTCATTTTTAGCAACGTTGCAGTAAATGCATGCACGCCTTCGTGTAACATAAGATGGCGTTGATATGCTGAATTAGATTGATCGACAAACCAAAACCGGTAATGGTCGCAATAGCCATTCGTGAAATCTGGAATTGTATCGGGCAGCAAGCCAGCCTCTCGAAACCGCTCTCGATCAACAATCAAACAACCGCAGACCTTCCACTCTGAAACGACCGATAATGGAATGCTGTAGTGGCTTGCCCAAACATTGACAGCCTCATCAAAAACTTCTGGCAATAGTTTTATGTCATCATCCACTCTACGAGGGTGATCTGTAATTAAAACCAGATGATCACTCTGAAAAACGTTTAACCCTGCAAGACGTGATCGATAAATAACGTTCGTCCAGTCGACTTTTACAGGATCCGAATATATCTCTGCATAAATCACTTTTCGTTCAGCCGCCAAGACAAAGACCAGCAGAAACAAGAACGCAAGAAACCGAGGGAAGATGCATTGCTGAAACAAAAGACACTTCACTGCAGAGCGACTGCGAGATAACGTTCGGCGATCAAACAGCAGAAGAAATCTTCCTAACATGGAATGCTCCCGGAGGCTTTCAGTGTGTAAAAATCAGCCCCATACACGAGAACTGGGGGGACTAATAAAGTGAGATAATACGTAAAATTCCTGAAAACGGGGCAGGATTAAAAGAATTTTCCGGTTCTACAGGAGTCGTTGTGCCGATAAAACGAATGGGTATCACAGCGAACGTTCCTTATGCTTTTCGTCGTTATAGCTGTAACGAACCATGTTAGAAGCTTTTCCAAAAAACACCTCTGCAACTTTAATCAGTGGCCATTTTCGCAACTGGTTTATTTGTTGTTGCTCATTGGTGAGTACAACGAGTTTCGCCCAGCAGGTTATGCTCACACCGCAGGTTGCCCAAGTACAAGTTAACCGTATTCAAGCACCCGGATACATACCACCACCGTTAATTGTCCGTCGACCGTGGTGGTTTACCGTCCAAACAGTTTCTGGTCCCGGAGCTGTTGTGCCGGTACCTCAACTAACACACTACCGGCCCGGGGCCTTCCGGTTTCCTTCTACAGCGCCGGTACTTGCCGGCAAACCGATCACTCCACCGACGAGTACTTTTCCTTCACAATGGGCCACAGCTCCACCAATAACCCCATCTGTCCCAGTGACTCAAGAAGATGGATCGATGCCGCCATCTTCATGGACTCCCAGCGTTCATCCACCTCCTCCGAGAACAAAACAAGAACCACAAAATACACCAGTATTGCCAACAACAACGCCAGCAGAAGCTTCACCTTCTCTAGCAAAACAAACCTTACCCTCAGGCACCTGGGGAACAACAGCGATTGACGCGAGTAAGCCTCAGCCCAACGCTTTGGCGGTCACTATTCCTGCTGAATCGGGCACTCTTATGGCGGTACAACCTCAACAAAATACTCCTCAACAAACCAGTGCAGCTGCGCAACCCGTGAGCATTACTCAACCACCAGCCTCCGCGCCAGCCACATCGGTTGCATGGTGGCGATGCATAGGCGTCACTGACGGCGACACCTTCACCTGCCTCGACACAACGGGAAAACAGCAGAAGGTCCGCATAGCTGAAATTGATGCGCCCGAACTTGGTCAGCCATACGGCCGTAATGCACGAGATACCCTTGCAGAATTAATATTTGGCAAATCGCTCGCTGTGGTCGCTATTCGCAGTACTGTAGATGGCATTGTGATTTGTAATGTCTCCGTGAATGGTAAAGACATCGGCCATGAGATGGTGACCATGGGATTAGCATGGACTGAGCCAGAAGCAGCGAGCCCACTCATCCAGGACCAGCAAGATGCCCAGAATAGCAAGCGTGGGTTGTGGTCCGAGACCTCACCGACACCGCCGTGGGAGTTTAGAAAAGCAGCTCTGGCACCTTGGCAACAATCTGCCTAATTTCATTCGTGTTGGCTCGTAATAAATGGCTGTCCATCTTCTTCGATATCAACATGGAGCACCATGGGATTGCAGCAGACTGGACAATCTTCAACATAGTCTTGGTGAAGTCCTTCAGTTACGTCAACTGGGACGACTATTTCTTCACCGCATGAATCACAAATATAGTACGCATCTACCTCCGCAGGCTGCATATCGTGCCGATTGGCGCTCAGCCGTAATCGGCTCATTGGTAAATACTCATCGATTGCATGTCTCCTCATTTTCTTCCTCCAGACGAATTCTTCTAACTTCGGAAAGATTACATCTTGGCTCCTAAATGATACTCACTGCCACTTGGCGACGTAGATTACCCAACAAATAAATACTCCGATGTATAGCATTGCGGACAATTAATTGACCTGCCCAAATATTAGTAAACGCAGAGAATGCAAGAATTAAGGACTTTTAAGCAGCCCTCAAGATTGCTGGCACTTTTTACAAAAAGGTAGTGCATCTACTCAGTCAGAATTTGACTCAACGTTACAAAGTCGGACACTCAGTCCAAAGAAGGTCCGTTGGCACAACGGGAAGAATTTGAATGAGCTTACTCACGCACAAATTGCGTCTCTCTCATTTCTTTGCTGACTTTTTAGATAAGATGACACGATTAAGGGCTGTCGCAAAAAATGATCTCCCAGATTCAACAACGGTTCGAGTAAAGACAAAGCGGGCGACCGGGTTCGAACCGGCGACAACTAGCTTGGGAAGCTAGTGCTCTACCAACTGAGCTACGCCCGCAAAGACAGCACACTCTGACTCCGACCTCCTCCTTACATCCGACCTGTACCTTACATTAGAACAAAGAGTAATTTCATGGGTACACTATATTGCTAGGGCACTCAGTAGTCTTGCCGCTTGCCAAAGGCAGACTCCCTCACCCGTTCTCATGTAGTTGTAATCCAGAGAGGAATCAGCGATGGCAGACATCCCAGAACAAGCAGAGGACGGCAAGACCGCAAACCCCCAAGCTGAAACCCCAGAGACTGGAATACATCAGACCGAATCAATGGTGACCGGCCCATCACAGCAACCCAAAAAACAACACCTCAGAACTTTGGGCATGCGGCTACTTGCCGGCATCCTGCTGATTGCATGCGTCGCAGTTGCATTGCTACCCCAATGGCTTATCTCTGCGAATGGTGTCCGTCGACTCATCATCCGGTCCATCCCAAATTTAAAAGGAGATATTTCTGTCGGATCAGCGTCGATTGGATGGTATCAACCACTCAGCATACGAGACATTGAACTTCATTCACCAGACAGCACTTCAATACCAGTACGAATCGGCAACATCAAAGGCACGCAAGGGTTACTGGAAATCATCAGAAGAGGTGGCCGACTAGGTCTCATAACTGTCAATGATACAGAAATCAATCTTACTTATGACGAAAACCATATTTCAAACCTTCAAGAGACCATCGGAAAAGCGACTGTAACAAAACAACTGATAAATCAATCGGAGAACTCAATTCCATCCTTACCTCAGCCTACTGGAACAACTGATGAGCGTGTTCGTATTTCTGTACAAGATGCCCGTGTCCAGATAAATGGCCCATGGACAAAAACGCCTTGGAAAAGCACAGCGATTGAGGTTGAAGCGGTTCTGAACCAGTACAACGGCGGCACCAAGGAGTGGTCCTTGACTCCTGTTACGATTCTTGATCATGCCCAACTGAACCCTTCCGTTGCTGCGGGAGTCCTTGCGTACGCTGCACCTATTCTTGCAAATACCACTCGTGCGAGTGGTGAGTTTTCGCTTGTCATTAACGAAGCTCGATGGATCAACGGACAAACGAAAACAGCAACTATTGATGGAAATCTTACACTGCATGCAGTCGACGTTGGCCCTGGTCCGATGGTAGCAAAAATTATTGAAGCGCTGCCGGGAGAACTCCCAATACCACCCACCATACGGTTAGCAGAATCTTCAGAAGTACACTTCCGAAAATCAGGTCGCTATATCCGCCACGAAGGACTTGCCTTCGGAATACCCCTCAAAGCATCGGCGAATCGCCTCGACATTACCTCCGAAGGGACCGTTGGTATTGATGATCGATCGATCGATCTTACCCTTTCTCTACCTATACCTGATTCTCTTCCAACTGACCGACCACTCTTTGCTGCACTCGCAGGAAAAAGCATAAAAGTTTCTGTCGAAGGAACTCTTGATGATCCTCAGCTTAAATTGGATGCCTCATTGAAACGGACTGCGGCAGAAGTTGCTACTGATTTTGTCAGGGAATTAAATAACAAGAGAAGCCAGAAAAACCTGGATGCAGCCGCTAGTGAAAATAGTGCAACTCAAGAACCGATGCCGTCATCACCAAGTCGCGATGCAAGCATGAAGAACCCTGAAAGCCAGAAGGACACAAAAGAAAAAGAAGGGAATGCAAAGAAACTCGATCGACTCAAAGGCCTGCTACCGACTGAGATTTCTGATGACCCAACCACCGATGCAGTTATTGATGCCGTGGGGGGTCTACTTGACGAGGTGGCAAAGAGGCGTGCAGAACGTGAGCAGATGAAAAGTAAAGAGAATCCAGAGAAACCTCAACAAGATAGACCAGCCCGCCGATTTCTACGAAAGATTTTGGATCCCGTTGATGACGAGACACCAGACAACACAGCAGACAAATCGAACTAGTCACCAATTACTCGCGCAGAGTCTGATCAATAAAAAACCGGATCCTGCGTGATGCAGGATCCGGTATGTCGGCACTGAATCTCAAAGCGGATTCATACATGCTGTATAAAACCGAGATTAGGTTTTTGCTGGAGCTGCAGGAGCTTCCTTCTTCTTATTCTTCTTGGCCTTTTTAGGAGCAGCTTCTGTAGGAGCAGCTTCCTCAACGATAACAGAACCACCACCACAGTTGCCGTCTGCACACCCACTTGTGCATTCGGAACATTCAACTGCCTCACAACAGTCTGCTTTTCGGCTTTCACGACGTTCACGAAGACGCTCGCAAAGCTTGTGACTACGACCATGACAACGACGACCGTGGCAACCATGACGGAAACCGGCAACGG
>JALCBP010000082.1:0-10183 GCA_028066355.1 Pirellulales bacterium
TGTCGCAATATGCAAATTCAACCCGGCGGATTATGCACGCTGGGAGGGTCAGGAAGGCGTTGGGTTGCAAGGGGGAAACGCCACTGGTGGCGGCAGAGAATACAGCGTAGAAGATGGAGAGTGCACCCCTAGGGGAATCAGGGATGGGGGACGACTCAACCCTAGGAGCTAGACTCTCTAGAGGAGTATAGAACACAATTCGACGGCTGGTCGCGGCACTTGTCGATAAAGAGTGCATGGTACACTACACCAGCAGCCTCAAACGGTGGAAATTCTAAACAGGTAGCCAAGTTTAAGAATGAAAGTGTGTTTGAGCCTATAAACGGAGGGTAAGCGAATTGGCAAGCGGCCACATTGGAATTGTGGTGCCCAGCAATGGGTTGTGGGTTCGAGTCCCATGCCCTCCGCTTTTTTTGTTCAGTTGGTTTCTCTCCTTGTCTGGTTGACTTTGTCTGTATGGCGGTTCTTCTCGAGATACGAAATGCCTCCAAGCGTTACGGCGAGCAGGTTCTCCTGGATGATACCTCAGCAACAATTACTGATGACGGAAAAGTAGGATTCGTCGGTAGAAATGGTGCCGGGAAAAGTACTCTTCTTAAGGTTATCCTCGGTGAAGAAGAACTTGACCAAGGGGAAGTAATTCATCACCCTCGATTGCGACTCGGATATCTCCGCCAGCACGATCCCTTTAAACCGGAGGAGTCTGCGCTTGAATTTCTTGTTCGCGATAGTAACCAACCCGATTGGAAATGTGGTGAAGTAGCCGGACAATTCGAGCTTAAGGGGGACTACCTGCACGGCCCTGTACGCGCACTCTCTGGTGGCTGGCAAACACGGGTGAAACTCACGGCCCTGCTCCTTCACGAACCCAATCTGCTTCTCCTCGACGAACCAACAAACTTTCTTGATCTACGAACGCAGGTACTACTGGAACACTTCCTCCGCAATTTCAAAGAAGCCTGTCTCATCGTATCGCATGATCGAAGCTTTCTCACGGCCACATGTGACCGCACGCTCGATCTTACCCGCGGTAAACTAACAACCTACTCAGGAAAGATAGATGCCTTTCTCGACCAGCAAAAGGAACACCAAGAACACCTGCAACGGGTGAATGCGACGACACTTGCCAAAAAGAAACAGCTCGAGCGATTCATCAACAAAAATCGAGCAAAGGCATCCACTGCGTCTCAAGCTCGATCTAAGGCAAAGCAACTCGAGCGGCTCGAGCTTGAGGAATTGGATTCGGTTGCGCCTACTGCTGCGATACGCTGCCCCGAGGTAACCCCGCGACAGGGTGCTGCACTTCGTTGTCAGAATGTCACCATTGGATACGACTCGCATAAGGTTGCAGACGAAATCTCGTTAGAAATTGATCATGGTGCCCGAGTGGCGATCGTTGGCGATAATGGCCAAGGAAAAACCACCTTCCTTCGGACCGTAGTTGGCTCACTTGATTCGCTTGAGGGTCGCATTAAATGGGGATATGGCTGTCATGTGGGTACCTATGCCCAGCATGTCTACACCACACTTCCTGAACACGAGACGGTGCTTGACTACCTGCAACGCGTTTCGGATACAGGTACACCTTCGCAGCGGATTCTTGACTTGGCCGGTGCCATGTTATTTCGGGGCATTGCTGTTCAGAAGAAAATTAAGGTTTTGTCAGGTGGTGAACGCGCCAGACTCTGTTTAGCTGGACTCTTACTTGGTGGATATAACATTCTCGTACTAGATGAGCCAGGGAATCATCTCGATGTGGAAACCGTGGAGGCGCTCAGTCACGCACTTTGCTTATACGCCGGTACGGTTATTTTTACGAGCCATGACAGGACTTTTGTGAGCGCAGTCGCCACAAATGTCATAGAAGTCGCTGCAGGTCGTGTTGTGCATTACCCTGGTTCCTATACACGGTATGTAGAAAAGATAGAACAAGAAGTTGATCATGCAGAAACTCTCCGGTCACCCCAGCGTAACACCGGTGCTTCGGGTGGCGGGCGTCAGAGCAAAAGCGGCCAGAAGTTACGCAAGAGACGCAAAACTATTGCCTCGCTTGAAAAAAGCGTAGCAAGGCTTGATACCGAAAGGCAAGAAAAGCGTGCAATGATGGCAGCGGTGACTGATCCAGATAAAGCCATGAAACTTCATCGCGAAATCGAAGACATTGAGAGTAAACTTAGCGCAGCGGAGGATCAATGGCTCTCTCTGCAGGAAGAAGGTGCTGGCTGAACAACAGCCGCAGCACCCTGTTGCAAAAAGCCTTCGAGAGCATTCAACGGTGTCTCCAGCCACTCTGGTCGATGCTGGGCTTCATAGGCGAGTTCATAAATTGTTTTATCAAGCATGTACGCATTGAAAAGAGCATCAGCTTCTTCCTGAGTGTCTGGATAAAAGGATTCACCAGCTATCCTGTCTTTATAAGCTGCAAGAAATGCTTGGGTTAGATCATGCCCTTTCACTTTGAGTTTTCTGTTTTCAGTTCGGTGGCAAAGATAGTCAAACGAGCGGCCCATACCAGCGAGGTCTTTGAAAATACTTGTTCGGCATCGTCGTTCCGCCAGTGTTCGATGAGGTTCTCCTTCAAAATCAATCACATGAAGAGTTTCTCGTTCAGGATCAATCAACAGTTGGCCAAGGTGATAGTCTCCGTGCACACGAATGAACGCAGCCGAATGTGGAAGGTCGGCTACAATCTGGAGTGCATTCTGCACAGACTGCCAGCGGGCCAGCACGCTCTTCAGTCTTGTATGTAGTGTTTTCGGCACATCAGCAGTGCTGAGAAGGTCGCGGACGGCCAGTGCATGCGTAGTCATGGCGTGGGCAACTGCCAACGTCTCTACAGGTGATGGCACTACGGGCGAAAATTCTGTTGAGTGTTTTGTACTCGCGAGCACCTTGTGCATCATGGCGGTGAGCACTCCTACACGTGTAGCCAGGTCGTGCAGGGTGTTCCGTGCATGTATGTCCTCTGCAAGTAAATTGATGGAGTACTTCCAGGCATCAGTCGTGTTTGTAATCGCTTCGTGCACTGTGGCAACCACGCCCCCCTGCTCTGTTCCAGCAGGTATGTACTCAAGCCATCCAATTAATGACGGAGAACCAGACCAACCGCAGCGTGCAAGATGCATCCCAATCTCCACTTCAGGTGCAAGGCCTACGTGATACGTACGGAATAACTTGATGACATACTCAGTTTGGGTTTCGTTCCCGTCCTGAGTGTTGATTAATATCGATGTGTTTGATGCGTTGACACCCAGTGGTGCCGTAGACCGGACCTCACTTACAGGGGCTGCCTGTATCGTCTGCTTAACTGTATGTCCGACAAACCTGCCCGCTTCGGTCCGTTCAGTTCCACAGCTCAAAACAAGTTTGAGGATCCAATCGCTTATTACGAGATCTGAGGCTGCATCTGAAAAGCCTGCGATTTCATGGTTGCGAAGCTGTAATTGAATCGGTGCAAGGAAGGTCTTTTCATTACTTCCATAAGAGACCTGAACGATTGCAAGTTTTAGTCTTTCGCAATCCATTGGATGATTCGGTATATCGATCAAATCAAGAGAACGAACTGTTATGTTCTCTTTCTGCACATTCTTTCCACTAAACCAGCGTTGCCCAGACAGCCAGGCAGTGAACAATTCTGTTGCCACAATTTTGTTTAAAGCCATAAGTCACTGTTGTTGGGAGGCTTCGTGCAGGTTTGTCGAGAGGCGAAGTACGACAACCGGTTGGTCGGGCGTGCACTCAACGGAAAGCTCTTCGAGAGATCTCGATGACCATTCCCCCGTCAGTAGGTCAGTCACATCGAGTCTAGATGACGGCCGCATGCCAAAATTGACAGGGTCTAATTGAACACGAGCTGATCGCGATGTGTTAGGTTTCAGATTCACAATAATTAACAGGTGGTTATCAGTTGAGGGATGGTGTCGAGACCACGCTAGCAGAAACGGATTATCGATTGTTTGGATACGCAACAAACCATTTTTACAAAGATCGCTTTCTGATTTCCGAATTTCATTCAACCTAGTAATAAATGGGGCAAGTGTGTGCGAAGCTTCTCTATCCCACTGTTTGATTTCGTACTTTTCTGAGTCGAGATATTCTTCACTGCCCGGCTCACGTGGTGTGGCTTCTTGTAGTTCCATGGCAGGGCCGTATATTCCCCAATTGCCGACGGAAAGTGCTGCTAATGCAAGCCGAACCATAAACATTGGTCGCCCACCAGACTGAAGGGTCGCGTGAAGAATGTCTGGAGTATTTGTGAAAAAGTTTGGTCGGAAGAAATCTTTAATAGGTGGTGTAGTCACTTCCTCAAGGTAGTTGGATAGTTCCTGCTTTTCAGTGCGCCATGTGAAGTATGTGTAGCTCTGCGAGAACCCAAGCTTTGCGAGACGATACATGGTCTTGGGTCTGGTAAAAGCCTCTGCCAGGAAGAGGACATCGGGGTGGGCCTGTCGAACATCCGCAAGAAGCCATTCCCAGAAATCAAATGGTTTGGTGTGAGGATTGTCCACACGAAAAATTTTGACACCGCGGGTAATCCAAACCTCCACAATGTTACGAATCGCACGCCAGAGTTCCTGCCATGCGTTTGTCTCAAAATTGAGTGGATAGATGTCTTGATACTTTTTTGGTGGGTTCTCTGCGTACCGAATGGTTCCATCTACCCGGTGGCAAAACCACTCTGGGTGTTCGACTACCCAAGGGTGGTCAGGAGAACACTGCAGCGCTAGATCAAGTGCTACTTCCATACCTTTGTCTGCCGTGGTTTGCTGAAGGTATTCAAAGTCAGCAAGTGTGCCAAGGTCAGGATGAATATCACAGTGGCCGCCTTCTATTGAACCAATACCCCACGGGCTTCCGACATCATCTGGCTCAGCTCTTTCAGAATTATTTTTCCCCTTTCGAAATGACTTTCCAATCGGATGGATCGGTGGAAGGTAGAGAACATCAAACCCCATGGCGGCGATATAGTCTGTTGAATCCGCAAGGTCACGGAGTGTGCCGTGGTTGCCAGCTATTCCCCATGATCGTGGAAAGGCTTCATACCAAGCGCTAAACGCAGCTTGTTCCCGTTCAACAATCATGCGTCGAGGAGTGTCGAGCCAGGTATCTTTTGAACGATCTTCATACAACTTCATCAGTGAAGCGAGTTGAGGGCTACATGCTGCGGTGTATCCTTCAGGTCCACTCAAAGATCCTTGGATTTGCCTACGCTGTCTTACCGCCGACGCTGGTGCGTTTGCTAAAACACTTTCCACCAACCGTTGACCCTCAGCCAGCTCCCCACGCAGATCACCACCCGAGTCAGAATGTCGGTTGAGGTCTCGCAGCCACGTCTGGAAACGGTCTACACCAGCACTTACGGTGTATTCCCATATCCCGAGCCGATCAGGTGTAAAAAATGCCTGCCACCGGTCGTTACCCTTGTTTGTCAATGGAATGGCTGTCCACGAGTCTCGGTGAGGAGCTCGGATATGTAGTGAACAGGTTAGAACCTCATGTCCATCACAGACAATATCTACTGCGATTCTGGTTGCCTGATTGATGACCGATTTCGCTGCAAATCGACCGTTGTCAACGTCAGGGATTATCTTGTCGATTGCAACGCGATTCGCTGGCTTCATGGGCATACGATTTATAGTGTAGTTCTGTTTTCGTCAACACAGATCGGACTTGGCATGATTCTCTATTGAGTTTGTTCAAGTCAAGTACGGGTGCTTCTTATGAACGACGGTGTGGGATAGATGAGATAGTACCAGCTACTTCGTTATTGTATGGTTGTTTCGTAATCTTAGGGTTGTAGGCAAGCGTTTTTTTATGTGTGCGTCTGCATTGCCTATGGGGAGTTGTGTCTTGTTAATAGAAGGTCTCTGGAATGATTGAACTACCATTGCTCGAACAAAATTATACGTTGACACAAGCTCAACTGACCAAATTTCGAGAGGATGGTTTTTTGAAGGTATCAAATGTTTTTGATTCCGTAACGCTTCAACACTTCGAGCCAGAAATTACGCGACTGACCTTAGCTCATAACCCTGTCGACGGTATTCCAATGGAAAAGCGTGATACCTACTCGAAAGCGTTTATTCAGGTAGGCAACCTATGGGAAAAAAGTGAAGACGTACGACGGCTCACATTTTCGAAACGCCTTGCAGGGATCGCGACTCAGTTACTCGGCTGTGATGGCGTGCGGCTGTGGCATGATCAGGCACTCTATAAGGAGCCGTCCGGTGGATTTACGCCGTGGCATGCCGACCAACAATATTGGCCAATGGCAAGCAATTTGGCTGTTACGGCGTGGATCCCTCTTCACGCTGTGCCGCTAGAACAAGGTCCGCTCTGTTTTGGGCGAGGAAGTCATCGTAAACGGATTGGGAGAGATCTTCCTATCTCAGATACTTCTGAGGCCGTAATTCAAAACGAGATACATAACCAGGGGGTTGTTGAGATTATCGAACCCTATGAGTTAGGTGATGTGTCGTTTCATCTTGGGTGGACCTTGCATCGAGCGGGACCGAACACGACAGCGCAACCGCGTAAGGTACACACTGTGATTTATATGGACTCAAACATGTGCCTTGCAGAACCTTCAAATCCAAATCAGGCACTCGACCATGAGAAGTGGACCCCCTCTACGAGAGTGGGAGAATTAATGGACGACCCATTGAATCCAATTCTGTACACAACGGACCAAGTTTCTAATGGAGGCTATTGAAAAAGTGCAATTTCAGTTGTAAGCCCGGGCCCAAATGCCATCGCAACGCATCGCTTTGGTTGGTTGGACGATGAATGGTTTCGCGATTGAGCAAAAAGGGCTTCAAGGATAAAGAAGATCGTCGCACTCGACATATTTCCATGTTGGGACAGAACGTGGCGTGAGAGGTGAAGTGCGTCTGAATTTAACGTAAGAGATTGTTCAGCCATAGTGAGTATTCGTGGTCCTCCTGGATGAACTGCCCAATCTGTGATTTGTTTGCGTTTTAGTTTGTGTTTCCGTAGGAAAGCGTCCGTTATGTTCGGCAGTACATTACCGATTCGTGAAGGTACTTCCGCTGAGAGAGACATCTCAAAACCATGATCCCCAATAGACCATTCCATCTGATCAATTGTTTCGGGGAGAATCACACTTGTCTGGTCAGAAAGTTGCCAGCGAGCAGTCTCACTTGATTGCGCATAGTCTGTTGATCGACCTACAATTGCTGCGGCACCATCAGAGAAAATACTGTTGGCAACAATCTGTTCTGGGTTGTCAGTATATTGAAAATGAAGGCTACATAACTCAACACAGACAATAAGCACAGTTGCTTCTGGATCAGCTTCGGCGTATGCCTTGGCCACGCGCAAAGCGTTAAAGCCCCCGTGACATCCCATAAATCCAATATGTGTTCTGCTCGTCGAGGCTGCAAACCCAAGAGACTTCATCAGGGCTATATCAACACCGGGGGCATGAAAACCAGTACAGGAACAGGTAATAAGATGTGTGATTTCAGCAGTCGTCACATTGGCCTGTGCAAGCGCTTTTTCTACGGCAGCAGCAGCAAGTGGGGTGGACTCAATGTTATATCTGGCCATGCGATCTTGTGTCGTCGGGCCATGGTCTTCGGAAGATGAGGCGGGATAGAAAAACTTTTGATGAAAATCAGTGTTATCCGGCACGTCCAGCAGAACCGAACTACGTTGTTCAATTCTGGTTTGTCGATAGATAGCCTGCATGGTGCGTTCTGCAGGGGCTTTTTTACCAATTAGATTTGACGCAAGTCGCGCGGCGTGTTGCTGCTGGATCTTTTGAGGTGGTGTAGCGGTGCCGATACCATGAATAACGAAGCTCATGTCTATAGTCTTGCAGATTAAGAGCCGCTGGACACTGGACAGGGCTAATTTTAATGATGCTCCAATTCTGAAAAAATAGGAGGTGACGATACATTGGCTTCTGCCCTATATTTCACAACATGAATGCCCAGCACAATCATCCGTTTCCGAGTCATAGCGACGGTGCAATTGACGAATTTGAATCTATTTTCAAACGAGCGGAACGCACCCCGTATCAGTTTTCTGATCTCCCGCTTGGGTCGATCACTGTTGTAACGGATGGAGATCGACAGACTGCCGACACGCTGACTTTGGATCTCAAACGATTCTTTCCGTATATCGCCAATACTGCCCAATGGAATATTGTTACTGGTGATCAGTTTCACAATGTAAACGATCTATTGCGAGTCTTGGATGGAAGTAAACCAGACTTGATAGTAACCTCGCGGTGCCTCGGTGAGTCTAGTCTGGTACCACAGCATACGCTTGGTGTTTATGTTGACGTCATGACCCAGACGCTTTCTACTCCTCTTTTGTTGCTTCCAGGAACAGCACCGCAGCCACGTTCTCTTGCAGATACCACCTGCAGTCGGGTGATGGTCGTGACAGATAATCTCACTGGAGATGATCGGCTTGTGAATCGTGCAGTGTCATTTTGTGATCCAAACGGAACGCTGTGGCTGTGTCATGTTGAGGATGACCTCCTATTTCGTCGTTACCTTGATGCAATACGTCGCATTCCTCAGATTAATACCGAGCAAGCGCAGGAGCTAATCACGGAACAATTGGTAGCAATACCCACGCACTATGCAGAATCATGCAGAAAGGGGCTCCGTGAAGCTGGCGTCGATCTCACCGTTGAACAAATTGTTGAATTTGGGCACCGGGTGGCACGGTACCGGGATCTGGTTGCAAGGCATTCGGTCGATCTTCTCGTGACCAACACAAAAGATCAGGATCAACTTGCTATGCACGGGATGGCCTATGCGCTCAGTGTAGAGCTCACGGAAGTAACGCAACTACTACTCTAGTTTTCAATTACCCATTTGGATCAACGCAGGGATGCTCTAGCTGTGAGTATATTTTTTGCACTGAGTGATATCGCGAGGCAGGA
Organism: Pirellulales bacterium; assembly: GCA_028066355.1. Classification (GTDB taxonomy): domain Bacteria; phylum Planctomycetota; class Planctomycetia; order Pirellulales; family UBA1268; genus UBA1268. Next base: position 8,921 of record JALCBP010000082.1, read on the forward strand.
GGTGCCTGGATGGGTCACTGGTTTCTATCTTTTGGTACTGATTGGTTTGGTGCTGTGCCTCGCTTTCGAGGAGAAAATTCATGCAAAGAAATCACTCATAGTAGGAACGTTTGCCGGGTTTTGCCTCGTGACAGAGACTGTGATCGGTTACTTTACTGATCGTGCCCACCCGATGCTTCCATTCGGAAGCATTACGTTGCCAAACGGGCACGAAATAGCTCTGCCTATCTATATCCCGGCAATCGACTGGTCTGTGATAACAATCATTCTTGGGGCAAGCCTGTTTGTTGAGGTAACCAGTCGTTCTGGTGTTTTTACCTGGCTGGCAATCAAACTTACAAAGCAATCCAAAGGTGACCCATGGCGACTTTTGGTTTTCTATGGGGCTCTCACTGTAATATTTTCGGCGGTGCTGAATAACGTCACGGCGATGATCATTGTTGGGTCCTTAACGACAGTGTCATTGGGCAAACTGGACCGTCGAGATTTACTTCTTGGATTTCTGATTACAGAGGGTCTTCTGACCAATGTCGGTGGCCTTCTCACGCTCATCAGTAGCGTGCCAAATATTATTGTTGGGCAAGCTGCGGGGATAAGTTTTGTTCCGTTCTTTCTGACTGCTGCACCTTTCGTTGCAGTGGCGACATTGGTCACGCTATTCCAGTCACGCTTTACTTTTGGTGTGAAAGGTCTTGTTACTGTTGAAGAAAGAAAAAAGGCAGCTGAGTTAGTTGCAGGGTTTGATGAGAATGAAAGTGTGCCTTCGGAGCGATTTTTCTGGTGCTCCGTGTCACTGCTCGTTGGTTTTATCGTCTGCCTAGCAGGCCAATCCGCGTTACCATGGAACCTAGACGAACTCGGCATGGGCTTTGTCGCCCTTTTCTTCGCCGGTGTGGCGCTGTGGTTTTATAAGTATGAGGTTGACACGTTTTATAAAGCGGTTGACTGGGATCTACTTGGTTTTTTCGCATCGCTTTTTGTTGTTATTTATGTGATGGAGCAGGCAGAAGTTCTTGCGATTATTGGTGAGGGCATTGGTGCAATGCTGAACCTGCCGTGGCCAGCGGCCCAGGCATCACTTCTTGTTAGTTCAGCTGCAGCAAGCTCGGTTACTGACAATATCCCATTAGCCGCTGTTTTAGCGAAGATTCTTGCTGTGAATCCGATCGTGATTGGTGCAGAGGGCAGCAACCCGAGTTCACCATTTTGGTGGTGTGTCATCTACGGAGCTAATCTTGGGGGAAATATCACACCCATTGGGTC
>JALCBP010000083.1:0-9915 GCA_028066355.1 Pirellulales bacterium
CGCACATGTTCCGCACAGATGTGCGGAGAACGTGGTTTCACCCGTACTACAGGTGAAAACTAGTACCCCCGGCAGGAGTCGCATGGTGAAAAACACGGAGAAAAGTTTATTGGGCAACAGTGGGCAACAGAATGCCAAACGTTGTTTCACTCGTAATAGATAACAACTCTTCATTTTTGGCCCGACTCCGCCCACTAATCTGCCACACATATGCCACACAGATTTGGTCAACGTCATCAGTTGATTTCTAACAGGCGTTTTAAATGCCTGATAAATGACATGCAAATAGAGCGTTTGTGAATTCAACGTTTCTGGTTGATTTCATAGCAACACAAAAAGTTAGCCAAAGCAACTGATTGATTGATAGTACAAATGTGTTCCTGATGACTATCGTGTTTGAACATCAGCTACTGATCCCGCCCCATTCTCAAGTTCTAGAATACATGACGTTTGACCATTTTTGGTTTCAGTAAGAATTACAATATCACCTTCTATCGATCTATTCCGCCATGTTTTGTTTTCTTTAGAGGGAAATCGACGGAGAAAGTGATCCGTGCCTCCGTCCTTGCGATTGATACTAAAGGCGAGTTCTCCTTCTGACTGACTCGTGACGTCGGTAATCGAAGTAACTGGCCACATAGATTGATCGCCTTGCATCTGAATGACCCAGCCACGACAAAACGTACCATGTTCTTTCCAGATGTAGGTCGGCACTGGCCATGGTTTAGCCGTCTTATCGTATATGCGCCAGCCTAAAAGCTCTGGTTGTTCTTGGCCCTTAATTATTTTGACACTGGTATTCTGACTGGGATCAATCGGCAGAATCTGTAAAGCGGCGTCTGGTGCGAATGCCGTTGTAGTATTGTTGTCATCAATTCTGATATCGTCAGGGTGTAATTGAAAAGGATGCCGCCATGTTCTTTCCTCTGATGTCTTTGGAACAACAGTATCTAAGATCACATAATAACCGTCTTGAAGAACATCAGTTCCTTTCATGAATAGTACTTGTCGGAGCCAGTTGCCCTGAATATGTTCTCCTGGACGATGCCAGCCATATTTGAATAGTCCCTCACCATATTCGCAATTTGCGTTTTGAACCCAACGACGATTCGGAGGGTTAAAGCCAACAGCCATTTCATGCCGCCAGTGCGGAATGCTGTTTTCCTGCGCCCAGTCTGGAGACAGAGTGTTGTATGACAATGACTTTCCCGCATGGACAGTGTTGCCAATACCACTGTAACTGCCTCGTCCAGCATCACGAACGAGAAGTGTATTACCGAACTGTGCATAAATATTAAGAGCATCCTGTTTTCCATGGCTGGCACCCCACGGACCTGCACCAAAAAAGAGAAACTTTTGATTTTCTCCCCAGCCACTTCTCATGGCATAGTGACCTGCATTAGGAAAATACACAGACTTTCGATTTGGAGGACTCCCATCTTGTCCTCGACTTGCCATCCACTGGAAATCTGAGCGGTGTTGAAACCATGGCATAATTCTTTGATAGTGGTCATCTACCATGCCCCAACCACCATCGTTCAAGGCAATTTGTGTCTGGTTGGGTGTTGAGAATGCAACCGGATACTCCAAAGCGTGTTCAAGGGTTTTCAAGCATTTCTCTGGCACAGCAATACCAAGTTGCTCATAGAGCCGTATAAAGTTCTCCAGAGTTAGAATTGAGGCCCAGTTGTAGCCAGTGCTAAGACTCACGTGACTACCATCTGGATGAAATTGTTGCTCGATAATCTGATCCCAGCGCTGTAACGCAATTTCTTTCCATTTTTTACTTAACTTCAGTTCTGGAAGCAGGAGTGCAGTTGTGAGCAAGGCTAACGTGGTATGCGATCCACCGTCATCATGAACTGCAAAACTCGTTGGATTCATAATGAGTTCGGCTTGCCTTATCATTCCAACGAGCATGGCCAAAACCGCTTCGTCATTGAATGCGTTCGTATGACGAATTGTTTCAAAAGTTGGCCACCAGGTTAGTTCCAATCGACGGCCTATGTTGCTAGTGTTCATGAAGCCGCGTCGAAAAATGGTGCCATCCATTAACCAAACACCACCTATCGTAGGGCAATGTTTCCAGAAAAAGGGTTCCCGACCAACCCAATCAATGACCTCTGCACCAATCCTTTCAGCATATTCTGGTGAACGCGTCTCGTCCCATGCTTTTGCCAGTGCAACCCAGTGGAAGTGCCGGTTTAAGTGTCCGTTCTCTCGTCCCCAATTAAGTTGGAGCGGTTTTTCATTTGTTACCCAAATGTGCTTTTCCCCATTTGTATCTGTCCATGAGTTGTCGAACTTTGCTGAAAAACCAAGTGTGCCGTAGCGACCTCGTAAGGCTTCATTGGCAACTTCCTTCCAATTGCGAGCGAGTTGTCGGTCACTTATATTTTCCCACATTGGTCCATGTGGCGTTTTTCTTGTCCGCATATGTTTAATGAAGTGGGAACATGATTCAGTACTTTTTCCTTGCTTTGCCAATGCAATAATTTGCTGCATCTTTTCATGTCTTGGATCGAGACAGGAAAGAATCGTATCCCAATAGGTTGGTAATCGTTTGGCGTCTTCAAGATTTAACTTTTGAATATTCACGTTTCGAAACAAGCTTTTCTGGGAAGGATCACCGGGCTGGCCACCACGAGACGTATACAGGAGCACTGTTCCCAGCCGAATTCTTTTATCGATGTAATATTCTTCAACGGGTCGATCCAATGAATCGATAAACAGCCGGACAAGAGAGCCTTCGTGATCAGGCCAAACAACAAGCCGAACATGGTAGGAATCAACATCAGCAATTAGCCGGGTATTGTGGTGCTGATATGTTGGGTCTGTCCGATATCCTCGGGGCACTGGGTCGGGATCATCCTGAATCAAGTCTTTGCCTTGGTGCCAGATAAGCCAACAAGATCGACCAGATCCTTCACGGAGACCAATCGTGATATCTGCTTTTTCACGGACTGGTCCAATTCCATTTTTCGGAATGAATCCATCTGTCACCCCAAGGGCGAAACCAGCGACAACCTGAACGTCCCCCAAACTATCAATCACAGGATCTATATCAAGATCGATGGAAAAGCAATCTAATGTTGGATTTTGAATTGGAACCGTTTTGCTCGAGTGACATCGGGGCTCAGCTTCCAAGTGAATGCTTTTTACATCTTCACCCATTGTCAGATCAGATATGACAATGGCCGAAAGAACCCAGACACTAGCGGTTATGAGGTAATTCATTTTTGCTTTAGTAAAAACATACAATTGTCAGTTGGAGTGACGGTTTTCAGGTTTTGCCACACATATGCCACACAAACGTGTGGCAAAGTGCGTTTCACTCGTACTACAGGTGAGAACTAGTACCCCCGGCAGGAGTCTCACCTCTCAAAACACGAAGAAAATTTTATTGGGCAACAGTGGGCAACAGAAGGCCAAACGTTGTTTCACTCGTAATAGATAACAACTCTTCATTTTTGGCCCGACTCCGCCCACTAATCTTCCGCACATATTCCGCACAGAATTGGTCAACGTCATCAGTTGATTTCTAACAGGCGTTCACGTTGTTGCCCAACGTTCAAGACTCTCAAAACTTCTTCGTCTTAAAAGGACACAGGGTAGTTTTATCTTCTTCGCGTTTTTCGATCCTATGGCGTGAAAATCGCGGGGTGGATTAGGCACAATTCCAACCAACTTGAAAACTTATAACAAAACTATCAAAGATAATATTCTTACGAGGTTCAAAACTCACTGATTTAAACATCAGATATCAGCGAGGCTCAACGTGACACGAATTGTGTCTTAAAGAGGGGCGTTACAGCTTTCTAACGAAAGTCTGTATCTCTCTGCCTAATGATGATTAAGGGCAACTGCTTACTTTATCAACAAGATTTTTCGTAACTGAACACTTTGTTGTCACTCTTAGCACAAAATTTTTCTATTCACTGTCGTGAAAATCTGCTTGGATTTTGAAGATAATTATCTTGCCATCTTCTTGTCCAACGGCGAGTTTGCCGCCTGAGCACCATTGAAGACAACGTGCAGGTGAAGAAAGGCCAGATCCACCAATAATCTTGTTATGTTTAAATGGATCCCATATGAACAGAAACGCATCCGCGTCTGCTGACGCCAGCATTGTTCCATCGGGCTGGAATGCTAAGTCGGTCATCTTGTTGAGATGAGCCTCATACAGACGCGGTTTTCGACCAGCTGGCCCTTTGCCGCTGCAATCCCATAAACAGACAGCTGCACCACCGCCCGTCGCCAGCCATCGCCCACTGCTATCCCAACTAAGCTCCGAAACCTTGGTGGGAAATCCCCACATCTGCGCGTCTTCACCAGACTTCATGTGCCAGAAATGCACTGTTGAATCTTGTTCACCAGTTGCGATGTACTTTGCATCAGGGCTCCATGCCATCTTCAGGCTGGAGCCCTTCCACTCATACTTCCTCGGCCGTTTCTGTTTTCCAGGAACGTGTAGAGTGACACCGAAATAGGCAGCAACGGCAACACTGGATCCGTTTGGGTTCCATTCCAGATCAGCAATTGTACTTGAGTGGTCTGAAGACTCATAGGAAACTTCACGGTGGTCGTTCCACATCTTGAGATGTTTGCCTGCAGCTGTTGCTAAAACATTGCCACGAGGGCGGTAAGCAACTTTGCCAACCCATGAGTCACCTGCCTCGAGTGAGCACAGTTGTTTACCATTGCTGCTGTCCCATACCTTGACGAGTCCATCATGTCCCGCTGTTGCGAACTCTGTACCATCAGATCGCCAAGATAGTGAATTCGCTCCTTTGTCATGTTGGCCAATAAGGTTAATTTTGTCCGACTTGTCTTGTAGATTGAATAAGAATACAGAGCCCTCGACCGTGATTGCAGCAAGTTTGGATGCATCTGGAGACCATGCTAAATCAATAATGTAGTCTTGTAGATCGACCGACCAAGACTCAGACACGAGCTTCGTATTTAACTTTGAGATATCGATATCGACATCAGCTACATTTAAATCAGGCATGCATTAAAACCTGCATTGAGGACGTCGCGATCCAGATTGCGACCAATGAAGATGAGAGAATTTGCACGTTCACCTTCACGCCAAGGCCGGTCCGAACGGCCATCAAAAAGCATATGAACGCCTTGGAATACGTAACGCTCTTCTTCACCAGCAAATGACAGTACACCCTTCATGCGGAAGATGTCTGGTCCTTGGTTAGCGAGCAATTCCCTAAGCCACGCCTGAAATTTTTCGAGGTCTAGATCCCCAGGTGTGTTGATTCCAACCGATGAGACTTCTTCGTCGTGCTCGTGGTCCGGCTTGTATTCCCGTGAGAACATCGCCTCGATGTGGTTGCTGTCCGAGTCACAAACATACGCCTCAAACTCGTCCGGATGGTGCTCAGTGAACAGCACATAGGAGCCTGCCGTCGGCACACGCAGCACGTATTCCAGTTTGTCTCCTTCAAGATTGATTTGGCTGAGTTGCTCACCAGGTTCGAGCACCGCACCGGGTTGTAAATCAACTTCATCACCGGAGAACACCAGAACCGCTTTTTCAACTGTGTCACGCATGGCTGATTCGGTCGATTCAGCAGCAAACCTAAAATTCATTGCCATTGCTGGGTCAGGTCCGCGCTTGAGCACGATTCGGTAATCACCCTGTTGGAATTCAAACAGACCGCTCCACTCAAAAGGATACTCAGGTTCCATGAACTTCGGATCAACTTCGAGAGCACGATCGAGATCAAAGCCGCCGATATCAAGAACATTGTTCATGTCCACAACAGAATTTTGTGTTCGAAAAATTCTGGCCGCCGGGTTCATCGAGTGAATTCTGGCTTCCAGTTGGTCGAGTGCCTCTGGTGTGACCAAGTCTGTCTTGTTTAGGAGAATTACATCAGCGAATGCAATTTGTTCTTTTACTTCATCGCTATCATCAATGTGAAGTAATACGTGCTTAGCATCAACGAGTGTGACGACACCATCAAGATTCAGTGATTCCCTCATCTCATCATCCATAAAAAATGTCTGAGCAACTGGACCAGGGTCAGCCATTCCGGTCGTTTCAATCATGATGTGATCAAACTTGTCACGGCGTTTCATGAGGTTGCCCAGAATGCGAATTAGATCTCCACGAACAGTGCAGCAGATACAACCGTTGTTCATCTCGAAGATCTCTTCTTCAGCCCCAAGCACAAGGTCGTTGTCAACGCCTATTTCGCCAAACTCATTTTCAATTACAGCGATCCGCTTGCCGTGGTTCTCAGAGAGAATGCGATTCAAAAGAGTAGTCTTGCCTGATCCAAGAAAACCGGTGAGCACAGTTACAGGAACGGTGGATTCCGCAGTCGACATTTTAAACTCCTTTAATTGAAGATATGAATTAAGTTTTTTCTCACGAACCGGCGTCAGGCTCTTTCGCTGCCCTTTCAGCGATGTCGGATTGAGTAACCTCTGGCATCGGTTTATGGAATTTCCATTGACGCGTTGGCTTGCCTTCTTCCATCGCGGCGATCACGGTCTCCAAAGGAGGGCAGCTAGGTTCTCGACACTCTAGTTCCATGACTTTTACGGTGGCATCAGCAGCAATCGGTAGGCAATCATACGCCCACTCTTTCACCTGCCGGATCAAAGCGATATCACGTTTCGGGCGGCCGAGCATTAAGGCACTCCATAAGCAGACATTTTTTATCAGTGTAATTGCAATGCAATTGCAATTACAATACGCTTGCATTTGCGTCGTTATTGATAGAAAAATCTACCGATTGTCTACCGAAAGATGTTGTGAGAATTCTTACAAGTAACCGTCATCTCCTCTTGGCCAGCCTGCTGGCAACCCTTGTTTGCATAAATGGATGTTCAGGCGAAGGTAGCGATAGAGTTGTTCCAAAGTCGACGGAAGTGGTCTCGTTGTCTGACCATTCGGTGAACGATAGACCGATCCACGTTGTTGCGACTTATAGCATTCTTGGGGACTGGGTTCGAACGGTTGGTGGTGATCGAATTAAGTTGACGATTCTGGTAGGACCACAGGGAGACGCACACACCTACGAACCAACGCCACAAGACAGTGTTGCCCTAAACGAAGCTGACATACTATTCGAGAATGGTCTTGGCTTCGAGGTATGGCTCGATCGATTGTTCGAAGCCAGTGACTCTTCAGCAAAACGTGTTGTTGTCACCGATTCAATTCAACCGCGTGAGCTCGTATTTTCTGATTCACGGACCGAGATTGATCCTCATGTTTGGCATCTTCCGGAAAACGCAAAGCTGATGGTCGAGTCTATTATGTTGGCACTTGAGTCGGTTGACCCCGATCACACCGCCGAATATCGTTCTCGTCACCAAGCTTACGTTGCTAAATTGAATCAGTTGGACGATTGGATTTCACAGCAGGCTTCATCAATCCCAAATGGTCGACGCAAAATTGTGACAACGCACGACACGTTTGGCTATCTGGCTGATGCTTATGATTTTGAAGTCATCAGTGTACTTGGTTCGGTCAGCAGTGAATCATCTGATCCGTCAGCTTCTCAGGTTGCGGCGGTTATTGAACAAATCAACAATCTGAAGATTCCTGCCATCTTTGCTGAGAATATTCTGAATCCAAAATTGACACAGAAGATTGCAGAAGAAGCAGGTGTGAAGATCGTTCCTACGCTCTTCACCGACGCGCTAGGTCCCGCAGACTCGCAGGGCCACGACTACATTGCGATGATGCGTTACAACGTCAAGACCATTACCGAGTCGCTCCGATGACTCAGGATTCCAGCGTGATCCGTCGCAGTAACGAACACGAATGTTCGCATGTCGAACCGGTGTGGCCATACGGTGGTCGCGGACACCTTGATCCGATAGTAGGTAGGCCCGCCATCCAAGTCAGAGACTTACTTGTGCGATATTGCATTGAAGCCGAACCGGCAATTCGGAACGCATCACTCGAGGTTCCTTGTGGACAACGCGTTGCCCTCGTCGGACACAATGGAGCAGGAAAGAGCACGTTGCTTAAGACGCTGGCTGGGCTAATCAAGCCACAGGACGGACGTATTTGTTTGTTTGGAAATCCGGTTGGCGCATGCCATCACCGGACAGCATATCTGCCACAGCGTTCAGATTTAGATTGGAAGTTTCCAGTCTCAGTCTACGAACTTGTAATGACTGGTCGGTACGTACATCTCGGTTGGTTCAAGAGACCGAAGAAGAATGACAAAGAGTTCGTTGATCGTGCCTTGAGACGGCTTGGTATCGATCATATTGCACAAAAGCCGATTGATGCCCTGTCGGGAGGGCAACAGCAGCGCACGCTACTCGCCCGAGCACTGGCACAGCAATCAAGCCTATTCCTTCTGGATGAACCACTCAATGCTCTCGATGAAGGCACACGTGACACGGTTGATGAAGTGCTCTGCGAGCATACGCAAGGTGGTGGAACGGTGTTGGTTGCCACTCATGACCTTGGCCGCCTTACGGAGTCGTTTGATCGAGTAATTTATATGTCTGAGGGCTGTGTCGAACGCATTGAAGTTCTCGCTGGTACACAGAAAATGAAAGCTACTTCAAAGGTTCCGAAATGCTGAGCTGGCTCATTGAACCATTTCAACACCGCTTTATGCAGCAAGCACTGTTGGGCAGTGTTCTAGTTGGCATAACCTGTTCTTCACTCGGAGTTTACGTAGTGCTGAGACGCATGGCGTTTCTCGGAGACGCCATTGCGCACACGACACTGCCAGGCCTCGTCATAGCGTATTTGAATCGTTGGAATTTGATCTGGGGTGCTCTTGTAGCGGCAATCGTTACAGCACTTGGGATTGGTTGGCTCAGTCGTAACCAGCGGCTTCGAGAAGACACAGCCATCGGAGTTGTCTTCTCTGGCATGTTTGCCCTCGGGATTGTGATGGTTAGCAAAGCTCAAAGTTATCGCAACTTTTCACACATGCTCTTCGGAAATGTGCTTGCTGTTACACAATCAGACTTGATCGGTATTAGTATCGTGAGCGTAGTAGTCCTTGGAACCCTACTCGCGGTCAATAAGGAGATGGCACTCACTACGGTTGATCCGCTTCACGCGCAAACGATTGGATTGTCAACGCAACGACTGCGCTACCTCCTGCTCGTGATTCTGGCGCTGGCAATCGTTGCCGGTATTCAATCTGTCGGTGTGGTGATGACAACTGCTCTTATGGTAACCCCTGCCGCGGCGGCTTCACTTATTACACGAAAACTGCAAGGTATGTTTGTCTGGTCGGCTGTTATCTCAATTCTTAGCAACTGCATTGGCTTGTATGCATCCTTTTATCTCTCAGTCTCTAGCGGTGGTGCAATCGTGCTCGCTTGTACTGTTCTATTTGGATTTATCTTCGTGGTAACTCGATTCCGTGGATGGCAGAGCGAATCTTTTCCAAACATTTCTAAAAGAGAAGCCTAGTTTTGTTGCCGAGCGTCGTCGTAGTAAGAGATAAAAACCTCAATGGATGCGAACACCTTTTAATAAATAACGGAATTGCGTGCCGTCGATTTTCATTTGCGGTCTCCCCGCAAAATCCCCGCAAAAGTTTGCGGAGAATTGCGTTTCACCCGTACTACAGGCGAAAACTAATACCCCCGGCAGGAGTCGCAGGTCTTAAAACACGGAGAAAAGTTTATTGGGCAACAGTGGGCAACAAAAGGCGAAACGTTGTTTTGCTCGTTATAGATAACAAGTTTGAAATTTTGGCCTAACTCCGCCCACTATGGCCCCACAAAATACCCACAACTTTTTTCAGAGCGTCACAGTTTGATTTCTAACAGACGTTTATGTTTGTCATCTATTTTCACGAAATAGCGGGCTATCGATAACCGCAGCAATTGTGGCGACTATTCTATGATCGTAACTAGCCGATTTTTGAACAATTTTTTCAATCTCTAAAAAATTCTTTGGCTCTT
>JALCBP010000084.1:0-9913 GCA_028066355.1 Pirellulales bacterium
TCGGTCTTCGGAACCGAGGGTTGGGGGTTCGAATCCCTCCGGGCGTACTGGTTTGCATTCAGCAACCTCAACAAACAGTTGAACTGAGTTGGCTTTTAGCGCGCTCAGACGAAACTGTTCAGTAAACACTCATTCTTGATCAATTCCGTCAAGAACAGTTTGAAGACGGCCTTCTGTATCAAAGAACTCAATTCTTCCCTGCTCCTCATCTGGCCGCGTCCCGATCGCCACAGTATTTTCACCAGATGCATCCTTCACTTCTATACGCCCACCACCACCATCTACAACACGCCCCATATGCAGCAATACGGTTCCGTCGTCAGCTTCGACAAGAATCTCACGGCATCGGACAATAGATGAGGAAAGCACATCTGTTTGTATTTCCAGGCGGGTATCTTCACCCGGACGCATCGCTAGTCCGATTGCAAGGAAGAGAAGCGGGTACACTGTCCAACGTTCACGGCTCGTCATGATTTCCTCTGTTTTTAAATGTACCTATCTCAATCACCATGAAGTTTTCGTAAACGACCAGACAACCTGAGAATAAGTTGAACTCGCTCAAACACGTCAAGCCAGTCGCTGATAACTGCTTGGAGGGTTTCATCACCTGCAGAAACTATTCCTGTTGAACAACTCAGCCCTGCGTGCTGAGCCATTGCTTGTCGATATGCTGAAAGAGTTCGGTCACCGTGCATGACAATCGGAAAAAAGTCTTCACTCAAAAACAGTGCAACAGGTACTCTCTGTCCCCCACAAACAGTCAGATGAGCAGCAATTTCTGGCTGTGAGTCACGATCTAAAAATCGCAGGTCAATACACGAAGTGATTTCCGCGAAGTGCCAAAATATCGGACACTGGCTCACGCAATCACCGCACCACGCTCCGGCCAAAACCATAACCGGCATTTTCCTGACAAAGTCTTTGAGCACTCTTTTATGCTCGTCGGAAAGAGATATTTGTGAGCGAGAGGCTTCCCATTTTTCCTGTTGCTCGAGGGTGGCGTGATTTTTGAGAAATGCTTCGTAGGGAAGAGCCTTGCTAAACGCAGACTGCCATGCACTCTGCGTTGGAGGGCTACCTGAATCAGGGATAATAGATTGAGGAGTCGCTATTGGCTGACTAGGTGACATAGGAAACATCCTTTTTATTTAATGAATCAATTTTTTCCGAATTAGCGCGATTTTAGATGAATAGCTGAGGATCGGGATGGTTTTGTGGTTTTCCCTCTCTAAGCTCTCTCACTCAATAGTGTATTCACAAAATCACTCTTGACCCAAGAAACCTTGTGTACTTACCGTCCCGCCATATGGAATGACATTGGACTTGCCGAGGAATGATGATTTCGTGTCTGAACAATGCGTCCAGATAGGTGCAAGAGGCATTCCAAGTACGCATTCCAAACCGACCAATCGCTCCCGGAAATGGCTCAGGTTCTCCGCCCCCCTGGGACCTAAGCCTTTCCGGGGGCCTTTTTTATACGTTGCCGTCACTGGGCGACACGGTTTGCCATAAACGCTTTTCGCAGGCCCGGTACAATAGGAAATAGATGAAGTTTTTTACGTGCGTTTTGCCCCCAACACTTCCACCGTTGAGAACTCAATATTTTCTTAATAATGGCTGACAACCCTCAGAATCATTCGAATACAGGCGTCACACCTCACTCCAATCCTCCGGGATCAAAGATTCTCATTCGTTGGATCTTTGGCGGCCTTACTGTCTGGGGAGTAGCACAAGCCATCGGTGCTTATTCTTTGAACCATGATCCTAGGCGACCTTTGATCGTGCTCGGCTGTATGGCAGCGTTCCTCGGATTTTGGCTTGTACTGCTTTCTATATGGAAAAAACGGCAGAAGAATTCCTCATATGCAGATGAGTAGAATACAGGTGTCGAACAGACCCCTGTTTTCTCCGCGATAATAAAACGTTCGTTTGAGGATTTGCTATGCATGAGCACAAGAATAATTCGAACGCTTCCTCGGTATCAGAAACACTACCTCCAACACTCTGCAAGCTCCGCACCGGCAGGCGACCTGTCATGGATCGTGTTTCTGCTCCTGAAGGCTTGTCCATAGGCCAGTATTTGATTAGCCGACTTGCTGACTACGGCATCCAGCACGTTTTTGGCCTGCCGGGAGATTATGTCCTTGCTTTCTACAGCATGCTCGAGCACAGCGAAATCAAACTTGTAAGTTGCACGCGAGAAGATTGTGCAGGCTTCGCCGCTGATGCCTATGCTCGTGTTCATGGAATGGGCGCCGTCTGTGTGACGTATGGAGTTGGGGGCTTAAGCCTCGCAAATTCAATAGCAGGAGCCTATGCCGAGCAGAGTCCTGTCATTGTTATTTCCGGGGCAACTGGTTTGAAAGAAAGGGTTAATAATCCCTTGCTCCATCATCGTGTGCGTGATTGGAGCACTCAACTTGATGTCTTTGACAAACTCTGTGCAGCTAGCCTCGAGTTAAATGACCCAGTGACGGCATTCCGTGATATTGACTATGCGTTAGACATAGCACATCGCTTTAAACGTCCGGTTTATCTTGAAGTTCCCCGTGATATGGTTGACGTTGTCCCCGAGCATTCAAGAAATTTTGCACCTCCTCCTATTGAGAGCGATCCTGAAGCACTCGCCGAAGCAATTCGAGAAGCCACGGCAAGGATCGAAAAGGCGAAACAACCAGTCATTGTTGCTGGAGTCGAACTTCATCGGTATGGGCTGCAAGGAGAAACGCTTGCCCTAGCGAATGCAACTGGAATTCCAATAACTGCCTCAATGCTGGCGAAAAGCGTGATATCCGAGACACATCCTCTTTACCTAGGACTTTATGAAGGTGCGATGGGCAGAGAGCAAATTTCTTCTTTCGTAGAACAGAGCGATTGCGTCATCCTACTCGGTACAATGCTCACTGACGTAAATCTTGGCATCTTCACAGCAAAGTTAAATCTTGCGAACAGCATTCTGGCAACCAGTGAGGAATTACGAATAAGTCACCATCATTTCCATAATGTACTCATCGAAGACTTCATCCAAGGTTTGGCTGAATCATGCCCTAAAGCTCGAAAACAAACCCTTCCTCCAGGACCATCCGTGGCACGGGAACCATTTATTCTTGAAAAGGACAGGCTAATCACAACAACCCGTCTCGTGAGAAGAATCGATGAGTCGCTCGACGATAAAACAATCGTGATTGCTGATGTTGGTGATGCCCTGTTTGCTTCGAGTGAACTTGTCATTCGAGGCCAGACAGAATTCCTTTCACCTGCCTATTACACGTCGATGGGTTTTGCTGTACCGGCTGCAATTGGTGCCAAGATGGCGAGGCCGGATCTAAAGACTATTGTCCTCGTCGGTGATGGTGCTTTTCAGATGACAGGCATGGAATTATCAACCATTATCAAGCATCGGTTGGCAGCAACAATAATTGTTCTCGATAATGGTGGCTATGGAACAGAACGACTCATTCACGAAGGCAGGTTCAACGACATCAACGTCTGGCAATATCAGATGCTTCCCCAAGTGCTAGGTGGTGGCAAAGGATATGAAGTTCGTACCGAGGGTGAATTTGATAAAGCTTTATCAGCCGCTCAATCAAATGAAACTGAAGTAAACCTTATCCGGGTGCACATAGGCCGTGAAGATCACAGCCTCACCCTTGATCGCCTTGGTGCCGGTCTGGCAAAAATTGTTCACTCGTAGACGATAAATCACTATTCGCGTCTATCTCGCTCGCTCTTATGCTACTACTCGAGATATCCATACGAAACTCTCGCTCCGAAACGAAATATGTGATTTCTCTGAGTGCTAAAGGCACATCACAAGTACTTGGGTTTTGGAACCCCTGCTCTCGCATCCGCCCGAAAACAATTAAACCACGTGAATGACGACAAATCGCACGCATTGCATCACTCATCTTTTTTTTAGAACCAGAATAGTATTTTGGGTCAATGAGTCGCACGAATGTATCCGCTCCCATCACAAATGTTGACTGCGGAAAAACATGAATTTTTTCTATAAAAGTCGCCGCACGTGAAAGCCAAAGCGTCTCCCCCTTGAATTGCTCTACTCGTCGTGAAACTTCAATGTAATCCAACATTGGCTTGTCTACATTGGTTACAGACAACTCCCATTCGACAGGTCGTTCTGCTATTTCCTCGGCGATGCGAGCCATCGCAAGATGCCCCTGGTGGAGAGGCGCAAATGAACCACTGAATATGAGTCGATTATTTGATTGCTCAGCGCGTTGACCTGTTTGCACACCACTGGTAATTTCAATTGACATTGCGCCTTCTTTTTGGCCAAACAATTCTTGCCAACTAAGTGGCGCCGTATATTCAACGCGATCAATTTCTTCCTCTGGAAGAAGCAGTGATTCTAATTCCTTTCGCCAAGGGTTCGTTACGCTTCTTGTAGCAGTACTGACCAAGACATCCAGGCATAGCAATGCTGCAACATGCTCTTCTTCTAGTCTACTCCTTGCATTTTTTGTCAATTTCAATGTGGCAGTAACCGTTCCCTCTAGCCGGTGTGTTGCTACATGCACACGGTGCTGACCCTTTTTTGGCTTACCTGATCGCAAACTCGCTGTTACGGAAACTCCAATATTATTTTCAACCTGACTTGCAAGCTCGATACTTCGTTGCCAGCCAGCCACCGCCAACTGCCTCGCGGTACGATCGCTACAGTAGGCCTCAGGCTCACTACCCAAAACTTTTGCAACAGCTGACTTCGCGTACGGTACAAGGACTTCAAGCATGACATCGCTAGCCCCACCTCCTGCAAATAATTGGGAAATAACCTGCGTGCCACCTCCGGACACAATCAATACGACCTGTGCACCGGTGCGGCTTAACGATTCAATGGGAGAACGAGGAAGAGAAGATGCCATGGAAAATCATTCAAATTATTACTTGTACATTCCGGCTTGAATGCGACTGCGTTCAACAACCTAGGTTGAATGCTCCGCCATCTCTCAAACAGGACTCACTATTTGACACTATTGAATTAACAAAACAATGAAGAAGCCGCTCATTTCGCTCATTTTTCGTTGAAAAATAATTAGCATGTTGATATCAAAACCTGAAGAGATGTTTATGATGTGATAACTCTCCTGACAGAAAAACATGGAACCAAAAATTTCACTTACGGAGACTTATAGTTTCCTCAACAGGCAAATCTTTATTTAAAGATCACCTGCCATCATTCATACCAAAGGAGTTTTATTGTGCGTGTTGCCATTATTGGTGTTGGTGCGATAGCGGAGATACATGCCCGTGCCCTCGCCGACATCTCTTCCATAGAACTCGTTTCGGCTTGCTGTCGCACTGAAGAAAAAGGACTTCGTTTCGCCGAACAACATGATTGTTCATGGTATCCAGATCCGGTGCGTATGATTCGTCGAGAAAAGCCTGATGTTGTTACGATTGCAACTCCTTCTGGTGCCCACCTTGAAGTAGCCCTCAAAGCAATAAGGAAAGGGGTTCACGTTCTTTGTGAAAAACCTCTAGAGATCACGACTCGACGAATCGATCGAATGATAAGAGCGGCTGAAAAAGCAGGAGTCAGCTTAGGTGCGATCTTTCCCCAAAGATTCAATCCGGTTTTACAAGCTGTGCATGCTGCATCAGCAGCTGGCAGATTTGGTGATCTTGCTGTCGCATCAAGTGCAGTTCCGTGGTGGCGAGATGACGCCTACTACGGGAAAGGACGTTGGCAGGGAACTCTCGCATTGGATGGAGGTGGTGCCTTAATGAATCAGTCAATACACGGTGTTGATGCCCTACAATGGATCGCTGGTGCATCCATGCCTGATATCTCAACTACCACCAATCCAATTGAAAGTGTTGCTGCTTTTACTGCTTTAAAATCACACTCGCCAGAATGTGTTGAAGTTGAGGATACATGCCTTGCAGTCCTAAAACTTAAAAATGGGGGGCTCGGCCAATTGTTGGCGACAACAAGCCTGTTCCCCGGCCAATTACGCCGCTTTATCTTCGGGGGTCGTGGTGGAACCGCTGAAATTGAAGAAGAACAAATCGTGAACTGGCAGTTCCAGGATTCGCACTCTGATGACGACGCTATCCGCTCGCGTTTTGGTGCCACGAGTGGCACCTCAGGAGGTGCTGCTGATCCGATGGCCATAAATTATTCCTGCCATACTCGAAATTTTTCGGAATTTTTTGATGCTGTGTCATCCGGAATAAAACCAAAATTGGACGGCCACGAAGGTCGTAAGGCAGTTGCAATCATTGAAGCATGTTATAAATCAGCAACAACCGGTAAAGTAATTAAAATCATAGACTGAATCTTTGCGCCTGTACCACTCCCGGAAGCTATTACATGCAGTATGGAATCTGTAATGAGACGTTTGGCAACTGGCCGTTTAAACGTGCATGTGAATTTGCCGCTGACGCTGGATATACGGGACTCGAGATTGCGCCGTTTACTTTAGGTGAAAACCCTAATGAGCTCTCATCGAATCAAAGAGGAGAACTGCGTCGCACCATAGCGCAAGCAGGGCTTGAATGTATCGGCCTGCACTGGCTTCTTGCGAAGACTGCTGGGCTTCACGTAACTTCTCCTGATGCGGACACTCGTGGTCGAACTATTTCCTACCTCACAGACTTGGCTCGTTTATGCAGGGACCTTGGAGGAAAGACTCTTGTCTTTGGTTCACCTCAACAAAGAAATCTGGTGGCTGAGGTTACTGAACAAGATGCTCACTCATTTCTACAAGAAGTTTTTGGTGCTTTGGTCCCTGTTCTTGAGGAAACCGACACGGTCATTGCCCTGGAACCACTTGCTCCAATTGAGACTGATATTCTCACTACCGCAGATGAAACTCGACAATTGATTGATTTGATTGGCTCGCCACATATTCGGCTCCACCTCGATGTGAAGGCCATGGCAACCGAGGACCAATCAATACCAGAGATCATTCACGCAAGTGCTGCACATCTCGAGCATTTTCACGCAAATGACATCAATCTTCAGGGACCAGGGTTTGGAGCGATCGATTTCGCACCGATATTCAAGGCTCTACATGAAATATCGTATAGCGGATGGGTGAGCGTTGAAGTATTTGATTATGCCCCCGGAGCTGAGCGGCTCGCTCGCGAAAGCATTCAATACATGCAACAAGTCGAAGAAGACATTGAGTAGCATTCTGGAAAATACACCTGTTTTTCAGGTGTGCGTTAGTTTCCCAAAGATATTGAGTCTTTTCGACAAATCGTCGCCATATATTAGCGCACGACCCAAAACTATCAGAACGTTAATTCAAACGATGGAAAGTGAATGCACCGGTTCACAAAACCTATTTTGATGTACTTTATCTTTCACACAGGAACCGATGCTGCATCAAAAAAAAGGCTTACTTAAGAGCTATCAATTCCTTGCTCTCGACATGCCTGAAGTGCTGATGGGCTGTCAGGCTGCAATGTCGTATGGGTAATACCAAATCGCTCTCGAAGTAATGCCTGTGCTTCCTCCAGTGAGCCTTGCCTACCTGAATCGACTATTACCAGATGGGCTGTCAGCATTACCTCCGACGTACTCATACCCCAAACGTGGAGATCATGAATTTCGAGTACGCCAGGAATTTCGACCAGTGCATCCGTCAGCTCACTGATATCGATATGGCGAGGCACTGCATCCATCGCAAGGCCTAAACTCTCAGTGAAAAGATCCCACGTGCCCCAAGCAATCACTATGACAATAATGATGCTAACAACGGGGTCGATCCATCCGATGCCAGTCGCCATAATAGTCACCCCGGCAAGAACCACACCAACTGACACTGCTGCATCCGCTGCCATGTGCAAAAATGCGCCGCGGACATTCGCATCTTGTTTACTTCCACGTATGAAAAGCATTGCTGTTGCCGTATTTATCACAACACCAATCGCGGCCACGGCAATCATGGTTAGCCCAGCAACGGGCGTGGGATCACTCAGTCGACACACAGCCTCCCATAAAATTACTGCACAGGCTGCCAACAACAGTATCGCATTCAAAAAGGCAGCGTATATGGTTGCTCTCCGGAGTCCAAACGTATATTTCTGACTAGGTTGTCGGCGTGCAAGAAAACTCGCTCCCCAAGCAAGCAAAAGCCCTACTACATCACTTGCATTGTGACCAGCATCGGCGAGAAGTGCTAATGAGCCACTGAAAAAACCGAAACCAAACTCTACAAGGACAAAAACAAGATTAAGACTTACGCCAATCATCATAGCCCGATCAAGACTAGCCGGAGTCATTGCGTGAGAGTGGCTATGCGAGTGATGACCAGACATGCTATTTCATTCGGCCCAGTTTTATTCGGGTCAGTAGAATCATTCTAACGATCATATTTAAAGAGAGAATCATGGTAGAATCATAACCTGTTTTCGCAATGCTGTCGTGTTGATTTACAACGTTGTCCAAGTATTTTGCTAATTTTCACAATTGAAAGATTCTTATGAACGAAGTACTACGAGCAGCAGTCATTGGCACTAGCTCCAACGGCGGATGGGGGCACAATATTGATGAACTCTTCATCGGTGTATCTGGCATCCGCACCGTAGCGGTAGCTGACGACACTAATACGGGTGTTGCTGATGCAATGAAACGCCACCGACTCACCCAGGCAACACGTGGGTTTCTCGATTGGCGACAAATGCTTGCAGATATCAAGCCGGATATAGTTGCAATCTGCTCTCGAAACATCCAACAACATGCCGAAATGGCAATCGCCGCAGCTGAAGCTGGCGTTCGTGGTATTTTTATGGAAAAGCCGTTTGTACAATCTGTCACGCAAGCAGATGCGGTTGTTGCGGCATGTGAGACATCGAACACGAAGCTCAATCTCGCCCTTGTTAACCGATATTGCCCTACGATGGCCACAGTATCAGAATTAATTGCTGATGGAAAACTTGGGACACTACTTGAAGTACGAGCACGGGGAAAAGAGGACGTTCGTGGTGGGGGCGAAGACCTCTGGGTGCTTGGTCCACATGTCCTTGATCTCATGGTGCACTTTGGTGGTGCACCTCAGTGGTGTAATGCGACTGTTACGACAAAAGGCAAACTAGTAACACCCGATGATTTTATCGCGGGTGCTGAAGGAATACCTATGATTGCCGGCGACACCATTACTGCTTCCTTTGGTCTTGCTGATGGTCCAACTGGTTTTTTTGCAAGTACTCGTGAAGCCGGGCTCAAACAGCCAAATTTTGGCCTCACCTTACTCGGGACGAAGGGTGAAATACACATCCGCCCAGACTATATCCCCCAAGCATACTTCCGCGCAGCCCCTGCTTGGCGAATGAATCGGCCGTACCCATGGACCCCAATAGGTGATGAAGGTCTCGCACCGGATTTAACAGATCAAGGTGTGGATCGATCGGCTGAAAGAGCGTCTTGGGGCCGATTAGCTGTAGCAGACCTCATTGATGCAATTCAGACTGACCGCGAACCCGAAACAGGCATGTTTACAGGCCTCACACTGACAGAAATGAACGAGGCAGTCTACGCCTCTTCAATCACTGGCGAACGACTGCACTGGCCACTCGACCGCTCATTTCTTAAAAACGTCATTCCGTCTGATCGATCTTAAGTTGAGAGTCGGACCAACTATCGCTGTGTGCTAACTGAAAGAACCTGTACACGAGTCCTCTCAAGAAGAGATTTCCCAATATTCTTGCTCGGAGGAGCTATAGGCTGAACCGCAATGCCATACATAGAAGGCTTCACTCCTTCATATTCTGAAGTTGTGTTTAAATCATATTTTGAGAGTACTGGCGGACCTAATACCACGGATTTTGGGTGAACGAGATCTCGACACCAAACATCGTGCGGGATTGCCAACTTCCCCCATGCATCAGGCTCAATCCCTTTCGCAACAACTGCTGCGGGCTGCCAGCCTACTGACCGAATACG
>JALCBP010000085.1:0-3319 GCA_028066355.1 Pirellulales bacterium
CCGAGTTTTGGTGGCTTCATGCTGCGAAGGGTTAAGACAGCGCCCACAGACATGAGGGCAAGCCCAAGCCACCGAGGAGGAGAAACAACCTTTCGGCTTGCGGTCCCCTGCCAAGCATTTGGTGTAATCGAATCGTCTGGTGTTATTTGCGCCGCGAGCACCTTGCTTGAAAAGTCACTTAACGTAAAAGACTCCACCATCCGAAGCTGGATGCCAATAAAAAATATGATAAGACCGACGAGTAATATTGTGTGACGTCTCACAGGTAGTGTTCCGCGAGTGATTGGGAGTGGGCCCTTGCATTAAATGAGATCGACCTGAGTTATTTCCTGATTCAATCAGGACTGCAGATTGACGGTTATGCCGATTGATACGGATGCAACAAAAAGGATCAGGATTCACAGCCGTCTGTATCCGCTTAGGGCTAGATCCAGCAGAAAAGGCAATGAATCAGTCAGCAGTAATGGCCACCGCAGAGGCTTGCCCCATTGTGCTGAAATTGACGGTAATCGCCGTACGTGGTCGACCTTCCATCGGTGTTTCATGGATGACTTGAATGGGACATGCTGGGTCAGGAGTCTCATAATTACGGGTCGGTGGAATTGTTCCGGATTCGACTGCAAGCACGCTGGCTGCTAATTCCATAAGTCCGCTGCCCGCACCTGCATGGCCGAAGTTGCTCTTTGGTGCAGTCACAGGTGTCTCACCAACAACAGCTGCAATAGCCTGCGCCTCTGCAGCATCCATCGGTCCAGTACTCAGACCGTGTGCGTTGATGTGGCCCAGTTTATCGGTATCAAGGCCGGCTTGTTTCAGCACTGTTCGTAACGCCATTTCGACACCGCGTCCTGCAGGAAGTTTCTCTTGTTTTCGTGGTTCACAGCATGCAGCAGTTGCAAGAATTCGACCACGAATCTGCGCACCACGCTTCTCGGCATGTTCTCTTGATTCGAGAACAAGTACGGCGGCACCCTCACCATTGACAAGCCCATCTCGATGCAGGTCAAAGGGCCTGCATGCTGATTCAAAGTCATCGCCCCGCTTTGAGAGCGACGCATTTCCTCGGGCAACCAGTGCAGTTGGGTGTAATCGACTTCCGGTACCACCGGCTAGCATGATGTCAGCCCAGCCTCGTTGTATAACAGAGACAGCTTCTGAGACAGCCAGCAGACTTGAAACATCACCCAGCACAATTGTGTTATTTGGACCCCGAGCATCCTGTGCAATTGCAATGTGTGACGCTGTCATATTGGGGAGGTGCTTCAGTAGCCAGAGTGGTTGTAATTCTTCCTGTATCGCTTCAGACCACTGGTCATAAGAGAATGTGCCATCAGCAGTTTTGGCACGGCGGTAGGTCGTTTCAAGGTCATCAAGATCCGCATAGATCATGTCATTACCAAAGACTACACCAAAACGTTCTGGATCAACGCGTTCACTTGCTACGCCAGCATCGGCCATCGCAAGGTCTGCTGCTGCAAAACCGAATTGAATATCCCGACTCATGACCTTCAAGCTTTTTCGCGGCCGCACATAGAGTTTGGGATCGAAACTGGGCACCTGTCCACCAAAACGAACAGTAAGACCATGTGCGTCAAAAAGATCAATAGGCCGAATACCATTCTCGCCTTCAAGGAGCGCATGCCAAAAGTTATCAGCACCAATTCCTATGGGGCTGATGACTCCGACACCAGTAATGACAACATCTGATTTATTCTGCATTGTTTGACTAGCATTAGAATATCGGATGCCGACAAAAAAGAACTCAAGTCGACTCGCAAGCGCCTGCATAAATCGTCCTGAATGGAGTTATTGCCGGGGATGGGTGGCCCTCCAGGTAGCCGGCCGAACTGGATCGGCCGTTTTCCACAGGCCAATCCGAGCTTTTTTGGCATCGTTCTCTGCTGCTACGAGATCAGCAGGTGGTGAATAGCGATCAAAGACCCAAGCATGCCCCTCGGCAACTAGTTCCCGGTTAATGTTCCTGCCATCCACCCAGAGAGTCGCGAGAAGACGATCATATTGATCACGACCCGTCGGTGTCATGTCAATGAATTCATTTTTTAACTTCTGAGCGAGTGACTGACGAGCTGTTTTCCCATAAGGCTGCCGGTACTCTGGAGCATCAATATCTGCAAGTCGAATTTTTTCGACATGACCACTCTGATTAACAATTGTTACAGTGTCGCCGTCGTGAACTTTTTGAACAGTCCATGTTGTCTTGGGTAAAGAAGATGTGTCTCGCTGACGACGACACTCACCAATTGTCACGATGGGGACAAGAAGAGCGAGTGCACTGATAAATTTATAGAGTTTTGAATACATTCACCGCCGCCAGAGAAAACTCCTTGGAACGATGCAGTTCCTTTTAGCATCATGCCAAACTACAGGTGGGACGTCTGCGTCTGCTTGACAAATCAAGAGCCGTGTACAAAGAAGAACAGTGTACAAAGGAAAAAGCGGTGTACACAGGCAGTTTATGCTTATGAGGGGCGGCCGCCTGGTGGCCCCCGACGCCCTGGAGGTCCACCACCTCGGCTGGGTTCCATGCCAAGTTGCTCACGACGCTCGTTCATAGCGCGTCTGTATTCAGTGCGCTGGGCTCTTTCATCTGGAGACGAGTTGTCAAGGCGGCGCTTCATCCATTCGTTCCGGGTATCTTCCGTTCGCTGTCCACCACGCCCTCCGGGACCTGACCCACCACCCGCGTTTGGTCCACGCCCTCCGCCTTCTTGTCCAGCACCACCATTTCGACCGTTCTCCGCAGTCTGGCCGTTCGCATTGGCTTGCTCACGGGCAGCCCTTTCAGCTGCCCATCGTTCTCGACGCTCTTTGTTACGAGCCTCTTCAGCTTTTATTCGTCTGTCCATTTCAGCTTGGCGTTGCCCAGGCGGAAGTGCAAAATATGACTGGGTTGCTGCACGTTCACGGGCAGTAAACAATCGCCCCATATCTTGGCGAATTTGACCACGATATTTTTCAGGGACGTCTCTAAATTTTTGGAACCACTCGCCCATATCTGGGCCTGAAGATCCATAAGGAATTTCATTTCGAGCAACTTTTGCAAGACGGGCCACTTCTTCATCAACCATTGAATGAAGTTCAGCAACAACCTCAGGCTGTGAGAATTCACCACCCCACCACGCACCGATAAGAATAAGTAGCACGATACATGTACCAGCTACAGCAACACGAGATAGCAACTTTTGTTTCGAGCGGCTTTTGCCGGCTTGCTGGCTCACAGCAGCACGGATTGAATCCCGAGTTTTTGATGAAGCACTCATGCCCTGTTCCTAAAAAGTCATTCAGAAAATGGTATACG
>JALCBP010000085.1:3419-9853 GCA_028066355.1 Pirellulales bacterium
TTTGATGAAGCACTCATGCCCTGTTCCTAAAAAGTCATTCAGAAAATGGTATACGTTTCAAATGGTATACGCTTCGAACACGCCTTTATACGAGAAGTCCAAAGAATGAAACGATTCAGCCAAGAAAAAGTTCTGAATGGTAATAATACCATCAAAAATACCTAAAAAAGAGATCAGTTTGGAATTTTGACAGCCCGCGTTTTGATTATAACTCAACAACAAGTGGCCCATTATCGGCTACATGAGTCCACATCTGTGTAGTGGATGTTCCATTCACCGAAACAGTAATTTCATAGTCGCCGAAGAATGCTTTGGTTTCTACCTCTCCCTTCGTGTCCGTCTGCAAATCCGTATTCGTGGCCCACTTTTCGTGTACAAGTTCTTGCCATATTTTGACAGCGGGTCGTTCAGTCCAATCTTTCCGGATGAGAGTTCCCTCTGGTTTCCAGTGATAGCCAGCCCAGAATCCCCAATTGATGAAGCCCGTCATCTTCGGATGACTAAATGAAAGTGTCAGTACATCTCGTAGATAATCGGCATGCAGTTCGTCATCGTTGCAGACAAAGTCATATTCAGTCACAACAAGTCGATCGACAAGTGGTGCAAAGCGTTCGTAGCGTCTCCAGAGATCTTCCATGCCTCGCAGGTTGTTAATTGAAAAGTGACTTTGGAAGCCAATCCCATCTGCTCTTGACGATGCCTGCTCTTGGAACGTTTTCATAAAAGCAAAAAATTTATCTTCTCGAGTATTGTCAAAGAGAGCTTCGTTGATGATCAATCGCGCAGATGTCATCATCCGCTGTTCAGTAAAAAGCTTTGAGTAGATTGAGGATCCAAAGACATCGCGAAGATCTTTTTGAAACCGAATGGGATGATTGATGGCGTCCCATTCATGGATGAAATCTTTGGTTTTATGAAGAACATATTGCTCGTGCGCACGTATAGATGAGAGGATCTTTTCAGGTTCACCAGCTGCGACAAAAGCGTTACTCCATGGTTGCAGGTTTCCCCAGACAAGCGTGTGCCCTCGCATGGGGAGTTGTCGATCATATGCCCATTTCAATGTGTTTGTCAGATCAGAGAGAAGCTGGTTCGCATAGTTTCCATCTTTTGCATGAGGGGTGTGTTGCGGTATCAGGGCAGGTACAGGAACAAGTGCGTGAAAAAGGTCTTCAAATGTTTGCCGGTACCGAATGGCATCTGGGCTGATGTCATCAACAAGACGAACCTGAAAAGTGCTCCCAAAACCAAAAGCATGACGATGCATTCGTATCCGTACGTCAGCTTGCGGAATAGCATGTCCATCTACATCGAGCACACGAACAATGAGCGGAGATGTCCGGTGTTCGTTTATGCGCGCTTCTGCTTCTTTCCGCCAGGGAGCATCTGGTTCACGCCCCTGATACCCAGCTTCCATCATGGGTAGTCGTGACATGTCAAAACCAGATGGTGCTACATAAAGACGGACATCCTCGATTTCAATACGTTGCGGTTGAAGGTCAAAACTGAGGCGAATTTTTCCTGTGCCTGTGGCAACCGATTTGGCTGCTCGAAATGGGTGAAAGTACCATCCCCACTCACGACCAATTGTGCCTTTGTGGTACAGAGCTGTTTGCCGAAGTGTCTCTCGGTCACCGATGTGAATAAGGACTCGTCCGGGGCGTGGTTCATTTGCATTGTTGTCTACATCAACTATACGACATCGGACTGCAACAAAGCCGACCTCATCCTCTTTAAGCGGGGTATCGAATGTTTTTGAGAAGGCTAGTTTATGCCCCTTTTTAAGAGTTGCCGTTGACTCTGCTAACCAAACAAAGCCATCACCCGCAGGTAATTTTTTGAAATGACCTGTTTCTACTAGTGATGGTAATGTTTTAGGAAGACCGCTTTCGAGAATCTGAGTGAGTTCATCAGGAAGAAAAGGTAACGATTGCGCGGTGCAGGTGGTGCCTGATATAAAAAAGTAACCAAGAATCATTACGGCCCAGAATGAGCGATGAAGAATGATTCCAAGGGTTCCATTCATCAGTTTCTCCAAATGATAAAAATGAGGAAATTGGTTTTGGTCTGTGTAAAAAATCATTTGTGTTGCAGCACGTAGCTTCTCTATGTGAGTCGTTGTTTTTCATGACTTTACGATGATGGATGATTTTAAAAAACCAAGGTACCATAAGAAAGAACGATCAAATGGAGTCAGAAATGAAAAAAGAAAATACATTTAAATATCTTAATTTTACCCATCTGTTTTTCGTGTGTGTTGTGTTGACAGCGTGTGCAGTAAGGGGGCTGGCTGAACCGACGGACCAAGTGAATCAGCAAGAAGTCAACGACGAAGAAAAAATCCAACAGAAGGCCAGGGAAGAATATGCAGGCCTATGGCGGATCGAAACAATTACTTCGAAAGGCGATACAACAGAACCAGATAAACGAATTACTATTGATAACAAGACGGATGGAACATGGGTCTTGTTCATAGATGGCAAGGAGCTTAGCAGCGGTACAAATTCTTTTGCTCCGCTTTGTGATCCAAAGGAAATTGATATTTCTATTACAGGTGGTGAAGGCCAAGGAAAAGTTCTTCAGGGAATTTATGAGATTGAGGAGTCGATCCAGCGACTCTGTTTTCGAGGTGGTGGTGGTTCGCGACCAGATAGTTTTGAGTCATTTTATGGTGACGAAAGTATTGTCGTAACTTTTATTCGTGAGTAACTGCTCACTAATTGTGTCCAAGGTGTATCACTATGTGATATGCGATTGAAAAGAAAGCATATGCAGGAATGAGTTTTAAGCTATTTATTTCACATGTGTATTTTTTCGTTTCTTTAGCTTTCCTTGTTGGTGACACGCACGCCAAGCAACTCAATGGATTTGATCTTATAGCCATTGAGAAACCCCGTGTGCTTGGAAAAGCAAACAACTATCTAGACGAACCTCCGGAAACAGTAACGTCATCACATTGTGAAAGAAGTGCTGGTGGTCGGCACGATTATTACTCAGAGGGTGATTATTGGTGGCCTGACCCAGAGAATCCTGACGGTCCCTTCATTCGAAGAGATGGTGAGACGTACCCTGAACTTTTTTTGGACCATCGCTTGGCCATGGTTCGGTTGAGTGAACTTGTAGGCACGCTTACTTCGGCATATCTCATTACAGAAGACGAGCGATATGCTGCACACGCTGTAACACATCTCGAAGCCTGGTTTGTGCAAAGCAGCACAAAAATGAATCCAAGTCTTCTTTATGGCCAGGCTATTCAGGGTCGATACAAAGGTCGGAGTATTGGTATTATCGATACGCTTCACCTCGCCGAGGTTGCTCGAAGTGCAAAAATTCTTTGTTCATCACCTTCATTTCCAACTAGTTCTCAAGTAGGTGTCAGGCAATGGTTTCAAACCTATTTGACGTGGATTAATACTCACGAATACGGCATTCGTGAAAAGAATCACCCAAATAATCACGGGGTGTGCTGGTCACTTCAGGCAGCTTCTTTCGCGGATTTCGTGGGCGAAGATGAAATCCTGCAATGGATTCGAGAGCAGTTTAAATCTGTTTATCTGCAAGAGATGATGGATGAGTCGGGTGGATTCCCAGCGGAACTAGCACGAACCAAGCCCTATGGATATTCACTTTTTGTTATTGATGCCATGGCTGGGGTGGCTCAGATTGTATCTACAGAAGCAGATAATCTCTGGGAGTTTCAACTGCCAGACGGTCGTGGCATGCACCGCGGTATGAGATTTATTCTGCCGTATATCGAAGACAAATCTGCCTGGCCATTTCCAAAAGACATCATGTATTGGGAGGAATGGCCGGTACGGCACCCGAGCCTTCTTTTTGCTGGGCTTCACTATGGGGATCGCCATTATCTGAACGTCTGGAAAAACCTCGAAGCTGACCCAGAAACATTCGAAGTGAAGAGGAATCTTCCACTTCGCCATCCACTATTGTGGGTGTCAGGCAATTAAGTAGACAGAGCTACTTGGTTGGCTACTTGGTTCGCTGTGCTGATGCATTTGATGTCCGATCTTACTGAGATACGTGGAGTGGATCTGCAATATCGAGCTCAACAACAGAAGCAATGTTGTGAAGCACAGGTTCTCCAACAAGGATCACCGTTTGTGCTGTACCAGATGTGATACGAAGCTCTTTTTTGTCAGAAAGGCGACGAGCAATTGCAGTTGTATCAGTTTCAATTGGTACAATAAGTTTTCCATCAGCAGGCCAATCAAAGATATGTAAATACAGTCGGGTCTTCCCGTCAGGTAGTGGCTTTTGTGAGCATCGGCCCCAACTCAGTTTTTCAAAAGGACTGGCCTGTGTGCCATAGATTGCTTCACCATTAACATCCATCCACTCACCAATCGCTTTGAGTGACGCGATACTTTCCTCGGGAATGCTTCCATCGCCGGTAGGACCAATATTTAACAGATAGTTTCCACCCTTGCTTGCGATATCAATGAGATTACGGATAAGCATCTCGTCAGATTTCCACGCATGATCATGCTCGCTGAACCCCCATGTGGTG
Source organism: Pirellulales bacterium (assembly GCA_028066355.1). GTDB lineage: Bacteria > Planctomycetota > Planctomycetia > Pirellulales > UBA1268 > UBA1268. The sequence goes on from JALCBP010000085.1 coordinate 7,945, forward strand.
TTCATTGTCATGCATGTTTCCCAATCGAGATGAGGGAGTCCAGTCGCCGGAATATGCTGTTCGGGTGTGATGAAGTCACCATACTTTGGGTCCAGTTGATCGGTGACGGCATGAGTTCCCATGCCACTAAAACCAGCTTCAGGAATTCGAAAGAGGCGGTTGTTCATAATGACATGTGGCTGTTTTTCTTTGACGCGGTCCATGAGTTCAAAAGCTTTCCAGGCTCTTTCTCCCTGAAAGTCTGTTGAACTGTAGTCCCACCACACAACGTCGATGGTTCCATAGTTGGACATCAGTTCATTCGCCTGTGCATGCAAGAACTGAATATATTTTTGGTGATCCCGATGGCCATTCGGGTATGGCTCACCCTTCAGTGGATAGGGCAACTCTTTGGACAAGAGATATGCATACTGATCATGGTGCCAGTCGATAACAGAGTGATAGAAACCGATTCGCAGCCCTTCTTTTCGGCAGGCCTCAACAATCTCTTTTACGAGATCACGATTGAGTACTGAGCCTGCATCAAAATCACTTGCCTTTGAATCATGTAACGCAAAACCATCATGATGCTTGGTGGTGAAAACAAGGTATCGGCAGCCAGCCCTCTTTGCCATCCGAGCCCACTGACTTGCAAAGTCTGCTTTGGGCCTAAATAGTGGAATCGCATTTTTTGCATAGGTTGCTGTATCAGCTTTGACCCGTTGCTGTATCCACTCCATCCCGCCTTTTGTTGCAACAGGCTTGCCTTCCCAGGTGCCTGCTAGTCCAGAATAAAGACCCCAGTGAACAAACATGCCAAACCGTGCGTTCCGCCACCATTGCATGCGGCTATCTCGTTGCTGAAGTGACTCGGTTGTAGCAGAGAGTTTGTCGGCAGCGGCTCTACCAGAAGGAAAAACAAGAGCGAGTGCAAAAAGTGCCAGTATGATCGGACGCTTTATCATCGTAGAACCTTATTGGGTTTGCAGAGTTTTATTCCAAGAGCGTGCTCCCGTGCACACCAGATCTTTTGCTACTGATTACTCACCAGTTGTCGGCTGTGAGGGTGGAAATCCAGACTGTTTCGCAGCTTTTGGTACGGCATCACGAAAGAAGTCATCCCTTATTTCATGGTAATACGTATAGGTTAGCAAACGGCACGGGACATTTTCTTTATCCCATAAAGACCATTTTTTATAGAGTTCTTCGGCCTCATCAGGAAAGTCATCAACGACGTCGTGTGCTTCGCTGATGTCATTCGGCAAATGAAATAGCTGTGGAGACGAGCTGTCCTTATCTTGAATATGCTTTGTTCCATGTGAGTCAAGGACTGACCAAATGCGACCATTCGAACCACGCCAGAAAAGTGCATCATGTGGTGCTCCATTCTTTTGACCAGTGAGATAGGGTGTGAGATCAACACCTTCCATTAAGGGCAGGGTAGAAGTGTCTGCACCTGCAACACCAACAGCTGTGGCAGCTATATCGAGGGCATGAACCGGTGCTTCGAATGTTTGGCCACCAGCAATCCGTGCAGGCCAGGACAAAATAAAAGGAACATGAACGCCACCATCATACATATTGCCTTTGCCACCCCGAAATGGCGTATTAGAAGAACCATTCCAATTCGTAGGTTTGCCAGGAGATGACTGTGGACCTCCATTGTCACTTAAAAAAAATATCAGGGTGTTGTCTCGAATATCATGTTTTTCAAGAGTGCGAATAACTTCGCCGATACCACGGTCCATCACATCAACCATGGCTGCATAAATACGACGTTTCTTATTTTTAATGTGTGCATACCTTGCAATATCTTCATCAGGGGCCTGGTGTGGTAAGTGTGGTGCGTTGTATGCGAGGTAAAGAAAAAAAGGATTATCTCTATTCGTTTCAACAAACTCAGCAGCATCATGACTGAGTGCTGTCGTGA
>JALCBP010000015.1:0-46028 GCA_028066355.1 Pirellulales bacterium
TTATAGCCACCTGTAAATGAGCCAAAAGCCGGGAGGGTAAGTGTTGTGCCGGTCGCCACAAAACAACGGCATGTCAGCCGATCTCTGCCCGTGCCTTTGATAGTAATAGTTGGATGGACATGGCCTGCAATTGTAAAGGAGCCAGGCTGTACGTTTGAATGCTTTGTCTGATCATGAACAAATTGGAAAGGTGGTTCAATAATTTCCTTTTCGCACCGGCTAATACCGATTTCATAAGGCCTGAACTTTTTTCCTAAAGATTGTTCATGATTGCCGAGAACAAGAACGACGTTAGTTCTAGTAGACGACTGAACCTGCTTGCAAAATTCAGAAAACTCCTCGAGCACTTGCGGCGTACATCCTGAACGAGCGTGAAAGAGATCACCTGTGATTAAAAGCCGGCGGGCATTGTATTGATCAATTATGTTCAGAAGTCGCTTGAGGTCGTGTTGTGCTGATCCCTCAGGGATTGGCATGCCAGCGTGTCGGAAAGTTGCTGCTTTCCCAAGATGAATATCGGAACAGACAATAGTCGATGTTTTCGGAAGGAATGCAGCTCTTTCAGGAAGAAGGACAATGTCTGCGTTGGCAGGCAGGCTTTCACCTTTTCCAACAGCGATCCGTATATCTTTCGCGTCTTGAACCCAAGTCGATGGCGATAGTTTTTTCATATGCGTGCCGCGTGCTCGAGCTCTTCAGCCATCTGCGTAATTCTTTCACGCCAGTTTTGAGTTGTCAGCCGTGACTGGATTTGCTCGGCCCAGATTGGGAATGCGAGTGGTGAAAGTCGTGGAGTATCAATGACTACGATCTCTTTATCTGCGATAGCGTCAAGGGATTCAGAAAGTCGCTGGAATTCGAACTGATTTTCTAGTACCTCCCGACGAGATTGTTCGAGAAGCAGGTTTTCAGAGTCGTATTCATTCAAAACATCAAAAATAAGGCCAGCAGATGCCTGCGTGTGTTTTGCTGAGCGGTTACCCCCTTGGATGAGACCTGCCACACGAGCAATTTCACGAAATTGTCTTTTCGCCATTTCGGTTCCATTGAGGCATGCAAAAAGGTCTGTAAGTAGTTCGCCCGGTTTGAAAAGTTGTCGAAAGTCGCGCGCATCCAATTTCAGTTGCTTGGCTCCAGAAAGTTCGAATCCCCAGTCATTGGCCGCAAGTGTCAGCGTGCTCGGTGTCTTGTTTGCAATTCGCCAGGCAAGCAGAGTTGCCAGCCCCTCGTGAACAAGGCGGCCTTCAAAAGGAAAGATAAAGAGATGATGCCCATCCCGGCTGCGGGCGCGTTCGATCAGAAGTGTGTCCTGCGTAGGTAAGCGGCTCCAGGTGGCTTGCGTTGCAATAAGCGGCGCGATGGCTTCCGTTTCGGGAGGCAACCGAGTTGCAGATGAATCCTCTCGGCTCTCTCCCGCCAGCCGAACCTGTTCAAGCACCGCTGCTGAAAGGAGCGTGGAAAGAGGCATCCGTCCGCCATTCCATCTGGGGACTTGCAGCCCATGGCTTCCTCGGGATCGTTTGACATAGGCCGTGAGGCCATCAAAACGAAAGAGTGTGAGTGGCTTACCAGCGAAAAGAAAACGGTCTCCGATGTTCAGGCGGCTGATAAAGGATTCTTCAACTGTGCCAAGCCTGCCACCCCGACACCATTTGACCTCGACGGTTGCATTCGACGTAATTGTGCCAATATTCATTCGATGTTGGCGTGCCAGCGAGGGGCTGGCGATATACCAACGGCCAAATCGTTCTTTGATTCGGCAATAGTCTGGATAGGCAGAAAGAGCATGCCCACCGCGAGCAGCGAAGTCCATCGCCCACTGCCAGGACTGTGTGTCGAGCTGAGCAAACGCGACTGTTTCTCGCACTTCCTGATATAATTCGTGTTCACGAAATCCTCCACTGCACGCCACTGTTACGATGTGCTGTGATAAGCAATCAAGGGCATTCGTAAGCGGGCGACGAGGTTCAACGGAGCCAGCACTGGCAGCCAGTCGTGCGGCTGCGCACTCGATAAGTTCCAATGCATGTGTTGGAACACAAATAAGGCGGCCAACTGCCCCAGGCGCATGACCGCTTCTGCCAGCACGCTGGAGAATTCTTGCAATCCCTTTTGGGCTTCCAATCTGAAGGACCTGTTCAACAGGACCAAAATCAACGCCAAGATCAAGACTTGAAGTAGCAACAACACATTTGAGTTTGCCGTTGCGAAGACCTGCTTCAGCAGTCGCTCGCAGGGCACGATCAACGGATCCGTGATGAAGTGCAAGTTTGTCTTTCCAGTCTGGTCGGGCTTCTCGTATTGCGTCGTACCATCGCTCAGCCTGAGAGCGGGTATTTGTAAATGCAAGAGTGGTTTTGGCTGACTCAATTGCCTCAACAACTTGTGGGAGGAGCCGTAGCCCCATGTGCCCCGCCCATGGGAATCGTTCGATCGGGTTTGGGATAATGGTTGAAAACTCAAGCTTTCGTGGTGTGTTGGCTTCTATGAGTTTGGCATGGTCGCGACGTCGAGGACCGACAAGTGTTGCAATGGCCTCATTCAGGTTTGACAGTGTTGCTGATAACCCCCATGTGATCATTTTCGGGCGAATGGCTCGTAGTCTCGACAGCGCAAGTTCAGTCTGAATACCGCGCTTTGTTCCGAGAAGTTCGTGCCACTCGTCGACGATAACGGTGTCGAGATCTGAGAAAATTTCCTGGCTGTCTTCAAGTGACAATAGAATCGAAAGTGATTCAGGAGTGGTGATGAGAGCCTGAGGCCAATTCTGTCGGAGGCGACGACGATCCGCAGTTGTTGTGTCGCCAGTGCGAGTTCCAACCTGCCAGCGGGAGCCAAGCATTTCGTTCAGGTCGGCAAGTGGCTCTTCAAGAGAACGGGCAGTATCCGCTGCCAGAGCTCGTAGTGGGGTGACCCAGATAATCCGAATGCCCATTTTCTTATGTTGAGTGGGTACGGCAAAGCTGCGACACAATCCACCAAACCATGCTGCACGTGTTTTTCCTGTGCCAGTTGGAGCGTGGAGAAGGCCGTCTCTTCCGGTTGCCATCGCTCGCCAGGTTGCGCGCTGGAACTCGAAAGGTGTTTGATCTCGATTCGTAAACCATCGTTCACATGACGCGTAAAAAGCATCCGAATTAATTACCGTTTCTGTGTTTGTAGTTTTGTTTCGAGAAGAAAGCTTTTGGCCTGTTGGCGTGTTCTGCTGAGAGAGGCTGGTTTCAGTTGCTGATGGCATAGTTCTACTCGTTATTACTCCGAGTTGATTGCTGTTGGCCAGTTGCGTCAAAAAGAAGAGATTTCAATTCACTAAGTGTTGCAGCCTCGTGAGGCAGTTTGTCACGTCTCCATCTCGCTATTCGTGGGAAGCGAACGGCTATGCCTGATTTGTGACGGGTTGATCGTGATACATTTTCAAAAGCCAACTGAAACACTAGTGTGGGTCGTACAACGCGAACAGGTCCATGTCTTTCAATCGTAGTGCTACGAATAATCTTGTCGATCTCAACAAGTTCTTTGTCTGACAAACCACTATAGGCTTTTGCTACGGTAACAAGCTGATCTCCGTCCCAAACCCCAAGGGTATAGTCAGTGTGGAGCCCGGCACGTCGGCCATGTCCCGCTTGGGCATAGTGAAGCACTGCATCAATTTCAAGTGGATTCACCTTCCACTTCCACCAATCGCCTCGTGGTCGACCATGTTCGTAGCTGCTTGTGATTCGTTTGAGCATGAGCCCTTCAACACCACGTTGACGGGCTTGTTGTTGAGTAAATGTGAGTTCATCCCAAGAATGACTATCAATTACAGGTGAGTGGAAAAATCTGATCTCACCACTGGCTGTAGAATTGTGGTGAGGTTTGGCAGGCCCACCAGACAAGGCTGGTTTTCCTTCAAAAGCCGATGGCACCATGGTTAGGAGTTCACTGCGCCGAAGAGAAAGCGGTTTTGAACGAATGTCTTTTCCGTTGGCTTCGAGCAAGTCATATGCAACAAAAATTGCCGGAATTTCAGTGCAAATCTTTTTACTGGCACGCTTTCGGCTGGCCCTTCTCGAGAGCATTGAAAACGGGAGGAGATTGTTTGGGTGGGCTGCGAGCAATTCCCCGTCGAGAACAGTGCCATCAGGGAGATGTTCTGCGGCTTCCACAATTTCAGGGAAGGCATCATTCATTCGTTCTTCGCCTCGGCTCCAGATCGAGATTCCAGCCGATCTTCGAACGACCTGAGCCCGCATGCCATCCCACTTCCATTCGGCTTGCCACTCCGTAGCAGCCCCAAGTTCGCTGGGTTCACCTTTGAGTGGTGAAGCAAGAAAGAAAGGGTAGGGGCGGAGGCTGTCCGCAGGTGTTGGGTTTGGCGAAATGAGTGAGTGAAAGTCTTCGGCAGTCTCGATGGTCGCAGCCATCATCCGTTCGGCAATGACTGCCGGTTCCAGACCAGATATTTGTGAGAGTGCCCGAGCAACTAAAGTTCTTGATACACCAACACGGCAGCCACCTGTTACAAGTTTGTGCCAGACAATTCGCTCACGGGGCGGCAGCCGGTTCCATGTTTTTTCAACGACCTGTCGTTTGTGGTGGTCCGACTTTCCCTTGAGTCCGCGGATCGTTTCTTCGAAACAACGAGAGAGTGATAACGCTTCGGTACTGGGGTGCTGGCTACTCGATTCATGTGTCGGTTCGTTCGGCAAGATAAGGGCAAGTGTCTCAGCCAGATCGCCAACGTGAGCGTAGCTTTCTTCAACCAACCATAGAGGGAGGCCGGCAAACTCCGCAGCCCATTCTTTGAGTGATCGTGTTGATACAGCTCGTAGTTGCCTGGCTCCACATAGGACTCTCAGCCCACATGCCGCATCTTCAGGAGGCGCAGATACAAAGTACTCTTTCAAAGCCTCAATCTTTTGGTTTGTGCTGGTTGTTCCGTCCAGTTTCCAGTACAGATCAGAGAAGCGTTTCATTGGTCACCCTCTGCATCTTTTTTGTCAATGTCGATACCATCCGGAGTGATTGTCTGAGTATCGGGGACTTCTTCGTACGTTCCATGATCATCTGGGTTTGTTTCACCGGTAAACCGTGTTGCAAGTACCTCCGCATGAAGGCCTTGTTCCGTGAGTAGTCGTGCGACGATATCCGTGAAACCGTGAGTGACAAGAACTCGGGGCGCACCTGAAGATTGAATTGCCCGCATAAGGTCTGGGTAGTCAACATGATCGGACAGGATGAAGCCTTTTGGAATTCCACGTCTTCGACGGACACCACGGAGAAGCATCCACCCAGATACCATGGCGATAGATGTGGCACCAAAGCGATTGATCCAATTTGTAGCTGCGGCGCTCGGTGGAGCGATTACAATACCACGTCCCCCGCCTATCTTGCGGCTATGCGGTGGTATGCGATTAATCGGAGGAAGTCGTACACCACTCGCTCGATAGGCTTCAACAAGCTTCATCACGGCTCCGTGGCCATAGATTGGTCCGATTGATTGATCTAACATCGAGGCGAGCCGCTGCGCCTTGCCAAGTGCATACGCTAACAGCACGCTGGTGCGACCAGATTCGGCGTTTGCTCTCCACCATGCATTTATTTCTTGAGCAACAGTTTCTGGATCAGGCCAACGATATACAGGTAGGCCAAAAGTGCTTTCTGTGACAAATACATCACAGGGAATGGGCTCAAAACAGTCGCATGTTGAATCATTTTGGAGTTTATAGTCACCAGTTACGACCCAGGTTGTCCCGTGGTGACGGACTCGCACTTGTGATGATCCTAAAAGATGACCTGCGGGATGAAGTGAAACATCAACACCATTGATGGAAAGGTGCTCGTTGTATTTCAGTGAGTCGATGCGTGCCTGACTACCCATTCGTGTGCGTAATACGTGCTTGCCGGGTGCCGCGCAAAGGTAACGATCACTGCCCGGACGGGCATGATCAGCGTGGGCGTGGGTTATGACAGCATGAGAAACTGGACGCCATGGATCGATATAAAAATTACCCGCCGCGCAGTACAGGCCGTTGGGTGTGATTTTAAGAAGATCGGTCACGATACGATGAGCCTCCTGTCAGGTGGCCCACTGCTTTCTCTGCTGTTCAGCGATATGCTGCATTACCAACAGCCGGGAATCGATAGCCACCGAATCCAAATGGAGCGTAGCGTGGCCAGTCACCTGGGGCGACCCCCGGCTCTGTTCCATACATTTTCCACGTTGGTGTTCGCGGGATTGTTGGCGGCTCATAGTAGCGAGGTCGGCCTTGAATTCCGGTCACATACGGGCTGGCCCCCGGCTTGTACGGTGCCTGATTTCTTGGGGTTCGGGAATTCTGGTAACTCGAGGAGTTTGTTTTCCTCCAACGAGCAGCTTCAGCAGATGAACTGATGAAGGCAGTAGTCACAAGAGTAAGAATCAAAAAAGATTGGTTTTTGAATTGCATGGTTTCTTTACGCCAGGTGGACAGAAATAGAAACAGCCAGAGTCTTAGGAAAGCAGTGTCTCAGGAAACATGTCTTTTTAACTCTACCCGGTGAAAGCTGCCAAAGGGCTGAAGATTCGAAAAACCATTCATCCGGGTCGGGTCGTATGGTTTATATGTTTTGTGAGCGGTTTGTACTGGCATGCAGACTTGGCTGGCTTGAGGTTCCTGGATGAGTCAGTCACTGGATGACGAATGTTCTTTTTGCATCCCGGCCCAGCGAATCCGGACAGGCATGTCGAATACCTTTTCGAAAAGATCAGTTCTCCGCTCCGCGCCCCATATATCAACTTGTGGGTTGGCGTCAGACAAAACAACAAGGTTCGCACCGTCATTATCAATGCTGGCAAGCACATCCTTCACTTGCTGCGATCGGCTTCGATCAAGGCCCCCAGCGAGCCGTAAGATAGCCGCCATGCTCCGAACCCTGTGTTGGTCATCAGAGGACAGTCGTGAAAAGTTTTGGTGTTTTTTCTTTGGGAATGCTCCACGATGATACCGAGCGATGTTCGCAATCATCTCAAGGTCAGGGCCCAAGATTCCAGGAAGTCGACTGTTTCGTATGAGATGATAGCTATGCTTGTGATGTTGGTCGTAGTTAATGACATACCCCACATCTTGCAGTCGTGCCGCTGTTTCTAGAAGCTTTCGGTCATCCGGGAGAAGTTCGAGCGATGAGGCTAGTTGGTCGTAAATTCGTACAGCTAATGCCGCAACCGTGCGGCCATGCTCTAATTCACCAGAGCATGTCTCTGCTAGTCGTTCAACTGCTCGTTCACTTTCGTCAGGATCATTTGTCTCACCGCCGAAATGCTCATCCACCATCTCGCGAATGAGCCCGTCTCGAACTCCTCGAGTGTGTACAAGGATCGTATTGACCCGAAATCGTTTGAGAAGACCGTCAATAATCGAGAGTCCGGCGATAATGATATCAGCGCGGTCAGAAGACATGCCTGCCATTGATTTGCGTGATCGAAGCGACATTTTTTTGAGTTGATCAAGAAGGTGACGGAGTTCGGCATGTGAGACTTTGTAGCCAGCAACAGGAATGTCGGCTTCTTTCTTTGAGGCCATGACCAACTCAGCCAGGGTGGTAAAGGTGCCACCAGAGCCAACAAGAAAATGAGGGGCAAACAAAGGCCTGCTCGTCTCACGCTTCAGGCATCCATTAATTTCTTTATTTAATTTGATGAGTCCTCGCTGAAATTCAATGCCGTCAACACCGCTTCCGATTCCACACCTTTCTGTGAGCCGAACCGCTCCTAGCGGCGTAGAAAAAATAGATTCCACCAGAGATCCAGTGGCGAAGACAATCTCTGTACTGCCGCCTCCGATGTCGGCGATAACAATATTTTTTCCGTTCAGGTCAAAGGCATGCTGCACACTGGAGAAGGCAAGTCGAGCTTCTCTTTCTCCAGAGATGACCTCGACACTCAAGCCAACTTCCTTCTGTATTCGCTGGCAGAACTCGGAGCCATTCGTCGCTTCACGAACAGCACAGGTGGCAATCGTCCGTAGTGCTGAAACCTGATACCCGGCAGCGATTTGTTTGAACGTCGCAAGGGCCTCGAGAGTTCTTGCCATTGCTTCCTTGTCGAGTTCTCCGTCAGAGGAGATGCTGCGAGCGAGTCGAGTTGGTTCGCGTTCCTCGTCGAGAATTCGGTAGCTGCTTCCACGAAACACTTCAGCAACCAGAAGTCGTACGCTGTTGCTACCGATATCAATTCCAGCTAGGCGGCTTGCCATTTCCGTATTAAGGTAAATTTGTTTTTGATCAGACGGGATGGTCATGAGGCTTTCAACCGAGAAGAAAAATTGCTGGCTGTTTTTTCTGCTTTAGCTAGAGGGTCATTGTTGCTGGCCGGGTTGCACTTCTTGTTGGTATGATTTCAACTATCGATAGGTCCATACTAATTTACCGCTTTCTGTAATTTTCACACGTGACACGAACATTTTCAGGAACCGTTTTTAGTAACCGCAAGGGCGTGACGTTGCCTGAAAACGGCTGCGGGATCACAGTAGGAAACTTTGATGGTGTGCACCGTGGGCATCAGGAAATTGTCTCGAGACTAATCAGTTTGGCTCAGCCTCGCGGGTTGCCATCTGTTGCGTTGACGTTTGACCCTCATCCTGCAGAACTGCTTCAACCACGCCTGGCCCGCCGGTTCCTGACAACTATACAACATCGAGCAGAGCTCCTGCTTTCTCTTGGTTTAGATGCAGTATTTGTTCTCAAGACCACACCAGCGTTATTAAATCTTTCTGCCGAGGAGTTCTATCGCGAGGTGCTTTGTCGGTGTTTTCGTCCGGCTGCTGTCGCGGAGGGTGAAGACTTTCATTTTGGTCGCAATCGCGAGGGAACTTTGTCAGAGCTGCAACGCTGGGCTGCTAGGGATTCGATTGAGCTGGCAACCGTAACCCCTGTTCAAATTTTCGGGACTGCTGTATCGAGTTCAAGGATACGTGGTTTGCTGGAAAGAGGAGACATCGCAGAGGCGAATGAATTACTTGTTTTTCCGTACAGGATAGAGGGGCTGGTTGAGCAAGGGCAGCAACGAGGTAAGGAACTTGGTTTTCCGACGGCAAATCTTGGAGGCGTGCAGACGTTGATCCCTCTAGACGGTGTCTATGCAGGAGTCGCTACAACAGCCTCTGGTGTCCGGTATGGGGCCGCCATTCATGTAGGGAAAAATCTCACGTTCAGTGCCACGGAAAAGACGATAGAAGTTCACCTGCTCGATTTTACAGGCGATCTTTACGGGCAGTTGCTACAGGTAGAGTTTTTCCAACGTTTGCGGGCAACTGAAAAATTTGAAGGAGTGGAGGCACTTACGAAGCAACTTCACGCGGATATTTCGAACATCGCATCATTGTCCCAACAAAATTTAAGAAAACAGCAGCCTCAGCAGGTTTCACTCTCTTCAACACATTTTTCCGGGTAAACTGATGAATGACTGTCTTCGGTAAGAATGTCTGAATTTAGCTGCGTCCGTGCTTCACTCAAAGGAAATTTCCATGCGTCTCGATTGGTCTGCGTTTCTCAAAGTTCTTAATGAATCAAAACGAGTTGTGCTCACAAGTCATGTTCGTCCTGATTGTGATGCTCTTGGTAGTGAGTTAGGAATGGCTGGGATTCTTGAGGCCGTGGGAAAGGATGTACGAATAGTCAATGCGCAGGAAACCCCAGCCAATTTACAGTGGATTGATCCCCAACAAAAATTGGAGTCATTAGCTCAAGGTGTCACGCCAGCAGATCTTGATGACCGTGATCTGCTCATCGTTCTTGATACCAGTGCATGGGCGCAGCTTGGGGCAATGGGGGAGGTGCTCAAGCGACGGAGAGAACGGGTAGTCGTTGTTGATCACCATGTGAGTGAAGATGATCTTTCAGATCGTTGGTTTAAAGATACGACGGCTGAAGCCACGGCACGAATTGTGTACGAAATCGGGCTTCGTTTACGAGTTCCTCTGACTGAGTCGATTGCAACGCCATTGTATGCCGGGCTCTCCACTGATACTGGTGGATTTCGCTTTCCGTCTGCAAGTGGTGAAACGTTTCGTGTAGCTGCTCGTCTTGTTGATGCGGGCGCTAGCCCACCATTCATTTATAGAGAACTTTTTGAACAAGATACTCTTGCTAGATTGCATCTCGTTGGGCGAACACTTGCTGGGGCACAGACCTTTAACAATGGTTCCTGTATCCTTTCGACAGTTCGTCAGTCCGACATCAAAGAGGTCGGCGCCTCACCAGCTGATACGGAGGATTTAATTAACCTGACTCTTGCGGTGAAGGGAACACAGCTTGCAGCTATCATGATTGAGCAGCCAGACAAGCGAGTGAAGCTAAGTTTTCGAAGTCGTGGTGCCGCGGATTGCAGCGCGCTGGCTGGGCACTTTGGCGGTGGTGGCCATAAAGCAGCTGCCGGGGCAATTACCACAGGAGCATTCGACGATATTGAGAGGCAGGTGACAGAAGCGGTTGATGCCGCGTGGCATGCTCTTCAGCCAGCGTGAACGGATTACCGAGTACGATTCTCGGTCGGAAGATCAAAACAGGACAGACGTTTGAAAAGGCCGGACTCGCTGTTATGGACTAACGTCACTAACATTTATTATTAAAAAAGGGAACGGGAGGTCTGGACGTGACTGAGGAATCAGATGAAGAAACAACCGCCAAGAAGACAAAGCGGCGGAGTTTCCTGACAGGTGTTGTGGCAATGCTCTGCGGAGGGCTTGCAACGATCACTCCTTTTGGAGCTGCACTCTGGGCGTTTCTTGACCCCTTGCGTCGCTCATCAGGTGCGGCTACGTTTCTTCCACTGACAGATTTGAAAAATATTCCTGCTGACGGTCAGCCTCGACAGTTTCCGGTGGTTGCAGATCGAGTTGACGCATGGACAGGGTTCAAGGCTGAACCAATTGGAGCGGTTTACATAAAAAGAGATGCGGGGAGTGATCAAGTAGAGGCTCTTTCCGCGACCTGCCCCCACGCTGGCTGTTTTGTGGAGTTGGATAAGGCAGCAGGTTGTTTTCGTTGCCCGTGTCACAACAGCAGTTTTACGCTTGATGGTGGTATCGTTGCGCCGAGTCCAAGTCCTCGTTCAATGGATAGCCTTGAATGTGATGTAAGCAAGTCAGGTGCGGTCTCTGTAAAGTGGCAGAATTTCTACACAGGAATTGAAGATAAGGTAGCCCGCAAATGAAAGATGCCCAGAGTTCTGAAGTGTCTTCGGAGTCGCGCGTGTCAGTGGGTGGAAGTTGGCTTGGTAACTGGCTTGATAGCCGAACAGGCTACCGCGCCATTGTCAAAAGTGCACTCTACGAGCGAGTGCCAGGCGGGGCTCGTTGGCGTTATGTATGGGGAAGCACGCTTGTTTTTGCATTCATGACGCAGGTTGTTACTGGCTTGGTGCTGTGGGCAAGTTACTCGGCCAGTGCACAGACTGCCTGGGAGAGTGTCTATTTCATCCAGTACGAGATGACAGGAGGCTGGCTTCTTCGAGGTATTCATCACTTTATGGCTCAGGCAATGATAGTACTGCTTGCCCTCCATGTCATGCAGGTTGTGATTGACGGTGCGTATCGAGCTCCACGGGAAGTTAACTTTTGGTTGGGTCTGGTCTTGATGACGTTGGTCCTCGGTATGGCGTTAACGGGTTACCTTTTGCCGTGGGACCAGAAGGGGTATTGGGCGACTCGCGTTGCTACCAATTTGGCTGGTCTTGTCCCATTAATAGGGCCATCAATTCAGCAACTTGTTGTAGGTGGGCCTGACTATGGCCACCACACACTCACGCGATTCTTCGCATTACACGCAGGGTTTTTACCGGCAACGTTGGTCCTCTTTCTTGTCGTACATCTTGCGTTGTTTCGAAAACATGGTCTGCATGCCAAGCAGCCAATCACGCAGCCCGATGCAATGTTTTGGCCAGATCAGGTGCTCAAGGATGCGGTTGCGATGCTCGCTGTGATGGCGGTTGTGCTAGGAGTAATTCTGCTGCCAGCGTTGCGAGCAATTCTTGCTGGTGAACCCATCGTGTCCGGACATCTTGGAGCGGAACTTGGTGCGCCGGCAGATCCATCTGAGCCGTATGCTGCGGCCAGACCAGAATGGTACTTTCTGTTTCTGTTTCAGTTTCTCAAGGTTTTTGAGGGTTGGGGAGCGACAGGTGAATTTCTTGGAGCGATTATCGTGCCGGGAGCTACGCTTGGTGTGATGTTTCTTATGCCAATTTTAGGGCAGTGGAAACTTGGGCATCGCTTCAATGTGCTTTTCACAATTGCAATTTTGGCGGGAGCTGGCCTTCTGACTGCAATGGCGTTGCATGAAGATTATTATGCGCTCTGGGCGGACCGGACGGCCTTTGCAGATGTTGAAAACCTGCTCGACTCAACGGGAGGAGACAGCGAAAAGATTGCAGCAGCATTGGGGCACGACGAAAATAAGATTGCTGACTTTGAGAGCAGGCGTCACAAGTTAGAAGCCATTCGTCGTTCCGAGTCGTTCTTGAGTGCGGTAAAGCAAGCTGGCATAGATGCTGAACGAGCGATAGAGCTTGCAGGACGTCCCGAAAAGATTCCACCTGCCGGAGCTCTTTCATTGGTGCGCAGTGATCCACTGATGCAAGGGCCCAGGTTGTTCGCCCAGCACTGTGCGAGTTGTCATGCCCATATAGATCCTTCTATGGAAGGAGCAGAGCAGGTTTTTGCAAAAAGTTCTGCCGCAAATCTTTTTAAGTTTGGGCAAGAGTCTTGGGTGCGAGGACTCCTTGACCCAAAGCAGGTTGCAAGTGATGCCTATTTTGGCAACACAGCGCACAGTGAAGGTGACATGGTGTCATTTGTTTCAGATGATTTTGTGGATGAGGAAGTCTGGGAGCAATCAGATAAAGAAGCGGTTATATTCGCGCTTGTGGCAGAGGCTGGGCTTCTCAAAGACGCTGGAAAAGAGAAGGTCGTCAAAAGAGGTATGGACCTGATTGCTGATACCGATCGCTGCGGAAGTTGTCACCCTTATAGGAAGAATGAGACAGAGTTTGGCTATGCTCCTGATTTGAACGGCTGGGGTTCTACGGAGTGGTTAGTAGGCATCATTACTGATCCAACACACCAACGTTTTTACCCCGATACCAATGATCGGATGCCACGATTCGGCATAGCGTCCGAAGGCGGCTTGCCAGCCTTAACGAGTGAGCAGATTGAACTCATCAGTCGCTGGCTGCGTGGTGCCTGGTATAGGCCTGCGGTGACGAAAAAGGTTGAACCTGCTCAAGATCATTGACGGGACGTGCGTGGAACGCCGCTTGTGGCATGTGAGAATTCCGGTGTATGGATTGCTGCAGGTAACTGGCGTCCGTGAGAGGTTTTCGAGTGGTTAGTCAATGCCACCAAAGTTAGTTGCACGATGCACCCTGCCAACTCCAAGCATAAAAGCAGCCGTCCTTAGAGAAACCTTTCTCGATGAGGCGAGTTGCCAGACCTGCTCGAAGGCATCACCGAGAATACGGTCTAATTCTTGCCGAACTCGATTCATTCCCCACTGATAATGCTGACGGTTTTGTACCCATTCAAACCAACTTGCAGTTACACCGCCTGCGTTACAAAGAATGTCAGGGAGTACCATCACACCAATTTCATCGAAAAACGCGTCAGCGGCAGGATTCGTCGGTGCATTGGCTGCTTCAATAACAATCGGCGCTTTGATGTGACCGGCATTTTCACTGGTGAGAACACCACCAAGAGCAGCTGGAATCAAGACGTCACAGTTGCAGAAAAGGAGTTCTTGATGAGAAATGGCATCTCCTCCCTTGTAGCCAGCTAGTGCACCGCCATTGCTGTGCACGTATCGAATCATCTCAAGTACGTCGAGTCCCTCTTCGCAATAATAGTTTGCAGTCGCGTCACCGACGGCGATTATTCGACATTCAGCATCTCGGAGGAATTTTGCCGTGTGCGTGCCAACATTACCAAAGCCTTGTATTACAACGCGAGTGCCAGGTATTCGTCGACCAAGACGGCTGAGGAGTTTTAGGGTGAGAAGTCCGACACCACGACCAGTGGCTTCTTCACGACCAGGTAGTCCGTGGTACTCCACCGGCTTGCCAGTAACGCATGCGGGAGAGAAGCCATGGAATTTGTCGTATTGATTCATGATCCATGCCATGACCTCCGACGAGGTCCCCATGTCGGGCGCTGGAATATCAACATCAGGACCAATGAGGTCATGTATGTTGTCAACAAAGCGTTTAGTAACGCGTTCAAGCTCTCGAGTGGAAAGTGATGTAGGATCAAGCGCTATTCCACCTTTCGCGCCGCCGTACGGAATATTTACAACGGCTGTCTTCCACGTCATAAGTGACGCAAGGGCTCGAACTTCATCGAGGTCAACTTGAGGGTGGTATCGCAGCCCACCTTTCATTGGTCCGCGGGCGTTATTGTGCTGAACTCGATAGCCGATGAAAGTGGCAATAGTTCCAGAATCAAGTTCTACGGGGATCTGGACCTGTACTTCTCTTTGCGGTGTAAGGAGCAGCTGCCGCATATTTTCGTTCAGTTCGAGTTGATCTGCTGCTCGATCAAAATAAATTCTGTTGGCCTCACTCGATCGCATATTGCTCAACCTGTTTTGGGGGTGTTACAGCTCCACATTGAGTGCCCCGATGGGAAGTGAAATCTATTGATGGCACCACCGGATCATATCGGTCTGGTTTCAATAAGGACAACCGGAGAATCTAAGTAATCCCATTTCTCGTTTGCCGGCTGTCTATCCGTAGTTGCTCGTTACGGGGTAATCTATACCAAGTGCAATTTTGGTTTATCGCTTGCTGTCTGTCGATGTCGACTGTCTCTAGCTGAGAATGTTTGTTCGGGCTTTCTTATGTCTGTGCTGCCTTTGGAAGTGTTTTGGGAAAAACTAGCTGAAAGTAGATTGCTTTCAGCTAGCCAGATTGCAGATGTTCACGCTGCCTATGAAAAAGTAAGAAAACAAACAGATTCTCATGAAAACCAAACAGCGGTTGTAGCGCAGTGGCTCGTGCGACAACAAGTGTTGACTCTCTGGCAGGCGAAGCAGCTTGCAAAGGGAAATGTAGGAACATTTTTCATGGGGGATTACCGCCTGCTCAACAAGCGAGGTATGTCTCCTGGTGGTGTCGTTTACCAGGCGCGTCATGAGCCAACCAAGCGAGGCGTGTCTCTGGTGCCAGTTGACGATTTGGCTGCGCAACGGGTCGAAGTTTGGACTGAGGTTGTTCGACAGGTAGAGCGTGCCTCGGAAACGAAATCTCCCATTCTCTCTAGAACATGGGCTTTGGAGTCAGTTGGAGGAAGCCGGTTTATCGTTTGCGAAGATCTTCACGCCCAAATTTCTGTTGCTGAGGTGAGTCAAACATCAAAGTTGTCAACCGTTGAGGTAGTCAAAGCAATTCTCTCGGTGTGTCGTGGTGTTGCAGAAATTCATCGGCTCGGTGGTGTGCATGGAATGATTTCAACCAATGTCCTCGTTGGAGAGTCGACTAAAACACCTTTTTTGCAAGTGCTGCGGCTACTACAGTACCCGTTGTCAGGTGATCCATCTGGTGTTTTCTCGGCTGACCCACTGAGATCGCCACAGCTTGTTGCACAGTTTGCTGAGAGTATTTGTTTTGTCCCACCAGAGCGGCTGATTTCCGGCAAACCGGTAACACCGGCAGGCGATGTCTACGGCATAGGGTGCCTGCTTCATACACTTCTTGTAGGAAGGCCGGCAATCTGGAAAGGAAGCCCGTCGGCGACCGTTCAATTTATTCGTGAAGCAGCAAGCCGTGGCTCATCGCTCTGGCCGCCAATACAAGGATGCCCTCAAGAAGTTCAAAAGCTGCTTGATTACATGACGACAATAGACCCTCTTCAGCGCTATTGCGATGCGGTTGAAGCCGTCGACGCCATAGCAGTGTGCCTTAATTCTTCAGCAATCAGTCCAGAGTTGCCGTCACAGCGTCCTTTTCAGCCGAATCTGATTGCTCAGGCTGTTGAGACAGGTAAGGAAGCTAGGGCTGCTGTTCGAGGAGATGATCGGAAACAAAATCGTTCTTCTCGAATACTGTCCGTGCCGTCAGTTCTCTCAGGCGCTATTATCACCGCAGTCATTGTCTTGTCGATGTGGTGGACGTTTTCACGGTTTGAGTTCGATTCGAAAGAGATGCCTCAGGTTTCGGAATTAAATGAGCGAGCCCTTCCGCCAGCTTTTGACATAAAAAAAGGAAAGCATCTGGCAGGCAAGATCGGGCCATTTATTCGAGTCGATGATGATTCGTTGCCTTGGATGCCACCAACAGAACCGTCGCCTGTTGTCTTCAGTTATTTGCCATCAGGTTCACAGTTAATCCTTTTAGCTCGTCCTGCAGACTTTATGAAGTCCAAAGACGGACAATTGGTTTTGAAGGCCGGTGGAGAACAACTGGAAGCAGTGACTGATCTGATTGAGAGTTTAGTGAAGTGCTCCCTTTCGGAAATTGAAACATTGCAGGTAAGCTGGCAAGCTGATGAAAACGGTTTGCCGCTGGCAGCGATTTGGGCCCACTGTCACGGGACCTTCGAGCAGGAAAATTCAGTAGCGGAAATTGATAACGTGGCGGTTCCTGCTGGAGTTTCGGGAGGGTGGCTTCGCTGGTACCCACATGGAATGAATGGCGGTGATGTGGTTGTTGCCGTGCCGCAACTTATGGATGCGCTCATGTCGACAGCTGCAGAGAAAAGCGAACTTCCCCGCAGCATGCGACCGCTAGTTCCTGTTCTTGATGGTAGCCGGCAGTTGACGCTTTTGGGCTCTCCTCATTTTCTTGTCCACGATGGCCGGGGCTTGTTGCCAGTGGTAACCATGCCACTGCTTGGGCCAATCAAAGATGTCCTCGGTGCTGATTGTCCAGCAGCAGCAGTTTCCATTCATCTCGATGGTCGGACCTATTTTGAACTCGATGCAGTGAGTCCGGCAGTCGGTTCTGCGCGAGCTCTTGATCAACAGTTGGAAGTAGCTTTACATCAAGTGTCTGAGAAGACAGAGTCGGTGATCAGTGGCCGTGATCTAAACCCATATGGGCGTCGTCTGGTGATGCGGCTTCCAGAAATTCTTCGTCTGTGGCAACGATACCTACGTGTTGGCATCGAGGGACGAAACCTTGTTGTCGCGAATGCATATCTGCCGGAAATGGCAGCCCATAACGTTGTGTTAGCTATCTCGCTTTTGCTTGATCAGATACATGCCAATCCAATGAAGGGAAAAATAGAGCAGAAGATGGATGTTGATTTACAGCAATCTGCAGCGGCTCGTTTGCAAAGGCCAGTAACAGTGATATTTGATTCGGACACACTGGAGACAGCAATTGAAATACTGTCAGAGGCGGTCGGTATTCCAATAGAAATAGCTGGTGAAGATCTGGAATTAGAGGGAATTACGAAGAATCAATCGTTCGGGCTGGCGGAGCGTGACAACTCTGCTGAAGCGGTTCTGCGTATAATTTTAAGTAAAAGTGAGAGTAAGCCAGGGCAACTCATCTACGTTTTCAGGGAAGATGGCGATCAGGAAAAAATAGTGATCACGACAAATCAAGCTGCGCAGCAACGCGACGAGGTAATTCCGGAAGTATTCCGTACTGTTCCAGCTGAGTAAATCTTTTTGTCTTTATCCCGAAACAGGTCACGCTAGCCTTTACATGAATCTTCAGCAGAAACGTGTGCTGAGGGCAGGCAGTTGACAGGGTGGCTTCCTTGGCAGAGGCTCGTTATGTTTTCAGAGAATTATCGGAGATAGACATGATTATCGTAATGAAGGCAGATGCCAGTTCTGAACAGGTTGGTGCGGTGGCTGAGCAAGTAGTAGCTCTCGGCTTGAAACCTCATGTCATCGAAGGAGCAGAGAGGACTGTTGTTGCCGTCGTCGGTGCAGAAAAAGATGCTACTGTGAGTGCAATGGAGACAGTACCCGGCGTTGCGAAAGTCCTTCCTATTTTAGCCCCGTATAAGGTAGCCAGTCGGGAAGTACAACAAGAACAGACAGTTGTGACGGTTGGGCCTCTATCTGTTGGAGGTGGCAATGTTGGTGTTATCGCTGGGCCTTGTTCTGTTGAGTCGCGCGACCAGATTCTCGATTCGGCCCGAGCAGTTTTGGCTGCGGGTGCAACTGGTCTCCGTGGAGGTGCGTTTAAACCAAGGACGAGCCCCTACAGTTTTCAGGGGCTGAAAGAAGAGGGGCTCAAGTTACTCGCAGAAGCACGAAACGAGACAGGACAAGCCGTCGTTACCGAGGTCGTGGCTCCAGAGGACGTCGATCTGGTTGCACGATATGCTGATGTGTTGCAAATTGGCGCTCGGAATATGCAAAATTACCGCTTGCTGGAGGCAGTTGGTCAGTGCAACAAAGCTGTTCTTCTGAAGCGAGGCCCGGCGGCAACGGTCGATGAGATGCTTTTGGCAGCAGAATATATTCTTGATGGTGGTAATCGTGACGTCATGCTCTGTGAACGGGGAATCAGAACGTTTGAGTCACACACTCGATTTACATTGCCTCTAGCCACAGTGCCATGGCTGCAAGCTCGTACCCATTTGCCAGTCGTTGTTGACCCGAGCCATGGAACAGGCCATGCAGATCTTGTACCTAGTATGGCTGCTGCTGCCGTGGCTGCAGGGGCTGATGGCCTTATTATTGAAGTGCACCCTGACCCACAGAATGCAGCGAGTGATGGTGGCCAAACGCTCGATTTTAACGCATTTGCACAGACAATGGACACTTGTCGAAGGGTCGCTCAAGCTGTTGGGAAACAGCTTCGATAGAATTTTGTTGTATGGCGTGAGGCTCTTTGTTATCAAAGTCCTGCGTTTTTCTGCCATCCACGGTCAGGGTGCCATACCGTATCGATTGGAAGTGAAGAGAACGGTGTCTCTTTTAGAAATCTGTACCCAGTTTGTGTTGACCCGTCATCAGCGATAATGATTTGGTCAGGGCAAATTGTTTGTGAAAGCATGCCAAGAAGGCACATACGCAATCCATGAGGATTGTTGTATGTACTGATGACAACTGAGACGTCCATGAATACAGAATCCTTGAGTGAAAGGATTTCCTTCAAGTATCCCCCCTTTGCTTAGATTAGGCTTTAACCGGGGGAATTCTGCAGACGATCTTTGCGGATATGCAGACGTTTTGATTCTCGTGCTTAGCTCAGCATGACGAAGGCAATTGACATGTACAGAATAATCCCAACAACATCGACAATTGCCGATACGAATGGGTTGCTCATGAGCGCTGGATCAAGTCCAAGTGAACGAAAAAGGAGGGGCAAGACCGAGCCAACAAGTGAACCAAGAACGACGACACTCAGAATCGTAAGCGGAATAACCATTGCTTCCGCAGGTGAAGGTGCGTAGAGGAGGGCGAGTAGGAAGCCTGGTATTGCGAGCAAGGTGCCAAGAAGAAGACCAAGAATAAGTTCACGACGTAGAATTCGTGGCCAGTCAGCAAGTGTGCAGTCACCCATAGATAATGCTGTGATGACAAGGGTTGCGGATTGATTCCCAGAGTTGCCTCCGCTGGCAATGACAAGTGGAATAAAGGCAATTAGCCAAACATGTGGAATGGATGTTCTCGCCAGTACCATTGCTGTTACAGCCGCTGTGAAGAAAAGGATGGTAAGCCACACCCCACGCTTCCATGTCATGGTGATTAAAGCAGTTTCGAGATACCCTTCATTCAATGGCGCAACCGCGGCACTCATCTGGGCATCTTCAGTGGCTTCTTCACGAACGGTATCAAGTACGTCGTCATGAGTGACGATTCCAACGAGCCGATTGTGGTTATCGACAACTGGAATAGCAATGAAGTCAAATCGAGCAAGCTTTTGCACGACTTGTTCAGTAGGCTCATCGACTTTGACGCTAATCACATCTCGTTGCATTAGGTCAGCAACGAGAGAAGTTGGGTTCGCGAGTATCAAGTCACGGAGTGAGATAAAGCCGACAAGTGTTCGGTCCGACTGAAGAATATAGATATAGTAGATCGACTCACTGTTTGGTGCCTGAGAACGAAGTCTTGCAATTGCCTCGCCAGCCGGTACGTCTGCAGGCAGCGATGCATACTCCGTTGTCATGAGACTGCCCGCAGAGTCTTCAGGGCAAGACAGAAGCATTCGGATGTCATGCCGCTCAGCTTTGGCAACCAGTGGAAGAATAGCTTCGACAAAACTTGGATCGAGTTCGCGAAGGAGGTCGTCACGATTGTCAGGAGCCATTCCTTCTAGGAGTGGCCCTAATTGTGAATTACTCGCCTCTTCGATGAGTTGGATTTGTCGCGCGAGTGGATAATATGGAAAAATCTCTGCTCGCTGCTCAACAGAAAGTGAGTCAAGAAGGTGCCAGATTTCATTGTCGTCAAGGCCCTCAGAAAATTCCGCGACTGTAGCTGGGTGTAGTTCTTCTGCAACTTCACGAATGCCTACTGCATCCTGTTCGTGGATGAGGCTACGAAGTTCGGGGAGAAGAATAGGGTTCGCGGTACCCATGATACTTTCATCAACTGGTTTTAAGGTAGTCGGACAATGCGGCTGAAGTGGCTATGATTAAGAGTAATTCGACCAGCGTTAAACACTGATTTACGTTTTTGAATCCTTCTTAAATCAAGTATGCCATGAAAGTATGGTCTCCTGAATTTCTCTCGCCAAAAAAGTTGATGAAAAGCATAATTTTTTTACTTGTGCTGATGGCTTACGTCACCCCGGTTCGTTGTGCTACGGGAGGAAGTCCCGAAAAAGGACTTGAACTGCTGCTTGATAAGGCATATTTGCCAGCAGATCTCGATCAGGAAGTATTCGACGCACTTTGGACAGTTTGGCCGGAACAGTTGAAAGCGAAGGCAGAGCAGGCGTCGGTGGCGGAGCGACGGCAGATGGCCATGGAGCGGTACGGTCTTCTCCCTCATCCTAGCGATCCATCACGGACAGTTCAGTACGTGGTTGATTCCAAAGGAAACTGGACCATGAGTTGTCTTGCCTGTCACCAAGGGCAAGTAGCCGGTGAGGCAGTCCCTGGAGTCCCAAACACAAACTACGCGCTCGAGACTTTCACGGAAGAAGTACGGTTGGTGAAAATTGCTCAGGGGAAGTCGTTTGGGCATATGGACGTTGGTTCACTTCTATTACCACTCGGTACGACCAGCGGTACTACGAATGCTGTTATGTTTGGGGTTGCTCTTATGCATCACAGAGATCCGGCTTTGAACATCATCTCACGATCTCCTCGATTTGATCTTATCCACCACGACATGGATGCGCCGCCATGGTGGCATTACCGTAAACGTAACACGTTGTACGCTGATGGTTTTGCCCCACAAGGAAGCCGCATGCTAATGCAATTTCTGTTAGTTCGTGAAAATGGCCCAGAGAAGTTTCTGGAATGGGAGCATGATTTCGAGCATGTTGAATCCTGGCTTGAGTCATTGCAGCCACCTAAGTGGCAATGGAAGATCGATGAAAAATTGGCTAGCGAAGGGGAAACGGTCTTTCGCGAGCATTGTGGTAACTGCCACGGGTCATATGGAGAACGCGACGAATACCCAGAGGCCGTTATTCCGATTGATGAAATTGGCACTGATCGCGTTCGGTTTGATGCATTAACAGACGTTGAGAGAAAGGCGCTCAATGAAAGTTGGTTCGGTCATTTTGGTCGTGATGCGGCTTCCATTGGGTCTCGTCAAAAGCCCGAAGGATACGTAGCGCCACCATTAGATGGGGTGTGGGCTTCAGCGCCATATTTTCATAATGGTTCTGTCCCTACACTGTGGCATGTGCTTCATCCCAAGAATCGTCCAACGATATGGTCACGATCGCCTGTTGGCTATGACACAAACAAAGTGGGGCTGGAAATTCGGGAATTTAGTCCAGCGGCTTTTGCTGAGGTCGTGGGAGACGGGATGTCGTCAGCACGGAGGCGACAATTCTTTGACACGACTATCCGCGGTAAATCTGCAGGAGGCCACTTATATCCAGAAGTGTTGAGCCGTTTTGAAAAAAATGCAGTACTTGAATATCTAAAGACGCTATAGCAGGTTCGTTGAAGGCAGACTGTTTTCCGTCATTGTGATACAGTATCTGCGACATCTTGATCGCATTTTTCCATTCATCCTATTTATTTGGAGGAAGTTCATGACACAACTTGAACGCGCTCGTGAAAACGAAGTTACACCCGAGATGAAGTTTATAGCAGAGCGTGAGAACTTGTCGGAAGACGTAGTCCGTAGTGAAGTCGCTCGTGGAAGAATGGTTATACCTGCGAATGCCGTGCATCTCACTAAGCGCCTTGAGCCGATGGCGATTGGTGTTGCAGCGCTCACAAAAATAAATGCAAACATTGGCAATTCAGCTGTGACAAGTGACGAGTCAACAGAACTTGAGAAGCTTCATATGGCAGTTCACTATGGTGCGGATACAGTGATGGACCTTTCGACAGGAAAAGACATTGACAATATTCGACGTGCAATCATTGATGCGTCTCCCGTACCGATTGGAACAGTTCCGATATACCAGATGCTTGAGGAGCTTGGTGGTGACATAGATGAAATGAAACCTCAGCATTTTCTCGACATGTGTGAGAAACAGGCTCAGCAAGGTGTTGATTACATGACAGTGCACGCTGGCCTTTTGCAGGAACATCTTCACCTGACAATGAACAGAGTTACGGGTATCGTTAGTCGCGGTGGATCCCTTATTGCTCGTTGGATGATGACTCACAAAGAGCAAAATCCGCTCTATACCCATTTTGATGATCTATGTGACATCTTTAGGCAGTATGACGTTACCTGGAGTCTAGGCGATGGTCTTCGCCCTGGCGCAATCGCTGATGCAAGTGATGAAGCCCAGTTTGCAGAATTACACGTTCTTGGTGAATTGACGCGACGAGGCTGGTCAAAAGGGTGTCAGGTCATGGTTGAGGGTCCGGGGCACGTCCCGATGGACCAAATCGATATGAACGTCAAGCGGCAGATGGAAGAATGTGACGAAGCACCATTTTATGTTCTTGGCCCCCTTGTAACTGATATCGCTCCTGGTTACGACCACATCACAAGTGCGATTGGTGCTGCGCTTGCGGGCTGGAGCGGTGCGGCGATGCTCTGCTATGTGACCCCAAAAGAACACCTTGGCTTGCCAGATGCAGAAGATGTTAAGCAGGGAGTCATTGCCTACAAAATTGCTGCTCATGCGGCAGATCTTGCAAGGCATCGAAAGGGAGCCCGCTCTCGCGATGATGCACTTTCCCACGCACGTTTCAACTTCGATTGGAACGAACAGTTTCGCCTGTCTCTTGATCCGGAAACAGCACAGCGATACCACGATGAAACGTTACCTCAAGAGACGTTCAAGTCCGCTGAGTTTTGTAGCATGTGCGGTCCCAAGTACTGTTCGATGAAAATATCTCAGGAAATCCGAGACATGGCCGCAAGCGAAACGAAAAATGATTCGGGTGAACCAGTTCAAATCGAACTTCCGGCGACGTAAAAACCGGAAGTCGAGCGTGCAGGTCGAGACAGTACTTCAGGCATGGCAGCAAAGTCGAGTAAGCCTTTATTTGATACTCCAGTCAGTACCGTCAGCACGGTCCTCCAACTGGATTTCAGCCTCATTCAGAGTGTCTCGAATAAGGTCTGCTGTTTCGAAATCTTTTGCCTGACGAGCTCGAGATCGCAGTTTAATAATCAGTTGCATTAAGGAGTCGAGCAGTTTGCCATCAGTACCTGTGGGTACTTCTTTCGGTGGATCAACAAAAAGCCCAAGAGTGCCCGTGAGTTCGCGCATTACGTGCATGAGATCATCAAGGGTTTCAAGGTTCTGCTTCTCTTTTTTCTTTTCAAGCCCCTTGCTGTCGATGAATTTGTTTATAGATCGAACAAAGTCGAACAGAGTAGCCACAGCTATCGCAGTGTTGAAGTCGTCATCCATCGCTTCTAGGAAACGATTCCGCAATGCTGTAACGTGCTCACGTACCGTGTCATCGAGTTCGGCAATAGCAGCATTGCCATCACGGCGATCGCGTGTGCGCAGAGTGTAGTACGACTTTTCACAGAGCCTTTCGTAGCGGTTGAAAAGCCTCTCAAATGCTTCGAGTGCTCGAGCAGATTCTCCAAGGGGCTCTTCACCGAAATGGATTGGGCTTCGGTAGTGAGTTGAAAGGAGCAGGAGCTTTATTGCTTCCGGTCGGTGTCGGGCAAGAAGTTCTCGGAAAGGCTCAGCTCCAGTGGACTTTGATATTTTCGTTGCTGTTAGATCAGCAGGAGTGTCGCTGCCATCTCGTGGACGGCCGCCGACCTTCCCCGATGCCCCTGCAGCCTGCATGAGTCCATTATGCATCCAGTACGTAGCCATAGGGCAGTCGTGGAGTGATTCACTCTGTGCGATTTCGTTTTCATGGTGAGGGAAGACCAGATCAAGTCCACCTCCGTGGATGTCAAAATGGTTGCCGAGCAGGGCCTCGCTCATAGCTGAGCACTCAATATGCCAGCCTGGTCGTCCCGGCCCCCAGGGACTGTCCCAGGAAGGCTCGCCAGACTTTGCCTTTTTCCAAAGCGCAAAGTCGGCGGCTGACCTCTTTCTATTGGCAGTCGCGCCACCTTCACCCTGCGTTTTTTCGAGTGAACGGTTTGTAAGTTTTCCATAATCTTTGTCTTTGGCGACATCGAAATAAACATCTCCGTCTGCTGGATACGCAAAATCTTTTTTCACGAGGCCTGCAATAAATTGAATAATGCCTTCAATGTGGTCAGTTGCCTTGGGCATGGAATCGATGCCATCAACACCAAGTGCTGAAAGGTTATCCAAATAGTCGGCGGTCATTTCCTCGGCCAGAGCGGCCATCGACATGCCGCGACTTTTACTTTCGGCGATAAGTTTGTCGTCAACATCTGTTATGTTGACAATCCAAGTGACATCCCATCCTGAATAAACAAGATGCCGCTTGATTGTGTCAAAAATAACTGGACCAACCATGTGTCCAATGTGACTCGGCTTGTAAACTGTTGGTCCGCAGAGATACATGCCGACCTTGCCAGGCACAACCGTTTTGAATTGCTCTTTCTGGTGACTTAACGTGTTGTAAAGTTCAATGTTTGGAAAGCTTTGAGTGGATTGATTTAGTTCCGCCATATTTCAGTGTGGCTCCCTGGTTTTTCAAAAATCTATAGTGTTTTTAGGTTTTGTTGAATGCCGCTTGCGTTTCGAGCAATACGACGCACTCAGCTGCGATCGCTCGCTCCTCACCGATCGGTCCAACAGCTTCGCCGGTCTTGGCCTTGATCCAGATCTGATTGATATCAAGACTCAGTAAGCCAGAGATTGTCCTCCGGATTTCCTCTCTGTGAGGGAGGATTTTTGGTTTTTGAGCAAAGATAATGCAATCCATATTCACGATATTCCAGCCTGATTTCTGCACTTTATCCATTGCTACAGCAAGCATTGAGCTCGACGGCCTATCTTTATTTTCTGGGTCATCATCAGGGAAAAGTTCACCAATGTCACCAAGAGCTGCAGCTCCGAGGAGTGCGTCAGTCACTGCATGCAGTAGGACATCAGCATCACTATGGCCTACGGCCGATTTGCTGTGAGGAATTTTTAGCCCACCAAGCCAGAGCCCATTTCCAGGCTCAAGTCTGTGCGTGTCATGACCAATTCCAATTCGATACATTTCAGTTTCCCGTGCGGAAATTCCCAGTAAATGTTTCCAGAGCGGCAAGTCTATCGTTTTGGCCTATACTTCGGCATATGTACGACAACAGTGAAACAAAAAGTGCCCGCGTAATCGAGGTCAATGGTTTGGCCAAAGAATATCGTGTGTACGACAAGCCAGAAGGGCTCTGGGCGAGTGTACGCGGTCTCTTTCAACGAAAAAATAGAATAATCCACGCGTTGCGAGGGGTGGATCTGAGCGTTGGCCGAGGTGAATTCCTCGCAATGCTTGGGCCGAACGGGGCGGGAAAGACAACATTTTTAAAGCTGCTCTCTGGAATTATTACGCCAACGCAGGGAACTGCCCGTGTTTTGGGCCATGTGCCATGGGATCGAGCCGACGAATTTCGGCGGCGGTTCGCTCTCGTGATGGGCCAAAAAAATCAGCTCTGGTGGGATTTGCCGGCAGCAGAGAGTTTTCGGCTCCACCAGGAAATTTATCGAATCGACCCGGTTCGATTTGCGAGAATTCGTGATGAACTTGTCGATATGTTGGGGGTAGCTCGCCTTCTTGGGCAACCGGTGCGAGAACTTTCGCTCGGAGAGCGAATGAAATTGGAACTGATTGCCGCGCTGCTTCACGAACCCGAGGTGCTATTTCTTGATGAGCCAACTATCGGCCTTGATGTTGTTGCACAGCATACAATCCATGAGTTTCTCAGGCACATTCAAAAGCAGCGGTCGGTCACGGTTGTCTTGACGACGCACTACATGAAGGATGTTGCTGCCCTTTGCGAGCGAGTGGTGGTTGTTACGGGCGGTACTATTCTTTATGACGGTTCACTTGAGCAGATCGTTGATCAGTTTACGTCGCATAAGGTGGTGACACTTGATCTTGAGAGTCCTCCCGCCGCTGGGCAAATAGAGCGATTTGGGTTCTCGTGCGAAGTCAATGGTCCTCGTGTCTCCTTGCGAATTGACCGATCACGGATAGCAGATGCTTTGCCAAAACTGCTGGCGAGCCAACAAGTCCGAGATGTCTCTGTAGAGGACGTCCCCTTGGAAGAAATTGTTGCCAATTTGTTTCGTGGGGTGGCAAATCGACAGGCGGATGTAGAAGCAAAACAGGAAGTTGAAGCAGTATGAGTGAGGCTGTAAATCCCGAGGTCTTACAATCGTCCTGTGGTTGGTTTCCAGCAGTTCGGTCATGGTGGCGAATGCTCACCATTTGCCTCGAAGAGCGGCTTGCGTATCGGAGCGACTTTGCGTTGGGTACGCTGATGCGTTTCCTGCCGATTGTCACTCAGGTTTTTCTCTGGACGGCTGTTTTTGCTGCCTCGAGCCGAGCCGATATCGCAGGTTACTCTCGTGACAATATCGTCGCGTACTATCTGCTCACGATGGTTACCCGAGCTTTTTCAAGCATGCCGAGTCTTGCAGGAGGTATTTCTCGTTGTATTCGCGATGGATCGGTGAAGAAATATCTGATTCAGCCAGTTGACTATATCGGGTTTCTGCTTGCTTCTCGTGTCGCTCACAAACTTGTTTACTACATCGTGGCAATCATTCCGTTTGCTGCAGTTTTATTTTTCTGCCGTGCTTATTTTCCTCCAGCACCTGATGGTCTTACAATCGCTGCCTACGTTTTATCGTTGCTGCTTTCATTCCTGCTTGGATTTTTCTTAGAGGCAACTTTGGGAATGATTGCATTTTGGTTTCTTGAAGTTTCCAGTATTATTTTTGCCTATATGTTGTTTCAGTATCTGCTTTCGGGGCATATGTTTCCAATCGATATGCTTGCAGATATTCCCACAGGGATAAGCGGAGTAAGCCTCGCAGATGTTGTGCGATTGTTGCCGTTTGAGTACACCGCTTACTTTCCAGCTGCCGTGTGGCTGGGAAAAATAACAGGTTGGGAACTTGTGAGAGGACTTCTTCTTGAAATTGTATGGCTTGTAATCGCCATAGGAACTTGCCGGTTTGTGTGGTGGCGCGGTACCAAACGATATAGTGGGTTTGGCGGATAATTCTCGGAACACTGTTCATGCGACGATATATCAGAATCTTTTCCACTTTTGCGCGGGCGTGCCTTGTTCGCGACATGACATTCCGGGCAAATTTTTTGCTTGAGTGTCTGACCAGCCTTGGATGGATGTCAATGAATCTAGCATTCTATTTATTGATCTTTAACTTCACTCCAGAGATAGGTCGAGGAAGTGGCTGGTCGCGTGAGCCATTTTTTGCTTTCGTTGCCACAGGTCTAGTTATCAACGCAATTGTGCAAACTTTATTTATGCCAAGCGCTTCGGAACTTACAGAGATGGTTCGAACTGGTGGTCTTGATTCAGTTCTCGTGCGGCCTCTTGATGCCCAGTTCCTGCTTTCGATGCACAGATTTGATTTCTCATCGATGGCGAATGGCCTTGTCGGGGTTGGCCTGCTTGTTTGGGCTGTCCTTCGGTTCCCTGTTGCACCACCACTCATTGCATTTCTCCTCTATCCGTTGCTCATTGCTTGTGGTGTGGCAATTTTGTACGGGCTTATCATTATGCTTGCAGCAGCAACTATACTGATGGGTAGAAACCAGAGTTTGTATGATTTTTGGTTTTATATAACCAATTTTTCTCGCTATCCCGCTGAAATATATTCAGGCCCGTGGGGGGATCCACTCCGTACATTCTGTACTTTTGTCATTCCCATTTTGCTCGTGGTGAATGTGCCTGCGGGTACTCTTGCTCGCCCACTCTCAGGGGAATCTTGGGGAATGGTTGTAATGACTTTTGCAGCTGCTTGCCTTTCTGTTGGCCTGTCGCGACTATTTTTTCAAGCTGCACTGGCTCGGTATCGTAGTGCCTCAAGCTGAGTGAATTTTCAGAATATGTTGTAGCCTCCTGTAAAACTGATCGGGTTATCATTTATGCTTGGCTGGTTGAGACTTATACGTGTACCCAATCTTGCAACAGCGATTGCAGATCCTCTGGCGGGTTTTTTGATTGTTAGTGGGTACTATAAATTCGAAAATCTTTCTCTCGGTGGTTGGTTAGCAATCGCAGCATCGTTGTGTTTGTATGCCGGCGGGATGGTCCAAAATGATGTTGTAGATCTTCAGATTGACCAAAAAGAGCGTCCTGGCAGGCCTCTTCCGAGCAAGCGTGTATCTTTCAAAATTGCTCGATTTGTCTCGGTCGTACTTCTTTTACTCGGACTAGCTCTAGCATGCGTTGCTTCCGTGTTCGTTCAGGATCAAACTCCTGCAATTATTGGAGTGATGCTTACAGTAGCAATATGCTGCTACAACTGCATTGCAAAAGGCACATGGCTAGGGCCTTTATTGATGGGAGTTTGTCGAGCACTCAACTGGTCCCTTGGAATGGTTGTTGCTGGTTCGCCGTCGTTACCGCTCTGGATGATCCCTTGCGGAATGGGTGTTTATGTGATGGGCGTGACAGTTTTTGCTCGTGATGAGGTAGGTATAGGAAAACGTAATCAACTCATTATTGGTACGTTTGTCATTTTCCTTGGGCTCTTTGTTGCTGGTTTGACACCTCTGGTAAGTATGGAACTGAGGAGCTCAGCTGTCCCTCACTGGTTTATCGAAGGTAGGCTTATAGCGTGGCTCGCGCTGTGGTGTGTACTGGGGGTTTCAATTCTTGTGCGGTGCTGCCAAGCCATTGTTGACCCAGTGCCGCAACGCATGCAGGCGGCTGTTGGTAATGCGATTATGTCAATTATCACACTTGACGCAGTAATTGTGCTCGCATTCTGTGGCGAACAATGGGCTGTAACGGTATTGGCTTTGTTAGTATGGTTCGTTCTTGGTCGCCGTATCGCAGCAGTAACTTGAGCATGATGTCCTATGAAAGCTGGGTACAGCACAAATAGCTTTGGTGATGTAAATCCCCTCGATGCGTTATCACTACTTTGTGAGCAAGGGTACAAATCTCTTGCAATTACACCGGATAGACACATCCTCAATCCATATGAGGAAACATTTGCCTCTGAGGTTCATTCTTGGCAGCTTGCTCTAGCAGAGACCCAGATGAGGTGTGTTGTCGAGACAGGAGCACGTCATCTGCTTGATCCTAAAATAAAGCACCACCCGACGCTTCTCTCCCAATCCCAAGATGATCGCAAGCGCAGAGTCGAATTTCTACGGCAAGCGATTGATCTGGCTGGTGAACTCAATGCGGACTGTGTGTCCCTTTGGTCAGGTGCTGTTGACTCTGATGCTGAAGAGGAAATGCTATGGCAGAAACTAACCAACGGTGTTGGAGAAGTTCTTGACTATGCTTCTCGTTGCGGTGTTGTGCTCGGTTTTGAACCAGAGCCAGGGATGTTTATTGATACGGTATCCCGAGCGGAAGAATTATTTGAGAGACTGGGGCGACCCAAGTCTCTCGGCTTTACGGTAGACATCGGTCACCTCGAATGTTTGGGTGAAAGGCCACTGGCAGCTACCGTTCGCGAGGTTGCTGATCGTATTGTGAATGTGCATATAGATGACATGACCGTTTGTCGCCATGAACATCTCCCATTAGGGAAAGGTGACATCGATTATCTACCTATTTTTCATGAACTGCGCACTGCAGACTATCGAGGCGGTTTGCATGTTGAGTTGCCGCGTCAGAGCCATAGGTGGCACGAAACAGCCAAAGAGTCGTACGAGTTCATTCAGCAACTGCTTCGGCTTATTTCATAACTGTACCTTTGGTGTGTATCGCGCAACCAAAAACTATGGATGATTTTGGTACGATCTGCGGATTCATAATGACGTTAGGAATCCATGCTCTCCCGACCGGACGGCCTGGCAGAGTCCGCTTAACACCATTCAGGTGACGGCTCGATTTCGTCACTTGGGCGGCCACCTGCATCGGCTCTTCCGGATCCTTCAAGGCGACTTATGGCCTTGATTTCCATGTCCTCGTTGCAGGCGATTTGACATGAAAGGCGAAGTCCAGGCGTTGACGAAAGATCTCGTGCTTCCAAGACTTCTTTTTCTGCTTTTGTCATCGCCTCTGGCTCACCAGATACAAATTCAACGCGGCAGGTTGTACACCGCCCAAAACCACCACACGCATGCAGTTGATCAATGCCACACTCATCAACCAGCGCATTTACCAGGCGTTTGCCCGCGGGTACTTCGAATTCACCGAATCCATCAACAGTCAACTTTGGCATGTGCATGCTCCTTTTTCAAAAATGTAGTGAGTTGTTTCTTTTTAAATATATGGACAGAAATGTTTTATGAAGAAGGAACAGGTTGCCGTGCTGGTCGCTTCTTCTTTCGTGGTGGGGGTGGGGGGTCGAGGTCTTTTGTTAAGTCAGTATCTGAGACGTATGACAAGATGCCCTTTTCAGGCACATCGAGTCCAGTCGTCCAAACCAGTGCGTTTAGTATAAGAGTACGGAAGTCATTGTTTGACCAATTTTTATGAAAATGACCGCCGGTACATCCAAAGCCACGGCCACCGTCAGGTCGCTCATAAGCCCAGGCGAGAACTTCACGACTTCCTTTCTGTGACCGAACGGTTGGGTTGTTGCTGTGAGGGCCATCGGGCCGTTCTCTTGTGCTGTCAGGTGGAATGGCAGTAAGGATGCTAACGACTTGATCATTGGGTTCACGAAACCGCATATGGTAGTACCACTCGTCATTGATCTCGAATGGTTTCACACCGGAGCAGATAGGATGATTTTGGGCTAGTTCTGTTTCGACAAGCGTCCAATGAGGATTGACTGACCAATCTGTCTCAAAAAAGCCACCGATCCAATTAAGAAATTCTGGGCCGCCCTTTTCTTTAGGGACTTCAACACCGTAGTGAAGGCACGCTACTCCAACGCCACGTTTTGCTAGGGCATCAATTTGTGCAAGTCGATTACTCTGAATGACAGGATGCCCCTTGCCACCATCAGAAAACAGGAGAATTGCATCAGCATTATCAAAAGCGGTTGGGTCTTCTGGCCAACCATTCGTGTATACAGATGTGACTAATTTCTCGCTGATTGACTTGTCGAGGCATTTTTGAAAGAGGAGGCAACCTGCCCTAAACTCATGGGCTCCTTGAGCATGGCTGGGACGCCCCGCTAGTAAAAGCAGTTTCTTGCGGCCGTCCGTTAACCGAAGACGTTTCAGATGAATGTCTTTGAATTCAACCTTCATGGGCTGTCCGGCATGAAGTTGAAAGGCAAGTATCCCGCTCAATGATTGTTTTTCTTTTTCATTGTCGGTTGTTTCCGACATCAACAATCCATTGATGTAGTGTTGGAGCCGATTACCGCGAGCAATAATTCGGTACTGATTCCAATCGTCGCTTTTAATCGCAGACTGCAGATTCGTGCTTGTGCCAACAGGCTGGCCGTGTTCTTTGCCTCCAGCCTCATTGACAGTGATTCTTTCACCTCGTTTTGTGACGACTCCTCGGCCACCTTGCTCGTAGAGAATCCCGCTATGGTTTTTCCCTGATTCCATGTCAGCCTGGTATCCAGAGACATGGAAACCACCTAGATCCTGGCTTCGGTACTGAATACCACTATTACCGCCGGTAATTCGGTAGGAAAGGGTAAGTTCAAAGTCGTCAACAGTTCCTTGACGCCAGATGAGGTAAGTCGTTTGCTTTAATGGTGTTGTCGTCTCGCCAATAAGTACACCATCTTCGACTCGCCAGAGTTTCTGGTCGCCTTCCCATCCATTGAGTGATTTGCCATCAAAAATTTTACTGGAGGCATCGTTGCCAGAGGCAGAGTTGAGTGCTGCTGGATAGAGAAATGGCAGTACAGTAATCACGAGCAAAAGTGTTGCAAAATTTTTTTGTCTATATGAGCGATTATGCATCGTGGTAATCCTCAAGAATTTTCGCGTTAGACGCAGGAAGGTTTTGTGCCTACATGAACTGAGCAGCCAGACTGCGCCCGGTATTAGAAAATATTACACGATTAGTCGTGCGCAACAAAAGTTGCTAATGAAACCGGCTCTGATATGCACCGTGGTCACGGGGTGGGCGTAACAAGATGGTCAGCGTCGAAGTAGTTTTCTTCGAGACCAAACATTTCGAGGAATCTGTCTGTGTTGAGGATTTTGATACCTAGCTCTTTTGCTCTATCTAGTATGGCTTGTCGCTGCCGCTTCTGTTCTCGATATTCGTCATCTTGTTCTTGCTGATTTGGCATTCCAGCGTCAACTACAAATGTTGTCATGTAACTAACCTGGTCAGTAACAGTGCCGCCAGCATTTTCGATTAATTCCTTCAAGTCCTCGTCGTCGGTTGCAGAGTCTTGGTCAAGCTGTATGTGGCCAGCAAGTACTACTTGCAGAGGCATCAGAGGACTCCAAAGATTAGTTGCTACGGCGTCTCCCTTAAGGACTGGATCAAAGTTCGAGCCGCGCAATACCCTGCCGCGTGCAGTTCTTTTGCTGTCGTCTTTAGAAACTATTTCGACGAGGGCCTTTTTTGAAGACGTTAGCGGAAGATGTTCACCTGGATTATAGACGGAGAAAATAGTTCCTATTCGAAGGGAGTATGTTTGAGGAAATGCGATAACGACGGTTTGTTCTAGTTCATTAACGACAACTACTGTTCCGTCAAATCCTTCAACACGATCTTCCGGCAGACTGTTTTTGATATACGAGTGGATGTAATCGATAACTCGTTGATCTGCAATTCGCATGTAGCCGAGGACCTGGTTTTTTTTCTTAATTGCCGCTATCTGTTCGTTGAGTTCCTCAGCAATTATCTGTAATTGTGATGCAGGGTCGTCTTGGGCTGCTTTGTACTTTTGCTGTGACTCAGCACTCAATGATGGAAGTATGAATTTTTTTATCTGATCTTCGAGGGCAATTAATCGTTCTTTTTCAGCTCGTTCGTTTTCTATTTCTTGAATGGAGGCCTGATACCTTTCAGTGAATTCGTCCTGCCACTTTTTGCTCTCTTGGGAAACTCTGGCAAGTTCTTTTTGCTTCTCATCAATGGCAGAGTTGTGAGACTCGGTTTTTTCATCTAACGAAGCACGCGATGCGGCCAGATCAGATTCAAGGTCTCGAATGTTTGCCTCAAGAGTTTTATTCGTGGAGTCTTTGTTCACGAGTGCCTTATCAAGCGTTTTGATAATTCCGCGGTATGTTGGAGTGGTGTTTCCATCGCCACCGTATTTCTTTACCTTGTCTTGGAGACTTGCTAGTTCTTTATCGACGGCATCAATAGAGTCACCTTCGTTAACACCAATTCTTGATTCCAGCAGGTCTTTCTGGGCCTGTTCAGCTGTTGCGAGGCTCTGTCGTGCTTCATTTGCTGCATTGTCAGCCTCTTTCTTCGCAACCTTGTTATCTTCATTTTGGGCATAGAAGACATAGGTCGTTACTGCCAAAACAAAGGTGCACATGACAAAGATAATCAGCGCAATCGTAAGAGCCTGAACAGGACCTTCTCGTTTCTTAGCCATTTTCTTATCGTTCAGTCTGTTTTGTTGAGGAAATTCATGTGGCTCGATTTGCGAACATGACTATCGAAAAAAAACACTATCCTTAGCACAATCCGGTGGTGTCTTCGACCAGATTTCCACGTGGGATCGAGCCAGTGAACGATTGTAGGGTTCATGCGGATGGCGAAGGCAAGAGGCCACCAAATCAAGCCAAACTATACGGGTTTGGCTGTTTTGGTCGAAGCTAAATATTAGCGTTTTCGCCGAGCGAGTGAATTTATGTACCGAATAAGTTCCGGCTCGAGAGCGTCTGGAGTTTTGCCAAATGCAGTTTTAAAACCAGCTAGTCGGTCTGCTGCCGAGTCTTCTACAAGTGGCGATTTGCTCTTAAATTGTGAGATGTATGAACAAAAAGCATCTTTTTTCATGGTTGCCAGAAACGAGACGAAGGCCCATGCGTGTGCGTAGGCAACGAGTGCTTCTTCTGGGGTACGGAAGGGCTTGTCATCCGTGATTAACCGCGTTAAAAGGCCTGGTGTAAATTGGCGAACCACCAACTCTAGTCGCGGTGGGTTGATAGCGCCGATCGATCGCCAGCCACGGGAATTCGTGAGATCGGGTGTTTCAAAGTATGTTGCAATGCCCTCGCTCAGCCAGACAGGAGTTGGAGAAAGCCGAATGTGTAGCCCAGCATTGAACGCAAGTTGATGAGTTGCTTCATGAACGAGTGTTGCGACAAGGCTTGAAGCACGAGGGTTTTTCAAAATCTTAGCCCCAACTGAGTGAGAGGACTGACTCGCTTTGGTATTCGTTGAGTCGCTTCCTGTAATGTCGTAGGTCGTAATCCGGTTTGTCAGTTGGTTGTAATAACCCACAATACTGTGGGAGGCATCTCCGACCTCGCTCTTGGCTGCACGTTCATAGTCTTTACGATCAGAAAAAATAATGACTATTAAGGGTCGTTCTGGCTGTATTACGTCAAGTCCAGACTGTGACCAGAAAGCATGAAAGCCGCTGAAGAGCCGCT
Organism: Pirellulales bacterium; assembly: GCA_028066355.1. Lineage (GTDB taxonomy): Bacteria > Planctomycetota > Planctomycetia > Pirellulales > UBA1268 > UBA1268. The sequence continues at coordinate 35,085 of JALCBP010000015.1, forward strand.
CAAGTAGGGCGGCTGACCAGCGGGCATATCCGGGCGAGGTGTCATAGCAAATTAGATAGTGTCGAGTCGTGAGAAATGTAAACCCATCTGGAAGTTCGGCTACGATTTTCTGTCCTAGTTCTTTTGGTGTCAGTTCTTGGGGTTCATCGAGGATTTCACGATGGGTAACATCTTCTCCAGGAATAACGTGAAGCACCTGTTGGTTGTCTTCGAGTAGAAGGCTGCCGTCTTGAGCTTCTACCAGAAGTTTTCCGCATAGTGTTTGTTCGCCTCCAAGAGTCTTTTGAGTAATCCTGATTACGCAAGCAGTTTCTTCCGCTAGTGCAGGTCCCGACGAATGAACCTGCGATATGAAGGTAGCAACAACAACAGGTGCCAAATGAATGAAGAAACAGCGTTTATTCATTAGACGGTATGACCGGAGTTGAGATGTAAAGGTGGACGTCTACTGTACCGTAGGGCTTCATTCTTCACTCGAGTTTTTATTGTGAGATCGCATAGCAGAAGTACCAGCGTCACGGCGGTCTGGGTAAAAGAGGTCGCCTTTTTTCTGGTTGGCTAGGCCGCTTTGGTGTTGGTTTTGCCTCAAGTAAATGAGTATTTTCCCTGTTGAATAGTATCAATTTTCACACTCTGTGTCCCAGAGGACTTTTTACACAATGCCACTATGCCTGTTTCAGAGTCGTACCTTGTCTGTTGAGAAAACTATGAAATGCACAGCTCTGCTGACTGGATGTTTGCTCAGCTGTTTTTTAGGTGGCTGTGCAAGCTCCTTGCCTTGGATGGATTCGCAACAGGCTGCAATTGAAAAAGAAAAGTATGGGCTTAACGCAGACCAAAGAATTAAAGAGCTGCGACTAAACGCAAAAGAATCAAGAGGTGCTGGTTCTGATGCGCAAGCAGAGTTTTCCAGAGAACTTGTAAATGAAATGTTGGCCGAACACGATCCTCGAGTGAGAGCTGAAATCCTGCGTCTGTGTGCTGAGTTCGACAATCCATCCTCGCGTGCTATCTGCATAGGCGGACTCGATGATCCAGATGCATTCGTTCGAATTGCCGCCTGTGATGCCTGGCTTGAGATTGGAGGAGATGAAGCAGTTCAACATCTCGCAAATTGCTTCCGGAGTGATGACGACGTTGACGTACGACTACACGCCATACGAGATCTCGGTGCTCTTGGTAACGAAGCTGCCATACCGGTGCTGGCGGAAGCACTTGAGGCACCTGACCCCGCAGTTCAATTTCGAGCGGTGGCGTCACTCAAGGAAGTTAGTGGTCGCGATCTAGGGAATGACGTGAATGAGTGGCGTGAATGGGCGGTTGATCCTTCCGCCTATCGCGAAGAATGGTCGGTTGCTGAAGTTTGGCGGCAAATTTTCTAGTGCGGCAAATTTTCTAGGGTTGAACAGCAAAAAAATAAAGAAAATTCTGATTCAAGTGAGTATCCCGCGAGGAATTGCTCATTCACAATTTCTATCTGCAGTTGTCGAAACAACATGGAAGCCTTGAAATCTAGTGGAAGCCTTGAAATCTAGCTTAAATTTAGAATTGATTCTCTCGTGCAAATTACTTTAGAAAGAAATTAGAGAAAGATCTTCGAGTTTTCTGGTTGTAGAGAATGTAGAGTTTCTTTCGGCCTCTGGTTGCTAGCCGCTTTCCTGATTGGTTACGGCCGATAATCACCGTATCTGTGTCGACGGAAGTTTCCCTTTTGGGTTTCCCGATCCCATTTGGCGGGTGGGTATAAGGGATTTCAACGTGTTGATGCAGTGATGGGGCTTGCGTCAGGTGTGCCACAGAATGTCTGTGGAGTGACGGATGCTTTACGAATCGAATCCTCAACTTGACGCGAATACTGTGGCAAATCCCCCTCCTGTTATTGATGTGAAAAAAGATCTCGCTCGCCGTAATGGACCCGAATCTCTTCGATGTCAGAAGTGTTTCGGCTTGAGTCGAGATGGAAAGCGGTTCCTGACAGCTGCGCTTATACTTGGTGCTCTTATCTGTATTATTTTTGTCGAGGGGTTGAGCTTTGCAGCTACTCCACGTTCTGGGAGATTTCTTGATAGGCTGCTCCGCCCGAATGAGCCAACCCCCCAACTTATCACCGTACCGGTACCAAGGCCACCAACAGTTGCTGAAAAGCAAGCGGTCAAAAAAAAGCTCACTGGTCTCCAAATGAAAGAGGTGAAAAAAACCTCTACGTCAAAAGTCCAATATGATTGGGAAGCCTTTGTTCGCTTTGGTGAAGCAATTCAGGCCGTTGGTGAGCATGTTGCGCGAACTGCTTTAGACCCAAAGTACGAATCTAATGAGCAGCCGAACTACGAACCCATTTTCGATGAACTGGAGTTGGCTGTAATCAAAGAGAAGTTGGCTGTTTCCTCGATAGTTAATGGTGATGGAGCAAAGTCAATTCCCATTCGTGCAACCTCGGCATCATCAAACCCATATGCAAGTAAGAAGCCGATTGGGGCAATGCCACCGAAGTCTGCGAGACTTCAGCGCCTCCGAGTAAGGATTGCTCAGACCCTTGCGACCTATCAACGCAGGCCGATGAATACTGCACACCATAGCCCGTGGGAGATCATGCATGGGTTTGTTGGTTTTGGTATTCCCACAAAGATACGCGTTGGTGGCCCACGAGGGGAGTTGGTGAATGCAATTGGGTGGATGAACTCTGGCGGCCGATGTCGGGGCCAAGTCATGCTAACTCTGCGTGATGAAAGACCACACGCTTTGTACGGGGTTGGCCTGCAGGGGCATTCGGCTCAGTACCTTGCAATTCTCGCGCAGTGTCGAGTCTCCGCGAAGTCACCCCTTTTACTTGGTGGGAAGAATTTTACAGTTGCAGATCTTATCGAAGATGAAAAGCTGAACTGTCGTTCCGGGACAGAATTAACGTTCGCATTGATCGGGCTTGCTCATTATCTGCCGACGGATGCTGTCTGGCGGAGTAGTGACGGAGAAGTGTGGTCACTTGAGCGTTTGATGCAGGAGGAAATTAGCCAGCCAATCAGAACAGCTCCCTGCGGTGGTACGCATCGTCTTTTTAGTCTTGCCTATGGTTGTCAGCGGCGACTGAAAGCAACGGGCCGGCTCGACGGAGTGTATCAGCGTGCCAATACATATGTTCGAGAGTATCAGTATCTGACTCTTCGACGTCTTCAGAACAGAGACGGTTCTTTCAGTACGGAGTGGTTTAAATATCCTGACAACCGAGAGGACGATATTGATCGAAAAGTTCAAACGACCGGTCATATTTTGGAATGGCTTGTTGCCTCTCTCGATCAAGAAAAGCTCTATGAGAATCGTATTATTGCCGCCACTGAGTTTATCGCCACTGCGCTTGCACGAGAGCCCGGACGCAACTGGAAGGACGGTCCGCTTGGGCACGCATTGCACGCATTGTCCATCTATCAGGAGCGGGTGTGGGGAGTGGTGATGCCGGGGAACGTTGTTGCTTTTACCGGTCCCATGAAAGCTGCCGCAACGGTCGAGGTAGCCCAGTCTGATGAAGAAATTCGCCAGGCGACGCTGCCGGACGATGATAAGACTCGGCTGTAAACCGCCTTTCTTGAATGCAAAGCGAGTCGCGCGTACCTTTCTATTAAGAAATTCATACGGCGTGAATTTTCCAGCCTTCTCGCTAAGCAGCCATGAGTACGCTTGCACTCTCTCAACAGCTGATACAAATTCTTGAAGCCGCATCGCACCTCGTCGATGTGACTAATTCGGCGGCATTACTTTTGGTTGTAGAGCAACGACTTGATTGGGCGAGGCTTCGTGACTTGCTTGGTACGCAAACAGTTTTGATAGCCTCGGACGATGAATCACATCTCATGGGCGTTACAGAGCAGGGTATGGGGCGAGTGATGATAGATGTGACTGGTCTACCCGTCCACGAGAGGTTGACTCAAGCACTTCTAGAATGTGTCGCTGAAGACAAAATTGGCCCCGAATCTCAAGTTGTTGCTGCTTACAGTGGGTTTGAGGCAGGCACGGTTGACTCTGTAAGTGTGTTGCGGTTAACGGAGCATCTTGGCCAGTTGACAAGTCGTGATTTACGGAACCTTGATACGAAAGTACCTCTTGAGACGCTCAAAGTTGTAGTCGATATGGCTGTTGAGATTGGTCGCGAGGGCCGTGAAGGGAAACCTGTTGGCACGCTGTTTGTTGTCGGCGATGCTCGGAAGGTTATTCAGTCCAGTCACTCCACAGGATTTGATCCAGTCCGTGGTTACAATCGCGGCGAACGAAAGCTGAATGATGGTCGGGTTCGTGAGGGGTTGAAGGAAATAGCACAGCTTGACGGTGCGTTTATTGTCAGTGCCGATGGAACAATTGAAGCAGCAGCTCGCTATATCGATGCATCGGCAGAAAGTGTGTCTGTAGCGAAAGGTCTTGGGGCAAGGCATTGGGCGGCAGCGGCAATTACACGTAGAACAAAAAGTGTGGCTGTGGCTGTGAGCGAAACGAGCGGCACGGTCCGTATTTTTCAGGACGGTGAAGTTATTCTGCGGATCGAGCCCTTTCGACGTGCGATGAAGTGGAAGGACTTTGAATACGAGCCACCAAGCGGCGACTAGCAGGGCGGGTTATTGGAAAGCCCCATAATGACCCATTGGTTGCTTCGTCTTTGCAAGAATAATCACTTGCAGCTTGTGTGCCTGACGCATGTATTTTGTTCTTGCCTGGTGTATGGTCGAAGTGGTCTTTGGGGTGGTATCATCTATTCACCACGTTATGGCACAAACAAAACCTCAAAACGAACTCGATCTTTCTGGGCAGGCAGTCTGGGTTATTGACCTCTTTTCGCGCGTCTATCAACTTTTTCATGCCTTGCCTGAAATGAGCAGCCCTGAAGGCACGCCGGTCTCAGTAGTATTCGGTCTCACTCGTGATCTGATCGATATCATTGAAAAGAAAAAGCCAGACTATCTGTTTTGTGCATCTGATACGCCGGAGCAGACGTTTCGCCATAAGCAATTTGAGGCTTACAAGGCAACACGTTCGGAGATGCCTGCTGATCTTGTTCCGCAGATACCTCTTGTAAAGAAATTGTTGGAGGTGTTTGGTGTTCCCTGCCTTGAGCTTGCTGGCTATGAAGCTGATGATGTTCTTGCCACGGTTTCAGTGCAAACGGTTTCTGCTGGAGGTGAATGTACGCTTGTTACATCAGACAAAGATGCTCGGCAGCTTCTTGGGCCACATGTTCGACTTCTGAATCTGCGGAATAATGCCTTTGTTGGTGAGGCCGAGTTGTTGGCGGATTGGGGGATACGGCCCGATCAGGTTGTTGACTATTTATCACTTGTCGGCGATGCAGTTGATAATGTGCCAGGCATCCCAGGTATTGGCCCAAAGATTGCGTCTAGTCTGCTACAGCAGTTCGGGACTCTTGAGGAAATTTTATCTCGATGCGACGAAGTCAAAGGTAAAAAACGTCAAGAGAACATTGCGCTGCATGGAGACACTGCGAGACAGGGACGAAGTCTCATACAGCTAGAGCTCAACACGCCAATCGAGATTCCATGGGGAGCAGCGGTTGTTCAACGTCCTGATACCGAGCCACTTATCCAGTTCCTGCAGCAGCTGGGATTTAAGACACTTGTGAAAAAAGTGCAAAGCCTTTCTGGTGGAAAGACAACTGTGGCGAAGCCCACAGAATCTAAAGGTCAGGGGCTCTTCTCGCTTGGTGACGAGAGCGATGGGGGGCATTCGAGCTATCCTGCTCCGTTGCTCCCGGCAAAGGCTTCTGCAGTAACATCAGCCGTGAAAAAGCTGCGAGAAAGTCTATCAACTGGCGGGTTTCTGATTGTCTCTGTAACTGAATCTGCAGCACAAAGTCGAAGTAAAGCTGGATCGCCGCCAGTGTGGTCAGAGGTTACCGGGCTCGCTCTTCTTGCCCACACAGAGTCAGATACTCAGCCGAGTGTCTGGTTTTCTGCGAAGCAAGTGACATCCTCGAAAGCAATTCAGGAAATATTGTCTGATTCCCGGCTACCCAAGGTTGGCTATGACCTCAAACGACAGGTAGTTGCGTTGTCTCGGCTTGGAGTTGAACTGGTTGGCTTGCAATTCGACCCATTGATTGCCGGCCATCTCCTTGACGCGGGGCAGCGGAATCAAGGACTTGCTGACCTTCTTGCCCGTTTTGCGGATATGGATTCATCGATAACTCACATTCAGGATGCACCTCAGACGGCGGAGCAGGCCGCGTCTTCTTGCCACAGTGTTGCGTCGCTTGTTGAGATACTTTCGAAGGAAATTGAGATGGGGGGGTTCAGTTCTCTCTTTTCCGACGTGGAGTTGCCGCTGGCGGAAGTCTTGTCTGGCATGGAGAGTCGTGGCGTCCGCGTAGATACCGAACTGCTTTCTGATTTGTCAGAAGATTACTCGTCGAAGATAAAGAGTCTTCAAGAAGAGTCACATGAATTGGCTGGGCATGCATTCTCCCTTTCCTCACCACTGCAAGTTCGAACGGTCCTGTTCGAGGAACAAGGGCTTCCTGTGGTCAAGCGAACAAAGACGGGGCCGAGCACGGATGCCGAAGTACTGGAAGAACTCGCGTCTCTTCATGAACTGCCAGCCAAACTGTTGCAGCATCGCAAGTACTCGAAGCTCAAAAGTACATACGTTGATGCACTTCCGTTTCTCGTTGATCCACGAACGAGCCGGATTCACACGACGTTTAATCAGACGGTTACGGCTACAGGAAGACTCAGTTCAAGTGAACCAAATCTTCAAAATATTCCGATTCGCACTGTGGAGGGCCAGCAGATTCGGTCTGCTTTTCAGCCGGCAGAGAAGGGATGGAAATTTCTAGCTGCGGATTATTCGCAGATTGAACTTCGTATTCTTGCGCATCTCTCTGGCGATGAAGCAATGCTTGCAGCTTTTCAAAACGAAGAGGATATTCACACTCGAACAGCAGCGGCCGTCTTCGAGGTGGAATCGGAGGAAGTAACCTCTGAAATGCGGCGGACAGCCAAGGCCGTCAACTTTGGGATTCTTTATGGGCAGTCAGCGTTTGGGCTAGCGAAGTCACTTGGGATTTCCCAGCCCGAGGCGGCAGAATTCATCACTGCATATTTCGAAAAATTTGAAGGAGCATCTCAGTTCATGGATGAGGTGCTTGATAGGTGCCGTGCTGAGAGAGGCGTTGCGACAATGTTGGGAAGACGGCGGGCAATAGATGGTGTTCGTGATTACGATGGGCGGCGCGGGGCAGGGGGTGTCTTCGCACTTAACTTGCCGGAACGAACTGCAGTGAATACCGTCGTGCAAGGTTCCGCGGCAGATCTCATTAAACTGGCAATGCTGAAAGTTGATCGACGACTTGCTAATGAAAAGTTGTCATCATTTCTCGTGCTACAGATTCATGATGAGTTGCTTTTTGAATATCCAAATGCCGAATATGAATCTCTTCAGTCACTTGTTGTACATGAAATGGGAACTGCTATGGACCTCAAAGTGCCGTTGGAGGTTTCGGTGCAGACGGGATCAACATGGGCTGATTGTCAAAAATAAAGGTCATCTGAATGACTGTAGTGGGCCTTATTGGCAAAATTGGTGCAGGGAAAACAACAGTTTCCAATTTATTGCGGCATCATGGTGCCGTTGTTATCGATGCTGATGCGTTGACGCACGATGCACTGAAGAATGGGGACATTCAGGGGCAGATCCGAGCGCGTTTTGGTAACAGTGTCTTCGTTGGCAGTGAGGTTGACCGTTCTCTTTTGGCGGAATGTGTATTCGGTAGTCAACCAGAACAAAAAAATGCCCTGAAGGATCTTGAGGAGATTATTCATCCGAGAGTTCGAAGTGGGCTCGAGGACCGGCTCCGTGCAATTGGCCATAAAGAAGTTGACTCCGAAGTTGGAGACACGGTTGTGGTGCTTGATGTACCGTTGCTGGTGCAGGGGGGACTGCATAATCGTTGCGATCTGCTCATTTGGCTCGAGTGCGAGGATTCTGTGAGGCATCAGCGATTAGCTGTACGTGGGCTTTCTACCGCACAGATTGCCGCACGAGAAGAAGCGTGGACTCAAGGGTTTTCAGATGACACGTCCTCTTTTCCATCGATTTCAACCGTGGATACATCAGGCGATATTGCCTATACTAGGCGAGAGATCGAGAGAATTTGGGAGGAACTTATAAGCGGGTCTTCCTGAATACAAGTCTCGATTCCCGCCTCACACCCTTCCATTGGTTTGCTTCCAACAAACTGTAACGAGAAAACCTAACACGGTTCTGGATTCTCCAGCAGTTGCCACCGTTGCGAAGCAAGTCTCATTTCGAGAGTTGAAGAATGATGTCAGACAACGACAACGCCTCGGAAGATCTATCAGCAGTCTCTGATGACAAACCGCTATCGATCGCAGAGGAGATTGCGTCAGAGGTTGACAATGATGATCTGGAAGTACGTGAGCGTTATGACCTGCTTAAGCAGACTGATACAAACATTGCTGAATTGCAAAAGCTCTCAATGGCAGAACTTATTGAGTTAGCTCGGTCGGAAAAAATTGCAGAAAGCGCGGGGGATAAAAAGCACGATCTTGTATTTAAGATTCTGAAGGAACGAGTAAAACTTAACGGGCTTATGTTTGGTGAGGGGACGCTCGAGATTCTACCAGACGGTTTTGGTTTCTTGCGGAGTCCGGATTATCACTACTTGGCATGTCCCGACGATATCTACGTCTCGCCGAGTCAGATACGACGCTTTGGTCTTCGCAATGGCATGAGTGTCGCCGGACAGATTCGGCCGCCCAAAGAAAAGGAGCGTTATTTTGCGCTGCTTCGTATTGAAGCAATTAACGGGGACGATCCTGCACGCATTTCAAGCAATGTGATCTTCGATGATCTCACGCCACTCCATCCGGACAAAAGAATACAAATGGAGACGACTACGGAAGAGTTGTCGACAAGAATCGTTGACTTGATTGTTCCGATTGGATTTGGTCAGAGAGGGCTTATCGTGAGTCCTCCTCGTGCCGGAAAAACAATTCTGATGCAGAAGATGGCAAAAGCAGTTTTGGAAAACTATCCAGAGGCATTCGTCTTTATGCTCCTGATTGATGAGCGGCCAGAGGAAGTCACTGATATGGAGCGCCATGTGCAGGGGCCAGGGTGTGAAGTAATCAGTTCGACGTTCGATGAAAATACAAGTCGACATGTTCAAGTGGCTGATATGGTGATTGAGAAGGCAAAGCGGCTTGTTGAATACGGGAAAGACGTTGTTATTTTTCTCGACTCGATTACGCGTCTTGCAAGAGCCTGGAATTCTGAGGTGCCAAACTCAGGAAAAATTCTTTCCGGTGGTGTCGATGCCAATGCATTACAAAGGCCAAAAAGGTTTTTTGGGAGTGCCCGAAGAGTGGAGGAGGGCGGTTCACTAACGATTGTGGCAACTGCTCTTGTTGACACAGGAAGTAAAATGGACGATGTGATTTTTGAAGAGTTTAAAGGGACCGGCAACCTTGAAATTGTTCTTGATCGTCGTTTAGTAGATAAACGCATATACCCCGCAATTGATATCAATCGTTCTGGCACTCGACGTGAGGAAATGCTTCTAGACGGTGATGAATTCCGTCGCACAAGCGTTCTGCGAAGAGTACTCAGTGAAATGAACCCACCTGATGCAATGGAGTTACTCATCAATCGTCTGTCGAAAACAAGCTCAAATCATGAGTTTCTGCAAAGTCTGAAGTCTTGAGGCAACTATGCGGGTTTCGCCACAATCTGTTGAGCAAAGTGAGGCAGTTACAGGCTGCAAGACGTATTCTTTGCAAACTGCCTCTGCACCAGACGGTGTGTGTGTTGCTATTGCCGTTTCGAAATATAACGAGGCAATCACTGGTCGGCTGGTGAACGGAGCCGTTGAACGGCTCAACGTAGCTGGTGTTTCATCCGACCGAATCGAAATAGCAGAAGTCCCAGGTGCTTTCGAGTTGCCACTCTCTGCTTCAGCACTTGCTAAGAGTGGTAGATTTGCAGCAGTGCTATGTCTAGGTGCCGTTATTCGAGGCGAGACAACGCATGATCAACATATCAACACAGCGGTTGCCAACGGTGTGGAGCGTGTTGGCCGGCAGCACGGAGTTCCTGTTCTCTTTGGATTGCTAACCTGTGAGACGCAGAGTCAGGCTGAGGCGCGGGCAGGTGGCAATGTTGGCAATAAGGGCGAGGAATGTGCTGAGGCTGCCATTGCCATGATGAATCTGTTAGATGATCTAACGAAGAAGTAAATCATCGTTCTGTAGGTCTCCACTATACTCACGGTTCTAAATTTCGATTTTCATTTATTTGTCCGGACTGCTTAACTATGTCGACTCGCCGTCGTGCCCGTGAAATTTCGCTTCAAGTACTGTATCAGTTTGATCTTAACCCCTCAGCTGCATCCATAGATTACAAGCCTTTTTTGTATGCAAGGCTTAAGGATTCGGCCTCGGTCGTTTTCTCGAAAGCCCTTATCGAAGGTGTCTCTGAACACCTGAAGCAGATTGATGAGTTTCTCAATCAGCGATCCGAACATTGGAGAGTAAGCCGGATGGCATCAACAGATCGTGCCGTTTTGCGTCTGGCTGTGTTTGAACTTGGCTGCTCGGATACACCTGGTCCAGTTGTTGTTGATGAAGGCATTGAACTGGCACGTCGGTATGGCTCAGCCAATTCGGCTCCATTCGTGAGTGGAATACTTGGGCGATGCCTCGATGATCGAGAGTTGCTTCAGCAGACAATCCAAGAAGAATCACACCCAACTGACGCCTAGTTCAGGCGATCAATCCCCATTTTCCTGTTCCTGTTTTTCTGTCAACATTAAAAAAACCATGGCATTATTTCGATTCGGAAAATCCTCACCAGATTCATCAACGAGTGAAGAAGAGCAAGATGACTCCACTCGTCCCGGCATTTTTGATCGTCTTCGGGCAGGCCTGTCAA